>NZ_AP025158.1:1200000-1800000 GCF_019974155.1 Thermus thermophilus
AGGGCCCCGGGCACGGGCTCCACCCGGACGTGGGTGAGGCCGTGGGTGTCTAGGATCGCCCGGGCCACCTCGGCCCCCGTGAGCCCCCGGCTGTTCGCCACCCGGCTGTAGCGGGCAAAGGTGGCCTGTAGACCTCCTTGGATGGCCAGGCTGGCCACGAAGACCAGGATCATGAGCAAGAACGCAAGCGTGTCCATGGCTCCCTCCTTCCGGGGAGTAGCAGAAAACGAGGCCACCCAAAGGTGGTCTCGCCATGCGCCTCAAGGCGCCCCAGCCGACCGGGGATGCCTCCCGTCCTGACGACCGGCTGGCCCCACTTTCGGGGCGGCTACTCCCCGGAACTCACTTTATAACAAGAAGCCGTCCCCCCTGCAACTACCGGACGAGGAGCACGGGGCAAGGAGCCTCGGCCACCACCCGTTGGCTCTGGCTTCCCAGGAAGAGGCTTCCCACCGCCCCAAGGCCCCGGGTGCCCATGACGATGAGGTCGGCCCTCTCCCCCAAGGCGGCCTGGAGGATGGCCTCCGCCGGGCGGCCCTCCAGGAGGAGGGCGTCCTCCCGGGGCACCCCGGTGAGGGCCACCGCCTCGGCCAGGACCTTTTCCGCCCGCTCCAGGCGGCGCTTCAAGGCCTCCTCAAAGAAGGGCTCCCCCAGGTAGTCGGGCACGGGCTCGTAGACGTGGACCACGACAAGCCTCGCCCCGTGGGCCTCCGCCTCGGCCTTGGCGGCCTCCGCCGCCCGCTTGGCGTGCTCCGAGCCGTCGTAGGCCAGGAGGATGGTCTTGAACATGCTCCTAGTTTACCCGCTTCCTTGGCCCCCGGGCCCTCCCGGGGCCCCCATGCTGGTTTAGGCCAGCATGGGGTGGTCAAGCCTGGGGGCGGGTCTCCGAGGGGAGCTCCACCTTGCGGCCGCAGCGGCAGGTCTCCCCCTCAATGCGGGCGAGGGTACCGTCCCCCTTGGGGTAGAGCCAAAGGGCCCCGCAGTCGGGGCAGCGCACCTCGGCCACCAGGGAGCGGACCTCCTCCGGGGAGAAGCGGTAGACCTCCCCGCACCAGTGGCAGACCACCTCCGCCCCGCCCTCCTTCACGATCATCTCCTCGCGCTCCTCCGGGGTGAAGAAGACCAGGGCCTCCAGGGCCTTCTCCCGGTTGCAGCGGCAGCGGAAGCGGGCGGGGATCTCGTTCTGGAGGTAGCCCAGGGCGCGGAGGTCGGTGCGCTCAAAGCCCAGGCCGGCAAGAAGGGCCTCCAAAGCCCCCTCCAGGCCCCGCTCCCGAAGGAGGGGGGTGAGGCCGGGGAGGTCCTTGAGGTTGGCCTCGAGGCGGCCCAAGACCTCCTCCTTGGCCCCGGGCATCACCTGGACGGCCACGCCCCCCGCCACCTCCACCTCCCCCTCTCCCTTGACCCGCACGCCGAGGAGCACCGCCGAGGGGATCTGCTCCGACTGCCAGAGGTAGTGGGCGAGGTCCTCGGCGATCTCCCCCGAGACCAAGGGCACGGTGCTCGTGTAGACCTCCCCATTGGGGAGGCTCCGGTCCACCCGCAAGACCCCGGCCCCCACGAGCTCCCCCACGTTCAGCTTTCCGTCCTCCCTCAAGGGGACCTCGGCCTCGGGGTTTTTCACATATCCCCGGACGTTCCCCTGGGGGTCGGCCTCCACCAGGATCCCCCCCAAGGGCCCCGTCCCCTCCACCCGGAGGGTGATCCGCTCCTTGGGGGTCTTGAGGAGGAGCTGGGCGAGGAGGAGGGCCCCGGTCATGGCGCGCCCCAAAGCGGCGGTGGCCGTGGGGGAAAGGCCGTGGCGAAGCCTCGCCTCCTCCACCACGTCCGTGGTCTCCGCGGCCACCACCCGCAGGTCCCCTCCGCCCGCAAGGCCCCTAAGGATCCGTCCCATACCCCGCCATTATGCCACGGGCCTATAATCCCCCATATGGGCCTCGTGATCTACGACACCCTGGCGCGCCGCAAGGTGCCCTTTGAGCCCGCGGTCCCCGGCCACGTGGGGATCTACGTCTGCGGCCCCACGGTCTACTCCGACCCCCACCTGGGCCACGCCCGTGGGCCCGTGGTTTACGACGTCCTAAGGCGCTACTTTCTCCACAAGGGCTACAAGGTGCGCTTCGTCTCCAACATCACCGACGTGGGCCACCTCACCGACGACGCCGACGAGGGCGAGGACAAGATCGTAAGGCGGGCCAAGCTGGAGCGCCTGGAGCCCATGGAGGTGGCGGACAAGTACATGTGGAGCTACTTTGACGCCATGCAGGCCCTGAACGTCCTCAGGCCCTCCATCGCCCCGAGGGCTTCAGGCCACATCCCGGAGATGCTGGAGCTCACGGAAAGGCTTCTTGCGCGGGGCATGGCCTACGAGCGAAGGGGAAGCGTCTACTTCCGGGTGCGCTCCTTCCCCGAGTACGGGAAGCTCTCGGGAAAACGCCTGGAGGAGCTCAGGGCGGGAGCCCGGGTGGAGGTGCGGGAGGAGAAGGAAGACCCCCTGGACTTCGCCCTCTGGAAGGCGGCGGAGCCCGGGCACCTCATGCGCTGGAAGAGCCCCTGGGGGGAGGGGTACCCCGGCTGGCACATTGAGTGCACGGCCATGAGCCTCAAGTACCTGGGGGAGGGCTTTGACCTCCACGCCGGGGGGATTGACCTGCAGTTTCCCCACCACGAGTGCGAGATCGCCCAGGCGGAGGCCGCGGGCTTCCGCTTCGCCCGTCACTGGATGCACCACAACCACGTGCTTTTGGAGGGGGAGAAGATGGCGAAGAGCACGGGGAACCTGGTCCTCCTCCACGACCTCCTCAAGGCCCACGAGCCCATGGCCCTCCGCTTCTACCTCCTCCAGACCCACTACCGAAGCCCCATGGACTTCACCTGGGAAGGGTTGGAAAGCGCCAAAAGGGGCTACGCCCGCCTCCTCCACGCCTACCGGGAGGTGCGGGAGCGGAAGAAGACCGCACCCCCGGGCACCACCCCCGGGCTGGAGAGGGCCCTGGACGCCCTGGAAAAGGCCTTCATGGAGGCCATAGAGGACGACCTCTCCACCCCCGAGGCCCTGGCCGCCCTCTTCACCTTCCTCCCCGAGCTCCACAAGCTCCTTCCCGAGGCCAAAGCGGAAAGCTTGGCCCGGGCCGAAGCGGTCTTCCACACCCTGGGGGAGGGGATCCTCGGCCTCTTTCCCGAGAGGGTCCTGGAGGAAAGGGTCTCCGGGCCCCTCCTCGAGGGCCTCATCGCCCTCCTCTTGGAGCTTAGGGAAGAGGCGAGGCGGGCCAAGGACTACGAAAGAAGCGACCTCATCCGGGAAAGGTTGAGGGCCCTCGGCGTCATCGTGGAGGACACCAAGGAGGGCCCGAGGTGGCGCCTAGAACGCTAAAGAACCCCCCCGTGCGGGGCAGGCCCGCACGGGGGGTAAGGCTACCTCACGCGGGCGTCAGCGCGGGATGGGGTAGCCCCCGGCCTCCAACACCGCCTCCGCCGCCTGGCGGCGCAGGGCCACGAGGTCCAAGGGCTCGCGCTTGGTGAGCCTGCGGGCGGCGGAGTAGACCACCCGGGCCTCGTCCCCTTCCACGAGGCGGGGCAGGACGGAAAGCGCCCCCGCCTGGGCCCGGTCCAGGGCCTGGGCCAGGTAGATGCGGGCGAGGACTTCGGCGAGCCCGCCAAGCCGCCTGGCCCGGAGGAGGGCGCTTTCCGCGGCGTAGGCGTCAATGAGGATGTCGGCCACCGCCCCCAGCACCTCCTGCTCCTCCTCCACCCCCTGGCCGTACTTCTGCACGGCGAGCCCGGCCACCATGAGGGCGAGCTTCTTCAGGTTTTGGACCTGGTGGAGCTCGAGGTCCTCGGGCTCCTCAAAGCTCGGCTCCAGAAGCTCCTTTTGAAGCCGGCTGGCCGCCTGCAGGAGGGGGAGCTGGCCCTTCAGGGCCCGGCGGAGGAGCATGCCCGGGATGAGGAGGCGGTTGATCTCGTTGGTGCCCTCAAAGATGCGGTTGATGCGGGCGTCGCGGTAGGCCCTTTCAATGGGGTACTCCTGGGAGTAGCCGTAGCCCCCGTGGATCTGCACCCCCTCGTCCACCACGTAGTCCAGCACCTCGGAGCCCAGCACCTTGATGATGCTGGCCTCCACGGCGTACTCCTCAATGCCCGCCATCACCGCCTCGGGGCCCTTCTTCCCCGCGAGGGCCTCGTCAATGAGGCCCACGGTGCGGTAGACGGCGCTCTCGGCGGCGTAGATGCGGCTCGCCATCTCGCCGAGCTTCTGCTGGATGAGGCCGAAGCGGCCGATGGGGCGGCCGAACTGCACCCGCTGGTTGGCGTACTGGGCGGAAAGCTCCAGGGCCCGCTTCGCCCCGCCCACGGCCCCCGCCCCGAGCTTGTAGCGGCCCACGTTGAGGACGTTGAAGGCGATCTTGTGCCCCTTGCCCACCTCCCCGAGGACGTTCTCCACGGGCACCTTGACGTCCTCCAGGATCACCTGGCGGGTGCTGGAGGCCTTGATGCCCATCTTCTTCTCCTCGGGGCCGAAGGAGAGGCCGGGGGTGCCCCGCTCCACCAGGAAGGCGGTGAAGTGCTCCCCGTCCACCTTGGCGAAGACGGTGAAGAGGTGGGCGAAGCCCGCGTTGGAGATCCACTGTTTGACCCCATTCAGGATGTAGTACTTGCCGTCCTCAGAAAGCGTGGCCCGGGTCTTGGCGGCGAGGGCGTCGGAACCCGAGCCCGGCTCCGTGAGGCAGTAGGCGGCGATCCACTCGCCGCTTGCGAGCTTGGGGAGGTACTTCCGCTTCTGCTCTTCCGTGCCGAAGTAGACGAGGGGCAGGGTGCCGATGGAGGTGTGGGCGCCGTAGGTGACGGAGAAGCCCCCGCTTCCCGAAAGCTCCTCGGCCACCACGGTGGAGATCACCTTGGGCAGGTCCAGGCCGCCGTACTCCTCAGGGACGTCAATGGCAAGAAGCCCGAGCTCCCCCGCCTTGCGCATCAGGGGCACGTTGAGCTCAAGCTCCCCGTGCTCCATGCGCTCCAGAAGGGGAAGCACCTCCCGCTCCACGAAGGTGCGGGTGGTGCGGGCGATCTCCTTGACGCTCTCGTCAAAGTCCTCGGGGGTGTAGACCCGCTCCGGGACCTCAAGAAGCCAGCCGCCGCCTTTTTGCCAAAGCTTCTTCTCCTCGGTCATGGTCCTCCTCCTTAGGCCGGATAAACCTCAAACACGCCCGCGGCGCCCATGCCGCCGCCGATGCACATGGTGACGAGGCCGTACCCCCCGCCCCTCCGGGCAAGCTCGCTCAGGAGCTGGGCGGTGAGCTTGGCCCCCGTGGCCCCCAGGGGGTGGCCCAAGGCGATGGCCCCGCCGTTGACGTTCGTCTTCTCCTCGGGCATCTCCAGGGCCCGCATCACCGCCAGGACCTGGGCGGCGAAGGCCTCGTTGAACTCAATGAGGGCGATCTGGTCCAGGGTGAGGCCCGCCCGCTTCAGGGCCTTGGGCACCGCCTTCACCGGGCCGATCCCCATCACGTCGGGCTCCACCCCGGCCACGGCGAAGCTCACGAAGCGGGCGAGGGGCTTGAGGCCTAAGGCCTCCGCCTTCTCCCGGCTCATGACCACCACCGCCGCCGCCCCGTCGGAGTAGGGGCTGGAGTTGCCCGCGGTCACGGTGCCGTTCTTCTTAAAGGCGGGGCGGAGCTTGGCCAAAGCCTCCAAGGAGGTGTCGGGGCGGACCGTCTCGTCCCGATCAAAGAGGACCTCCTCCACCTCCTTCTTGGTCCCCCGGTAGGTCACCTTGGGCACCCGGATGGGGACCACTTCAGGGAAGCGCCCCTCGGCCCAGGCCTGGGCCGCCTTCTGGTGGCTCCTCAAAGCCCACCGGTCCTGGTCCTCGCGGCTTATGCCGAAGCGCTCCGCCACCCTTTCGGCGGTGAGGCCCATGCCGATGTAGGTGGAGTAGGTCTCGGGGCTCCACTCCGTGGGGGTGAGGTCGGGGTGGAGCCGGGTGTGGAAGCCCGACATGGGCACCTGGCTCATCATCTCCACCCCACCCGCCAAGACGGCGTCCGCCATCCCCGTCATCACCGCCTGGGCGGCCATGGCGACCGTCTGAAGGCCGCTGGAGCAGAAGCGGTTGATGGTGGCCCCCGCCACCTCCACGGGGAAGCCCGCCCGAAGGAGGGCCAGGCGGGCGATGTTCAGCCCTTGGGCCGCCTCGGGCATGGCGCACCCCCAGAGGACGTCCTCAAGCTCCTTGGGGTCCAGGCCCACCCGCTCCACCGCGGCCCGCATCACCTGGGCGGAGAGGTCCACGGGGTGCAAGGTGGCCAAGGCCCCGTTCTTCTTGCCCCGGGCCACGGGGCTCCGCACTGCGCTTACGATGACCGCTTCCCGCATCTTCTCCCCCTCAGTTCCTAAGCGGCTTGCCCGTCTTCAAGGTGTAGGCGATGCGCTCCTGGGTCTTCCGGGTGCCGAGGAGCTTCAAGAAGGCCTCGCGCTCCAGGTCCAGAAGGTCCCACTCGGAGACCTCCCGCGCCGGGCCTTCCCCGCCGGAGAGGACGTAGGCGATCTCCAGGCCGATTCTCACGTCGTGGTCCGTGATCTCCCCCGCCTCGCGGAAAGCCCAGACGGCGTAGCGGAGGTTGCCCAAGGCCTCGCTCCCCAAGACCCGGATCCTCGGGGGCAGGGGCGGGCGGTAGTCGGGGGCGAGCTCCAAAACCCGCCGCTTGGCGTCGGCGATGAGGAAATCCCGGTTCATGCTGATCCCGTCCCCGTCCCGGAGGAAGCCCATCTTGCGGGCCTCGAGGGCGCTCGTGGAGGTCCTGGCCATGGCGATGAGGTTAAAGGCCCGCTTCACCGCCTCAAAGGGGTCGGCCTCCTCGTAGGGGGCAAGCTCCTGGGTGAAGCGGAGGAGCATCTCCTTGGTGCCGCCCCCCGCGGGCAGAAGCCCCACCCCGGCCTCCACCAGGCCCATGTAAAGCTCGGCGTGGGCCTGGACCCGGTCGGCGTGCAGGGTGAACTCCGCCCCGCCCCCCAGGGTGAGGCCGAAGGGGGCCACGACCACGGGGAAGGGGCTATAGCGGAGGGACATGGAGGCCTTCTGGAACTGGCGCACGGCCAGGGCAAGCTCGTCCCAGTCCCCCTCCTGGGCCAGGGAGAGGATGAGGGCCAGGTTGGCCCCGGCGGAGAAGGCCCTCGGGTCCTCGTTGCCGATGACGAGGCCCAGGTAGCCCTTCTCCTCCACATACTCCAGGCTCTTCTGGAGCATGCGGATGACCCCCTCCCCAATGGCGTTCATCTTGGTGCGGAACTCCAAAAGGGCCACCCCATCCCCCAGGTCCAGAAGGGCCGCCTCCTTGCCCTCCAGGAGGACCTTGCCCTCGGACTTGAGGGCCTTTAGGGAGAGGACGCCCTCCCGCTTGGGCAAGGGGTGGTAGGCCCCGTCAAACCCCAGGTAGGCGCCGTCCTTGTAGAAGGTGCCCTGGGCCTTCCTAAGGAGCCCGGGAACCTCCAAGCCGTGCTCGGCGAAAAGGGCCTCCACCCGGGAAAGCCCCACGGCGTCCATGTTCTTGAAGGGGCCTTCCTCCCAAGCGAAGCCCCACTCCAGGGCCTGGTCCACGGAGACGAGGTCGTAGGCGATCTCCGGAGCCTTCTCCAGGGTGTAGTGGGCGGTCTTGGCGAAAAGCTCCCGGAGGAAGGCCCCGTACTTGCCGGGAAGGTCCAAGGCCTTGGCGAGGCGCTCCCTCAGGGGAAGGTCCCGGAGGGCGCGAAGCTCGGGAAGCTCCAGCTTGGTCCGGGGGACGTACTCCAGGGTCCGGTAGTCCAGGGTGTAGATCTCCCCGTTCACCCGCTTGTAGAACCCGGCCCCCGCCTTCTCCCCTAAGCGGCCCTCCTCCACGAGCCGGTGGACCCACTCGGGCAGGGCGAAGTCCTCCCCGGTGGCCTGGGCGAGCTCCTCGGTCACGAGCTTCAGCACGTCCAGGCCCGTGAGGTCGGCGGTGCGGAAGGTGGCGGAGTTGGGGCGGCCGAGGAGGGGCCCGGTGAGGGCGTCCACCTCGTCAATGGTGAGGCCGTGCTTCTCCATGAGGCGCACGGCCTGCACCATCCCGTAGACCCCGAGGCGGTTGGCGATGAAGCCGGGGGAGTCCTTGGCGAGAACGGTGCCCTTGCCGAGGATCCTCTCCCCAAAGCGGCGGATTTCCTCCAGGACCTTGGGGTCGGTCTCCGGGGTGGGGATGAGCTCCAGGAGGTGGAGGTAGCGGGGCGGGTTGAAGAAGTGGGTGCCCAGGAAGCGCCGGCGGAAGCCCTCGGAGCGCCCCTCCAGAAGCACCCTCATGGGGATGCCGCTCGTGTTGGAGCTAATGATGGCGGTGGGCTTCAGGAGGCCTTCCAGGCGGGCGTAGAGGGCCTGCTTGGGCTCGGGCTTCTCAATGATGGCCTCCACCACCCAGTCGCAGTCCTTGAGCTTCTCCAGGTCGTCCTCGGTGTTGCCGATCTCAATGTACCGGGCCCGCTCGGGGTCCATGAAGGCCGCGGGCTTGGCCTTGAGGGCGCGCTCCAGGCCCCGCTTGGCGTACTCGTTGCGGTCCTCCTTCCCGGGGATGTCCAAGAGCACCACCGGGACCCCGGCGCTCGCCACCAGGGCAGCGATCCCGCTTCCCATGGTCCCCGCGCCCACCACGCCTACCTTCTTGATCATGGCCACCTCCTTATACTGAGTCAAAGTTTAACCTTCCGTTCCCCGCCTGTCAAAGGGGACGGGCGTTTTCCTTAGGTCTTAAGCTTGACAGCCCCCCCGGAGCCGCTTAAGATAAAGCCGCTATGAAAAGAGCTTTTGTATGGCTCACCGCCGCACTTTTTAGCCTTGGCCTGGCCCAGGGGGTGCGGAGCCTGGGCATGGGTGGAGTAGCCCTCCCCGGCCCCGCCTCCCTCTGGGCCAACCCCGCCTACGCCGTCTTTCCCAAGACCTGGGACCGGGGAGGCTGGCCCCTTCCCCTTGGCCTCTTGCGCCTCCTCCCCCTCTTCCCCGACACCAGCCCCTTCACCTACTTCACCGACCCCGAGGCCTTCCGCAGGGGGTTTGACCTCCTGAGCTTTTACGATCAGGTGGCCCACCTGGACAGCTTCCTCCTGAACCCCGCCCGAAGCCCCGACGAGGTGGTGTTTCGGGTACGGGCCGATGGGATCTCCATCACGGATGGCTCGGGAAGGAACCTGGTGCCCTCCTTCCAGGTAGGGGCCTCCCCGGAAAACCCCAAGGCCCTGGTCCCGCAACCCCTCTTCTCCCTCTCCCTTGACCTCGGCCCCGGCACCTACCTGAGCCTCGGCCCCTTCTATGGGGTCCAGGGGGTACGGGTGAGCCCAAGCCCCGAGCTCGCCCGGGCCTTGGCGGAAGGGAAGCCGGACGCCTGCAAGGCCGACCCCTCCCCTTGCGTCCTCGAGGCCTCGGGCGCCTTGAGCAGCGGGCTAAGCCTCGCCCTCGGCTTCGCCACCCCCCTGCCCGAGATCCCCGGCCTCGGGAAGGTCTACCTGGGGATGAGGGGAGAGGGCTTTTACGGCCTGGCCTACGCAGAGGCCAACGCCAAGGCCCGCCCCACCTTTGACGGGAACGGGAATCTGAGCGGAACGAGCTACGAATACCGCTACTTCCTCAGCTACCCCGGTTTCCTGGAAGACACCCTAGGCCAGGGAGGAGGCGGCGGGGGCTTTGGCCTAAGGGGGGACGTGGGCGTGGCCTTGGACGGAGGGGAGTGGGCCTTGGGCCTGGGGGTGCGGAACCTCCTGGGCTTCGCCCGCTGGAGCGGGGTGGAGGTTTCGGGAACGGAAAGCGGAGAAACCCGGACCCCCACCACCAAGGAAAGCGCCTTCGCCGCCCCCGAGGTCTTCCTGAACGGGGCCTACCGCCTCCCCCTGGAGGTGGGAAGCCTCCTCTTGGCCGCGGACGCCCGCTTCGGTAGCACAGCCCCCGCCTTCCACCTAGGGGTAGAGTACGGCCTCGGACCCTTGGCCCTAAGGACCGGGATCGGCCTGGAAGGAGGGGTCCGCTTCGGCTTGGGGGCGGGCCTGAACCTGGAAGCCCTGGCCCTGGACCTGGCCCTCACCACCCACGAGGCCCCCTTGGTGGGCGGCCCGGTCTACGGCCTGGCCCTGGCGGTGAGCTTCTAGTGGAGGTGATCTGTGCGGCGCACTCTTTTTCTGGCAAGTCTGGCTCTCATCCTCGCGGCCTGTAGCGGCCACACGGTCCACCGGGTGGAGGTGGACCTCTTGAGCTTCGTCCCCGAGACGAACCGCACGGGCAACCTGGACCTCGCCCAGGCCGAGGTGCGCGTGCCCGACGACCCAGCCGGGCAGGAAATCCTTCTGCACGGGGCGGAGGCTCTAGAAGATGGCCGCATCGCCCTGCGGGTCACCCTGCGGAACACGGGCACCCTCCCCACGGACCTCACCCTCGAGGTCCGGGCAGGCCCCCAGGGGGACACGGACCTCTACGACGACAATGGGGGCGATTTCGTGGTGAAGAGCTCCTCCCTAAGCCTGGCCCCCGGGGAAAGCGGCCCCCTGGAGGCCGAGGTGAGCGTCCAGCCCGGTAGCCCCCTTTACGACCTCATCAAGGGGGGTGCCTTCCGCCTGGGAGCCCGGGTGCAAATAAGGAGTGGCGACAGGGTGGAATACACCCTGGAACAAGCCGAGGTGGTCCTCCGCCTCCGGCTTTTTAAGCTCATCCCCTAGCGGTCGGCGAAGAGGTAAAGGGCTTCCATCAGGGCCTCGGGGTAGTCCCGGGGCCTTAAGCCCTTCTTCTCCAGGCGGAACCCGGGCGGGTACTGGGTAAGCTCCACCCGGTAGGGAAGCCCTTTGAGGCCGCGGGCGTCGTAGTCCAGGGGGTAGCGGGGGAAGACCACCTCCAGGTGGGTGAGGCCCTCCGTGATGGACACCACCCCCTTCCTCTCCGCCACCAGGCGGAGCCGGGCGAGGGCCACGAAGTTCTCCGCCTCCTCAGGGAGAGGCCCGTAGCGCGCTTTGAGCTCCCGCACCAGGCGGGAAAGCTCGGCGAGGCTTTTCGCCTCGGCGAAGCGGCTGTAGTAGCGGCTCCTGGCCTCGAGGCTCGGCACGTACTCCGCGGGCAGCCGGGCGGAGAGGGCGAGGTCCACCGTCACGTGCCTCCGCTCCTCCTTGACCTCCCCCTTGAGCTTGCGGATGGCCTCTTCCAGAAGCTCGGTGTAGACCTCGAGGGAAAGCGCCCGGATGTGCCCGTGCTGCTCCGGTCCCAAAAGGTTCCCCACGCCCCGGATCTCCATGTCCCTTTCGGCCAGGAGGTGGCCCGAGCCCAGGTCGGAGAGGTCGGCGATGGCGGCGAGGCGCTTCTCCGCGGCCTCGGTGAGGCGAGGCGGGTGGAAGAGGTAGGCGTAGGCCTCCTCCTCCCTCCGTCCCACCCGGCCCCGGAGTTGGTACAAGGTGGCGAGGCCCAGGCGGTCCGCCCGCTCAATGAGGATGGTGTTGGCCTCGGGCACGTCCAGGCCCGCCTCAATGATGGTGGTGGCGAGGAGGACGTCGTACGCCCCTTCGGCGAAGAGGAGCATGGTCTCCTCAATGAGGCTTTCGGGCATCTGGCCGTGGACCACCCCGATGCGGGCCTCGGGGACGAGCCCTTCCAGAAAGCGCCGCCTGGCCTCTATGGAGGCCACCCGGTCGTGGACGTAGAAGACCTTGCCCCCACGCTCCAGCTCAAAGAGGATGGCCTCCCGCACCAAGAGGGGGTCAAAGGGGGCGAGGAAGGTCTTGATGGGCTTGCGCCCCGGGGGCGGGGTCTGGATGCTGGACAGGTCTTTGAGGCCCACCAGGGCGGAGTAGAGGGTTCGGGGGATGGGGGTGGCGGAGAGGTAGAGGGTGTCCACCTCCGCCTTGAGCTCCCGGATCCGCTCCTTCTGGGCCACGCCGAAGCGGTGCTCCTCGTCCACGATGAGGAGGCCGAGGTCCCTGAAGCGCACGTCCTCCTGGAGGAGGCGGTGGGTGCCGATGACGATGTCCACCGTGCCCTCGGCGAGGCCTTTTAGGATGGCCTCCTCCTCCTTGGGCGGGGTGAAGCGGGAGAGGACCGCCACCCTCACGGGAAGCCCCTGGAAGCGCTCCCTAAAGGTCTTCCCGTGCTGCTCGGCGAGGAGGGTGGTGGGCACGAGGAAGGCCACCTGGGCCCCGTGCCCCACCACCCGGTGGGCGGCCCTCAGGGCCACCTCCGTCTTGCCGAAGCCCACGTCCCCCGAGACCAGGCGGTCCATGGGGTGGGGGCTTTCCAGGTCGCGGAGGACCTCCTCCAGGGCCCGCTTCTGGTCGGGGGTGAGCTCGTAGGGAAACCCCTTCTCCACCAGAGGGTCCCACTCGGGCAAGGGGGGAAAGGCCCGGCCCGGGGTGGCCTTGCGCTTGGCCTGAAGGACGAGGAGGCGCCCGGCGAGCTCCTCCACGTCCTTCCTGGCCTTCTCCTTGGCCCGCTGCCACTCCCCCTTGCCCAGGGAGGAGAGCTCCGGGGGGTCGTCCGTGGTCCCGGGGTGGCGCTTGAGGAGGGGAAGCTGCTCCACGGGGAGGTAGAGCTTCCCTTCCCCCTTGTAGCGCAGGACCAGGTAGTCCCGCTTGACCCCCAGGACCTCCCGGGTCTCGAGGCCCAGGTACTGCCCGACGCCGTGCTCGGGGTGGATGAGGTAGTCCCCCGGGGAAAGGGCCCCGGGGTCGCTGAGCCCCTCCCCTACCCGGACCCTGGCCCGCACCCCCCCGGTGGCGAAGACCAGGGCCTCGGTGAGGAGGACCCACTCCCCCCACTCCGCCCCGCCCTCAAAGTCCCCGGGGAGGAGGGCAAGCCGCCCCTTGGGCCCGGGGAATCGGTCTAGAACGAGGGGCGAGAAGGCCTGGAGGCGCCTTTTGAGGTAGTCCAGGGTGCGGGCGTGGCCCACGAAGAGGTGGACCCGCTTTCCCTCGGCGAGCCAGCGGGCGAGGTCCTTCTCCAGGGCCTTCAGGCTTCCCCGGTAGGGGGGAAGGGGCCTCGCCCCAAGCTCCAAAGGGGGGAGCTCCACCCCGCCGCCCAGGGCCACCACGGGCCTTCCCGCAAGGAGGGGCCAAAGGGCCTCGGGGGCGAGGGCGGGGGTGTCCAGGTAGACGGGGCCGGGGAAGTGGAGGACCTTCTTGGAGGTGAAGCCCTCCGCCTTCCCCGGCTTGGGCAGGAGGACGTGGCGCCGCCTTTCCTCCCCCCTCACCAAAAGCCTTTCCAGCTCGTCCCCGAAGAACTCCAGGCGCACCTCGCCGAGCTCCACCACCTCCCCCAGGACGCGGTAGTCCTCGTCCCGGGCGTAGCCCAGCCTGAGGAGGCGGGAGAGGAGGGCCTCCCGGGGGTAGGCGCGGCCCACCTCCAGAAGAAGCCGCCAGGCCTCGGGGTCCTCGGGGAAGGGGCTTAGGGCCTCCTCGTAGGAGAGGACGAAGAGGGCCTTTTCCTCCAGGGCCTCGAGGCCGGGGTTCACGTAGACCTTGGCCCCGAAGGCGGAGAGGTCCCGGTAGCGCCTAAGCCGCGCCTCGGGGACGAGGAGGAGGGCCGGGGGCGTCTCCTTTGCGAAAAGAAGGGCCGCCACCACCTGCGGAAGGGCCAGGCGGTGGCCGTGAAGCTTCTCTAGGGCGATCTCCATGCCGCCACGGCCCCGAAGGGCCAAGGGCTATTCTAGCGCGTAGGCGTGGACCGCAAGCGCCCCCAGGCCCACGTTGGCGGCGATGGTGGCCCCGGAGCGGATGACCCTGCCCCGCTCCAGGCGCAGGGCGCTCTCCAGGTTCCGTTTGAGGCCCTCGAGCCACTCGGGCTTGGCGTCGGAGTGGGTGATGGCGACGCGGACGGTCTTCCCCCCTAACTCCTCCGCCACCAGCCGGGCCAGGGTCTCGGGGACCGCGCCCTCCCGGGCCACCCGGAGAAAGCGGATGTGCCCCTTCTCAATGCGCAGGATGGGCCTCAAGCCCAGGAAGTTTCCCACCACCTCGCCAAAGCGGGGGAGGCGGCCGTTTCGGGCGAGGTGGGAGAGGTCGGCCACGCTGAAGTAGAGGCTGGAGCGCTTAAGCCTTTCCAGCTCCTGCACCACGTCCTCCTCGTCGGCGCCGTCCCGGAGCATCTCCGCCGCCCGGAGCACCATCGCCCCAAGCCCCGCGGAGACCATCGCCGAGTCCACCACCCGGATCCGGTTCGGGGCCACCCTGAGGGCCGCCTCCCGCGCCCTTTGCACCGTCTGGGAAAGCTCCCCGGAGACGTGGACGGAAAGGAGGCGGTCGTAGACCTGGAGGTAGCACTCGTACACCCCCACGAAGTCCTCCACCTCCGGAGGCTCGGTCACGGGTGCGGCCCCGGCCCGCATGGCCTGGTAGAGGGCGTCCGGGGTGAGTTCCTGCCGGTCCTTGTACCGCTTCTCCCCCAGGCGGACGTAGATGGGCACGAGGCCGATGGCCTCCTCCTGGAGCGCCTTGGGGGGAAGGTCCGCGGCGGTGTCGGTCACGAGGCCAAGCTCCACGCCCCCTATGGTATACCGCGTCCAACCCGCGTCCAAGCCCCGGCTATAATGCTCCCTGGCCCATGATCCTCGTCACCGGCTTTGAACCCTTCGGCGGCCTGGAACACAACCCCTCCCAGGCCCTCCTTGACCTCCTCCCCTCCGAGGTGGGCGGCAGGCCCCTCAGGAAGGCCGTCCTCCCCGTGGACGCCGAGGCCCTGGGCGAGGTCCTGGAGGGCCTCCACCGGGAGGGGCCCAAGGCCGTCCTCCACCTGGGTCTTGCGGAGGACCGGCCCGTCCTCACCCTGGAAAGGCTCGCGGTGAACCTTTTGGACTTCCCCCGCCCCGACAACCGGGGCCGGGTCCTCGAGGACCTCCCCATCGTCCCTGGAGGCCCCCTGGCCCTTCCCGCCCGCTTCCCGGTGAAGCCCGTCCTCGCCCGCTGGCGGGAGGCGGGGATCCCCGGGAGGCCAAGCCTTTCCGCGGGGAGCTACCTCTGCAACCAGGCCTTCTACCTCTCCCTCTACCGCCTGCCCGAGGAAGTCCCCGTGGGCTTCCTCCACCTTCCTCCCGACGAGACCCTGGCCCTCAAGCGGCCCAGGCCCTACGTGCCCCTGGAGGTCCAGGCCCGGGCCGTCCGCCTCGCCCTGGAGCACCTGTGAGGGTCCTCTTCCTCTCCGACGCCCGGCGCATCGGGGGAAGCGAGGTCTACCTCAGGGAGATGCTTCCCCGGGTGAAGGCCCTGGGGCTCTCCCCCGAGGCCGCCCTCCCCGAGGCCGAGGGCACCCTCCCGGTGCGCCGGGCCCTGGAGGCGGCGGGGATCCCCGTCCACGCGTACCGGGACCTGGAGGCGCTTCCCGAGGCGGTGGACCTCGTGGTGGCCTCCGCCTGGTACCCGCAAAGCTACCGCCGCTTCTTCGCCCGCTACCCGCGGCTCGTCCTTCTCGTCCACGACCAGATAGAGGTCTTCTACCCCCTGGGGGGGCGGTACCTCTACCGCTTGGGCTACCGCCTCCTCCAGGTGCCCAACCTCAGGCGGGCGCGGGCCGTCCTCACCGTCTCCCGCTGGGCGGCCCGGTGGCTTGAACGGGTACACGGGGTAAAGGGCGTGCACGCCGTGCCCAACGGGGTGGACGTGGAGCGCTTCCGGCCGCCCCTTCCCGGGGAGAAGGAAGCCCTTAAAGAACGCTACGGCCTAAAGCGCCCCGCCGTTTTGGTCCCCGCCCGCATGAGCCCAGAGAAGAACCACCTGGCCGTCCTCCTCACCGCGAGGCTCCTTCCCCAGGTAGACTTCCTCCTGGTGGGGACCGGGGAGCTTCTGGGCCTTTGGCAGAAGACGGCGAGGCTTTTGCGGCTAGGGAACGTCCGCTTCCTAGGCCGGCGGGAGGACATGCCGGAGCTCTACCGGGCGGCGGACGCCGTCCTCCTCCCCACCCTGGGGGAGAACCAGAGCCTGGCCACCCTCGAGGCCATGGCCTCCGGCCTCCCCGTGGTCACCACCCCCATCCCCGCCCAGGCGGAGCTCATCCAGGACGGCCTCACCGGCAGGCTCGTCCCCCCCTGGCCCCCAAGGCTCGCCCAAGCCCTCCGGGAGGCAAGCCCGGAGCTGGGCAAGCGGGCGCGGGCCTTCGTGGAAGCGAACCACACCCTGGACCAGGCCGCCCGAAGGCTCGCCGCGATCCTGAAGCGGCTTTGGGAGGAAGGATGAAGGTGGACTACCTGATCGTGGGCGCGGGCTTCACCGGGGCCACCCTGGCGGAAAGGCTCGCCGCCGCAGGCAAGCGGGTTCTGGTGGTGGACAGGAGGGACCACATCGGGGGCAACGCCTACGACGAAACGGACCCCCACGGGGTCCTCGTCCACCGCTACGGACCCCACATCTTCCACACCAACAGCAAAAAGGTCTTTGACTACCTCTCCCGCTTCACCGAGTGGCGCCCCTACTACCACCGCGTCCGTGCCGTGGTGGAGGGCAAGGAGGTCCCCCTCCCCTTCAGCCTCGCCACCCTCCGCGCCCTCTTCTCCCCAAGGCTCGCCGACCGCCTGGAGGAGAAGCTCGTCTCCCGCTTCGGCTACGGCGCCCGCGTCCCCATCCTCCGCCTCCGGGAAGAAGAGGACCCCGACCTCCGCTTCCTCGCCGACTACGTCTACAAAAACGTCTTTGAGGGCTACACCCTCAAGCAGTGGGGCCTGCGCCCCGAGGAACTCTCCCCTTCCGTGACCGCTCGGGTCCCCGTCCTGGTGAGCCACGACACCCGCTACTTCCAGGACGCTTACCAAGCCATGCCCAAGGAGGGCTACACCGCCCTCTTCCGCAGGATGCTCGCCCACCCCAACATCAAGCTCCTCCTCCAAACCGACTGGAAGGAGGTGGAAGGGGAGGTCAAGTTTGCACGCCTCATCTTCACCGGGCCCATTGACGAGTTCTTCGGCTACCTCCACGGGCCCCTCCCCTACCGCTCCCTCCGCTTCCGGATGGAACTCCACCCCGGCCCCTGGGCCCAGGAGGTGGGCACGGTGAACTACCCCAACGAGCACCCCTACACCCGGGTCACGGAGTTCAAGCACCTCACGGGCCAGGACTACCTCCCCCACTCCACCCTCTGCTACGAGTACCCCGAGGCCTACACCCCGGGCAAAAACGAGCCCTACTACCCCGTCCCCAGGGAGGAGAACGAGGAACGCTACCGGCTCTACCTGGAGGAGGCCAAGAAGCTTAAGGGCGTCTACTTCGCAGGAAGGCTCGGCGACTACCGCTACTACAACATGGACCAGGCGGTGGCCCGGGCCCTGAAGCTCTTTGAGGAGATCGTCCATGGGTGAACAGGTCTGCGCCGTGATCGTCACCTACAACCGGAAGGCGCTCCTGCGCGAGTGCCTCAAGGCCGTCCTCTCCCAAACCCGCCCCCCGGACCACGTCCTGGTGGTGGACAATGCCTCCACCGACGGCACGAGGGAGATGCTCCAGGAAGAGTTCCCCCAGGTGGAGGTCCTCCGCCTCCCCGAAAACCAAGGCGGGGCCGGGGGGTTCCACGAGGGGATGAAGCGGGCCTACGAGCAGGGCTTTGACTGGCTGTGGCTCATGGACGACGACACCATCCCCAGGGCTAAGGCCCTCGAGGCCCTGCTGGAAGCCGCACGCCTTCCCCTGGACCCGAGGCCCCGGATCCTGGCGAGCCGCCAGCTCCTGCCCAACGGCCTCCCCCACCCCACCACCGCCTTCGTCAACCCCACGGACCCGAGGCACCCCTTCCTCTGGCTCCGCCTAAGGCCCCGCTACAGGCCCATCCGCTGGGCCCTCTTCACCTCGGTCCTCCTGCACCGGAGCCTGGTGGAGGAACACGGCCTGCCCCACAAGGCCTTCTTTATATGGGAGGACGACCTGGAGTACACCGCCCGCGCCCTACGCCGGGGACTCGGCCTCCAGGTGCGAGATAGCGAGGTCATTCACAAAAGCGCCAGCAAGCCCTACATCTCCGCCACCACCGGGGAGAACCGCCTCTTCTACGGGGTGCGGAACCGGATCTGGGTGCTCCGAAGCCCGGCCTTCGGACCCCTGGGAAAGGCCTTCCTTGCCCTACAGCTCTTTTTCGGCCTCCTCACCTACCTGGCCTTCCACCCAAGCCGGAAAAGCCTACAAGAAATCGGCCGGGCCCTCCGGGCCGGGCTTGCCACGTCCCCGTGCTAAGATACCGGGGATGCGCCTCTACCGCGTGGGGCTCTTCACCGACGTCTACTTCCCCAACCCCAACGGGGTCACCACGAGCGTCTACCTCCTCCTGAGGGAACTCCGGCGCATGGGCCACGAGGCCTGGGTCCTGGCCCCGGCCCACCCCGAGGCCCCGGAGAACGAGGAAGGGGTGGTGCGGGTCCCCTCCGTGGCCTACCCCTTCTACGAGGGGCAGCAGATCGCCCTCCCCTCGGCCCGGTACCTGCCCACGGAGTTGGAACTCATCCACACCCACACCCCCCTCACCCTCGGGGTGTGGGGCCTGCGGCTTGCCCGGAGCAAGAACCTCCCCCACGTCTCCACCTTCCACACCCACTACGAGAAGTACGCCCACTACGTGCCGGGCCTCGCCTTTTTGGACAAGTACACGGGGATCGTGCCCCGCCTGGCCAAGGCCTTCTACAACCGGGTGGAGGTGGTCATCGCCCCCACGGAGCCCGTGAAGCGCCTGGCGGAAAGCTACGGCATAGAGCGCCCCATCCGGGTCATCCCCACCGGCATAGACAACCGCCTCCTGGAAGAAGCCCCCCTTCCCTCCCCTTCCCCTTGGCCCGAGGGAAAGAGGCGCCTCGTCACCGTGGGGCGGCTGGGGAAGGAGAAGAGCTTTGACGTGGTCCTCAAGGCGGTGGCGGAGCTCGCCAAGGAGGAGGACGTCTTCCTGGTGCACATCGGGGAAGGCCCCGAGCTTCCCCACCTCGAGGCCCTCGCCAAGGAACTCGGGATCGCCGACCGGGTCCTCTTCCTGGGGCCCGTGCCCTACAGGAAGATCGGGGGGTACTACCGCCTGGCGGAGCTTTTCCTCTTCGCCAGCGAGACGGAAACCCAGGGGCTCGTGGTCTGGGAGGCCCAGGCCATGGGGGTGCCGGTGGTGGCGGTGGGGGCGGAAGGCGTGTTGGAGGGGGTGGAAGACGGCAAGACCGGGTACCTGGTCCCCCCAGGAGACTTCCGGGCCCTGGCGGAAAAGGCCCTAGAGCTCCTGAGGGACGAGGAGAAGCGGAGGCGCTTCAGCCTGCAGGCCCGGGCCTTCGCCCTAAAGCGCTCGGCGGAGCGCATCGCCGAAGAGATCGTGGCCGTTTACGACGAGGCGAATGAGATCCTGAGGGCCGAGCCCCGGAGGCTTATCTTTCCCTTCCCTCGGCTTCCCCGAAGTAGCCTCGAGGATCGCCCAGGAGGTTTCTAGCCTGCCTCAGGAGGAACCGCCCCCACCCCCCCTTGAGCCTGCGGGCGGAGGTGAGGACGAGGGCGTCCCTCGCGTAGCGCACGGGGCCCAGGGCCTTGAGCCTCCAGCCCAAGAGGACGTCTTCCCTCGCCTCCACCTCGGGGAAACCCCCCACCTTCAGGGCCGCCTCCTTCCGGACCATCATGTTGGCCCCGGCGAGGTTGGGCCGCCCGAGGAGGGCCATGAGGCTCAGGAAGGCCCGGTAGCCCCACTCGGAGAAGGCGGCCTCCAAGGGGGAGACCCCATAGAAGCGCAAGGGGCCGTATACGGCCACCGCCCCCGGGGCCATTTGAGCGAGCCTTTCCAGCCACCGGGGCGTGGGCAGGGAGTCGGCGTCGGTCATGGCCACCCACTCCCCCCGCGCCGCCAAAAGCCCCGCTTGGCGGGCGTAGGCCACCCCTTTCCTCCCGCAGAAGACCACCCGCGCCCCCAAGGCCTCGGCCACCTCCCGGGTGCGGTCGGTGGAGGCGTTGTCCACCACGATGACCTCAAAGGGGGGAAGGGTCTGGGCGAAGACCGCCTTTAAGGCGCCGGGCAGGTAGGCCTCCTCGTTGTGGGCGGGAATCACCACGCTGACGCGCACGGGTATACTCTAGCGTGTTTCGCTTCCTCCCGTGGCGGCGGGAAGGGCTTTCCGCCCTTCTCCGCCTCGTCCTCGTGGTGGGCCTCCTGGAGGGGGTGCGGAGCAGCTACTTCGCCGGCCTGCTCCCCTTTTACGCCCCGGAGCACCTGGGGCTGGGGCCCGCCGCCTTCACCCTGGCCTTTACCCTGCACCAGCTCGCGGAGAACCTCTCCAAGGCCGCAGGGGGGCTCCTGGCGGAGCGGCTCGGCTACGGCCTCACGGTGACCCTGGCCGCCGCCGCGGGCCTCCTCGCCCTCCTCCTCACCCCAAGGGCGGACTCGGCCTGGATCCTCTGGACCCTCGGGGCCCTATGGGGCCTCACCTTCTCCTCCCTCTACCCCGGCCTCATGACCTTGGCGAGCCGCATCGCCCGCCCCGGGATGGACGCCCGGGCCCTGGCCTTCACCCTGAGCCTGGCGATGCCCTGGGTGGGGCTCGGCCTCGTGGGGGTGGGCCAGGTGGCCCAAAGGCACCCCCTCCAGGCCCTCCACCTCCTCCTCGCCGCCCAGGGGCTCGCCCTCCTCGTGGCCTTAAGCCTGGTGCGCTTCCGCATCCCCGTCCCGCCCCCCTCCAGGGAGCGCTACCCCCTTTACCGCCTCCTCCTTTTCGTGCCCGCGGCCTTCGGCCAGACCTTCGCCCCGGCTCTGGTCTCCCTCTTCCTCCTGCGCTTCGCCAAGGAAGAGCTCGGCCTCGAGCCCCTGGCCCTGGGGGGCCTCCTCGTCCTGGGGGGCGGGGCGGCCTTCCTCCTCCTCCCCTTCACGGGCCGCCTGGTGGACCGGAGGGGCTACCAGCCCGCCCTCGTCCTCGGGCTTTTCCTTCTCGCCTTGGTCATGGCCCGGCTCGGCACCGGGCCCCACCCCTACGAGCTTCCCGCCGCCGCCCTCCTCGGGGGCCTCGGGTTCAGCCTCTTCCTCCCCGGGTGGAACGGGCTTCTCGCCAAGAACCTGCCCCAGGAGAACCGGGCCGCCATCTGGGGTAGCCTCATGACCGTGGAGGGGCTCGGCCTCGCCCTGGGCCCGGTGGCGGGCGGGCTCTTGTGGGAGGCCTTCGGCCTCCGGGCGCCCTTCCTCGCGGGCTCGGGCATCTTCCTGGCCCTCAGCCTCTTCTACCTCCTCCTCTTCCGTGTGCGCGGGCTTTGGAGGCGGTGATGGTGGAGCTTTTCGGCGCCGTTCTCCTCCTCTTCGGCCTCTCCGACCTCCTCTTCCGCTTCCTCGGGGTGGGGGCCTACGCCCACGGAAGCCGGCGGGAGCCCAAGGTGGCCCTCACCTTTGACGACGGCCCCTCGGAAAGGACGGAAGCCCTCCTCGCCCTCCTCGCCCGGCACGGGGTCAAGGCCACCTTCTTCCTCACCGGGGAGAAGGCCCGGGCCAGGCCGGACCTGGTGGAGGCCATTAGGCGGGAAGGCCACCAGGTGGAGGACCACGGGGAGGGGCACCGCCCCCTTTGGCTCCTCCTCCCCTGGCTGGAGTGGCGGCACATGGCCCAAAACCCCGGGCGCTACTACCGCCCTCCCCACGGCCTCCACACCCCCTTCACCCGCCTCTTCGCCCGGCTTTTGGGGAAGCGGGTGGCCCTTTGGGACCTAGAAAGCAAGGACTGGCTTCCCCTGCCCCCCGAGGAGCTCGCCGAAAGGCTTCTCTTTTACCTGCGCCCCGGGTCCATCGTCCTCCTCCACGACGGGCCGGAGCGCACCCTGAGGCTCCTGGAGCGGGCCCTCCCGGAGATGCTCCGCCTGGGGTACCGGCCCACCACCCTGGACGACCTCGCCCCCTTGCCCCTCACCCCGAGGCTCGCCCTCATCCGGGGCCTCCAGGGGTTTGAGGAGCGGTACAACCGGAGGCACCGGGTGGTGCGGGCGGGGCTTGGCCCCTTTGACCTTTTCCGCCTGGAGAAAAAGCCCTTCCCCGGCCCCGCCCTCCCCGGGCTTCCCCCGGGCGTCCCCGCCTTTGAGCTCCACCTGGAAAGCCAGCGGGTGATGGAGCTTGCCCCCTTTGAGGCGGTCCGCCACCTGCGGCGAAGCCTGGCGAAGGTGGCGGAGAAGGTGGCCGAAGACCCCGAGGTGCGCCTCGTCTACGGGTACACCTACCTGGCGGACGGGGGAAGGATCCTGGGCCTCAAGACCCAAGACCTCCCCTTCTGGCCAAGGCTCGTGGCGGGCCTCGCCAGCGCCTGGTTCCTCTGGCTCTACCGGGGGGAGCTCCCCAAGCGGAAAAGGCCCCCGGCCCGGATGGCCTACCTCAGCCGGGAGGAGCTCCTCGCGCGATACCCACCGTCCACTCCCGCTTCCCCACCCCAGGGACCCGGTGCACGGCAAACCCCGCCTCCCGAAGGGCCCGCCTGAAGGCCCCCTGGGCGGAGTAGGTGGCGAGCCTCCCGCCCCGCTTCAGGCTCTTCCGGAGCTTGAGGAGGACGGGGAGGGACCAGGCCTCGGGGTTGGCCCTGGGGCTGAAGGGGTCCAGGTAGACCGCCGTGGCCCAGCGGACGGGTAGGGCCACCTCCCGGACATCGGCGAAGAGGAGCCATAGCTCCCCCCAAGGCCCCTGGAAGCAAGAGGTGGGCCAGGCCCTGAGGAGGTCGGCGAAGACCGCTTCCGCCCGGGGCAAAGGGAGAGGGATTTGCGCCAGGGCCTCCCTGGGCAAGGGCTCCCGCTCCACCGCCAGGTAGGAAAGCCGCACCCCCCGCAATAGGGCGCTTTCCAGGGCCACCCGGAAGTTCACCCCAAGCCCGAAGCCCACCTCCAAAACCCTGGGGGCGGGGTGGAGGTGGGTGAGGGTCTTCTCCAGGTAGAGCCTACGCGCCTGGAGGAGGGCCCCCTGCCGCGGGTGGTAGGCCTCCCCGTACCCGGGGTGGAAGAGGGTGGGGGTGCCGTCTTGGGTGAGGCGAAGCTCCATCCTTTGGCTAGAATAGCCGCCATGGAGCTCACCCTTCTGGAGAAGCTCTCGGGGACCCTGGCGAACGCCGCCACCGTGGCCCTGGGCACGGGGCTCGGCCTGGTCCTAAGGGGAAGGCTTCCCGAAAGGATGGCCCGGATCATGGTGCAAGGGGTGGGGCTCACCACCCTCTTCATCGGCCTCTCCATGGCCCAGGCCCTGGGAAAGGCCAAGGGGGGGGCGGTGGACGGGGTGGTCCTGGGGCTCGTCGCCTTGGTCCTGGGGGGGCTTTTGGGGGAGTGGGCCCGGCTGGAGGAGGGCCTCGAGGGCCTCGGGGAGAGGATCAAGCGGGCGGTGCGGGGCGGGGGAAGCTTCACCGAGGGCTTCGTGGCGGCGAGCCTCCTCTTCTGCGTGGGGCCCATGACCCTCCTCGGGGCCATCCAAAACGGCCTCGTGGGCGACCCGAGCCTCCTCCTCCTCAAGGCCACCCTGGACGGCCTCTCCGCCATCGCCCTCACCAGCTCCTTCGGCGTGGGGGTGGGGTTCAGCGTCTTGGTCATCCTCCTCTACCAGGGGGGCGTGGCCCTCCTAGCGGGCACCTTGAGCCAGGCCCTTCCCGACCCCGCGCAAGACCCCCGGGTCCTCCTCGTGACCGGGGTGGGTGGGCTCATGATCCTGGGCATCGGCATCAACCTCTTAGGCCTCACCCGGGTGCGGGTGGCCTCCTTCCTCCCCGCCCTGCTCCTCGCCCCCTTGGTCTGGGCCCTCGCGGACCGGCTCGGCTAAAATGCCCGGTATGGAGCTGTCTCCCGAGCTTCTCCGCAAGCTGGAAACCCTGGCCAAAATCCGCCTATCCCCCGAGGAAGAAGCCCTGCTTTTGCAGGACCTCAAGCGGATCCTGGACTTCGTGGACGCCCTGCCCCGGGTGGAGGCGGAAAGGGAGGAGGAGGCCCTAGGCCGCCTGAGGGAGGACGAGCCCAGGCCCTCCCTGCCCCAGGCCGAGGCCCTGGCCCTGGCCCCCGAGGCGGAGGACGGCTTCTTCCGGGTGCCCCCGGTTCTGGAGTAGCCATGGTGGACCCCAAAGCCCTTCGGCAAAACCCCGAGGTCTACCGGGAGGCCATCCGCCTAAAGGGGGTGGCGCTGGACCTCGAGGCCCTCCTCGCCCTGGACCGGGAGGTCCAGGAGCTGAAAGGGCGCCTCCAGGAGGTCCAGACCGAGCGCAACCGGGTGGCCAAGGAGGTCCCCAAGGCCCCCCCGGAGGCGAAGGAGGCCCTCGTCGCCCGGGGCAAGGCCCTGGGGGAGGAGGCGAAGCGGCTGGAGGAGGCCTTGAGGGAGAAGGAGGCGCGGCTTGAGGCCCTCCTCCTCCAGGTCCCCCTTCCCCCCTGGCCCGGGGCGCCCGTGGGGGGGGAGGAGGCGAACCGGGAGATCAAGCGGGTGGGGGCCCCGCCGGAGTTTTCCTTCCCTCCTTTGGACCACGTGGCC
The DNA here is from genome assembly GCF_019974155.1 of Thermus thermophilus. NCBI lineage: Bacteria > Thermotogati > Deinococcota > Deinococci > Thermales > Thermaceae > Thermus > Thermus thermophilus. Next base: position 1,224,398 of record NZ_AP025158.1, read on the forward strand.
CTCATGGAGAAAAACGGCTGGTGGGAGCCCAGGATCAGCCAGGTCTCGGGAAGCCGCTCCTACGCCCTCAAAGGGGACCTCGCCCTTTACGAGCTCGCCCTCCTCCGCTTCGCCATGGACTTCATGGCAAAGCGGGGCTTCCTCCCCATGACCCTTCCCTCCTACGCCCGGGAGAAGGCCTTCGTGGGCACCGGCCACTTCCCCGCTTACCGCGACCAGGTCTGGGCCATCGCCGAAACCGACCTCTACCTCACGGGCACCGCCGAGGTGGTCCTAAACGCCCTCCACTCGGGGGAGATCCTCCCCTACGAGGCCCTTCCTTTGCGCTACGCGGGCTACGCCCCCGCCTTCCGCTCCGAGGCGGGAAGCTTCGGCAAGGACGTGCGGGGGCTCATGCGGGTCCACCAGTTCCACAAGGTGGAGCAGTACGTCCTCACCGAGGCCAGCCTCGAGGCCTCCGACCAGGCCTTCCAGGAACTCCTCCAAAACGCCGAGGAGATCCTGAGGCTACTAGAGCTCCCCTACCGCCTGGTGGAGGTGGCCACGGGGGACATGGGCCCGGGGAAGTGGCGGCAGGTGGACCTCGAGGTCTACCTGCCCTCGGAGGGGCGCTACCGGGAAACCCACTCCTGCTCGGCCCTTCTGGACTGGCAGGCCCGGCGGGCGAACCTCCGCTACCGCGACCCCGAAGGCCGAGTCCGGTACGCCTACACCCTGAACAACACCGCCCTCGCCACCCCCCGCATCCTGGCCATGCTCCTGGAAAACCACCAGCTCCAAGACGGCCGGGTGCGGGTCCCCAAGGCCCTCGTCCCCTACGTGGGCAAGGAGGTGCTGGAACCGTGCGGATAGAGGCGGCAGAGCTCAGGATTTTGGAGCTTCCCCTAAAGTTCCGCTTTGAGACGAGCTTCGGGGTGCAGACCAAGAGGACCATCCTCCTCCTGAGGCTCTTCGGGGAGGGCCTGGAGGGCCTGGGGGAAGGGGTGATGGAGCGCCTTCCCCTCTACCGGGAGGAGACGGTGGCGGGGGCCAGGTACCTCCTGGAAGAGGTCTTCCTGCCCCGGGTCCTGGGGCGGGACCTCCCCAACCCCGAGGCCCTGAGGGAGGCCCTTATGCCCTTCCGGGGCAACCCCATGGCCAAGGCGGTCTTGGAGATGGCCTTCTTTGACCTCTGGGCCAAGGCCCTAGGGAGGCCGCTTTGGCAGGTCCTGGGCGGGGTGCGGCAGGCGGTGGAGGTGGGGGTCTCCCTGGGCATCCAGCCCACGGTGGAGGACACGCTAAGGGCGGTGGAGAAGCACCTTGAGGAGGGCTACCGCCGCATCAAGCTCAAGATCAAGCCGGGCTGGGACTACGAGGTCCTGAAGGCGGTGCGAGAGGCCTTCCCCGAGGCCACCCTCACCGCCGACGCCAACAGCGCCTATCGCCTCGCCGACCTCCCCCGGCTTAGGCGCCTGGACGAGCTTCGGCTGGACTACCTAGAGCAGCCCCTGGCCTACGACGACCTCCTGGACCACGCCAAGCTCCAGCGGGAGCTTGCCACCCCCATCTGCCTGGACGAGAGCCTCACGGGGGCGGAGAAGGCGAGGAAGGCCATTGAGCTTGGGGCGGGCCGGGTCTTCAACATTAAGCCCGCCCGCCTCGGCGGCCACGGGGAGAGCCTCCGGGTGCACGCCCTGGCCCAAAGCGCCGGGATCCCCCTCTGGATGGGGGGGATGCTGGAGGCGGGGGTGGGGAGGGCCCACAACCTCCACCTGGCGACCCTTCCCGGCTTCACCAAGCCCGGGGACGTGAGCTCGGCGAGCCGCTACTGGGAGGAGGACCTCATAGAGGAGGCCCTCGAGGCCAAGGACGGCCTCATGCCCGTGCCGGAGGGGGTAGGCCTCGGGGTCCACCTGAAGCTTGCCTTCGTGGAGCGGGTCACGCTATGGCAGAGGTACATGTCCGCGAGCTGAGGGGCTGGGAAGAGATGGAAGAGGTGGTGGCCCTCCAGCGGGAGGTCTGGGGGCGCGCGGAAAGCGACCTGGTGCCGCGGGGCCTCCTCATCGCCGTCCAGGACGAGGGGGGGCTTGTGGCCGGGGCCTTCGCCGAGGGGAGGATGGTGGGCTTCGTCTTCGGCTTCCCCACAAAAGACCCCGCCCTCCACCACTCCCACATGCTGGGCGTTCTGGAGGCCTACAGGGGCACGGGGGCGGCCCTCCTCCTCAAGCGCTTCCAAAGGGACTGGTGCCTCGCCCGGGGCATTCGGAAGGTGGTCTGGACCTTTGACCCCATGCGGGGAGCGAACGCCAACTTCAACCTGAGGAAGCTCGGGGCCACGGCCAGGACCTACCTCCCCGACCACTACGGCCCCATGTCGGGCATCAACGCCGGGGCCCCCTCGGACCGGCTCCTCGCCGAGTGGGACCTCCTCTCGGAAAGGGTCTACGCCCGCATCTACGCCCCCCCGCCCGAGCCCGAGGTGGCGGGCCTCCCCCAGGTGAACCGGGTGGAGGGGGAGGTGCCCCTGGAGGCGAGGCTTGACCTCGAGGGCGAGAGGCTCCTCTTCCAGATCCCCGAGGACTGGGGGAGGATCCTCCGGGAAGACCCCGCTTTGGCCCTAACGTGGCGGGAGCACAGCCGCCTGGTCCTCCCCCACTACTTCGCCCGGGGCTACCGCCTGGTGGACTTCCTCCGCCACCCCAACCGGTATGTCCTGGCTAAGGACTGAGCTCTGGACCGCCGAGGTGGTCTACACCGGCTTCGGCACCCCCATGCTCCGGGGGGCCTTGGCGGTGCAGGGCGGGTTCGTGGTGGGCCAGGGAAGCCTGGAGGAGCTAAGGGCCCGCTTTCCCGAAGCGGAGGTGGTCCACAAGGGCCTTGCCCTCCTCCCGCCCCCGGTGAACGCCCACACCCACCTGGACCTCTCCCTCCTCCCCCTCTACCGGGGGCCCTTCGCGGGCTTCCTGCGCCACGTGGTGGCCCACCGGGAACGGCGGGGGCTGGAAGGGACGAAGCGGGGCCTGGAGGAGCTTCTGGCCTCCGGGGCGGGAGCCTTCGCCGACATCGTCTTCAAGGACGAGGGGATGGACTTTCTCCTCGGGGAAAGCCCCCTCCCCGGGGTGGCCTTCTACGAGGTCTTCGCCCCGGAGCCCTCCCTGGCGGAGGAGGTCTTTAGGGCGGTGCGGCGGAAGGTGGAGGCCTGGCGGAGGCGGGAGGGCAAGGTGAAGGTGGGGCTTTCCCCCCACGCCCCCTACTCCGTGAGCCCCCCCCTCCTCAAGCGGCTTGCGGAGTGGGCTAAGGCCGAGGGGATCCCCCTCATGGTCCACGCGGCGGAAAGCCCCGAGGAGGTGGCCTTCCTCGTCCGGGGGGAGGGCCCCTTGCGGGAGGTGTACGGCCGCTTCGCCAAGACCCCCTGGACCCCCCCGGGCACGACCCCCGTCCGCCACCTCCACGCCCTCGGGGTCCTGGGGCCCACCACCCTCCTCGTCCACGGGGTCCAGGTGGACGAGGAGGAGGTGGGGCTCCTCGCCGAGACGGGGACCAAGGTGGTCCTCTGCCCGCGGTCCAACGCGAACCTGGAGGTGGGGGAGGCCCCCCTCGCCCTCTACGCCAAGCACGGGGTGGAGCTCGCCCTGGGCACGGACTCCCGGGGCTCAAGCCCCGACCTAGACGTGAAGAACGAGGCCCGCTTCCTCTGGGGCCGGGCGGAGCCCCGCCTCCTGGTGCGGGCCCTCACCCGGGGAGGGTACCGGGCCTTGGGCCTCCCCACGCCCAGGCTCACCCGGGGGACGCCCCTTTCTCTGGTACACTTCCTGTGATGCGGCGGCCTTCTCCCCCGGCGGAGGGCGAGGCCCAGACCGGTCCCCTCATCCTCTACAGCCTCCTCACGGGAGGGTTCGCGGGCGGCGCGGCCCTCCTCGCCAGCCTGGCCCTAAAGGCGGTGGAGGCGCAGGTGGGCGGCCTCCTCGGGTACCTTCCCCCTGGTCCCCCCGGGGAGGGCGGGCTCGGCCAGGCCTTCACGGGCCCCCCCTCCCCCCTCCTCCCCCTCCTCCTTCTCCCCGCCCTCTTCGCCCTTTCCGGCTGGCTGGCCAGCCTTCCCGGGGCCTTTCCCCGGGCCCGGGCCTACCTCGCCGCCCTGGTCCAGCTCGGGGCCTACTCCCCTCTGGGCCGGGAGGGGCTTCTCGGCGGCCTGGGCCTGTGGGTGGGGGAGGTCTTGGGGAAGCGGTTTTCCCGCATCGGTCGGGTCCTGGCCTTCGCGGGCTTAGCGGCGGGGCTTGGGGCGAGCCTCCACGCCCCCGTGGCCGGGGCCCTCCTCGCCACGGAGATGCGCTACCGGGGGCTCCGCCTCGAGGCCCAGGCCCTGGCCCCCGCCCTCCTCGGGGCCCTCGCCGGCTTCACCGTCTACGGGGCCTTCCTGGGCTACGCTCCCTTGGTCCCGGTCCGGGCGGAGGCCTCCTGGAGCGCCCTGCCCCTGGGCTTTGGCCTCGGCCTCGGGGCCGCCCTTCTCGGCACCCTCTGGCTCCAAGGGGCCGGGCTTTTGGAACGGGGGTCTTCCCGCCTCTCCCTCCCCTTGCGCCACGGCCTTTTGGGCCTCGCCCTGGGCCTCGCCCTTCTCCTCGCCCCCGAGGCCCTAGGCCAGGGGACGGGCTGGCTTGCCCTGGCCATAACCCCCCTCCTCTTCCCCGAGGCGGTCCTCTACCTCCTCCTGGCCAAGGGGCTCCTCCTCGTCCTGGCCCTGGGGAGCCGGGCCCTTGGGGGGCTCCTCACCCCCGCCCTCGTCCTCGGGGGGCTCCTGGGGGCCCTCGTGGGCAAGCTCCCCCTCCCTACGGCCCTCCCCGGGCCGGAGGCCCTGGCCCTGGCCTCCGGGGCCGCCCTGCTTGCGGGCGTGGCCCGGGCCCCTTTCGCCGCCCTCGTCCTCGCGGCGGAGTGGGGCGGGTACGCCCTCCTGCCCCTCGTCCTCCCCGCGGTCTTCGTGAGCTACGCCCTCACTGAAGCCCCAAGCTTAGGCCCGGAAGGGCAAGCGGCGTCTCCGTCTGAAACGCCTCCGCAAACCGCACCCCCGCCCTCTGGCCCAGAAGCCGCCTCCGGGCCCGGAAGTCCTCGAGGGTGAAGGGCCAGCGGTAGAACTCCCGGTAGAAGCTGAAGACCGCCTCCGCCACCTCCTGGGTGGGGGTGGTGTCCACGTAGACCCAGGGCCGCGCGAGGTCCTCCCGGGGGTAGTGGAAGAGGCGCACGGGCTTCCTGTGGGCCTCCCCCACGAGCTTGGGGATGCGGCAGAGCTTCAGGGCGGAAAGCACCGCCCGGTGGGTGGCCCGGTGGTCCGGGTGGACGTCCATGGGGTCCCAGGTGACCACGGCGTCCGGACGGAACTCGGCCATGAGCCGGGCCAGGGCCAGGGCCTCCTCCCGGCCACCGGTGAGGAAGGTGTCCCGGAAGGGCAAAAAGCGGTGCTCGGCCCCGAGGAGCCCTGCCACGTGGGCCCCGTGCCCTTCCCGCACCCGGGCCACCTCCTCCTCCGGCGCATCCCCGAACTGGCTGGCAAGCTCCCCCCGGGTCATCCAGACGAGCATCACCCGGTCCCCCCTTTGGGCGTGGAGGGCGAGGGTGCCGGCCGCCCCGATCTCGTCGTCCGGATGGGCAAAGACCGCCATGAGGTTCACGAAGGCCAGTCTACACCGGCTTGCCCCTCGGCCCAAAACCCCTTAGGATAGGCCGTAACCATGGTCCGGGGCATCCGCGGCGCCATCACCGTGGAAGAGGACACCCCGGAGGCCATCCACCAGGCCACCCGGGAACTCCTCCTGAAGATGCTGGAGGCGAACGGCATCCAGAGCTACGAGGAGCTCGCCGCCGTCATCTTCACCGTCACCGAGGACCTCACCTCCGCCTTCCCCGCCGAGGCCGCGCGGCAGATCGGCATGCACCGGGTCCCCCTCCTCTCCGCCCGGGAGGTGCCGGTGCCGGGAAGCCTCCCCCGGGTGATCCGGGTCCTCGCCCTCTGGAACACGGACACCCCCCAGGACCGGGTGCGCCACGTCTACCTGAGGGAGGCGGTGCGGCTCCGGCCCGACCTGGAAAGCGCCCAGTAGCCGAGCGGGCGCACGTCACGCCCTACCCCGGCCAGGGCCGCCCTGAGGCCCCGGCCTTTTCGGACACCTAAAGCCCCAACACCTCCCCCCAAGGCGTAGGCGCCTTGGGGCTCACGTAGCCCGTGTCCATCTGGGCGAGCTGCAAGCGGCCCGAGTACTCCTCGTTCACCGCGTGCCAGTAGGTGTACTCCTCCAAGACCCAGATCCCCGACTCCCTCCCCCCGTTGCCGCTCGCCTTCACCCCGCCGAAGGGGAGGTGGGCCTCGGCGCCCACGGTGGCGTTGTTGATGCTGGTCATGCCGGCCCGGATCCCCACCTTGAAGAGGTAGGCCCAGTGGCGGTGGTTGGTGTAGATGGCGCTGGAAAGGCCGTAGGGGGTGCTGTTGGCCACCGCTATGGCCTCTTCAATCCCGTCCACCTTGACGAGGTTGATCGTGGGCCCGAAGACCTCTTCCGTGAAGAGGCGCGTCCCCGGCCTCACCTCCCAGACCGTGGGCCAGCCGTAAAGCCCGGCCTCCGGGTCCCCCAGGAAGCGGGGGTAGGGGTTTTCCCGCGTGATCCGACCCCGGCCGAAGAGGAGCCTCGCCCCCTCCGCCTCCCCCACCCGGTAGTGCTCCTGCCAGCGGGCGAAGAAACGCTCGTTGATGAAGGGCCCATAGGTGACCTCGGGGTGGAGGAGGGGGTTGCCCACCAAGGTGGCCTCCACCCGCTCCAGGAAGCGGCGCTTGAACTCCTCGTAGATGGGGGCGTCCACCAGGATGTTCCCCGCGGAGGTGCACCGCTGCCCTCCCGTGGCGAAGGCGCTCCACCAGGCCCCCTCCACGGCGAGGTCCAGGTCGGCGTCCCGCATGACCACCAAGGGATTCTTGCCCCCAAGCTCCAGGGTGGGCCTTATGAGGTTCCGCCCCGCCACCTCCCCGATCCAGCGCCCCACCTGGGTGGAGCCGGTGAAGGCGAACTTCTGGAAGAGGCCCTCGTCCATGAGCTCCACCATCCACTGGCCCGTGGAGCCCTTCCCGCCGCCGAAGACGACGTTGAGGACGCCCGGGGGCAGGCCCGCCTCCTCAAAGAGCTTGGCGAAGACGAAGGAGAGGGTGGGGGCGTCCTCGGAAGGCTTCCACACGACGGCGTTTCCCGTGAGGACGGCGGGGATGAGCTTCCAGCTGGGGACGGCGATGGGGAAGTTTCCGGCGGTGATGATCCCCACCACGCCCAAGGGCCTGCGGAAGGTGAAGAGCTCCTTGTCCCGCATCTCGCTGGGGACGGTCTGGCCGTAAAGCCTGCGCCCCTCCGAGGCGAAGAAGAGGGCGGTGTCTATGGCCTCCTGCACGTCCCCCGCCGCCTCCTTGGGGGTCTTGCCCACCTCCCGCACCATGAGCCGGGTGAGGGTGGGCTTCTCCCGCTCCAGGATCTTCACCAGGTTGAAGAGGATCTGGCCCCGGATGGGGGCGGGGGTCCGGCTCCACTCGGCGAAGGCCTCCTGGGCCTTCAGGGCCGCCTTGCGCACCAGGTCCTTGTCCGCCTCGGGGAAGCGGGCGACCACGTCCTCCCGGTCCGAGGGGTTGCGGCGCTCCAGGAGGGGGCCCTCGAGGACCTCCTCGCCGCCCACAAGGTGGCCGAACTCCAAGGTGTTCCCGTACTTGCTTGCTACTTTGCGCATCGGGGACCTCCGTAGAGGATTTTACCTTCTCCACAGGCTGCTCCCGGGGTAAACTGGGTCCCATGGGCATCTACGAGGCCATCCAGGCCACGATCAAGGAGGCGATGAAGGCCCGGGACGAACGGACCCTGGCCTTCGCCCGGGTGGTCAAGGCGGAGCTGGACCGCAAGGGCGACGGGAAGCCCCTCCCCGACGAGGAGGCGGTGAAGGTGCTGAAGGCCCTCAAGGAGATCGCCCTGGAGCAGGGCAACGCCTTTGAAGCGGAGTTTCTGGACCGCTTCCTGCCCAAGGAGATGTCCGAGGAGGAGCTGGAGGCCTGGATCCGGGAGCACGTGGACCTCTCCCAGTTCAAAAACCCCCTTGCGGCCATCGGGGTGGTCACCAAGGCCCTGGGGCCCAAGGCCCCGGGGGAGAAGGTGCGCAAGGTCATCGAGCGCCTCACGCGATGAGCCCCTGGGAGCGCATCCTCCTAGAGGAGATCCTCTCCGAGCCCGTCCGCCTGGTGAAGGAACGGGTGCGGACCCACACGGGCCGGGAGCTCACCTACGTCTACCGCCCGGGCCCCGTGGCCGCAAGCTTCGTCCTCCCCGTAACGGAGAGGGGCACGGCCCTCCTCGTCCGCCAGTACCGCCACCCCACGGGCAAGTTCCTCCTGGAGGTTCCGGCGGGGAGGGTGGACGAGGGGGAAACCCCGGAAGAGGCGGCGAGGCGGGAGCTAAGGGAGGAGGTGGGGGCCGAGGCGGAAACCCTCATCCCCCTGCCCTCCTTCCACCCCCAGCCCTCCTTCACGGCGGTGGTCTTCCACCCCTTCCTCGCCCTGAAGGCCCGGGTGGTCGCCCCGGCCACGCTGGAAGAGGGAGAGCTTCTGGAGAGCCTGGAGCTTCCCCTTACCGAGGTCTACGCCCTCCTCGCCAAAGGCGAGATCCAGGACGCCTCCACCGCCCTCACCCTCTTCTACGCGGAACCTCACCTGAAGCGCTTGGGCCTGCTCTAAGTGGCTGCACGTTGATTTCGCAACATGGGTCGCCCGAAATAAGGCTTGGGAAGGTCCTTTTTGGGGCCCCCACCGCGGCGAAAGCCGCGGTGGGGTACTTAATCCCGTACCGCGAAGGGCGCCTTGGGGTCCCTGGGCCGGCGGGGGTATAAAAGCCGAGGCCAGACGCATAAACTCGGGCTAGGACCCGCCTCCTTTCCCCGGTAGACTGGCCTTGTATGAAGCCCAGCGTCCGCACTCCCCTTCCCGGGCCCAAGGCCCGGGCCCTCCTGGAGCGGGGAGAAAAGGTCCTCTCCCCCTCCTACGTGCGCCCTTACCCCTTCGTGCCCGCAAGGGGCCAGGGGGCCTTTTTAGAGGACGTGGACGGCAACCTCTTCCTGGACTTCATGTCCGGCATCGCGGTGAACGCCACGGGCTACGCCCACCCCAAGGTGGTGGAGGCGGTCCGGGCCCAGGCGGAGCGCTTCGCCCACGTCTGCTTCTCCGACTTCACCCACGAGCCCACCCTCTCCCTGGCGGAGCGGCTCGTGGGCAAACTGGGCGGGGGGTACCGGGTCTTCTTCGGCAACTCGGGCACCGAGGGCGTGGAGGCCGCCATCAAGCTCGTCCGCTACCACACCCGGCGCCCCTACCTTTTGGCCTTCACCGGGGCCTTCCACGGCAGAAGCCTCGGCGCCCTCTCCCTCACCGCCAGCAAGAGCGCCTACCGCCAAGGCTTCGCCCCCTTCCTTCCCGGCGTGGTCCACCTTCCCTTCCCCAACCCCTTCCGCCCCCCCTTGGGGGCCCGCCCGGAAGAGGTGGGGGATGCGGTGCTGGCGCACCTGGAGCACCTCTTCCAGACGGTCCTCCCGCCCGAGGAGGTGGCCGCTTTGTTCCTCGAGCCCATCCAAGGCGAAGGCGGGTACGTGGTGCCGCCTCCCGGGTTCATCCCCCGGCTGAAGGAGGTTCTGGACCGCTTCGGCATCCTGCTGGTGGCCGACGAGGTCCAAACCGGGGCGGGGCGCACGGGGCGGTTTTTCGCCCTGGAACACGAGGGCGTACAGGCGGACGTGTACATCCTGGCCAAGGGCCTGGCCTCGGGGTACCCCATAAGCGCCGTCCTCTTCCGGGAAGAGCTGGGAAGCTGGCCCCCCGGGGCCCACGGCACCACCTTCGGCGGCCAGGCGGTGGCGGCCGCGGCGGCCCACGCCACCCTTGACCTCTTGGAGGAGGGGCTCCAGGAGAACGCCGCCAGGCTTGGGGAGTTCCTCCTTAGGGAGCTTCGCGCCCTCAAGGACCGCTTCCCCTTCCTGGGGGACGTGAGGGGCCGGGGCCTGATGATCGGCCTGGACTTCGGCGACCCGGACCACCCCCGGCCCGACCTGAGGGACAAGGCGGTGCGCCTCGCCTTTGAGAAAGGGCTCCTCCTCCTCCCCGCCGGGCCCTCCGCCCTCCGCATCGCCCCACCCCTCGTCCTGACCCAGGAGGAGGCCGCCCTTGGGCTTGAGGTCTTGGAGGAGGTCTTCCGCGCCCTCTAAGGCGAGCCCCCCGGCCTCGAGGCCGGGGGGCCTATCTGGTGGAGCGGCGGGGATTTGAACCCCGGACCTCCCGCTTGCAAGGCGGGTGCTCTCCCTCTGAGCTACCGCCCCAGGCCTAGGGGAGTATAGCCCAAGGGAGGGGGTTTCGCAAAGGGGACCCTGGGCCTATAATCGGGAAGGTGCGCCGGACCAGCCCTCGGGCAGGGGAAGGTCCCGCGGGAAAGAGGCCGGCGCGCCTGCACGCCGTCCTAGCGAAGGCGTAGACCTAAGCCCAACCTTCCCCGATGGGAGGAATATGCCCGTAGAGATCACGGTTAAGGAGCTCCTGGAAGCCGGTGTCCACTTCGGCCACGAGAGGAAGCGTTGGAACCCCAAGTTCGCCCGCTACATCTACGCGGAGCGGAACGGCATCCACATCATTGACCTCCAGAAGACCATGGAGGAGCTGGAGCGCACGTTCCGCTTCATTGAGGACCTGGCCATGCGCGGCGGGACGATCCTCTTCGTGGGCACCAAGAAGCAGGCCCAGGACATCGTGCGCATGGAGGCGGAGCGTGCGGGCATGCCCTACGTGAACCAGCGCTGGCTGGGCGGCATGCTCACCAACTTCAAGACCATCTCCCAGCGGGTCCACCGGCTGGAGGAGCTGGAGGCCCTCTTCGCCTCCCCTGAGATTGAGGAGCGCCCCAAGAAGGAGCAGGTCCGGCTGAAGCACGAGCTGGAACGGCTTCAGAAGTACCTCTCCGGCTTCCGCCTTCTGAAGCGCCTCCCCGACGCCATCTTCGTCGTGGACCCAACCAAGGAGGCCATCGCCGTCCGGGAGGCGAGGAAGCTCTTCATCCCCGTGATCGCCCTGGCGGACACGGACTCCGACCCCGACCTGGTGGACTACATCATCCCCGGCAACGACGACGCCATCCGCTCCATCCAGCTCATCCTCTCCCGGGCGGTGGACCTCATCATCCAGGCCCGGGGCGGGGTGGTGGAGCCCTCCCCCTCCTACGCCCTGGTGCAGGAGGCGGAAGCCGCCGAGACGCCTGAGGGCGAAAGCGAGGTGGAAGCATGAGCCAAACGGAACTCATCAAGAAGCTACGCGAGGCCACGGGGGCCGGCATGATGGACGTGAAGCGGGCCCTCGAGGACGCCGGCTGGGACGAGGAGAAGGCGGTCCAGCTCCTCCGGGAGCGGGGGGCCATGAAGGCCGCCAAGAAGGCGGACCGGGAAGCCCGCGAGGGCATCATCGGCCACTACATCCACCACAACCAGCGGGTGGGGGTCCTGGTGGAGCTCAACTGCGAGACGGACTTCGTGGCTCGGAACGAGCTCTTCCAGAACCTGGCCAGGGACCTCGCCATGCACATCGCCATGATGAACCCTCGCTACGTCTCCGCCGAGGAGATCCCCGCCGAGGAGCTGGAAAAAGAGCGGCAGATCTACATCCAGGCTGCCCTGAACGAGGGGAAGCCCCAGCAGATCGCCGAGAAGATCGCCGAAGGCCGCCTCAAGAAGTACCTGGAGGAGGTGGTCCTGCTGGAGCAGCCCTTCGTCAAGGACGACAAGGTCAAGGTGAAGGAGCTCATCCAGCAGGCCATCGCCAAGATCGGCGAGAACATCGTGGTCCGACGCTTCTGCCGCTTTGAGCTGGGGGCGTAAGCCATGAAGGCGCACCGGGGCCCGGCGTTTCGGGGCCCCGGTTTTCCATGAAGCCATGAAGTACAAGCGGGTTCTCCTGAAGCTCTCCGGCGAGTTCCTGACCCGAAACGGCTTCGGCATAGAGCCCGAGGCCACCCAGGCCCTGGCCCGGGAGATCAAGGCCGCCTACGACACCGGGGTCCAGCTCGCCATCGTCATCGGGGCGGGCAACCTCTGGCGGGGCGCCCGCCAGGGGGTGGGGATGGACCGGGCCACCGCCGACTACATCGGCATGCTGGCCACCATCATGAACGCCCTCGCCCTCCAAGACGCCCTGGAATCCCTGGGCGTCCCCACCCGGGTCCAGACCGCCCTCACCATCCCCCAGGTGGCCGAGCCCTACATCCGCCGCAGGGCCCTCCGCCACCTGGAGAAGGAGCGGATCGTGATCTTCGGCGGGGGGACGGGCAACCCCTTCTTCTCCACGGACACCGCCGCCGCCCTCCGCGCCCTGGAGGTAGGGGCCGAGGTGGTCCTCATGGCCAAAAACAAGGTGGACGGGGTCTACTCCGACGACCCCCGCAAGAACCCCGAGGCGGTGCGCTTTGACGAGCTCACCTACCTGGAGGTCCTGAACCGGGGCCTCCAGGTGATGGACACCACCGCCATCACCCTGTGCATGGAGGCGGGGCTTCCCATCGTGGTCTTTGACATCTTCAAACCCGGCGCCCTGGTGGGTATTATCCAGGGGGAAAAAGTGGGCACCCTCATCCACTAGAAAGGAGGCGGTATGACCCTGAAGGAGCTTTACGCGGAAACCCGAAGCCACATGCAAAAGAGCCTCGAGGTCCTGGAGCACAACCTGGCGGGCCTCCGCACCGGCCGCGCCAACCCCGCCCTCCTCTTGCACCTGAAGGTGGAGTACTACGGCACCCACGTCCCCCTGAACCAGATCGCCACCGTAACCGCCCCCGACCCCAGGACCCTGGTGGTCCAGTCCTGGGACCAGAACGCCCTCAAGGCCATAGAGAAGGCCATCCGGGACTCGGACCTGGGCCTGAACCCCAGCAACAAGGGGGACGCCCTCTACATCAACATCCCGCCCCTCACGGAGGAAAGGCGCAAAGACCTGGTGCGGGCGGTGCGGCAGTACGCCGAGGAGGGGCGGGTGGCCATCCGCAACATCCGCCGCGAGGCCTTGGACAAGCTGAAGAAGCTGGCCAAGGAGCTCCACCTCTCCGAGGACGAGACCAAGCGGGCGGAGGCGGAGATCCAGAAGATCACCGACGAGTTCATCGCCAAGGCCGACCAGCTGGCGGAGAAGAAGGAGCAGGAGATCCTGGGCTGACCCCGGCATGCCGCGCTCCCTCTTGCCCAAGGGGGAGGAATGACGGACCACCTCCCCACCCGCGTCTTCTCCGCCCTGGCCGGGGCCCTTCTCCTCCTCCTCGTCCTTTTGGGGGGGATCCCCCTCATCCTCCCCACCCTCCTCTTCGTCCACTGGCTCGGCACCCGGGAGCTCGCGGAGATGCTGGCGAGGAGGGGGATCGCCCTCAACACCCCCCTCCTGCTCGCGGGAGGGGTTTTGGTCTTCCTCTTTTCTTTACCCCAGCTCTACTGGCACTTCCCCCAAGTACCCTGGCGGGAGGTGGCCCTGGGCCTCTTCCTCCTCGCCAGCTTCAGCTACGAGCTCCTCTTCGGGGCCAACCTCCCCCGCTTCGCCTTCGGCCTCATGGCCTTCCTCTACCTGCCCTGGAGCCTGGGGTACGTCCTCCTCCTCAGGGAGACCCCGGACGCGGCCATGGGCCTTTGGACCCTCACCTTGCCCTTGGTGGCGAGCTTCGCCACGGACATCGGCGCCTACTTCATAGGGCGGGCCTTCGGTAGGCGGAAGCTCGCCCCGGAGATCAGCCCGGGCAAGACCGTGGAGGGTTCCTTAGGGGGCATCGCGGTGAGCTTCCTCGCCCTGGTGGTCTACACTGGGCTCGTGCGCGAGGTCTTCCCCTTCGGGCTTTTGGAGCTTTGGCTTTTCAGCCTCCTCCTCTCCCTGGGGGCTCAGCTTGGGGATCTCGCCGAGTCCATGCTGAAGCGCTTCGCCGGGGTGAAGGACTCAGGGAGCTTCCTCCCCGGGCACGGCGGTCTTCTGGACCGGATAGACAGCCTCCTCTTCGCCTTCCCCCTCACGTACTTCCTGGTGGTGCTCTTCACATGAAGCGGGTCGTCGTCCTCGGATCCACGGGTTCCATCGGCCAGCAGGCCCTCGAGGTCTGCCGCCTGAGGGGTTACGAGGTGGTGGGCCTTGCCGCCGGGAAAAACCTCGAGGCCCTCTCCCGGCAGATCGCCCTCTGGAAGCCCCGCCTGGTGGCGGCGGAGGAGAGCCTCCACAAGGAGCTCAAGGCCCGCTTCCCCGGGCTTAGGCTCGCCACGGCCGAGGAGGTGGCCGCCCTGGAGGCGGAGGTGGCCGTGGCCGCCATCCCGGGCCTCGCCGGGCTTTCCCCCACCCGGGTGGCGGTGCGAACGGGAAAGCGGGTGGCCCTCGCCAACAAGGAGGCCATGGTGGCGGCGGGGCCCCTCCTTTGGCGGGAGGCGGAGGCCCACGGGGCCGAGATCCTCCCCGTGGACTCGGAGCACTCCGCCCTCTTCCAGGCCCTCCTCGGGGAGAGGCGGGAGGACGTGGCCGAGCTCATCCTCACGGCGAGCGGGGGGCCTTTCCTTAAGGAGCCCGCGGACCTCGCCCAGGTGACCCCGGAGATGGCCCTCCGCCACCCCCGCTGGCGGATGGGCCCCAAGGTCACCGTGGACTCCGCCACCCTCTTCAACAAGGGCCTCGAGGTCCTGGAGGCCAAGGAGCTCTTCCGCTTCCCCCTGGAAAGGATCAAGGTCCTCATCCATCCCCAGGCCTACGTCCACGGCCTGGTGCGCTTCCTGGACGGGAGCCTCAAGGCCCAGCTCGGCCCCACGGACATGCGCCTTTTCATCCAGTACGCCCTCACCTACCCCGAGCGGGCGGAAACCCCCCTGAAGGACCTCCCCGTCCCCGGGGTGCTGGAGTTTCTGGAACCCGACCTCAAGCGCTTTCCCGCCCTCGCCGTGGCCTACGAGGCGGGAAGGCGGGGAGGCTTGGCCCAGGTGGCCGTCTCCGCCGCCGACGAGGTGGCGGTGGAGGCCTTCCTCCAGGGGAGGATCCCCTTCCCCCGCATCCCCGAGATCCTGGCCCGGGTGCTGGAAGCCACCCCCGCAGAGCCTCTAACATGGGAGAGCCTCTTCGCCGTGGACGCCTGGGCCCGGGAGGAGGCCAAGAGGTGGGCATGAGCTTGTTCTGGTTTCTGGTCATCATCGGCGTCAGCGTCTTCGTCCACGAGCTCGGCCACTACCTGGCGGCGAGGCTTCAGGGGGTGCGGGTCAAGGCCTTTAGCCTCGGCTTCGGCCCGGTCCTTTGGCGCAAGGAGGCCTGGGGGACGGAGTGGCGGCTTTCCGCCATCCCCCTAGGGGGGTACGCCGACATCGAGGGCCTCCTCCCCGAGGAAAAGGGGAGGGGGTACGACGCCCTCCCCTTCCTGGGGAAGCTCCTCGTCCTGGTGGCAGGGGTGGCCATGAACGTCCTCCTCGCCTGGGGCCTCCTCGCCTACCTCTTCAGCGCCCAGGGGGTGCCCGAGGCCACGGGCCGGGCGGTGATCCTCGAGGTCCTGCCGGGGAGCGTGGCCGAGGAGGCGGGGCTCAAACCGGGGGACATCCTCCTCGCCGTGGACGGGAAGCCTTTGGAAAGGCCCCAGGAGATTGAGCGGCTCAAGACCCCAGGCGCCCACACCCTGGCCGTGCTCCGCCAAGGGGAGGAGGTGGCCCTCTCCCTCACGTGGGAGGAAGGGGCGGAGCGCCTGGGGGTGGTCTACCAGCCGGAGGTGGCCTACCGCAGGGTGGGCTTCCTGGAGGGGCTCGGCCTCGCCGCGGGGCGGACCCTCGCCTTCGGGCCCGCCCTCGTCCGGGCCCTGGTGGGGGGGCTTCTCGGCGTCCTCGCGGGGGACCCCAATAGCGGCGTCCTCGGCCCCGTGGGCATCCTGGCGGAGACGGGGCGGGCGGCCCAGGAGGGGCTTTTCCGCCTGGTGGAGCTCGCCGCCGCCATCAACCTCTCCCTCGCCCTCTTCAACCTCCTCCCCATCCCCGCCTTGGACGGCGGCCGCATCCTCCTCCTCTTCCTCGGCCGCTTCCTCCGCCTCCGGCCCGAGCAGGAGGCCACCGTCCACTACCTGGGCTTCCTCTTCCTCCTTCTCCTTCTCCTCCTGGTCACCTTCCAGGACCTGAGGCGGCTTCTCGGAGGGTGAGGTGGCGGAGGCCACGGTCCTGATCCCCGCCTTCAACGAGGAGGCCACCGTGGGCCGGGTGGTGCAGGTGGCCCGGGAGGCGGGGTTTCCCGTGGTGGTGGCGGACGACGGCTCCAAGGACGAAACCGCCCGAAGGGCCCTGGAGGCCGGGGCCGAGGTGGTGCGGCTAAAGGAAAACCGGGGGAAGGGCGGGGCCATCGCCGAGGGGCTCAAGGCGGTGCGGACCCCCTTCGTCCTCCTCCTGGACGCCGACCTCCTAGGCCTCCGCCCGGAACACCTCTTCGCCCTCCTTAAGCCCCTCAAGGAGGGAGAGGCCCGGATGGCCGTGGGGGTCTTCCGGGGGGGGCGGGCCTCCACGGACCTGGCCATGCGCCTCACCCC
This sequence comes from Thermus thermophilus, assembly GCF_019974155.1. NCBI lineage: Bacteria > Thermotogati > Deinococcota > Deinococci > Thermales > Thermaceae > Thermus > Thermus thermophilus. Next base: position 1,240,969 of record NZ_AP025158.1, read on the forward strand.
CTTTCTCTCGGGCCAAAGGGCCCTCCGCCTGGAGGACCTGAGGAACGTGCCCGGCCTGGAAAGGGCCCGCTACGACCTGGAGCTCCTCCTCACCCGGCACGCCAAGCGGGCAGGCTGGCCCGTGGTGTACGTGCCCATGGAGGGGGTGAGCCAGGTGATGAAGGAGGAGAAGCGGGGGGTTCTCGCCGGGCTCGGCCACCGGCTCCGCATGTACTGGGAGATCCTGCGCTACCGGCTCAGGGCGCGCTGAAGCGGACGAGGCCCACGAAGCCCTCCCCCGCCTGGAAGGCCACCACGCCGAGGCCGGGGACGAGGTAGAGGAGCTTCACGTCGGCTCCGCCCCGTTCCGTGGTGAAGGCCACCCGCAGGCGGTAGGCGTTGAAGCGCCCCGCGGGCACCCGAACCCCCTCCACCCCCTCCACCCGGACCGCCAGGGCCACCCGCTGCTCCTGGAAGCGGGCGCTCCCCGACCAGAAAGCGCCCGGGACAAGCCTCTTCGGGTAGAGGAGCAAGGGCGGGGCGAAGGGGAAGAACCCCTCGGGAAGCGCGACCCCTTCCAAGTAGATCCCCTCCGCGCCGAAGCGGAGCCGGTCCTCGCGGAAGACCTTCCCGTCCCGCCGGTAGGCGAGGCGGTACCCCCCTGCCACCGCCTCGAGCGCCTGGACCGTGCCGTCGCTGTAGACGTAAAGCCCCCCCTCAGGGGGGAGGATCTGGGCCCAGGCCAGGCCGAGGAAGAGGCCCAGGGCGAAAAGCCGCGCCGCCACCCCCACACCCTTCTTCCCCCCTTTGTTCGCCCTCCTGCCGCCCAAAATCCCCACCCAAGCCTTCTGCCGGGACCCCCATGCGGGCTTGCCGGCATCACTCCGACTCGCCGAGCTCGTGCCCCCTACGGGTGGCGGCCTCCACCGCCTCGTAAAAGGCCGCCCGCACCGCCCGGGCCTCGAGGGCGTGGAGGCCGTGGATGGTGGTGCCCCCGGGGCTCGCCACCTCGTCCTTGACCTGGGCGGGGTGCCTGCCCTTGAGAAGCTCCCCCGTGGCCGCCAAGGCGTCCGCGGCGAGGCGGAGGGCCAGGGCCCGAGGCATGCCCATCTTCACCCCCGCGTCGGCCAAGGCCTCGGCCACCAGGGCCAAATAGGCGGGGGCCGAGGCAGACATGCCGGTGAAGGCGTCAAAGAGGGGCTCGGGGATCTCGTACACGTCCCCCACCGTGGCGAAAAGGGCCCGGGCGAACTCCAGGTCCCCTGCCTCCCGCGCCTCCTTTAGGGCGGTGAGGGCGGTGGAGCTCTCCCCGATGATCACCGCCAGGTTGGGCATGGCCCGGACCACGCGGCGGTTGTCCAGCCTGCGGGCGAGGACCGAGGTGGAAATCCCCGCCATGATGGAGATGTAGCCCAGGCGGTGGTGGGCGATCTCCGGGGCCAGGGCGGGAAAGTCCCGAGGCTGGACCGCGATCAGGACGCGCTCGGCCATGCCCAGGTCCGCCCGCGTCAAGGGGCGGACGCCGAAAGGCTCGGCGAGCTCCCGGCTCCGCTCGGGCGTCCGCCCCAAGACCCCCACCTCCTCCGGGCGCAAGAAGCCCCGCTCTAAAGCCCCCTTGAGGAGGCTCCGGCCCATCTTGCCGAGACCCACGAAGGCCAGCCTCATGCCTGAGAGTTTACCTTCCGCAGCTTGGCGTAGTAGAAGCCGTCCAGCCCTCCCCTCGGGTCCACGTAGACCCCAAGCCCCCGGGCGAGGACGGGGAAGGGGGGGTGGACGGGCTCGGGGCGGAACTCGGGGTGGCGCGCAAGGAAGGCCCGCACCACCCCTTCCCCCTCCTCCTCCGTCAGGGAGCAGACGCTGTAGACGAGCACCCCCCCTTCCTCCGTGGCCTGGGCCGCCGTCTCCAGGAGCTGGAGCTGGAGGGCGGCCATGCGGGCAGGGTCCTCGGGGCTTAAGCGGTAGCGGAGCTCGGGGTGGGCGCGGAAGGTGCCGGTCCCGGTGCAGGGGGCGTCCAGGAGGACCTTCTTCGCCCGCTCGGGCACGGGCCGGGTCAGGTCCTGGGTGCGGTAGTGGACCCAAAGGCCAAGCCGCCGCGCCGTCCTCGCCCCCGCCTCCTGCCGCCTGGGGTTAAGGTCGTAGGAGACCACCTCCGCCCCCTGGGCGGCAAGGTAGAAGGCCTTGAGTCCGGCCCCCCCGCAGAGGTCCAGCACCTTCTCCCCGGGCTTAGGCTCCAAGAGGGCCGCGGCGAAGAGGGAAGCGGGGTTTTGTGGCTGGAGGCCGAGGGCGGAAAAGTCGGTCTTGGGGCCTTCCCAAAGGTAACTCCCGGGGACGGGGCCGGGCCTTAGGTCCACCTCCCGGTAGGCGGTGACGAAGAGGGGGGCGGGCTCGTTGAAGCCCTCGGCGAAGGCCACGTCCCCGAAGAAGCCCCGCCAGGCCTCGCAGAGCCAGTCGGGGAGGGAAAGGCGCACGCACTCCGGGGCCTCCCTAGGGGCAAGCCGCCGCAAAACGGCGTTCACCAGCCCGGCGAGGCCCGAATAGCGGCGTTTCGCCTCCTCCACCCAAGGGCTCACCCGGGCGTGGTCCGGCTTGCCGAGAAGCCACTCCAGGGCCCCCAGGCGGAGGATCCAGCGCACCTCGGAGGGCAGGCCCTCGGGCCGGGGCAAGAGGGGGGCGAGGAGGTGGTCCAGAAGGCGGAGGCGGCGGAGGGCCCCGTAGACCAGGAAGGTGGCGTAGGCCCGGTCCCGCTCGGGCCAGGGGGCCCGCCTCAAGGCGCGGTCCAGAAGAAGCTGGGCCCGCCCTCCCCGATCCACCTCGAGGAGGACGGCCACCGCCAGGGCTCGAGGCGTCCCGGCCCTCAAGTTTCCAGGGGGTGGGCCTTGATGCTGAACTTCAGGGCGGTCCGCTCCTCGTTCTCCAGCTCCAGCTTGACGAAGGCGGGCTTCACCACCAGGTCCAGGTTGTCGGGGGCGATGTAGCCCCGGGCGATGGCGATGGCCTTCACCGCCTGGTTCACCGCCTGGGGCCCGATGGCCTGGACCTCCACCTCGCCCTTGGTGCGGAGAAGCGCCGCGATGGCGCCGGCCACGGAGTTGGGGCGGGACTTGGAAGAAACGCGCAGCGTTTCCACTTTGACCTCCTATGAGCTCCCGGCCACCCTCAAAGCCTTTTGGGGCGGCTCAGGTCCATCCTAGAGCAGAGGCCCTCCCGGTTCAAGAGGAAGCGGCCAGGACCCGCTCCTCCAGCCCCTTGAGGAGGCTTTCCACGTTCTCCTGCATGAGCTTCTGCACGAGCTTCCGCAGCAGTCCGCCGAAGATGGGGATGGTGAGCTCGTAGGTGAGGGTGAGGACCACCCGGGTCCCCTCCCCTTCCGGGAGGAAGACCCAGGTGCCCTCGTAGCGGTCAAAGTCCCCCTCGGGGGAGAAGAAGCGGTTCCTCAGGTTCTCGTCGTCCCACTCCTCCTCCTCCAGCCAGCGGACCTTCTTCCCCATGGCCACCGCCACCCACCGGCTCCTCGTGCGGGCGCCTTCCCGGGCCACCACCTCGAGGCTCTCCACCTCCTTCAGGTAGGGCTTGAGCCCCTCCAGGTCCTTGGCAAGCCGGTAAACCCGCTCGGGCGGGGCCGGGATGTAGCGCTCGGCGCGTACCTCGGGCATGGCCTACTTATACCCTTCCTCCTCCTCCTGGGCAAGCCGCCAGGCCTCCAGGGCCACCCCCAGGGGAAAGCCCCGCCCCTCGAGGAAGCGGACCGCCCGGGCCTTGTCTTCCCGGTGGCGGTAGCGGCGGAGGACCGCCAAGGCCTCCTCCACCCGGGCCTCGGGCAGGACCTCCTCCACCACCTCCTCCGGCACCCCCCGGGCGAGGAGAAGGGCCCTAAGCTTCCTCGGGCCGTACCGCCGGGCCCGGGTCTCCACGAAGGCGCGGGCGTAGGCCCGGTCGTCCAGGTAGCCCATGGCCTCCAGGCGCCCGAGGGCCGCCTCGGCCTCCGCCTCGCCGAAGCGGGCGGCAAGCTTCGCCTTTAGGGCCGCCCGGCTGTACCCCTTGCGGGCGAGAAGGCGGAGGGCGTACGCCAAAGCCTCGCTCCCCATGGGATAATCTTAGGGCCATGCGCGTCTACGCCATCGCCGACCCCCACCTCTCCCGGGTCCACCCCAAGCCCATGACCGTCTTCGGAGCGGGCTGGGAGGGGCACCCGGAAGCCTTCTTCCGGGGGTGGCGGGAGGTGGTGGGCGAGGAGGACCTGGTGGTGGTCCCCGGGGACATCTCCTGGGCCATGCGCCTTTCCGAGGCGATCCCGGACCTCTTGGACCTCGCCCGCCTGCCCGGGAGGAAGGTCCTCCTCAAGGGCAACCACGACTACTGGTGGCCCTCCATCAGCCGCCTCCGGGCCGCCCTGCCCCCGGGGATGTACGCCCTCCAAAACGACGCCCTGGTGGTGGACGGGGTGGCGGTGGCTGGGACGCGGGGCTGGCAGTACCCGCCCCAGACCCCGGAGGACGAGAAGGTCTTCGCCCGGGAGGTGGAGCGCCTGAAGCTCTCCCTGAAGGCCCTCGAGGGCAAGCCCCACCGCCACCTGGTGGTGGCCTTCCACTTTCCCCCCTTCGGGCCAAGCGGGGAGGCCTCGCCCCTCCTGGAGCTCGCCGCCGGGGCCCACCCTCAGGCCATCGTCTACGGCCACCTCCACGGGGCCGACCCCGCCAAGCTGCCGCAAAGCTACCGGGGCATCCCCCTCCACCTGGTGGCGGCGGACGCCCTCCGCTTCCGGCCCAAGCTGGTTCTGGAAGCAGACTGAGGTTATACTAAGTACATGCTTTGGCGACCCGTGGGGCACGGGGTGGAGGCCCTCTATCTGGCCACGCCCCTGGGACGGCGGGTGGGGTACGGGGTCTACGTGTACCGCTACCGGGGGCTCCTGGTGGACACGGGCCCCCCTAAGGCCCGCCCCTTCGCCCCCGAGGCCGAGGCCGCCCTCCTCACCCACGCCCACGAGGACCACGCCGGGGGGGCCTCCCGGCTTGGCCTCCCCGTCTACGGAAGCGCCCTGACGGCCGCCCTGGTCGCCGCCCCCAAGCCCCTCCGCCTCTACCGCCGCCTGGTCTGGGGAAGCCCCCGCCCCGCACGGGTGGAGGTGGCCGAGCGGGTGGGCCCCCTCCACCTCCTCCCCACCCCGGGCCACGCCCCCGACCACGTGGCCCTCTACGACCCCGAGGCCGGTCTTTTCTTCGGGGGGGACCTCTTCCTGGGGGTGCGGGCGAGCCTCGCCACCCCGGGGTTTGACCTCCAGGCCCTCCTCCAAAGCCTCCGGGAGATCCTCGCCCTAAAGCCCCGCGCCTTCTTCTGCGCCCACGCGGGACCCCTCCAAGCCCCCCTGGAGGCCCTTCAGGCCAAGCTGGACTTCCTGGAGGGGAAGCGGGAGGAGGCCCTCCGCCTCAAGGCCCGAGGCCTCACCCCCAAAGAGGTCCTCCGGCGCCTCTTCGGGGGGGAAAGCCCCTTGGCCCTCCTCTCCGGCGGGGAGATGAGCCGCCTCGCCTTCGTGGAGGCCCTTATGATGGAGCCATGATCACCGCCTTCGTCCTCGTTCGGGCCCGGGGGAACCGCGTCCAAGCCCTGGGGGAGGCCATCGCCGAGCTACCCCAGGTGGCCGAGGTCTACTCGGTGACGGGGCCCTACGACCTCGTGGCCCTGGTGCGCCTGAAGGACGTGGAGGAGCTGGACGACGTGGTGACCCAGGGGATCCTCTCCCTGGAAGGGGTGGAGCGGACGGAAACCCTCCTGGCCTTCCGCGCCTACCCCAGGCGGCTTTTGGACCAAGGCTTCGCCCTGGGGCAGGAGTGAAGTCCCCCTTCCTCCTCCTCCTCGCCCTCCAGGGGGGGCTCCTCCTCGTGGGCGGGGGCGGGATGCTCTGGCTTGGCCTCCCCCTCGCCCGGGAAGCGGGCGGGGCGGGGTTTGGGGCTTTGGTCCTCCTCCTCGCCCTCCAGGGCCTCGAGGCCCTCTTCCGCCGCCTCTTCCCCGCCTCCTTCCGCGAGGCCGAGGCCCTGCACCGCGACCTCGCCCTGGCCCTTAGGCGCTCGGGGGCAAGGCCCCCTTTTCTCCTCGCCCTCGCCCTCGCCGCCGCCTTGGGGGAGGAGGTCTTCTTCCGGGGGTTTCTCCAAAGCCTCCTCGTGGCGTGGCTCGGGGGCCTCGGCCTCCTGGTCCAGGCCCTCCTCTTCGCCCTCCTCCACCCCGCCCCCTTGCGGGCCTACGCCTACCCCCTCTACACCGCCTTGGCGGGCCTCCTCTTTGGCCTCGCCTACCTCTTCACGGGAAGCCTCGTCCCGGGCGTCCTCGCCCACTTCCTCCACAACGCCAAGGGCTTCTACGGGCTCTGGCGGGAGCTCTAGCAAAAACCTTCCCCAAAGTCAAGAGGAAAGGCCCCTGAGCTCTCATCACTTTCCTCCCCCCAGTTCCTGAAGCAACCTGACCAGCTCCTCCACCACTGCTTCCCTCCAAGGCGGGGGCCCCTGGGCCAGGGCGATCCGGCCCAGACGGAAGAGGCTTTGCCGCTCGGGATGGGCCAGAAGCCGGGGAAGCCATTCCCTGCCCTGCAAGCGCGCCCCCAGAAGGACCAAGAGCGCCATCCCCAAGGCCAGAAGCCATAACCACCCCCTGAGGCTCGCCCCCGTCCGCAGCCGATGGCGGTCCAGCCCAAACCCCTGCCCCTTCAGGTCCCTAAACCCCTCTTCAATCCACATCCGCCACCCATAGGGCGGCTCCCCCCCAAAAGGGCCCGAATAGGCCAGATACCAGGGATCCCGACCCCCTGGGTACACCAGGAGGGTGACTTCTACCCCCTCCCCACCGTGTCCGAAAAGGCGGACCTCCTCCCGCAGGGGGTGGACCACACGCCGGTAGCCCTCCTTCAGGGGAAGGCGCTTCCCCCCTTGGGGTTCCACCTCCCGGTTCTGCCGCAGGCGGATGAGGAAGCCCATGCCCCACCCCTGGAGCTTTCGCATCAGGGAGACCCGGTCAAAGCCGCGGTCCAGGAGGAAGAGGGGGGTATATCCCAGGTCCTGGACGGCGCGGCCCAGGCGGTGGAGGAACTCCTCCTCCACCCGGTTTTGACTGGGGAAAGGGGAGAGGGGGTGAAGAGCGAAGGCCACCACCAGGGCCCTTCCCTTGAGGGGAAGGGCGGCCACCAGGGCTTGGTGCCTACCGTCCTCTGTGAAGGTCCAGTCCACGATGAGGGGGAGGGGGCGGTCTTTGGGGAAACGAGGGACGAGGAGGGGGAGGAGGGCTTCGGTGAGGGCCCAGGGGTCTTGCAGGGTGGGGTGATGGAGGAAGCGCCAGAGGCGATTGAGGCGGCTTTGGGCCAGGGTGGGGAGGGGGGTTCTGCGGGCGAGGTCGGAGAGGGTGGGGTCCAGGGGGGTAGTGAGGAGGGTGGACAGGAAGAGGGCGAGGTTGGAGCGGATGGTTTTCCTGAGGGAGGCGAAGACCTTATGGACCCAGAGGGTGATAACTTGGGAAAGGGGGGTGGTGGGCGGCACACCTTACTTACCCCCCTCTTCTCTTCCCTTGTCAAGCCCCAGCCCTCAAAGTGATGAGAGCTCAGTTGAGGAACGGATTGACATCCCCGAGTCCCGCAAGGACGACTTCCGCCGCGAGATCATGAACTACATCGGGGCTTTGGCCCTGGAGGGGAGGCCCTTCACCTACAAGGACAACGACCGCCTGCGCCGCGCCCTGGAGCTCAAGCTCTTTGACGACCAGAAGGACACCATAAGGCTCTCCGCCTTGGTCTCGGGGGTGGTGGACCCGGAGACCCAGGCCAAGATTGACGTGGTCAAGGCCCGGCTCATCCGGGACTACGGCTACTGCGAGCACTGCGCCAGCGGCGTCCTGGAGTTCGCCGCCTCCCTCTTCGCCCGGAGCTAGGATGCCCGAGGGGATCCTGCCCATTGAGCGCGACCTCCTCCGCTTCAAGGAGATCGTGCGGGGGGAGGTGAAGAAGCGCGTGCGGGAGTTCCTCACCCGGGAGGAGCTCTTCGGCCAGGTGGAAGGCCGCCTCGTCTCCATCCCCCTGCCCCAGCTGGAGATCCCCAAGATCGTCCACGGGGAGCCCCTAGGGGAAGGCCTGGGCCTCGGGGGGCCCGGGGAGGAGGCCTTGGGCCCGGGGGGGCACATCCCGGTGGCCGAGCTGGAGCTGGAGGAGTTCTTGGACCTCGTGGGGGAGGCCCTGAGGCTTCCCCGCCTGGTGCCCAAGGGGACGGGGGAGGTCACGGAGGAGGCCTTCCGCCACACCACCATCGCCCGCAAGGGGCCAAGGGGCCTCCGCCACGTGCGCCGCACCCTCAAGGAGAGCCTGAAGAGGGCCCTGCAAAGCGGGGAGTACCGCCCCGAAGACCCCCTTCTCGTCCCCGAGCGGGAGGACCTGCGCTACAAGGCCCCGAGGCGAAAGCCCATCCCCCACGCCCAGGCGGTGGTCCTCTTCGCCCTGGACGTCTCCGGGAGCATGCGGGAGGAGGAGCTTAGGCTCGTCAAGACCCTCTCCTTCTGGATCACCCTCTGGATCAAGCGGCACTTTCCCAGGCTGGAAAGGCGCTACCTCCTCCACGACGCCGAGGCCTGGGAGGTCCCCGAGGAGGAGTTCTTCAAGGCCCGGGAGGGCGGGGGAACGCGGATCTCCAGCGCCCTCCTCCTGGCGGAGGAGATCCTCAAGGCCTACCCCGAGGCCTTCTACAACCGCTACCTCTACCACTTCTCCGACGGGGAAAACTGGCAGGGGGACACGCCCTTGGCCCTCGAGGCCCTGAAGCGCCTCCTCCCCTCCCTCGCCCTCTACGGGTACGCCCAGGTGGAGGGCCCCTACGGCCAGGGGCACTTCCTGGAGGAGGTGCGGGAGGCCCTGGGAGGGAGGGAGGGGGTCGCCCTCGCCGCGGTGCGGGGCCGGGGGGACCTGCCCGTGGCCTTGAGGCGGCTTCTCGGAGGTTGAAATGGAGCGGGAACTCGCCCACTGGGTGGAGCGCCTCAGGGAGCGGGCGGAGGCCGAGGGGCTTTCCTTTCCCCCCGTGGCCTTCCAGGAGGTGGGCCCCGAGGAGATGGCCATGCTCGCCGCCTACGGGGGCTTTCCCCGCCGCTACCCCCACTGGCGGTGGGGAAGCGAGTACCTGCGCTACCGGGAGACCTACCGCTACGGCCTCGCCCGCATCTACGAGCTCGTGGTGAACACCGTCCCCGTGCAGGCCTACCTCCTCAGGGGCAACACCCTCCTGGCCCAGAAGGTGGTCATCGCCCACGTCTACGCCCACGCCGACTTCTTCCAGAACAACCTCGCCTTCAAGCCCATCCCCAAGGACATGCTCGCGGAGATGGCCCACCACGCCGCCTACGTGGAGCGGGCCATGGAGCGGCACGGGGCGAGGAGCGTGGAGGAGTTCTTAGACCTCGCCCTTTCCCTGGAAAACCTCATTGACCCCCACGCTCCTTACATCCAGAGGCCCGCCCAGAAAGAGGAGGAGGCCCCCAAACGCCTCCCCGTGCGCCCCTACCTGGACCCCTACGTGAACCCGCCCCCCGCCTTCCCCAAGGAGGCAGAGGAGGGGGCAAGCCCCGAGCCCCTCCCCCCGAGGCCCACCCGGGACATCCTGGGCTTCCTGGCCCAGTACGCCCCCCTCGCCCCCTGGCAGAAGGGGATCCTGGAGATCGTCCGGGAGGAGAGCCTCTACTTCGCCCCCCAGGCCGCCACCAAGATCCTGAACGAGGGTTGGGCCACCTACTGGCACACCAAGCTCCTCCTCCCCCTCCTCACCCCGGAGGAGGCCCTGGAGTTCGCCGAGATGCAGGCAAACCTCCTCGCCCCCCACGGCCTGAACCCCTACCGCCTGGGCTACCACCTCCTTAAGGAGGTGGAGGAGCGGTGGGACAAGGGGCGCTTCGGCCCCGAGTACGAGGCCTTGCCCCTGGGGGAAAGGCTCCGCTACGAGCGGCCCACGGGGGAAGGCCGGAAGAAGCTCTTCCAGGTGCGCACCGTCTACACCGACCTCAACTTCCTGGAGGAGTTCCTCACCCCGGAGTTCGCCCTAAGGTGGGGCCTCTTTTCCCTCGAGGACCTGCCCCGCTTCGCAGAGGCCAAAAAGGCCCTCCTCTTCCGCCTCACCAACCTGGGCTACCCCATCGTGGAGCTCGTGGACGCCAACTACCAAAACCGCGGGGAACTTCTCCTCGCCCACGCCTACGAGGGGGTGGAGCTGGACCTGAGGAAGACCAAGGCGGTGCTGGAAAACCTCCACCGCCTCTGGGGCAGGCCCGTGCACCTCAAAACGGTGGTGGGCGGGAAGGAAACCCTTCTCTCCGCCCCCTAGCGGAGGACCCGGAGGTAGCCGAGGAGGAGGGCCTCGGAAAGCTCCCCCAGGTGCCGGGCCACGAGCCGCCCCTCCCGGTCAAAGAAGAAGGTGGTGGGAAGCCCCTGGACGCCCAAGGCCTGGGCAAGCCGGGTCTCGGGGTCCAGAAGAACCCACTCGGGAGAAAGGCCCCTTTCCTCCAAAAAGTTCTTCACCACCAGGGGGCCTTCCCCCTGGCTTACAAAGGCGAAGCGCACCTCCGGGTTCTCCTGGGCGAGGCGCACCATCATGGGAAGCTCCCTGCGGCAGGGCGGGCACCAGGTGGCCCAGGCGTTGAGGACCACCGGCTTTCCGCGGAAGCTTTCCAGGTTCACCTGCGTCCCGCCCAGGGTGGTGAGGGTAATGGCGGGAAGCCGGACCTCCCCCGCCCTTTCCTGGCGGGTGAAGAGGACCCCCACCACAAGCCCCGCCACCAGGGCCGCCCCCAAGGCGTAGCGCCAAAGGTGCTTGGGTAAGGTCATGAGCGTGTACCCTCCTCCGGCCAGAATACCCCACCAGGGGTCAAACCCTCCTTGCCAGACGTAAAGGACCGAAAGGGGGTCCCTGGCGTAGACGGAAGCGTTCTCCAGCACAAAGCCGAGCCTAGCCCCCAAAAGCCCCACCAGGATGGCCCCCTGGGCCCAGGGAGAAAGCCTCCGGTCCACCCGGCGGGCAAGGAGCTCCGCCACCCCCACCAGGGCGAGGAGGGCCAAGGCCACCTGCACCCTCACCCAGGGGATGGCCAGGGGGCCCACCTGAAGGGCGTCCATCACCGGACCAGGGGATACCCCGCCCGCGCTATGGCCAGCACCCCGCCCTCCACGTTGTAGAGGTTCGTGTAGCCCTTCCGCGCCAGGTACTCCGCCGCCATTCGGCTCCGGTTGCCGCTACGGCAGTAGAGGTAGACGGGCCGGTCCTTGGGGATCCGGTCCGCCCACCGGTCCACCTCCTCCACGGGAAGGTTAATGGCCCCGGGGACGTGGCCCTGGGCGAACTCCTCCGGGGTCCTCACGTCCACCACCACCGCCCCGGCGGCCAAGGCCTGGTAGAGCTCCTCGGGACCCACGTTCTTGTAGCCCCCCTTGGGGCCGCAGGCGGCGAGGAAGAGGAGGAGGGCGAGGGTCAACGAGGCCGCCTTGATCGGCGAAGCGACCCTGGGGCCGAAGAGGGCGCGGCGGGTCATGCTAGGCCTTCACCCCCACGGCCTTCCGGATGGCCTGGAGGAACTGGGAGAGGGGCTGGGCCCCGAGGACGCGCTCCTTGCCGTGGTTGATGACGGTGTCCGGCACGCCGTGGATGTGGTAGCGGTCGGAGAGGGCGGGGAACTCGTTGGCCTCAATCATCTCGCCCCACACCTTGGGGGAGGCGTAGGCCAGGCGGTGGGCGGTGCGCACCGCCTGCGGGCAGTAGGGGCAGGTGGGGGTGACGAAGACCTGGAGGACCACCTCCTCGGGGAGGTCGTTGAGCTCCCGGACCACGTTCTCGGGGAGGCCGTGCCCGTCCCGGCCCAGCATCTCAATGTCCTCCAGGAGGCTTGCGAACTCGTAGCCCGCGGGGATTCCCCGGTAGCGGAGGTTGATGGCCTCCGAGCCCTTCTCGCGAAGGATAAGGGTGGGCGCGGCCTCCACCTTGTAGGCCTCGGCCTTCTCCTTCCCCTCGGGGGTGGCCAGGTCGTAAACCACCAGGTGGAGCTTGTCGGAGAGGGCGGAAAGCTCCTCCAAAAGCTGCTTCGTCTCCTTGCAGTAGAGGCAGGGCTCCTTCCCCGGGACGATCAAGGTAGAGGAGTCGGTGAAGAGGACCATCTCCACGTCCCGGGTGAGGTTGGCAAGCCTTTCCCGCACGATCTCTTGTTCTTTAGGTCCCAAAAGCGCCATGTTCACCTCCGGAATACCCCGGTAGGGGTACGTCCAGGCCCTGACTATATCAGATGAAGAGCCCCGAGGAAAGAGCGCACTTTCACGTTCCCGCGGCTTGACACCATTACCCCCCATGGGTATACTTGCCCCCGAGGAGGGGCAAAGGTCCCTCACCGGAGGTGAAGCCATGATCTTTCGCCAGATCTACGAGGAAGGCCTCGCGCAGATGAGCTACCTCCTGGGCTGCGCCGCCACCGGGGAGGCCTTGGTGGTGGACCCCAGGCGGGACGTGGACGTGTACCTGGAGCTCGCCCAGTCCCTGGGCCTCCGCATCACGGCCATCGCCGAGACCCACATCCACGCCGACTACCTCTCGGGGGCGAGGGAGCTCGCCCGGGTCACGGGGGCCACCCTGTACCTCTCCGACGAGGGGGACGAGAACTGGAAGTACAAGGGCCTGGAAGGCTTCCCCCACGTCCTCCTCAAGGACGGGGACGAGTTTAGGGTGGGGAACATCCGCGTCCGGGCGGTCCACACCCCGGGCCACACCCCCGAGCACCTCTCCTTCCTGGTGGCGGACGGGGCGGTGACGGAGGAGCCCCTCCTCTTCCTCACCGGGGACTTCGTCTTCGTGGGGGACGTGGGCCGGCCGGACCTTTTGGAAGAGGCGGCGGGGATCAAGGGCACGGCGGAGCCTGGGGCGAGGCGGATGTTCCGTAGCCTCAAGGAAAAGTTCCTCACCCTTCCCGACCACGTCCAGGTCTGGCCCGGCCACGGGGCGGGCTCCGCCTGCGGCAAGGCCCTTGGGGCCCTTCCCGCCACCACCGTGGGGTACGAGCGCCGCCACGCCTGGTGGGCGGATTACCTGGAGCGGGACGACGAGGAGGGCTTCGTGAAGGCCCTCCTCCAAGGCCAGCCCGAGGCCCCCACCTACTTCAAGGAGATGAAGCGGCTGAACCGGGACGGGATGGCCATCCTGGGCGGCCTTCCCCACCCGGGCCGCCTCACCCCGGCCCAGTTTGAGCGCTGGCTGAAGGAGGGGGCCATCCTCGTGGACACCCGGGACAAGTTCGCCTTCGCCGGCGGGCACCTCCCGGGGAGCATCAACATCCCCGCGGGGAAGAACTTCTCCACCTGGGCGGGCTGGCTCCTCCCCTACGACCGCCCCCTCGTCCTCCTCGCCCGCCCCGAGGAGGTGGAGGCCCTCACCCGGGCCCTCGTCCGCATCGGCCTGGACGAGGTGGTGGGGTACATCCCGGGCCTGGAGGGCTACGCCCAAGGGGAGCTGGAAACCGTCCCCCAGATCTCCGTCAAGGAGGCCAAGGAGCTCTGGGAGAAGGGGAAGGCCTTCGTCCTGGACGTGCGCGGTCGGGACGAGTACCTCGCGGGGCACATCCCCGGGGCCCTGAACATCCACGCGGGCCGCATCCTCGCCCACCTGGACCGGCTTCCCAAGGATAAGCCCCTCATCGTCCACTGCGTGGGCGGGGACCGCTCCAGCACCGCCATCAGCGCCCTCCTGGCCCACGGCTTCAGGAACGCCCTGAACCTCACCGGGGGGATCAAGGCCTGGCGGGAGGCGGGCTTCCCCGTGGTGCAGGGCGAGGAACTGGTGCAGGCCTAAGCGAACCCACCCCGGCCTAGGCCGGGGTGGGCCGCCCAAACCCCAAGGAGGTTTTCCATGTACGAGACCCAGGTGCACGAACTTTCCCCCGAAGAGGCCAAGCGGCTTTACGACCAAGGGGTACCCTTCTTTGACGTGCGCGAGGTGGAGGAGTACGCCCAAGCCCGGATCCCCGGGGCGCGGCTCCTCCCCCTTTCCGAGTTCATGGCCCGCTACGGGGAGATCCCCAAGGGCACCCCGGTGGTCCTCTACTGCCGCACGGGCAACCGCTCCTGGCAGGCGGCGGCCTGGCTCAGCGCCCAGGGCTACCGGGTGTACAACCTCGAGGGCGGCATCGTCCGCTGGTACCGGGCGGGCCTCCCCGTGGACACCACGCCCATGGAAGCGGCCTACAGGGCCACGCCCTACCAAGAGGTGGGGCCGGAGGAGGCGAAGGCCCTCCTGGAAGAGGCCTTCGTGGTGGACGTGCGGGAGGCGTGGGAGTACGGGGAGGGCCATATCCCGGGCGCCGTGAACATCCCCCTCTCCGCCCTGCCCCAGAGGCTTTCCGAGCTTCCCAAGGACAGGCCCATCCTCCTCGTGTGCAACTCGGGGAACCGCTCGGGCGTGGCGGCGGAGTTCCTCGTGGCCCAGGGGTTTAACGGGGAAAGGGTCTACAACCTCGAGAGGGGCACCTACGCCTGGGCGTCCCGAGGCCTCCCCCTAGAGCGGTAAGATGACGCTTCCCGCCCTCGTCGGCGCCCTCCTCATCGGCCTCTCCCTCGGGCTTTTGGGCTCGGGGGGGTCCATCCTCACCGTGCCCGTCCTCGTCTACCTCCTGGGGGAGCCCCCCAAGCAGGCCATCGCCGAAAGCCTCCTCATCGTGGGCGGGATCGCCCTCCTCGGGGCGGTCCCCTACGCCCTGAGGGGCCTCGTGGACTTCCGCAACGTCCTCTTCTTCGGCCTGCCGGGGATGGCGGGGACCTACCTCGGGGCGTGGCTTTCCCGCTTCGTCCCGGGCCAGGTCCAGCTCCTCACCTTCGCCCTGGTGATGCTCCTCGCCGCCTACTTCATGGCGAGGCCCCTCCCCTTGAAGCGCCAAGAAGGCGGGCGCAAGCCCTGGAAAATCGTCCTGGACGGCCTCGCCGTGGGGGCCCTCACCGGGTTCGTGGGGGTGGGGGGCGGGTTTTTGATCGTCCCCGCCCTGGTCCTCCTGGGGGGGCTTCCCATGCACCTCGCCGTGGGCACGAGCCTCCTCATCATTGCCCTGAAGTCCTTCGCTGGGTTCTACAAGTACCTCCACCTCCTCCCCGCCTTAGGCCTCTCGGTGAACTACCAGGTGGCGGGGCTCTTCGTCCTCGTGGGCTTTCTCGGAAGCCTCCTCGGGGGGAGGGTGGCGGTGCGCCTGCCCCAGGAGGGCCTCAAGCGGGGCTTCGCCCTCTTCCTGGTGGCCATGGGAGTCTTCATCGTGGCCCAGAACCTGGGCTAGGCGCCCATGTGGTAGGCTTCGGGGGATGCCGCGCTACGGGTTCCACCTTTCCGTCGCCGGGAAAAAGGGCGTGGCCGGGGCGGTGGAGGAGGCCACCGCCCTCGGCCTCACCGCTTTCCAGATCTTCGCCAAAAGCCCGCGGAGCTGGCGCCCAAGGGCCCTCTCCCCGGCCGAGGTGGAGGCCTTCCGCGCCCTAAGGGAGGCCTCCGGGGGCCTTCCCGCCGTGATCCACGCCTCCTACCTGGTCAACCTGGGGGCGGAGGGGGAGCTTTGGGAGAAGAGCGTGGCGAGCCTGGCGGACGACCTGGAGAAGGCCGCCCTCCTCGGGGTGGAGTACGTGGTCGTCCACCCCGGCTCGGGCCACCCCGAGCGGGTCAAGGAAGGGGCCCTCAAGGCCCTGCGCCTCGCCGGCGTCCGCTCCCGCCCCGTCCTCCTCGTGGAGAACACCGCCGGTGGCGGGGAGAAGGTGGGGGCGCGGTTTGAGGAGCTCGCCTGGCTCGTGGCGGACACCCCCCTCCAGGTCTGCCTGGACACCTGCCACGCCTACGCCGCCGGGTACGACGTGGCCGAGGACCCCCAAGGGGTCCTGGACGCCCTGGACCGGGCCGTGGGCCTAGAGCGGGTGCCCGTGGTCCACCTCAACGACTCCGTGGGCGGCCTCGGAAGCCGCGTGGACCACCACGCCCACCTCCTCCGGGGAAGGATCGGGGAGGGGCTCAAGCGCGTCCTCTTGGACCCGAGGCTCAAGGACCGGGTCTTCATCCTGGAAACCCCCAGGGGAGTGGAGGAGGACGCCTGGAACCTCCGCGTCCTTAGGGCCTGGCTCGAGGAGGCCTAAGCGCCCCACCCTGTCCTTAGACCGAAGGGGAGGCCCCTAAGTACCCCACCGCGGTTTCGCCGCGGTGGGGGTCCCAAATTGGCCTCCCAAGCCTCCCTCATGTTGCGAAGCCGACGTGCGGACACTTAGCCCAAAAGGAGGGTGGTGAAGAAGACCCGGCGGGCGAAGGCCAAGACCTCCTGGATGGGCCCCCTGAGGACCGTGAGGATGAGGAGGAAGGAAAGCCAGGCGTACTGCTCCAGCCGCCAAAGCCAAGGGTGCCAGGCCAAAGGGAGAAGGCTTTGGAGGATCTTGGAGCCGTCCAAGGGGGGTATGGGGAGGAGGTTGAAGACGGCGAGGACGAGGTTGATGGAGCTCGCCACGTAAGCGGCGAGGGCGAGAAGCCCCAGGGCAGAGCCCCCACTCCCCCGGAAGGCCCCATAGACCCCCTCCGGGTCCAAGGCGAAGAGGCCCCGCACCGCCAAAGCGAAGAGAACGGCGAGGGCCAGGTTCACCAGGATCCCGGCCACGGAGACGGCGAAGAGGCCCAGGCGGTAGGCCCGGAAGGCGGGGGGGCGGATGGGCACGGGGCGCGCCCAGCCGAAGCCCACGAGGAGGAGAAGGAGGGTTCCCAAAGGGTCCAGGTGCCGCAAGGGGTTCAGGCTGAGCCGCCCTTGGCGCTTGGCCGTGTCGTCCCCGAAGAGGTGGGCGGCGTAGGCGTGGCCCACCTCGTGGAGGACGAGGCTCATCACCAAGGCCGAGAAGGCGAGGAGGAAGGCAAGGGGGTCTTCTTGCAGGAGGGCGATCATAGCCCGAGGGCCCGGTAGAGGGTGGCGAGGAGGCCGGAAAGCCCCCGGACCACCGCGTCGGTCACGCCGGTGTAGGAGAGGAGGAGGAAGATGACGAGGAAGCCCACGGGGCCATAGGAGGCGAGCTGGTCCAGGAAGCGGCGGGCCTCGAGGCCCCCCACGGCGTAGAGGGCCTTGGCCCCGTCCAAGGGGGGCACGGGGAAAAGGTAGATGGCGGCGTGGAGGAGCATCAGGCGCTGGCCCAAAACGAACCCCTCGCCGAAGGGGTAGGGCAGGAAGCGGGCGAGAAGGCCGTAGACGAAGGCGGCCACTAGGAAGCCCAAGGGCCCCATCAGGGCCACCATCGCCCCCTTGCGCCCGGGGAGGCGGCTGGGGACAAACCGGGGCCAGCCGAAGCCCAGAAGGGCGAGGAGGACGAGGCCCAAGGGCTCCAGGTGGACCCGGGGGTCCAGGTGCAAAAAGCCGTACCGCCTTGGGGCCACCTCCCCGTAGCGGTCGGCGAGCCAGGCCTGGAAGAGGTTGTGGAGGATGAGCCCCAAGGCCCCGAGGAGGAAGGCCAGGAGGAAGACCGGCGGATCATTCAGGTAGGGCAAGAGTCCCATCGCCCAACAGTTTACGGGCTAAGGCCAGCTCCTCCTCAAAGCTCCGCACCTCTCCCCGCCTGCGGGCCTCGGCCACCCGGCGCAAAATCTCCCCCACCTTGGGGCCCGGCTTCAGGCCGAGCTGGAGGAGGTCCCGGCCCATGAGGACGCGCCGCTCGGCCTTGAGCCAGGCCTCCTTTTCCGGAAAGAGGGCGAGGAAGGCGGCCCGGAGGGGTTCCCGCCCCAAGGCCTCTTTGGGCACCTCCTCCCCCCGGGAGGCGGCGAGGAGGAGGGTAAGCCCCTCCCTTAGCCTCCCGGGAAGGGCGAGCCAGGCCGCCCGCTCCAGGGGGTCTTTCTGGTGGAAGAGGAGGAGGAGAAGCCGGGCCTCGGCGAGGCCCTCCTCGGCCCGGAGCCTAAGGAAGGGGGCCTCGGGAGGAAGGTCCAGGCCGTAGAGGGCCTTGAGGGCGCCGAGCTCGGCGAGAAGGGCCAAGGCCCGGTAGAAAGCCTCCTCCTCCAGGGTGAGGAGGAGTTCTTCCCGGAGGCGGCTCCGGCTCGTCCCCGCCACCACCTCGGGAAGGAGGGCGGGGGCGAGAAGCCGCGGCACCTCCTCCGCGAAGCGGAAGCCCAGGCGGGTGGCCAGCCTCGCCCCCCGCACCACGCGGGTGGGGTCCTCCACGAAAGAGAGGGGGTGGAGGGGGCGGAGGAGGCGGGCCTTTAGGTCCCTAAGCCCCCCGTAGGGGTCCAAAAAGGCGAGGCCGCCCAGGTCCACGGCCATGGCGTTCACGCTGTAGTC
Source organism: Thermus thermophilus (assembly GCF_019974155.1). Taxonomy (NCBI): domain Bacteria; kingdom Thermotogati; phylum Deinococcota; class Deinococci; order Thermales; family Thermaceae; genus Thermus; species Thermus thermophilus. The sequence continues at coordinate 1,259,248 of NZ_AP025158.1, forward strand.
CCGGCGCTCCAGGTCCCGGGCGATGGGGGCGCGGCGCACCTGGGGAAGGGCGCCGGGGTAAGGGTAGACCTCCTCGCGGCTTTCCGCCAGGTCCACCACGAGCCCGAAGGGGAGGCGGACCCGCGCGGTGCCGAAGGCGTAGTGGAGGCCGTAGCTTCCGCCGAAGCGGTCCACCAGGAACTGGGCCACCCGGGCCACCTCCACCCCGGGGCCCACGGCGAGGTCCAGGTCCGGGCCAAACCGGCCCAAAAGGGCGTCCCGCACCGCTCCCCCCACCAGGTAGATCCCCTCGGGGAAAGCCTCCTTCAGGGCCTCCACCACCCGCAAAACCCCGCTGGGAAGGGCCTTTAGAACCCGCTCGGCCAGGGTGGGCTCGGGCCTGGGGGCGCTCCGGTAGAGGTCGGTCCGGGTGTAGATCCCGAGAAGCCGCCACCCCTCCCCCGCCCGCTCCCCCACGAGCACCCGCCCCCCGGCCTCCCGCAGGCGGGGCTCCACCTGGGAAAGGGGGGTGGAGGGGGGAAGGACCACCGCCCGGGCCAGAAACCCCTCCACCGGGTGGTCGCCGAACCCCAGGCGCACCGCCTTGCGCAGGTCCCGCCTGCGGGCAAGCCCCAGCACCCGGACTCCCTCGCCCAGGGGCTCCACCACGGGCATGGCCCCGTAGCCCCGCTCCTCCAGCTGGCGGAGGGCCTCGCGCACGGAGGTGGGGCCGAGGGTCTCCACGGGGGCGGTCATCGCCTGGCCCAGGGTGGGCTCGGGGTCCAGGAAGGCCTCCAGGGTTTCCAGAAGCCGGGCCAGGGCCCGCCCCTTGCCCCGCACCCGGGCGAAGGCCGCCCGGGCGTGCCCACCCCCGCCCAAGGCGCCAAGCCACCGCCCCACGTCCAACCGGGCTTTGCTCCGGGCGATGAGGAGGGTGTCCCCCCCGAGCCTTAAGGCCAGAAGAACCCCGTCCGCCTCGTAGAAGTCCAGCAGGGTGTGGGCAAGGGGGGCGAGGGCGGGCACGTACCCCTTCTCCCGGGCCCGGGCCACGAGGAGCCTGAACCCCTTCCGCTCCACGAGGTGGGCGGTCCTCAGAAGCCGGGAGAGGATCTCCCGGGCCTCCTCGCCGAAGCGGGGGCGGACCCAGTCCCGGACGCGGGCGACCTCGGCCCCCTGCCGGAGGAGGTGGCCTGCGGCCTCGAGGTCCTCCGGGGTGGTGGAGGGGAAGCTGAACCCCCCCGTGTCCTCCCAGAGGCCGGCGTAGGCCAGGGTGGCCTCCAAGGGGTCCAGGGCCACGCCCCGCTCCCGAAGGAGGGGCACGAGGAGGCTCACCGTGGCCCCCACCGGGGCCACCCTCCCCCCCACGGCGGGCACGTCCCCCGGGGTCCTCGGGTGGTGGTCGTAGACGAGGAAGGGCACCCGGCCCACCAAGGCGGCGAGGGGCCCGAGGCGCTCGGGGCGGGCGTTGTCCACGAGGACCACCTCCCGCACCCGGTCCAGGGGGATTTCGCTTGCGGGCACCAGGTCCAGCCGGTCCTCAAGGAGGGGAAGGACCTCCCTTAAAACCCCTTCCACGCCCCCCACCAGGGCGAGAACGCTCCCCGGGTAAAGCCGCCCCGCCAGGACCATGGAGCCCAGGGCGTCAAAGTCCAGGTTTTCGTGGGCCGCCACGACCCGCACGGCCCCAGTCTACCTTGACGGAGGCGGACGGCGCTGGTACACTCCTTTTTGGCACTTGGAGAGGTGCCCGAGTGGCTGAAGGGACACGACTGGAAATCGTGTAGGGGGGCTTAAACCTCCCTCGCGGGTTCGAATCCCGCCCTCTCCGCCAAAAGGCCCCGGCGAAGGCCGGGGCTTCCTTTTTCCGGTGGGCCGCGCCGCCTCTGGGACCCTTTGCGCGCGGAAAAATGGTATGGTTCTCCCGTGCGGCGCTGGCTCCTGTTCCTGCCCCTGCTCGCGGCCCCGGCCTGGGGCGCCTGCGCGGACCGACCCTACGTCCTGGAAACGGAAGAAGGGCTTCTCGGCGGGGAGAACCTGAGCTACGAGGAGGGGGTGCTCCTCGTGGAGGGCCGGGCCTGCCTGGAGCGTCCGGGCCTCGCCCTCGAGGCCCCCTGGATCCGCTACCTGGAGGAGGAAGGGGCCTTCCTCGCCCCCGGGCTTTCCGGGGAGGTGGAGGGGTGGCGGCTTCAGGCGGAGGGGATGGAGGGCAAGGCCCTCCTCCGGGTGCGCCTCGCCAAGGGGAGCCTCAGGGCGGAGGCGGAGCGCCTCCTCCTGGAACGCCCCCCCAAGGGGGAAGGGGTCTTCCTAGAGGCCCCGGCCTACCGGGTCCGGGCCGAGCGGGCCACCTTCACGGGGGAGGAGGCCCGCCTTCAGGGCTTCCTCGCCACCCCCTGCCCCTGCGGCGAGGACCTGCGGCTCGCCATGGAGGAGGCCCTCTTCCGGGTGGACACGGGGGAGCTCGTGGGGGACGCCGCCCTGGGCCTCTTCGGCCTCGAGGTGCCCCTGGAGGAGGCCCGCCTCAACGTCTACCGGAGGCCAAGCCTGGCGAGCCCCTTCGTCCTCTCCGCCACGGAAACGGGGGGACTCACCCTAGGCCTCAAAGACCTCCCCCTCCCCCAGCCCGGGGAGGAGGTCGGCCGCTGGAGCCGCCGCCTCACCCTCATGGGGACGGGCCTCAACTCCCCCCAGGCCGCCCTCCTCCTGGGCCTCAAGGAGGGGAGCCTCGGGGCGGAGGTCCAGTTGGGCTACGCCGCCGGGGTTCGGGCCTTCGGGGAAGGCGTTTACCTGGCCTACACCCCCGACCCCCCCGACGCCACCACCCCGAGGCTCGAGGCCCGCTACGCCCCCTCCCTGCGCCTGGAGGGCCTGGCCCTCACCCCCTTCCTCCGCTACGCCGAAACCGGGGCGCGGACGGGCCTCACCCTGGGGGCGGAGGGGAGCTACCGCCTCGAGGCCCGGGAGGGGCCCTTCCGCCTCGCCCTCGTCCCCTCCGCCCTCCTCGCCCTCTACCCCGGCCTCGGCCACGACCCCTACCTCGTCCTCGGGGGGAGCGCCGAGGTGGGCTACGGCGAAGGCCCCTTCCGGCTCCGCCTCCTCTACGCCGGCCGGTACGCCGCCCTAAGCCCTACCCCCGCCTTTGCCTACGAGGAGCGGGCCGAGTTCCAGCGCCTCCAGGTGGAGGCGGGCTTCGCGGGGGTAAGCCTCCTCTACCGGCTGGAAAACCCCTTGGGGGACCGGGTGGACCGGGTGGAAGCCGCCTACGCGGCGGAGGGCCTCGGCCGCCTGGCCCTGGCCTGGGTGCGGGGAAGCTACGCGGAGTGGCGCCTCGCCTACACCCCGCCCCTGCCGCAAAGGACCTGCTGCCAGGCCCTGTGGCTCGCCCCCGAGCTGGGCCTGGGCCCCGAGGGGCCAAGCCGCTACGGCCTCACCCTGCGCTACTACGACGGCTGCTTCGCCTACGAGGTGCGGGCGGCCCGGGTCCTCCAGGGCCAGCACGACGAGGCCACGGGCTACACCCTAAGCTTCGGCCTCACCCTGCGCTAAGCGACCTTACCCCGGGCGCACGTCCACCACCCGCTCCCCGGCGGCCTCGAGCCTCTTGGGAACCCCCTCCACGTCCTCCCCCACCACCCGCATCACCAGGCGCTGGTAGCCGGGAAGGTGGGCCGCGGTGGCGATGGAGACGATGTTGGCGGGAGGGACGGCCTGGGCCATCTGGGCCAGGGCCCCGGGGACGTCGGGGACGTCCACGGTGATGCGGAGGCCCCCAAGCCTGAGGCCCAGGACCTCAATGAAGGCCCGGAGCACGTCCGTCACCGTGATGATCCCCAAAAGCCTCTCCCCCTCCATCACGGGAAGGCCGCCGATCTTCCGCTCCTCCATGAGGAGGGCCGCCTTCTCCAGGGGCTCGTCGGCCTCCACGGTCACCACGGGCTTGGCCATTACCTCCTGCACCGTGAGCTTGGAGAGGAGGTAGTTCATCTCCCACACCGAGAGGGTGGTGGCCTTGGAGGGCATGGCGTCCTTGAGGTCCTTGTCGGTCACGAGCCCCACGAGCCTCTCCCCCTCCATCACGGGAAGGCGCCGGAAGCCCTTTTCCTTGAGGAGGCGGATGGCCTCCAGGACGGGGGTGTCCGGGGCCACCACCACGGGGTCTTTGGTCATCCAGTCCCTGACGAGCATCCTGCCACCTCCTAGGGGCCAGTCTACGCCCGCCATCCAGAGCAAAATGTCCCGCCCCCGTGGGGGCGGGAAGGCGCGCCCTCTTCCTTCAGCGCAGGTTCACGCCGAGGACGACCCGGCTGGACCCACCCCCGCCGAAGGGGTAGTAGTACTCCCCGTCCAGGAAGAAGCCCGTGCGGGGATCAAAGAGGACCTCCGCCCCCAGGGAGAGGTGCACCCCCACAGCGCCTGTGCCCGCGATCCTCGCCCCGAGGCCCCCGCCGAAGTAGGGCCGGATGCCCCGCAGGTCCCGGTCCAGCTGGACGAGGTCGGGCTTGAAGAGGACCTCTCCCCCCAACAGGAAGCTGGGCCCCGAGGGGAAGAGGTCGCCGAAGGCCCGGAAGGCCAGGCTCCGCTCCAGGGGGGCCTCGAGGGCGAGGCCGATCCCCGCCCCCCCAGGGGGAAGGACGAGCCGGAACCCCACCGCCCGCTGCCCCAAGGCCACAGAGCCCAGAAGGAGCGTTCCCAAAAGCGCCACAAGCCCAAACGCCTTGCGCATACCCAACCTCCGAGGCCAAGCTTACCGGGTTTGGCCTTAGCCCGCCATAGACCTTGCTCTCACAAGCCCTTCACCCAAAGAGGCTAAGCTTGGCGGCATGAAGAGGCTACCCTTGATCGGCGTCCTCCTCGCCTTCGGCGCCCTCCTCACCCCGATGCTGGCCCAGAACAAGACGGTGGCGAGCCGCGTGGGCTTCGTGGACGCGGACGCCCTGGTCCAGGCCCACCCCGACTACAAGAAGGTCCAGGAGGTCCAGTCCCAGGCCCGTAAGGAGCTCGCCCCCCTGGAGGAGAAGCTCAAGCCCTTGGACGAAAAGGTGCGCTCGGGCCAGGCCACGGCCAAGGAGCGCCAGGACTACGAGGCCTTGGCCAAGACTTACCAGGCCACCCTCAAGAAGTGGCAGGACCGGCAGAGCCAGGTGCTCAAGCCCATCCTCGAGGACGTGGACAAGGCCATCGCCAAGGTGGCCAAGGCCCAGGGCTTCTCCGTGGTGATGAGCCGCCAGGTGGCGGCCCAGTCGGGGCTCGTGGTCTACGCCGACGAGGACACGGACCTGACCCAGGCGGTGATCCAGGAGCTCAAGCGCTAGCGGCCCCAGGCCCAATAGGGGGGCGGCCTGCCCCCCTATAATGCCTCTGATGGCCAAGCGAGGCGCGGCCAAGCGCAACAAGCCCAGCCGGAGCGGGGAGACCCGGGCCCTCCTCCTCGGCGCCTTCGCCCTCTTCCTGGCCTCGGGCCTCCTCCCGGGGACGGGGGCCGTGGGGGATTTCTTGCGGGAGGCCTTCTACGGGGCCTTGGGGCTTCCCGCCTACCTCACCCCCCTGGGCCTCCTCGCCCTGGCCTACCTCATCTACCGGGGCCGCCCCCTCAAGGGGTTTTTCCGCCACCTCCTCTTCGCCTACCTGGTGGCCTTCGCCCTCCTTCCCCTCCTGGGAGAGGCGCTTGGGGGGCGCCTGGGGGCCGGGATGCGGGCCGGACTGGAGGCCTGGCTCGGCTGGCCCGGCCTCGCCTTGCCCCTCCTCGCCGCCCTCGCCCTGGTGGACCTCTGGCGGGGAAGGCCCCCTTGGGACCTCCTCCGCCGGGGGCTCGTCTTCGGGGTGGGGCTCGTGCGCCGGGCCCGGCTGGGCCTCCGCCTCTTGGCCCTCAGGCGGCGGCTCGGCCTCCTCGCCCGCCTCTACCCGGAACACATCGCCCTGAAAGCCCTCGCGCAAAGCCTCGCCCCCGAGGAGCTTCCCAAGGTGGAGGAGGCCCTCCGGGACTTCGTGCGGGAGCGGGTGGAGGAGTACGCCAAAAGGATGCGGGAGGACCAGAGGCCCCTGGAGCCCCGCCTCCAAGCCCTCCTCCAGGCCCTGAAGGCCCCCGTGCCCGGGGAAGGCCCCTTGCGGGACGCCCTGGAGGAGCGCCGGGCGGCCCTCCTCCTCGAGGCCTCGGCCCTCGCCGCCCGGATCGCGGCCCTCTCCGCCCTCCCCGCCCTCTCCCCCACCCTTTCCGGCCTGCTTCGCGCCCGGAGGCTAAGGGAGGAGCGGCGCGCCCGCTGGGAGGAGGTGGCGGGGCTTCTGGAGGACCTGGAGGCCCGCTTTGACGAGCTCTCCCGCTGGCTCGCCTTCCTCGAGGCCAACCCCCAAAGGCAGAGGGAAGGCCTCCGGGCCCTCCTCACCCAAAGTCCCCCGCCCGCGCCCGCCCAGGCCCCGGAGCCCGAGCCCGAGGCCTTTGACCTGGACCTCGTCTTCCCCGAGCCGGAAAGGCCCGCCCCCCCGCCTGCGCCTGCCCCCTCCCCGCCCCCCGCGCCCACCCCGGGCCTGCTCGCCCTCCCCACCCCCGACCTCCTGGACCCCCCCGAGCCCAAGGAGCGGAGCCGGGCTTTGGAGGAGGAGGCCGAGCGGCTCAAGCGCACCATCGCCGAGACCCTCCGGCACTTCGGCGTCCAGGCCGAGGTGGTGGGCCACGCCCGGGGGCCCAGCGTCACCCGGTACGAGATCCTCCCCGCCCCGGGGGAGAAGATCAGCCGGATCCAGAGCCTGCAGAACGACCTGGCCCGGGCCCTGGCGGTGGGGGCGGTGCGGATAGAGGCCCCCATCCCCGGCAAGAACACCGTGGGCCTCGAGGTCCCCAACCCCAAGCGGGAGCTCGTCCGCCTCTCCGAGGCCGTCCTTTCCCCCGCTTTCCAAAACGCCAAAGCCCTCCTCCCCCTGGTCCTGGGGAAGAGCATTGAGGGGGAGATCTGGGTGAAGGACCTCGCCAAGATGCCCCACCTCCTCATCGCCGGCTCCACGGGAAGCGGGAAGAGCGTGGCCATCAACGTCCTCCTCCACAGCCTCCTCTTCAAACACCTGCCCACGACCTTGCGCCTCCTCCTCATTGACCCCAAGATGGTGGAGCTCACCCCCTACGAGGGCATCCCCCACCTGGTGCGGCCCGTGGTCACGAGCCCGGAGGAGGCCGCAGGGGTCCTGCAGGGGGCGGTGGCCCACATGGAACGGCGCTACCGCCTGATGAGCCAAGTGGGGGCCCGGAACCTGGAGCAGTACAACGCCAAGGTGGGCCCCGAGGAGGCCCTGCCCTACCTGGTCATCGTGGTGGACGAGCTCGCCGACCTGATGATGACCGCCCCCAAGGAGGTGGAGGCGGCTATCCTCCGCCTCGCCCAGATGGCCCGGGCCACGGGGATGCACCTCATCCTCGCCACCCAGCGGCCCAGCGTGGACATCCTCACCTCCCTCATCAAGGTGAACATCCCCGCCCGCCTGGCCTTCGCCGTCTCCAGCGGGTTTGACTCCCGCACCATCCTGGACGCCCAGGGAGCGGAAAGGCTCATCGGCCAGGGGGACGCCCTCTTCCACCAGCCGGGCCTGCCCAAGCCCGTGCGCCTCCAGGTGCCCTACGTCTCCGAGGAGGAGGTGGCCCGGGTGGCGGGCTTCCTCCGGGGCCAAAGCCACGAGGACCGCTTCGCCGAGGCCTACGGCGCCGACTTTGAGCCCCCGAAGGCGGTGGAAGGGGGAGGGCCGGGGGAGGTGGACTTCTCCGACCCCCTCTTGAAGAAGGCGGCGGAGATCGTGGTGGAGGAAGGGTACGGCTCGGTGAGCCGCCTGCAGAGGCGGCTTTCCATCGGCCACGCCCGCGCAGGGAAGCTCATGGACGCCCTCGAGGCCATGGGCATCGTGGGCCCGCCCCGGGGCTCCAAGCCCCGGGAGGTCCTCGTCACCAAGGACCAGCTCAAGGACTTCTTCGGCTAAGGGGCTTGCCCCCCCTCCCCCGGGGGGCTATGATAGGCGCTTGTGGAAACGGTGCCGGGCGGGCGCTGGGTAGCGGAGATCTACGGGTGCGACCTCTCCGTGTTGGAAAACCCCAAGATGGTGGAGGCGGCCCTTCTGGACGCGGTGATGCGCCTCGGGGCTCCCCGGGATTCGGCCCAGTCGGTGGTCTACAAGTTCCACCCCCAGGGGCTCTCCGCGGCGGTGGTGAGCCCCGTGGCCGCGGTGATGATCCACACCTGGCCCGAGGACAACGCCTCCGCCACCCTGGACCTCTACTTCTACCGGGACGGGGTGGACCCGGAGGAGGTGCTCAAAGGCCTCACCCGGGCCTTTGGGGCCAAGGAGGAGTCCGCCTTCCGCTACTGGCGGGGCACGGAGCACGCCATCAAGCGCCGGGCCTTCGGCGCGGAGAGGGCCGAGTAGAAGGAGGACCTATGGACTACGGGATGTACTTCTTTGAGCACGTCACCCCCTACGAGACCCTGGTGCGGCGGATGGAACGGGTCATCGCCTCGGGCAAGACTCCCTTCCAGGACTACTTCCTCTTTGAGAGCAAGGGCTTCGGCAAGGTACTCATCCTGGACAAGGACGTGCAGAGCACGGAAAGGGACGAGTACATCTACCACGAGACCCTGGTCCACCCCGCCATGCTCACCCACCCCGAGCCCAAGCGGGTCCTCATCGTGGGGGGCGGGGAGGGGGCCACCCTGAGGGAGGTCCTCAAGCACCCCACGGTGGAGAAGGCGGTGATGGTGGACATTGACGGGGAGCTGGTGGAGGTGGCCAAGCGGCACATGCCCGAGTGGCACCAAGGGGCCTTTGACGACCCGAGGACCGTCCTCGTCATTGACGACGCCCGGGCCTACCTGGAGCGCACGGAGGAGCGGTACGACGTCATCCTCATTGACCTCACCGACCCCGTGGGGGAGGACAACCCCGCCAGGCTCCTCTACACCGTGGAGTTCTACCGCCTGGTGAAGGCCCACCTGAACCCGGGGGGCGTGATGGGGATGCAAGCGGGGATGATCCTCCTCACCCACCACCGGGTCCACCCCGTGGTCCACCGCACGGTGCGGGAGGCCTTCCGCTACGTGCGGAGCTACAAGAACCACATCCCGGGCTTCTTCCTGAACTTCGGCTTCCTCCTGGCCTCCGACGCCTTTGACCCCGCGGCCTTCTCCGAAGGGGTGATTGAGGCCCGGATCCGGGAGCGGAACCTCGCCCTCCGCCACCTCACCGCCCCCTACCTCGAGGCCATGTTCGTCCTGCCCAAGGACCTCCTCGAGGCCCTGGAGAAGGAGACCATGGTCTCCACCGACCAAAACCCCTTCTACGTCACCCCCGAGGGGGAGGCCCGGCAGGCCCCTTACAAGGGCTGAGGCCTTCTCACCTTGGGCCGTGGTAGAGTGAGCCCATGCCGCGCGCTATAGTTCTCGTAGTGGTGGCCCTGGCCCTCTTAGGCCTCGGCTGGATCCTCTGGGGGCCCAAAGGCAAGGCGGGGCTGGACCCGGCGGAAGGGGCCCGTTTCGCCCTGGGGCGGGAGGATGCCCCCGTCGTGGTCGTGGACTTCTCCAACTACCTCTGCCCCCACTGCCAAAACCACGCCCTAAACGTCCTCCCCCGGCTTAAAGCGGAGTACATGGACACGGGGAAGGTGCGCTACCTCTTCCGGGACTTCCCCTTTCCCGGGCAGGCGAACGTGATCCGGGCAGGCGAGGCCGCGGCCTGCGCCGCCGAGCAGGGACGCTACTACGAGTACCACGAGGTCCTCTTCCGGGCGGCGGCGGGCTGGGGAAACCTCACGGGGGAGGCCTTGGACCGGTACCTCGTGGACCTGGCGGACCAGATCGGCCTGGAGGAAGGGGCCTTCGCGGCCTGCCTCGCCTCGGGCCGGCACCGGGAGGGGGTCCTCGCCGACCAGAAGCTCGCCACCGACCTCGGCCTCACCGGCACCCCCACCTTCTTCATCGCCGGGGAAAAGCGCACGGGCTTCCTCCCCTACGAGGAGTGGAAGCGGCTTCTGGACGAGGCCCTGGCCAAGGCAGAGTAGCGCCTTGGGGAGGCCGGGAAAGGCGTCTGGTACCCTGAAAGCGTGGAAGCGCTCTGGGTGACCGCCGCCTTCGCCCTAGGCCTCCTGGCGAACCGCCTCGCCCTCCCCCCCCTCGTGGGCTACCTGGTTGCCGGGTTCCTCCTCGCGGGGACCGGCATCCGGGGGACGGCCTTCCTCCACCAGATCGCCGAGGTCGGGGTCCTCCTCCTCCTCTTCAGCGTGGGGCTGAAGCTCCGCCTGAAGGACCTCCTGGACCCCAAGGTGCTCCTCTCGGGGGGCCTCCACCTCGGCCTCTTCGCCGCCCTCGCCTTCCTCTACACGAAAAACCTCCCGCTGGCCATCGCCCTTGGCTTCTCCAGCACGGTCCTGGTGGCCAAGGTCCTGGAGGACAAGAAGGAGCTCACCTCCTACCACGGGAGGATCGCCCTCGGGATCCTGGTCTTCCAGGACCTGGTGGCCGTGGGCCTCCTCACCCTCTACGGGGGCGAGGGGGTGAGCCCCTGGGCCGCCCTCGTCCTCCTCTTGCCCCTCCTCCGCCAGGGGGTGGCCTGGCTTCTGGAGAAAAGCGGCCACGAGGAGCTCCTCGTCCTCTTCGGCCTGGGCATGGCCCTGGGAGGCGGCGAACTCTTCCGGCAGGTGGGGCTTTCCCCCGAGCTCGGCGCCCTCCTCACCGGGACCCTCCTCTCGGGCCACCCCAAGAGCGCCGAGCTCACCAAGGGGCTTTGGTCGCTCAAGGAGGCCTTCCTCGTGGCCTTCTTCCTGGACATCGGCCTGAGGGAAGGGCTTCAGGGCCTGGACCTGGGCCTCGCCGCGGGCCTGACCCTCCTCTCCCTCCTCAAGGCCCCCCTCTTCTTCCTCGTCCTCCTCCTCGTGGGCTACCGGGCCCGCACCGCCTTCGTGGCGGGGATGTACCTGGGCAACCACTCCGAGTTCGCCCTCATCGTGGGGGTGGCCCTGGAGCGGGCAGGCCTCTTCACCGACCTCTCCGCCCTGGCCTTGGCGGTGGCCCTCTCCATGGCCCTGTCCGCCCCGCTCGCCCGTTACACCCACACCCTCTACAAACGCCTGGAGCCCTTCCTCCTCCGCCTGGAGCGGCCAGGGAGCCACCCCGACGCGGAGCCCGAGCGCCTCGAGGGCACGGTGCTCGTGGTGGGCATGGGGCGGACGGGGGACGCCGTCTACCGGGTCCTCGAGGCCCAAGGGGAGTCCCCCGTGGGCCTGGACGCCGACCCCGCCAAGGTGGAAAGGCACCGGGAAAAAGGGCGCCGGGTCCTCTACGGCGACGCCGAGGACCCGGAGCTCTGGGAGAGGCTGGACCTTAGGGGGCTTAAGGCCGTGGTCCTCGCCCTACCGGACCTGGAGGCCAAGGCCCTCGCCGCCCGCTGGCTCAAGGAGCGGGGCTTCCAGGGGCTTGTGGCCGCCACCAGCTACTTCTCCGAGGAGGACCCCGTGCTGGCCCAGGAAGGGGCCCGCCTCATCTTCCATCCGTTCCAAGAAGCGGGGGAAAGGCTCGGGGAGCGGGTCCTGGAGAGCCTCGCTATAATGGGTGAGGTGAACTATGGCCGGTCACAGCAAATGGGCTCAGATTAAGCGCAAGAAGGCCGCGAACGACTTAAAGCGCGGCAAGCTCATCTCCAAGCACCTGCGGGCCATCCAGGCGGCGGCCCGCGCCGGGGGAAGCCCTTACCCCGAGGCCAACGTCCAGCTGAGAAACGCCATTGAGGCCGCCCGGGCCGACGACGTGCCCATGGAGAACATTGAGCGCCTCCTGCAGAAACTCCAAGGCGGCGGGGAAGGCGCCGAGCAGTACGAGGAGATCGTCTACGAGGGGTACGCCCCCGGCGGGGTGGCCCTTTTGGTCTACGCCCTCACCGACAACCGCAACCGCACCGCAAGCGAGGTGCGCCACGTCTTCAGCAAGCACGGGGGCTCCCTGGGCACCACGGGGAGCGTGGCCTGGCAGTTTGAGCGGCGGGGCGTGATCGTCTGCGAGAACACCGAGGCGGCCCAGGAGGCAGCCATTGAGCTTGGCGCCCTGGACCTGGAGGAGGAAGGGGAAAACCTCACCGTCTACACCGAGCCCACGGAGGCCTACCGGATCGCCGAGACCCTGAAGGCCAAGGGGGTGCGGGTAGAGGCGGTGGAGGTGGTGCAGCACCCCCAGAACACCGTCGCCCTCCCCCCGGAGGAGGCCCAGAAGGTGATGCGGCTCGTGGAGGCCCTGGAAGACCTGGACGACGTCCAACACGTCTACACCAACCTGGACCCCGAAAGCCTGCAGGTGGAGGCTTAAGCCCCCACGCCCGGGCTCCGCAACACGGGCCCCTGGCTAAGGGGCCCGGGGATTTTTGGCCGAAGCCCCCGCCTGGGGGCTTCGGTATGGGAGGCAAAACCCACCCCTTTTGCGCATAACCGCAAAAGGGGCTTTTCTTGACCGCCCCCCGCACCCTACCCTAAGCTTCCCCTAACCGCGAGGAAGAGGCACCCCACCTAGGGGAAAGACCCTGAGGCGTTTCCTCGCGGGGGGAGGAGCTTATGGACCGGGAGCACCTGGAAGCGTATTGGGCCAAGAACCTAAGCCTTATCCGGAACCTCCTCGTGGTCTGGGCGGTGGTGGCCTACGTGCTGGGCATCCTCCTCGCCCCCGCCCTGAACGGCATCCGCCTCTTCGGCGGGCCTCCCTTGGGCTTCTGGATCGCCCAGCAGGGGAGCATCTACGTCTTCATCGTGCTGATCTTCGTCTACGCGGCGCGGATGCAGGCCTTGGACCGGGAGTACGGCGTGGCGGACTAGGAGGGAACCATGAGCGTTGAGGTGTGGACCTGGACCATCGTCATCCTGAGCTTCGCCCTCTACCTCGGAATCGGCTACTGGGCCCGGGTGCGGGAAACTGCGGGCTTCTACGTGGCAGGCCGCGGCGTGCCCCCCGTGGCCAACGGGGCCGCCACCGCCGCCGACTGGATGTCGGGGGCGAGCTACATCTCCATGGCGGGCCTCATCAGCTTCCTGGGCTTTGACGGGGCCGTCTACCTCATGGGCTGGACGGGGGGGTACGTGCTCCTCGCCCTCCTCCTCGCCCCCTACCTCCGGAAGTTCGGCCGCTACACCGTGCCCGAGTTCGTCGGGGACCGGTACTACTCCAACCTGGCCCGGGTGGTGGCGGTGATCGCCGCCATCTTCGTCTCCTTTGTGTACGCCGTGCCCCAGCTCCGGGGCGTGGGCATCGTCCTCTCCCGCTACCTGGGGGTGGACGTGGCCACGGGGGTCTGGGCGGCGGTGCTGGTCACCGCCTTCATCGCCGTGCTGGGCGGGATGAAGGGGATCACCTGGACCCAGGTGGCCCAGTACGTGGTCCTCATCACCGCCTACCTCATCATGGGCATCGCCCTCGCCAACCTCCTCACCGGCAACCCCATCCCCCAGCTCGCCTTCACCTTCAGCGACTTCGCCGTGCGGCTGAGCGAGCTCCAGGTGGAGCTCGGCTTCAAGGAGTACGTCGCCCCCTTCCAGAACCTCTCCGCCCTCAACGTCTTCCTCATCACCCTGACCCTGATGGTGGGGACGGCGGGCCTGCCCCACGTGATCATCCGCTTCTACACGGTGCCCAAGGCCTCCGACGCCCGCTGGAGCGCGGGCTGGGCCTTGATCTTCATCGGCCTCCTCTACACCACCGCCCCCGCCATCGCCGTCTTCTCTAAGTACAACCTCCTGAACACCCTGGCCAACAAGCCCCTGGAGGAGGTGCGCCAGATTGACTGGGTCCAGAAGTGGGAGAAGACGGGCCTCCTGAAGCTTGAGGACAAGAACGGGGACGGCATCCTGCAGATGAGCGGGGACCCCCAGGTGAACGAGGTGACCATAGACCGGGACATCATCGTCCTCTCCACCCCGGAGGTGGCCAAGCTCGCCCCCTTCATCGTGGGCCTGGTGGCCGCAGGGGGCCTGGCCGCGGCGCTTTCCACGGCGGCGGGGCTCCTCATCGTCATCGCCAGCGCCATCAGCCACGACCTCTACACCCGGCTCATCAACCCGGGGGCCTCCGAGGCCACCAAGCTCCTCATCGCCCGGGTGGTCATCTTCCTGGTGGTGGTCTTGGCGGCCCCCTTCGGCATCAACCCGCCCGCCTTCATCGCCCAGCTCGTGGCCTTCGCCTTCGGGCTCGCCGCGAGCACCTTCTTCCCCGCCATCCTCCTCGGGATCTTTGACCGGCGGATGAACATGCAGGGGGCGGTGGCCGGGATGATCGTGGGGCTGGTCTTCACCGCCAGCTACATCATCGGCACCAAGTACCTGGGCTGGCCCAACTTCGTCTTCGGCATCACCGCCGAGGGCATCGGCAGCATCGGGATGCTCCTCAACTTCGTGGTGGCCTACCTGGTCTCCCGGGCCACGCCGCCGCCTCCCCAGGAGATCCAGCGCCTGGTGGACGAGATCCGCATCCCCAAGGGGAGCGCGGGCTCGGCCCTGGAGCACTAAGCCTGAGGGAAGGCCCCATCCCGGGAAGCCGGGATGGGGTTCTAAACTGAGGCCATGCCCCTCCTTTACCTAAGGTTCTACCTGGGAAGCCTCTCCCTTCTCTTCGCCTTCTACCTCCTCGGCCACTACCTCTTGGGTTTCCCCTTCCCCACGCCCACCACCCTCCTCCACCTGGCCCTCGGGGCAGGGGCGGGGGTGGGGCTTGGGGCGCTTTACCACCGGGTCTGGCCCCTCCCCCCTCCCGGGCTTGGCCGGGTGGTGCGGCTTTTCGTCCTCCTGCCCCCGGCCTTCATGCTGGGCATCGGCCTCCTCGTCCTCCTCCAGGCCCAGGTGGCCCTGCCCTACCTGGTGCCCCTCCTGGCCTGGCTCACCCCCGACTATGGAAAGGCCCCTTCCTCCACCCCTTGACGCCCTCCCCGAGGAGGCGGCCCGGGCCTTCCTCGCCCGGGGGGAGGAGGTCGTGGCCGAAGAGGGGGAGGTCCTCCTCGAGGCCCAAGGCCCCCCCGCGACCCACCTCTACCTGGTCCTCGAGGGGGAGGTGGCCCTGGAGGAAGAGGGCGAGGAGGTGGAGCGGCTCGGCCCCGGGAGCTTCTTCGGCTACCCCTCCCTGCTTTCCGGGGCGAGCCCCGTCTTCACCGTGCGGGCCCGGGGGAAGACCCGCCTCCTCCGCTTCCCCAAGGAGGCCTTTGAGGCCCTCCTCGCCTACCCCGAGGCGGCCCGCTTCTTCGGCCGGGGGGTGGCGGAGCGCCTCAGGCTGCGGCCGGAGAGGGTCCTGGAGCCGGGCCTTGCCCGGCCCGTGGGGGAGCTGGTGCAACGCCCCCCCGTCTTCGTGGACCCCAACGCCTCCGTGGAGGAGGCGGCCCGGCGCATGCGGGAGGAGGGGATCTCCAGCCTCCTCGTCCGGGGGGAACCCCTGGGCATCCTCACGGACCGGGACCTGAGGAACCGGGTCCTGGCCGAGGGGCTTCCCCCCTCCACCCCGGTGAGCCAGGTGGCCACCCGGCCCACCTTCACCCTCCCCGCCGACACCCCCCTCCTGGAGGCGGTGGCCGCCATGCTGGAGCGCCGGATCCACCACCTCCCCCTCACCCGGGGGGAGGAGGTGGTGGGGGTGGTCACCCACACGGACCTCCTCGCCCACCAGGCGCAAAGCCCCCTGGCCCTCCTCCGGCGGGTGGAACGGCTGGAGCTCGCCCGCTACGGGGAGGAGGTGGCCCGGCTGGTGGCGGGCCTGTTCCAGGCGGGGGTCCCCGCCTTGGAGATCGGGCGGGTGGTGGCGGGGCTGAACGACGCCCTGATCCGCCGCCTCCTCCAGGAAGCGGAGCGGACCTTGGGCCCCCCGCCCGTCCCCTACGCCTTCTTCGTCTTCGGCTCCGAGGGCAGGAAGGAACAGGCCCTCCTCACCGACCAGGACAACGCCCTGGCCCTGGCCGAGGAGGGGCACGAGGCCTACTTCCAGGCCCTGGCCGAGCGGGTGGTGGAGGGGCTCGTGGCGGCGGGCATCCCTCCCTGCCCCGGAGGGTACATGGCCACCCGCTGGCGCCTGAGCCTCGCCCGCTGGCAGGAGGTCTTCGCCCGCTGGATGGAAGCCCCCGAGCCCCAGGCCCTCCTGGACGCCCAGATCTTCTTTGACCTCCGCCCCGTGGGAGGGACCCTCTCCCTGGCGGCGTTGGAGCGGCTCATCCAGGAGAAGGCCAAGGCCGGGGTCTTCCTCTACCACCTGGCCCAGGCGGCCCTCGCCTTCCGCCCGCCCTTGGGCCTCTTCGGCCGGGTGCGCACGGAGGAGGGGTTTCTTGACCTCAAGCGGCACGCCCTCGCCCCCATCGTGAGCCTCGCCCGGGTCTACGCCCTCATGGCGGGAAGCCCCGCGCGGCGTACCCCGGAGCGGCTTAAGCAGGGGGCAGAGAAGGGGGCCTTGAGCCTGGAGCTCGCCGAGAGGCTGGAAGAAGCCTACGCCTTCTTCTTCCACCTCCGCCTCAAGGCCCAGCTCCAGGCCCTGAAGGAGGGCAGGCCCCCGGGCAACCGTGTGGTCTACAAGGCCCTCTCCCCCCTGGAGAGGCGCCGGGCCCTCGAGGGGTTCCACGCCATCCTCGAGGCCCAGGAGGCCCTGGCCCTCCGCTTCCAGATCCGGCTATGAAGGCGCGAAGCCTGGTCCTCTTCCTCCTCGGCCTCCTCCTCTTCGCCTCCCCCTTCGCCCTCTTCTTCCGCGAGCCTTTAGGACCCGGGGGGCTCCCGCCCTTCTACCTCTACCTCTTCCTCGCCTGGGCAGGGTTCCTCCTCCTCCTCTTCCTCAACGCCAGGAGGCCATGAGCCCGGAAGCCCTCCTCGCCGGCCTCTTCCTCTACCTGGGCCTCCTCTTCCTCCTCGCCCGCCTGGGGGAAGAACGGGGAGGGCGCCTCTTCCAAAGCCCCTGGACCTACACCCTCTCCCTGGGGGTCTACGCCACCGCCTGGACCTTCTTCGGCAGCGCCGGCTGGGCCGCCACCTCGGGGCCCCTCTTCCTCACCATCTACCTGGGGCCCACCCTGGCCCTGGCCCTCTGGCCCCTTCTCCACCTGCGCCTTCTGCGCCTGGCCCGGGCCCACCGCCTCACCTCCTGGGCCGACTTCCTCTACCTGCGCTACGGCCGGGACCCCCTCTTGGGGGCGGTGGCCGCGGGGTTTCTCGTCCTCGGCCTCCTCCCCTACCTCGCCCTCCAGCTCAAGGCCATCGCCCAGGCCTTCCTCTTCCTGAGCGGGGAGGCGCGCCCCCTGGGGGACGTGGCCCTCTACACCGCCCTCCTCCTCGCCTTCTTCACCGTCCTCTTCGGCACCCGCCGCCTGGACCCCACGGAGCGGCACCGGGGCCTGGTCCTGGCCGTGGCCTTTGAAGGAGGGGTGAAGCTCTTCGCCATGCTGGCCCTGGGCCTTTACGCCCTCCTTGGGCACGGGACCGAGCCCTTCCGCGAGGCCGTCCGCCGGGGCCTTGACCCCCTCCTCCTCCCCCCCCAGGGCCTCGAGGGCCACCTGGCCTGGACGGGCCTCACCCTCCTCGCCCTCCTCGCCTTCCTCTTCCTCCCCCGGCAGTTCCACGTGGCCGTGGTGGAAAACACGGACGAGCGCCACCTGGCCCTGGCCTCCTGGGCCTTCCCCCTCTACCTCCTCCTTCTGAACTTGCCCATCCTGCCCCTGGCCCTCCTGGGCCGCCTGCACCACCCGGAGGTGCCCCCCGACCTCTACGTCCTCGCCGTGGCCCGGGAGGGCGGCGCGGCCCTGGCCTTCCTCGCCTTTTTGGGCGGGGTCTCGGCGGCCACGGCCATGGTGGTGGTGGAGACCCTCGCCCTCTCCATCCTCGTCTCCCACCACCTCCTCGCTCCCCTCCTCCTCCGACGCCAAGCCCTCGGGCGCCTCCTCCTCTTCCGGCGGGGGACGATCCTCGCCGTCCTCCTCCTCGCCTACCTCTACTTCCGCCTGGCGGGGGAGGCCTACGCCCTGGTGGGCATGGGGCTCATCTCCTTCGTGGCCGTGGCCCAGCTCGCCCCGGCGGGGCTCCTCGGCCTCTTCTGGCCGGGAAGCACCCGGGAAGGGGCCCTCGCGGGCCTTTTCGGGGGCATCCTGGTCTGGGCCTACACCCTCCTCCTGCCCGCCCTCGTCCGCTCCGGGTGGCTCCCCGAGGACCTCTTCGCCGCCCTGCCCTCCTTCCTCCACCCGGAGGGGCTTTTTGGGGTGCGGGGGCTTGACCCCGTGGTCCACGGCTTCCTGGCGAGCCTCCTCACGAACACGGGGCTCCACCTCCTCGTCTCCTTACGGCAACCCCCCTCCCCCCCGCCCTCCGGCCGGGCCGGGGAGGAGGAGGCCCTGGCCGACCTCCTGGAGAGGTTCCTGGGCCCCGAGGCCCGGGAAAGCCTGAGGGCCTACGCGAGGACCCTCAAGGGGCCCGACAAGGCGGAGCGCCTCGCCGAGCGGGCGGAGGCCCTCCTCGCCGGGGCCCTGGGGCCCGCCACCGCCCGCCTCCTCCTCCTCTCCGCCACCCGGGAGGTCCCCAGGGAGGCGGTGGAGGCGGCGGCCCGGGAGTCGCAACGGGTGCGGGCCTACGCCCAGGCCCTGGAGGCCGCCCAGCGCGAACTGGAGGCCGCCTACCGCCGCCTGGAGGAGATGGACCGCCTGAAGGACGAGTTCCTCGCCACCGTCTCCCACGAGCTCAAGACCCCCCTCACCGCGGTGCGGGCCCTGGCGGAGATTCTGGCCCAGGGGGAGGTGGGGGAGGAGGAAAGGCGGCGCTTCACCGCCCTCCTCGCCCAGGAGGCGGCCCGCCTCTCCCGGCTCGTGGAGGAGATCCTGGCCTACACCCGCCTGGAGGCCCGCCCCGAGGAGCCCCCGGCCCCCGCGGACCTGGAGGCCCTGGCCCAGGAGGCCCTGGCCCTCTCGGAGCCCCTGGCCCGGGAGCGGGGCCTCCGCCTCGAGGCCCGGCTCCAGCCCCTCCGGGTCCAGACCCACCGGGACCGGGCTCTCCAGGTCCTCCTCAACCTCCTCGCCAACGCCCTGCGCCACGCCCGAAGCCGGGTGGTCCTGGAGCTTCGCATGGAAGCGGGGGAGGCCCGCTTCCGCGTGGTGGACGACGGCCCCGGGGTCCCCGAGGCCCTGAGGGAACACATCTTCGCCCCCTTTCAGAGCTACGCCGGGGGGACGGGCCTGGGCCTCGCCATCGCCCGGAGGCTGGCGGAGGCCCTGGGCGGGCGGGTCTTTTTGGAAGACGGGGAAGGCGGGGTCTTCGTCTTCGCGTTACCCTTGGAGGGAGGCCATGGCCGAGGTGCTGATCGTGGACGATGAGGAAAGCATCCTGGTTCCCCTGGAGTTCCTCTTTCGCAAGGCCGGGCACCGGGTGGAGCTGGCGAGGACGGGGGAGGAGGCCCTAAGCCGCCTCGCCGAGAGGCCCTACGCCCTCGTGGTCCTGGACCTCATGCTCCCCGGGGTGGACGGGTTCCAGGTCCTCGAGGCCCTCAAAGCCCGCACCCCCGCCCCCAAAGTCCTGGTCCTCACCGCCAGAGGACGGGAGGCGGACCGGGCCAAGGCCAAGGCCTTGGGGGCGGACGCCTTCCTGGCCAAACCCTTCGGCGTCCAGGACCTCATGGCGGAGGCGCGCCGCCTCCTGGAGGAAGGATGAACGCCCTCCGCTTCCTCGGCGCCCTCCTCCTCGGCCTCCTCCTGGTGGGGGGAAGCCTCGCCCTCGGCCTCTTCCTCCTCCTGGAGGGCAACCCCGAGGCCCAGGCCGCCCTTTGGGAAGCGGTGCGGGCCCGGCCCATGGTGCCCCTCTTCACCGGCCTCCTCCTCCTGGGGGCGCTTTCCCTCCTCCTCTACCCGCCCTTCCTGGGCTACCTGGCCTTGACCCGGGCCTTGGGGCAGGAAAGCGAGGTGCTCCTCGCCCACCCCGGGCACCGCCTCACCCCCCGGGGGCCTTGGGAACTGCGCCACCTGGCCCGGCTCATCAACCGGCTGGCGGAGGAAAAGGAAAGGCTGGAGCAAAGGCTTAAGGAGGAGGCGGCCCAGGCCAAGGACCTGGTGGAGGCGGAGCGGGAGCGCCTCGCCCGGGTCCTGGCCCAGCTTCCCCAGGGGGTGGTGCTTTCGGACGAGCGGGGGCTCGTCCTCCTCTACAACCCCAAGGCCCGGGCCCTTCTGGGCGAGGGGCTCGGGGTGGGGAAAAGCCTCTTCGGCCTCCTGGACCGGTCCCTCCTCCTCCACGCCCAGTCCCTGCCCCAGGCCGCCTTCCTGGTCCAGGGCCCCAAGGGGCCTTTGCGCCTGAAGGCGCGGGCCTTGGAGGAGGGGTTTCTCCTCCTCCTGGAGGAGGCCCTCCCCGAAGGGCCGAGCCGGGAGCGGCTCCACCGCCTCAAGGACAAGGCGGCGGGGGTCCGGGCCCTGGTGGAGGTGCTGGAAAGGGAGGCCTCCGGGGAGGCGAAGCGGCTTCTCCAGGTGGCCCGGGAGGCCCTGGACGAGATCCAAGGCCTCCTCCAGGACCTCACCCCAAGCCCCCACGAGGAGGTGCTGGCCCAGGACCTCCTCCGCCTTTTGGCGGGCCGCCTGGAGGCGCGGCTCGCCCTCACCCCCGGGTGGACCCTGGAGCCGGAGGCGGAAGGGCTTCTCGTCCAGGCGGACACCTTCGCCCTGGCGGAGGGGCTCGCCAAGACCTTGGAGGGCACGGAGGAGGTCTTCCTCCGGGGAGGAGCCGAGGGGGAGGGGCTCTTCCGGCTCACCGTCCTCCTCCCCCGGGAAGCCCCCAGGCCCCACCCCCTCCTCGCCGAGGCCGCCGAGGCCACGGGAAGCCTTTGGCGGGAGGGAAACCGGCTCGTCCTCCTCCTCCCCGCCCGCAAAGCGCCCTCCGAGGCCCTAAAAGAGACCCCCGCCCCCAGGGCCCTGGTCTACGACCTCACCCTCCTCCAGGTGCCGCCGGGCCTGGAGGACGTCCCCCTGGACCAGCTCCTCTACACCGCCTTTGACCTGGAAACCACGGGCCTGGACCCCGAGCAAGACGCCGTGGTGGCCCTCGGCGGGGTCCATGTCCTGGGCCGGAGGGTCCTGCGGCAGGAGGCGTTTGAGGCCCTGGTGAACCCGGGGCGCCCCATCTCCCCCGCGGCCACGGCGGTCCACGGCCTCACGGCGGAGATGCTCCGGGACAAGCCCCCCTTGGAGGCGGTCCTCCCCGCCTTCCGCGCCTTCGTCCAGGACACGGTGCTCGTGGCCCACAACGGGGCCTTTGACCTGGCCTTCCTGCGCCGGGCGGGCCTGGACCAGCCCCCGCTCCTGGACACCCTCCTCCTCGCCCAGCTCCTCTTCCCCGACCTCAAGGACTACCGCCTCGAGGCCCTGGCCCACCGCTTCGGCGTCCCCGCCACCGGGCGGCACACCGCCCTGGGCGACGCCCTGATGACGGCGGAGGTCTTCGTGAGGATGCAGCCCCTCCTCTTTGAGCGGGGGCTTAAGCGGCTATGGGACGTGGTGGAAGCCTGCCGCCGCCTCCCCTTGGCCCGGCTCAGGTACTGAGCCGGGCGAGGGCCCTTCGGCCGATGTCCCTCCGGTACACCGCCCCGGGAAAGCCCACCTGGGGGATGTAGGCGTAAGCCCGCTCCAGGGCCTCTTTGAGGTCCCTCCCCAGGCCCACCACGTTCAAGACCCGCCCCCCGGCGCTCACCAGGCGCCCCCCTTCCCGCCGCGTCCCCGCGTGGAAGACCAAGACCCCTTGCGGGGGCTCGGGGACGTGGAGGGGGATCCCCTTCCTGGGGCTTTCGGGGTAGCCCGGGGCGGCGAGGACCACGCAGGCCGAAGCCCCTTCCCTCCAGGAAAGCTTCGTCCCCGCAAGCCTTCCCTCGGCGACCTTCAGGGCAAGCTCCACGAGGTCGCCCTCCAGAAGGGGCAGAACCGCCTGGGCCTCGGGGTCGCCGAAGCGGGCGTTGAACTCCAGGACCTTGGGGCCTTCCCGGGTGAGCATGAGGCCGGCGTAGACCACCCCCCGGTAGACCACCCCCTCCGCCCGGAGGCCCCGGAGGAGGGGCTTAAGGATCTCCTCCTCCACCCGCCTTAGGGTGGCCTCGTCCATGGGGTAAGGGGCCACGGCCCCCATCCCCCCCGTCATGGGGCCCTGGTCCCCCTCCAAAAGGCGCTTGTGGTCTTGGGAAGGGAGGAGGGGAAGGACGGTCTTTCCGTCGGTGAGGGCGAGGACCGTGGCCTCCTCCCCCTCCAGGTACTCCTCTATGACCACCTCCCCCCCCTCGGCCCGGTTCAGGATGTTGGCCACGGCCTGCTTGGCCTGGTGCAGGTCAAAGGCCACCGTAACCCCCTTCCCCGCGGCGAGCCCCGAGTCCTTGACCACCACGGGCACCCCCACCTCCTCCAGGTACGCCAGGGCCTCCAGGGGCTCCCGGAAGACCCGGTAGCGGGCCGTGGGGATGCCGTAGCGCTCCATGAGGCCCTTGGCGAAGGCCTTGGAGCCCTCAATCATGGCCGCCTTCTGTGTGGGGCCGAAAAGCAAAAGCCCCCGGGCCTGGAAGGCGTCGGCGATCCCCTCCACCAGGGGGGCTTCCGGGCCCACCAGGGTGAGGTCTATGCCTTCGGCGAGGGCCCAGTCCGCCAGGGCCTCCACGTCCCCGTTCCAGGGGACGAGCTCGGCCAGGGCCTCCATCCCGGCGTTTCCGGGGGCGGCGTAAAGCCGCTTCACCTTTGGGCTTTGGGCCGCCTTCCAAAGGAGGGCGTGCTCCCGCCCCCCGCTGCCCACCACGAGGACCTTCATGGTGAGGATTCTACCTGCAACGCCTCCTCCACCCGGGCCCGAACCTCCCCGGGAAGCCCCGCCACCTCCTCCAGGAGGACGGGGCTGGGCCCGGCGAGGAGGTGGGCGGCGAGGAAGGCGCCCCGGCCCCACTCCCCCCCTTGGCCCAAAAAGGCGGGGCCCACCAGCGCCTCCCGCCCCCAGGCGCGAAGGAGGGCCCAGGCCCTGAGGTAGAGGGGCTTTTCCCGCGGGGAGAGGGCCAGGAAGGCCCCCGCCGCCTCCCGCCCGAGCCGGGCCTCGAGGTCCGGGGGCGGGGGGAAGGCGAGCCCCCGGAGGAGGAGGCGGACGGCCTTGGGGTAAAGCCGGTGCTCCAGGCGGAGGACGCGGGCCTCCAGGGTCTCCGGCGTGTCCCCGGGGAGGACGGGTACCCGCCCCTGGAGGAGGATGGGCCCCGTGTCCATCCCCTGGTCCACGAAGTGAACGGTGGAGCCCGTCTCCCTTTCCCCCGCCTCCAGGACCCGCCGGTGCACGTGAAGCCCCGGGTAGTCGGGGAGGAGGGAGGGGTGGACGTTGAGGAGGCGGCCGTACCAGGGCTCCACGAACCGGGGGGAGAGGAGGCGCATGAAGCCCGCGAGGAGGACGAGGTCCACCCTCCTCTCCGCCAAAAGCCCCAAGGCCTCCTCCTCAAAGGCCCGCCGCCCCCGCCAGGGGAGGGCCACCGCCTCCACCCCCCGCCTCCTCGCCCGCTCCAGGGCGAAGGCCTCGGGGTTATCGGAGAGGACCAGGACCACCTCCCCCAAGGGGTGCCCCTTGGGGAAGGCCTGGAGGAGGGCCTCGAGGTTCGTCCCCCGCCCGGAGGCGAAGACGGCCATCCGAGCGGGCCGCCCCAAGGGAAAGGGCGTCACCTAACCCTCCAAAGCCTCCGGGTGGTGCTTCCGCCAGTAGCGCACGAGGCCCTGGAGGTTCATGAAGGGGGGGTCGGCGAGGGCGTAGAGGCGCATGCCCGCCTCGTCCACCCCGGCCCCCCTAAGGCCCTCGTGCCAGTAGGCCTCAAAGCGCCGGACCATCTCCTCCTCGGAAAGCCCTTCCTTCAGGCGGTGCAGCACCCAGCCCGCCCAGGCCTCCAGGGTCTCCCTGAGGGCTTGGAGGTGGGCCTCCACGTCCTCGTAGGGGCCGAAGTGGGTGAGGTAGAGGGCCTTGGGCCGCAGGGCGAGGAGGCGGTCCAAGGAGGCGTACCAGCTTTCCAGGTGGATGTCGGGGGGCGGGGTAGGGGGGAGGACCGGCCCGGGGGCGATGCGCACCCCGGCGATGTCCCCGGTGAAGACGAGGTCCCCCACCCGGTAGGCGTGGTGGTGGGAAGCGTGCCCCAGCGTCTCCACCGCCTGGACCTCGAGGCCGCCCAGGGCCACCACCTCCCCGTCGGCGAGGGGCCGCACCCGCTCCTCCGGGATCCCCCGGACCTCGCCCCAGAGGGCCTTGAGCCCGTCCCCGTAGATCCTTTCCGCCGAGGCGAGGAGCCGGGAGGGGTCCACGAGGTGGGGGGCGCCCCTGGGGTGGACGTAGACCGTGGCCCCAAGCTCCGCCAGGCGCCAGGCCGCCCCCGCGTGGTCCAGGTGGATGTGGGTCACGAAGACGTGGCGCACCTCCTCGGGGGCCACCCCCTCCGCCCGCAGGGCCTCCACGAGCCGCGGGTAGCAGCTTTCCGGCCCCGTCTCCACGAGGACGGGCCCCTCCCCGGAGTCCAGGAGGAAGCTCGCGATAACGCGCTCCGCTCCCTGGAAGTGGAGGTCCAAGACCTTCACCACGGCCTCTCCTCCTTGGGCCCGATGAGGGTGAAGAGGGTCCCCACGCCCTCCACGGCCACCTCCAACCGGTCCCCGGGCCTCAGGGCCCCCACGCCCTCGGGGGTCCCGGTGAGGACCACGTCCAAAGGCTCCAGGGTCATGAAGCCCGAGATGTAGGCGAGGATCTCGGCCACGCTGAAGATCATCTGGGAGGTGTGCCCCTCCTGGCGGAGCTCCCCGTTCACGTAGGTGCGGATCCAGGTGTTCTGGGGGTCCAGATCGGTTTCCAGCCAGGGGCCCAAGGGGAGGAACTTGTCGGCGCTCTTGGCCCGGACCCACTGGAGGTCCTTCTTCTGCACGTCCCGGGCGGTGATGTCCACGGCGATGGTGTAGCCCAGGACGTGGTCCAGGGCCTTCTCCGGAGGAACACGGCGCATCCTATCCCCCACGACCACGGCAAGCTCCCCCTCGTAGTGGAGCTCCTGTGTGAAAAAGGGGTAGGGGACGGGCTCGGCGGTGCCCCACGGGTCCCTGGGGTTCCCGGGCCGGGCCAGGGCGTTGGGCCCCTTGAGGAAGAGGCCGGGCTCCTTGGGCAGGTCCTCCCCGAAGTCGTGCCCCATCTCCCGGATGTGCTCCCGGTAGTTCCGCCCTACGCAGACGATCTTGGTGGGCGTGGCCGGGGGCAGCAGGGTGACGGAGGCCAGGTCGTACCGCCTTCCCGTGGGGTTCCCCCCGGGGCCGTCCGTCTCCAGGACGAGCTCGCCCTCGAGGACCCCCCACCTCCCCTCGTTGAAGCGCAGGATCTTCATGCCCCTAAGCTACCACCTGCCCGCCAGGATTTGCAGGCCCCGGAGGAGGACGACCCCCGCCACGAGAAGCGCCCCAAGCCTCGCCTCCCCGGAGAGGGTGTAGACGAGGAGGAGGTAGCCGAAGATGGCCCCAAAGGGGATGGGGTAGATCCCCTTGCGCCGCCTCCCCCAGAAGAGGAGGTGGTAAAGCCCCGCCACAACAAGGCCGAAGAGGGCGGCCCAGAAGGTCTCCGCTGGCCGCCAGACGAGGAAGAAGCCGAGGGAGGGGGCGATGCCGCCGCCGCCCCTAAAGCGGAAGAAAACGGGCCAGGTGTGTCCGGCCACGAGCAAGGCCCCGGCCCAGGGAAGGTAGGCCTCCGGGGTCAAAAGGGCCACCAGCGCCCCCTTGCCCAGGTCAAAGGCCACCGCGAGGAGGGCCGCCCAGGGCCCCTTCCTCCGGAAGACCCCCGAGCCCCCGGGGAGGTCCTTTCCCCGCACCTCCGGGAAGAAGAGGAGCCCGGCCACCAAGGAGCCCACGAGGTAGGCGAAAACCAGGTAGGCCACGGGAGGATCTTACCAGGGCCTTGCCCCCTTGGGCGGGGTGGCCTATGCTAGGAAGTGGAAGTTTCCGTGAATCGCTTCCACCCGAGGGAACGATGAAGCGCAAAAAGCCCACCATCCACGATGTGGCGGCCAAGGCGGGCGTGGGCCTCGGCACCGTGAGCCGGGTCCTCAACGACCACCCCGCGGTGCGCCCCGAGACCCGGGCCCG
Organism: Thermus thermophilus; assembly: GCF_019974155.1. Classification (NCBI taxonomy): domain Bacteria; kingdom Thermotogati; phylum Deinococcota; class Deinococci; order Thermales; family Thermaceae; genus Thermus; species Thermus thermophilus. Next base: position 1,285,306 of record NZ_AP025158.1, read on the forward strand.
GGTGCTCAGGGCCATGGAGGAGCTGGGCTACGCGCCCAACCCCCACGCCCGCAGGATCGCAGGGGGGCGGAGCTACACGGTGAGCGTCCTCCTTCCCTTCGTGGCCACCGAGTTCTACCGCAGGCTCGTGGAGGGGATTGAGGGCGTCCTCCTGGAGCAGCGCTACGACCTTGCCCTCTTCCCCATCCTCTCCCTGGCCCGGCTTAAGCGCTACCTGGAGAACACCACCCTGGCCTACCTCACCGACGGCCTCATCCTCGCCTCCTACGACCTCACGGAGCACTTTGAGGGAGGGAGGTTGCCCACCGAGCGCCCCGTGGTGCTGGTGGACGCGCAAAACCCCCGCTACGACTCCGTCTACCTGGACAACCGCCTGGGGGGAAGGCTCGCCGGGGCCTACCTCGCCCGCTTCCCGGGGCCCATCTTCGCCATCGCCGTGGAGGAAGAGCCCGACCGGGCCTTCCGCCGCACGGTCTTCGCCGAACGGATGGCGGGCTTCCGGGAGGCCCTGGAGGAGGCCGGCCGCCCCTTCTCCCCCGACCGGCTCTACACCACCCGCCACTCCCAGGAGGGGGGGCGCCTCGCCCTCCGCCACTTCCTGGAGAAGGCCTCCCCGCCCCTCAACGTCTTCGCCGGGGCGGACCAGGTGGCCTTAGGGGTCCTGGAAGAGGCGGCAAGGCTCGGCCTCACCCCCGGGAGGGACGTGCGGGTCCTGGGGTTTGACGGCCACCCCTTCGCCGAGGAGGCGGGGCTTTCCACCATCGCCCAGCCCGTGGAGGCCATGGGGGCCCGGGCGGCCCAGCTCCTCTTGGAGAGGATGCGGGGCTACCAGGGCCCGCCCCGGGAGGTGCGCTTTGAGCCCGTTCTCGTGGAGCGGGCCTCCACCGGCACCCCGCCCGCCGCCCTCTACGTGCCGTAAGCTAGACCCATGGGGTGGGAAGGAATCGCCCGCGGGGTGCGCTGGGTCATGGTCCTCCCGGTCCTGGGCTTGTTGCTGGGTTCCTTCTACTTCGCCTTCCACGCCCTCCTGGAGGCCGTCAAGGGGTTGTCCCAGGGCCTCGAGGCCGCCCTCCCCGCCCTGGTGGGCGCCGTGGACCTGGCCCTCCTCTCCGCCGTCTTCCTCATCTTCAGCCTGGGCCTCTTTGAGCTTTTCATCCACAAGCTGGACCTCCCCCTGGACAACGTCCTCATGGTGAAAAGCCTCGCCGACCTCAAGGCCAAGCTGGGCCAGGTCATCGTCATGATCCTGGTGGTGAAGTTCTTTGAAAAGGCCCTCGCCTTCCAACCCAAAGAGGCCCTGGACTTCTTCCTCTTCGCGGGAGGGGTCGCCCTCCTGGCCGGGGCCCTTTGGGTCTCCGCCCGGGAGTAGTGCTGGTCTATTTGGACCAAAACCACGCCAGCCGCATGGCCAAGCACCTCCTGGGGCAAAGGGGGCACGAGGCCTTCGGCAGGCTCTTTCTGGCCCTCAAGGGGAGGGCCATCGCCCCCCCAAGCCCCTTCCACGTCCTGGAAACCCTCTTTCCCCAGAGGGGCCCCGAGGAGAAGGCGGGCTACCTCCTCCCCGCCCTCCAGGAGGTCTTCGCCACCCTCTCGGGGGGCTACTGGGTCCGGCCTTGGCAGGAGGTGGCCGCAAGGCAGCGCCGGGGGCTCCACCGGGAGGACCTCCTCTCCGAGGAGGGAAGCTGGGAGACCCCGGCGGACCTCTCTCCCTTCCAGGGGCTTCCCGAGGCCCTTCGCGGCCTGCCCTACGAGGAGGCCCACGCCCTGGCCTTAAGGGAGGTCCGGGAGCGGACCGGGCTTGAGGAGGTGCCCTTCGTCAGGCTCCTCGCCCGCCTCCTCGCCCGGATGGCCTCCGACCCCCAGCGCAGGCCCCGCCCCTCCGACCTCCTGGACGCGGTGATGGCGGCCACGGTCTACCCCTACGTGGACCTCCTCCTCACCGACCGCTACCTGCGAAACCTCCTCCCCGAGAAGAGCGTGGGGGGGCGGAGGAAAGAGGTGGAGGCCCTGGTCAGGCGCCTTGAAGGGGAGTAGACTCCGGGGCGTGAGAGGCATCCGGGACCCTCGCCTCCTCCCCATCGCCGAGAAGGTGATGGAGGGGAAAAGGCTTTCCTTTGAGGACGGCCTCGTCCTCTACCAGACCAAGGACCTTCCCACCCTCATGCGCCTCGCCAACCTGGTGCGGGAAAGGAAGCACGGGCACAAGACCTACTTCGTCCACTCCATCCGCGTCTCCCAGACCAACATCTGCTACGTGGGGTGCACCTTCTGCGCCTTCCAAAGGCGCTTCGGCGAGGAAGGGGCCTGGGACTTTGACGTGGACGAGGTGGTGGCCTGGGTCAAGGAGCGCTACCAGCCGGGGCTCACGGAAATCCACCTCACGGCGGGCCACCACCCCAAAAGGCCCTTCTCCTACTACCTGGACCTGGTGCGGGCCCTAAAGGAGAACTTCCCCGGGGTCCAGGTGAAGGCCTGGACCGCGGCGGAGATCCACCACTTCTCCAAGATCGCCCGCCTCTCCTACCGGGAGGTCCTAGAGGCCCTGAAGGAAGCGGGCCTGGACGCCATGCCGGGAGGCGGGGCGGAGATCTTCGCCGAAAGGGTGCGGAGGAGGATCGCCCGGGCCAAGGTCTCGGCGGAAGGGTGGCTTGCGATCCACCGCACCGCCCACGAGCTCGGCATCCCCACCAACGCCACCATGCTCTACGGGCACATAGAGACCCTGGAGGAGCGCCTGGACCACATGGACCGCCTCCGCCGCCTCCAGGACGAGACCGGAGGCTTCATGAGCTTCATCCCCCTGGCCTTCCAGCCGGACGGGAACCAGCTCGCCCGGGAGCTGGGCAAGAAGGAGTTCACCACGGGGCTGGACGACCTCAGGAACCTGGCCGTGGCCCGGCTTTACCTGGACAACTTCCCCCACATCAAGGGGTACTGGGCCACCTTAACCCCTGAGCTCGCCCAGGTCTCCTTGGACTGGGGGGTCACGGACATTGACGGCACCCTCATTGAGGAGAGGATCGTCCACATGGCGGGAAGCCCCACCCCCCAGGGCCTCACCAAGCGGGAGCTCGCCCGCATCATCCTCATGGCGGGGCGGATCCCCGTGGAGCGGGACGCCCTCTACCGGGAGGTGCGGGTCTGGGACCGGGTGGAGGCGTGAGGCCCTACGTTCTGGGCCTTCCCCGCTACGCCAACGTCGCCCCCCTCCACCACTTCCTGAGGCTCGAGGGCTTCCGGGTTCTCCACGCCGTCCCCGCAGAGCTCAACCGCCTCCTCCTTTCGGGAGAGGTGGGGCTCTCCCTGGTCTCCAGCTACTTTTACCTCAAGCACCAGGACAGCCTGGGCCTCCTCCCCGACTTCTCCGTGGCCGTCCTGGGAAGGGTCTACTCGGTGAACCTCTTCCACAAGGGAGCCCTCCCCCACCTTGCCCGCGTGGCCCTCACCACGGAGAGCGCCACCAGCGCGGCCCTCCTCAAGCTCCTTCTGAAGGAGGCCGGGGCCGAGCCCCGCTACGAACGGCGGAAGGGGGGGCTGGAGCTCCTTTCCGCTTACGACGGGGTCCTTCTCATCGGCGACCAGGCCATAAAGGCCTACGCCGCTCTTCTTCCGGAAGTCCCCGAAACGCCCCACGCCCTCCCCACCCGCTTCGGGGAGGTGGAGGTGGCGGACCTCTCCACCCTGTGGTTCCAAAGGACCCACCTCCCCTTCGTCTTCGCCGTCTGGGCCTACAGGCGGGAAAACCCTCCCCCCAAGGCCCTGGTGCAAGCCCTTAGGGAGGCCCGGCGGGAGGGCCTGGGACGGCTTAGGGAGGTGGCCGAGGCCGAGGCCCGAAGGCTCGGCGTCCATCCCTTCCTCCTCCAGCACTACCTCTGGAACTTCCGCTACCACCTGGAGGAGCCCGACCGCCTGGGGCTTCAGGCCTTCGCCGAGGCCCTCGGCCTCCCCTTCGCCCCGGTGTTCTATCCTGAGTAGCGCTTGACATCATAAAGCACTTGAGGTATCATCCCAACTGGGCGCAAAGCCCAGAGGAGGTGCCCATGCGTTGGAACCTTGACCCGACCCACACCAGCGTGGAGTTCGCCGTACGGCATATGATGATCGCCACGGTAAGGGGGACGATAGGCCTCAAGGAGGGGTACGTGGAGACCGACGAAACCGGGAAGCCCCTCCGGGTGGAGGCCCGCCTGGACGCGGCGAGCATCCACACCGGCGTGGCCGACCGGGACAACCACCTCCGCTCCCCGGACTTCCTGGACGTGGCCAACCACCCGGAGATCGTCTTCCGGGGCGAGAGGATCACCCCCCTGGGGGAGGGCCGCTACCGGGTGGAGGGAGAGGTGACCATCCGGGGGGTGACCCGGCCCCTGGCCTTTGAGGTGGAAACCCACGGCCCCGTGAAGGACCCCTGGGGGAACGAGCGCATCGCCGCCCACTTTGAGGGGAAGCTCAACCGCAAGGACTTCGGCCTCACCTGGAACATGCCCCTGGAGGCCGGGGGGCTTCTCGTGGGCGAGGAGGTGCGCTTCAGCGTGGACACCGAGGCGGTGAAGGCGAGAGAGGAGGTAAACGTCTAGATGGTCCCCGCCTCTCTTCGGCACGCCCTCCGGGCCACGGGCCTGGCCCTCCTCGCCAACGCCGCCCTCTACCTCCTCGCCCGGGCCCTGGGGGTGGCCTTCCAGGTAACGCCCCCGGGGCAGGCCCCGCGGGAGGTGGACCTGGTCTCGGTGGTGCTGTTCACGGCGGTGCCCATGCTCCTGGGGTTCGCCCTCTACCTTCCGGTGCGGAGGCGCACCCCAAGGGCCTTTCCCCTCTTCGCGAGCCTGGCCCTTCTCGTCTTCGTCCTCTTCCTTTTCCCGCCCTTCGCCGCCACCCCACGCCCCGACACCCGGGCCGTCCTGCTCCTCCTGCACGTACCCCCGGTGGCGGCCTACCTCTGGGGCCTGTGGAGAATGGAGGGGGAAATCCGCCCGTGAGGCGGCTTCTCGGCCTCACCCTCAGGGTGCGGGACCTGAAGGCCCAGCTGGGCTTCTACCAAGGCCTTCTGGGCCTAAAGGCGGAGGCCGACCCGCCCCGCTACCGGCTTTTCCCCGAGGGGAAGGGCTTCGTTCTGGAGCTTCTCCACGACCCCGAGGCCCCCTTAAGGCCCTACCCCTCCTTAGGCCTCTACCACTTCGCCCTCCTCCTGCCGGACCGCAAGGCCCTCGCCGGGGTCTTCCGCAGGCTCCTGGAGGCTAGGGCCCACTTTGAGGGGGCGGCGGACCACGGGGTCTCGGAGGCCCTCTACTTCCGCGACCCGGAGGGGAACGGCCTGGAGCTCTACCGGGACCGCCCCAGGGGGGCGTGGCCCAAAGGCCCCCTCATGTTCACGGCGCCCCTAAACCTGGAAAAGCTCCTCGCGGAAAACCCGGACCCCACTCCCCTTCCCCCCGAAACCCTTCTTGGGCACCTCCACCTTCACGTGGAGGACCTGGCGGCGGCGGAGGCCTTCTTTAGCGGGAAGCTCGGCATGGAGGTGACCTTGCGCACCTACCCCGGGGCCCTCTTCTTCGCCTGGGACGGCTACCACCACCACGTGGGGGCGAACACCTGGGCGCCAAGGCGCAAGGCGCCCCCTGGGGCCACGGGGCTTCTGGGCTACACCCTCCTCGCCCCTCCCGGCGTTCCCCCCGGGGAGCACCCCGACCCCACCGGGGCCTTGGCCCGGGTCTTGACGGCGCCCCCGCCTTCCCCGTAGACTCTAGACCAACTATGTGGACCCTAGGGCGCTACTTCGGCTTTTATTACCCCGCCGGGGGCGCCCTGCGGTCCGCGTAGGCCATACCGCGAAAAGGGCGCCCCCTAAAGGGGGCGCCCAAGGTTTTTGGGAGGGAAGCCATGCTGATCGTGATGAAGCGGGGGCACACGGAGGAGGAGCTTCAGGAGGTCGTCCGGGAAATAGAGAAGGTGGGCTACCGGCCCCACGTCTCCCGGGGCGTGGAGACCACCTTGGTGGGGGCCATCGGCCGGGGGCCCACCCCGGAGCTCATGGAGCACTTCCGGGCCCTTCCCGGGGTGGCCGAGGTCATCCCCATCTCCAAGCCCTGGAAGCTCGCGAGCCTCGAGGTCCAGCCCTTCCCCACGGTCCTGGAGTTCCCCACGGGGAAGACGGGGGGCGGCCACGTGATGGTGGCGGCAGGCCCTTGCGGGGTGGAGTCCCGGGAGCAGACCCTCAAGGCCGCCCACTACGTGAAGGCCCACGGAGCCCACATGCTCCGGGGAGGCGCTTTTAAACCCCGCACGAGCCCCTACGCCTTCCAGGGCCTGGGCCTCGAGGGCCTGAAGATCCTCGCCGAGGCCAAGAGGGAGACGGGCCTCCCCATCGTCACCGAGGTCCTCTCCCCGGAGCAGGTGGAGCTCGTGGCCGAGTACGCCGACGTCCTCCAGATCGGGGCGCGGAACGCCCAGAACTTCGCCCTCCTCCAGGCGGTGGGGGAGGCGGGCAAGCCCGTCCTCCTCAAGCGGGGGATGAGCATGACCCTGGAAGAGTTCCTCATGAGCGCGGAGTACATCCTCTCCCGGGGCAACATGCGGGTGATCCTCGTGGAGCGGGGCATCCGCACCTTTGAGAAGGCGACCCGCTTCACCTTAGACGTCGCCGCCGTGCCCGTCCTCAAGAGCTGGACCCACCTCCCCGTCTGGATAGACCCCTCCCACCCGGCGGGCAAGAGGGACTGGGTCATCCCCTTGGCCCTGGCGGGCCTGGCGGCGGGGGCCGACGGCCTCATCGTGGAGACCCACCCCGAGCCGGAGAAGGCCCTCTCCGACGCCGCCCAGCAGCTCCACGAACACGAGTTCGCCGAGCTCATGAACAAGGTGCGCCGCCTGGTGGCCGCCCTGGACAAGACCCTCGCCACCCCCGTCCTGGGATGAGGCCCCTCTTCGGCAAAGTCGGGGTCTTCGGCGTGGGCCTTTTGGGCGGGAGCGTGGCTCTGGGGATTAAGGAGCGCTTCCTCGCCGAGGAGGTCCACGCCTACGACCAGGACCCCATGGCCCTGGAGAAGGCCCTCTTTCTCGGCGTGGCCGACCGGGTGCACACCGAGGTGGGCCCCTGGGTGGGGGAGCTTGACCTCGGGGTCCTCGCCGCCCCCGTGGGGGCGCTGGCCGAGCTGGGGAAGGCCCTCACCCCCTGGGCCCACCCGGAGAGCCTCTGGACCGACGTGGGAAGCGTCAAGGGCAAGGTGGTGGCCGCCCTGGAAGGCCTCCTCCCCCACTACCTGGGGGGGCACCCCATGGCGGGAAGCGAACGGGCCGGGGTGGAGAACGCCCACGCCGGGCTTTTGCAGAACGCCGTCTGGGTCCTGACCCCCACGGAACGGACGAGCCCCAGGGCCCGGGAGGGCGTGCAGGGGCTCGTGGAAGCCCTGGGGGCCTACCCCCTGGAGATGCCTCCCGGGCTTCACGACGAGCTCGTGGCCCGGGTCTCCCACCTCCCCTACCTCCTCGCCGTGGCCTTGAACCGCATGGTGGCGCGAAGCCCCCACAAGGACCTCCTCATGTTCCTGGCGGCGGGGGGCTTCCGCGACCTCACCCGGGTGGCCTCCGGCTCCCCCAGGATGAGCCGGGACATGGTGGCGGAAAACAAAGAGGCCCTGAAGGAGGCCATAGAGGAGCTCCGGGAGGTCCTCCTGGAGCTGGAAGGCCTCCTGGACGAGCCCGAAGGGCTCCTTAAGGCGGCGGAAGAGGCCAAGCGCACGCGGGACAGCCTCCCCATCGTGCGCCGCAGCCTCCTCCCCGAGATGCACGACCTCGTGGTCCAGGTCCCGGACCGGCCCGGGGAGATCGCCAAGATCGCCACCGCCTTGGGCGAGGCCGGGGTGAACATCAAGGACATAGAGGTCCTCACCATCCGGGAGGCGGCAGGGGCCCTCCGCCTCTCCTTCGCCACCCGGGAGGAGCGGGAAAGGGCCCGGCGCGTCCTCCAGGAGGCGGGCTACCGCCTGCCCTGAGGCGGGGCGAGGACCACCCGGCCCTTCCCCAGGGCCTTGGCCCGGTAGAGGGCCTGGTCGGCCCGGAGGAAGAGGTCCTCGAGGTCCCCCGCGTAGACGGCCACCCCCAGGCTCGCCCAGACCCCCTCCTCCTGGAGGCGGCGCCAAAGCCGCTCCGCCACCTCCACCGCCTCTTTTTCCCCCGTCCCCGGGAGGAGGACGGCGAACTCGTCCCCACCCCACCGGGCCACGAGGTCCCCCCGGCGCACCCCCGAGACCAGGACCCGGGCCACCCGCCTGAGGTACCGGTCCCCCTCCTTGTGGCCCCGCTCGTCGTTTACCTGCTTGAAGCCGTCCAGGTCCAAAAGGACCAGGGCGAAGGGGGGCCCGCCCCGCTCCACCCGGGCCGCCTCCCGCTCCAAGGCCATCTCTAAAGCCCTGCGGTTGGGGAGGCCCGTGAGGGGGTCGGTGAGGGCCTGCTCCTTCCAGAAGCGGGCCTGGCCGTAGAGCTCCCGGAAGCGGGCGAGGAGGAGGCCGAGGGCGAGGAGGACGGGCTGGCTTGAGGCGAAGTGCCCCCAGAGCCAGCCCGCCTCCCCCGCGGCCCATAGGGCGAAGGCGGAGAGGAGGGCCGCCCAAAGGAGGCCCAAGGCCAAGGCCAGGGGAAGAGGGTAGGCGAAGGCCAGGAGGAGGTAAAGGGAGGGAGACCAGAAACCCACCGCCCACGGGAAGTCCCTCCCCCGCCAAAGCTCAAAGAGGAGGTAAGCCCCCAGGGCGTGGGCCAAGAGGCGGGGGGCCCGCCTAGGCCCCTGCCCGAGGGCGAGGAGGAAGAGGAAGGCGAAAAAGGGGTAAAAGGCCCACTCCCCGCCCTTGGGAGGCCTGGCCCAAAGCTGGAGCCCCACGCCCAGGGGCAAACCCACCCAGGCCAGGGCGTAGAGGAGGCGGTAGGCACCCTCCATGGGTCCATTCTCCCGAGCCCCCTGTAAAAACCGCGTGAAAAAAGACCAGCGCCCCTAGGGAAGCACCTTGCCGGGGTTGAAGAGGCCCGTGGGGTCCAAGGCCTCCTTGACCCGGTGGAGCGCCCCCAGGGTCTCGGGGTCCACCGCCTCCGGCATGAAGGCCCGCTTCATGAGGCCAATGCCGTGCTCCCCGGAAAGCACCCCCCCGTGCCTCAAGGCCACCCGGGCGATCTCGTGGGCGAGCGCCCAGACCCTTTCCTCGCTCTCCCTCCTGGGGTCAAAGAGGATGTTGGGGTGAAGGTTTCCGTCCCCGATGTGGCCGAACTGCACCACCACGAGGCCGAAGGCTTCCCCCAAGGCGGCGATCTCCCGCACCACCTGGGGCAGGGCCGAGCGGGGCACGGCGATGTCCTCGTTCACCCGCTTGGGGCGGATGCGGCCCAGGGCGGGGCTCACCGCCCGCCGGGCCCGCCAGAGGGCCTCGGCCTCCGCCTCGCCCGCCGCGCGGACCACCTCGGCCCCATGACGGCGGGCGCTCGCCTCCACCAGGGAAAGCTCTTCCTCCACGAGGTCCACCTCCTCCCCGTCCGTCTCCACCAGGAGGAGGGCCCGGCCCCGGGGCAAGCCCATCCTCAGGTAGTCCTCCACGGCGCCCGCGCAGGCGGGGTCCATGAACTCCATGCGGGCGGGCACGGCCCCCGAGGCCACCGCCTCGGAAACCGCCTCGGCCAGGGGCTCCACCCCGGGGAAGTGGGCCAGAAGGGCGGCCCGGTGCCGGGGCAAGGGAAGGAGGCGGAGCCTCGCCCCCGTCACCAGGCCCAAGGTCCCCTCCGAGCCGATGAGGAGGCCCGGGAGGTCGTAGGCGGCGCGCCCCTGGCGCTGGATCCCGCCCTCGTCGTCCACCCACTCCAGCTCCAAAACGTAGTCCCCCGTGACCCCGTACTTGAAGCAAAGGGGCCCCCCGGCGTTTTCCGCCAGGTTCCCCCCTAAGGTGCTGGTGCGGTAGGAGGCGGGGTCCGGGGGGTAGAAGAGGCCGAAGGGCCTCGCCGCCTCGGAAATCCTGGCCGTGGTCACCCCGGGCTCGGCCCAGGCGGTCTGGGTGTGGGGGTCCACCTCGAGGCGGGTCATCCGGGTGAAGGCCACCACGATGGCCCCCTCCTCCGGGACCGCCCCGCCGGAGAGGCCGCTTCCCGCCCCCCGGGGCACCAGCGCCACCCCGTGCCGCCGGGCCAGGCGGACCAAAGCGGCCACCTCCTCCCGGCTTTCGGGCAGGACCACGGCCAAGGGCTCAGGCCCCACCAGGATGGCGTCGTAGCGGTAGACCTCCTTCGCCGCCCGGGAAAGGAGGGCCCGGGGACCGAAAAGCGCCTTGAGCTCGTCCAAAACCCCTTGCGCCCGGGAAAGCGCCATGGACCCAGCCTACCAGGAAGGGTCGCAGAAGGAGGAGGCATCCCCGCGCACGGGGTTGGCCGCGGCCACATAGGGTCCCGCAAGCCCCCCGGTGAACCCCCGAAGCCAGAGCCTACGGTCAGGCAGGGCGGGCTCCACCCCGATGCCCTGGGGAAGGGAGGCGCCTTGGGGGGAAACCAAGGAGACCGCCTGGATGCTCCCATCCGGGGTCACCTCCACGAAACCCCGGACATGGCCCCCGTAGATGGGTCCCCCTAGGGCCAAACGCTCCTGCGGCGCTGCCTCCCAAGGGGCTTTCCCCTCGGGGATCCAGTAGAACTCCAAGCGGTCCACCCTTCCCTCCAGATAAAAGCGGTAGTCCACCCGCGTGTTGCCGTAGGCGCAGTAGGTGGGCTGGGTTTCCAGGCGAGCGATCCGGTGGCCCGGGTAGACCACCTCGAGGGTCAGGGAACAGGCGGCGAGAAGAGGCAGGAGCAGGGCTAAGCCACGCACCCCCTAAACGTAGCTCCTCCCCCCTAAAGGGGGCTTTGCTGGGGCTAAAGGGGGCTTTAGACTTCCCCCATGGCCTACTGGCTCTTGAAGTCCGAACCCGAGGTCTACAGCATTGAGGACCTGGAGCGGGAAGGCCGGGCCATCTGGGACGGGGTGCGGAACTACCAGGCCCGGAACTACCTGATGCGGATGAAAGAGGGCGACCTCTGCTTCTTCTACCACTCGGGCACCACCCCCCCGGGGATCGCGGGGCTTTGCCGGGTGGTGCGCACCCTCCTCCCCGACCCCACCCAGTTTGACCCGGAAAGCCCCTACCACGACCCCAAGGCCACCCCGGAGAAGCCCCGCTGGTACACGGTGGAGGTGGCCTTCGTGGAGAAGTGGCCCCTCCTCCCCCTCGCCGAGCTCAAGGCCCTCTTCCCCCCGGACCACCCCCTGGTGCGAAGGGGGAACCGGCTTTCCGTGATGCCGGTTCCCCCGGAGGTGGCGGAGAAGCTTATTGCGCGGAGAGGGTCCCGATGATCTTGAAGAGAGGCAGGAACATCCCGGCCACGATCATGCCCACGATGACGCCCAGGAAGATGATCATGAGCGGCTCAATGGCCGCGGTGAGGCTCGCCACCGCCTCGTCCACCTCCCGCTCGTAGAAGTCGGCGATCTTGGAGAGCAGGGTGTCCAGGGCCCCCGTCTCCTCGCCGATGGCCACCATGGAGCTCACCATGGGCGGGAAGACGAAGGGGTGCTGGGCCAGGGTGAGGTTCAAGGGGTCGCCCTGCTGGATCTTCAGCTTGGCGGCCTCCACGATCTCCTCCACCACGCTGTTGCCCGCGGTCCCCTTGGTGATGTCCAGGGCCTCCACGATGTTCACCCCGCTGGAGAGGAGAAGGGCCAGGGTGCGGGAGAAGCGGGCCACGGCGGTCTTGCGGTTGAGGTTGCCGAAAACCGGCACCCTGAGCTTGATGCGGTCAATGACCCTACGCCCCTGGGGGGTGCCGTAGTACCAGCGGTAGGCGAAGAAGAGGACCACGGCGAGGAGGAGGAGGGGCAGGGTGGCCGCCCTAAGAAGGTCGGAGACGGCGATGAGGAAGCGGGTGAGGAGGGGAAGCTCGGAGCCTAAGTCGGTGAGGATCTGGGCGAACTGGGGCACGATGCCCGTGAGGAGGAAGTAGGCCACGCCCACGGCGAAGACGAAGACGATGACCGGGTAGGTCATGGCGCTGCGGATCTTGCCCCTTAGCTCCAGCTCCTTCTCCAGGAAGCCCGCCAGGCGGTCCAGGATGACGTCCAGGCCGCCCGAGGTCTCTCCGGCCCGCACCAGGTTCACGTAGAGGCGGGAGAAGATCTTGTGCTTGGAGAGGGCCTCGGAGAAGGCCATCCCCCCCTCCACGTCGGTGCGCACCTGCTTGAGGATCTCCCGGAACTTCCGGTTCTCCGTCTGGCGCTCCAGGATGGCCAGGGACTGGAGGAGGGTGAGCCCCGCCCCCAGCATGGTGGCGAGCTGCCGGGAGAAGATGGCGAGGTCCTTCAGGCCCGGCCCCCGCTCCAAAGCGGGGATCCGGACCTCCGCCTGCAGGCCCTTCCCCGGCTCCTTGATCTCGGCCACGAAGAGGCCCCGGTCGCGGAGGAGCCTCGCGGCGGTGCGGAGGTCCTCGGCCTCAATGGTGGCCTCCACCAGACGGCCCTGGCGGTCCCGGGCCTTATACTGGTAGACCGGCATGGAAGCAGTATACCAGGAGGCCCTGGCCAAAGCGGCGGAGACCCTCAAGGGAGGGGGTTTGGTGGCCTTCCCCACGGACACGGTCTGGGGGGTACTGGCCCGCATGGAGGACGAGGCTGCCTGCAAGAGGATCTACGAGGTCAAAGGGAGGCCCGAGGACAAGCCCCTCCAGGTGCTGGTGGCGGACCTGGAAAGCGCCCTGAAGCTCGCCGATCTTGGAACCCTTGAGAAAAAGTTCCTGCGCCTGGCGGAGGCCTTCTGGCCCGGGGGGCTCACCGTGGTGGTCCCTGGGAAGGCCATCCCCCCCTGGATCAGCAAGGACGGCTCCGTGGGCCTCAGGATGCCGGACCACGCCCTTTTGCGGGAGCTCCTCCGCCGGGTGGGGGGCTATGCCGCCGCCACGAGCCTGAACCGAAGCGGCGAACCCCCGGTGCGCACGGAGGCCGAGGCCCGGACCTTCGCCGTGGACTTCGTCTTCCCGGGGGAGGCGGGGGGGCTCGCCTCCAGCGTGGTGGACCTGCGCACGGGGCAGGTCCTGCGGGAAGGGCTTATTCCCAAAGAAGCCCTCCTCTCCTACCTCACCTAGGCCATGGAAGGCCCCGGGCTCAAGGCGGAAATCCTGGCGGTCCTCTTCGCCGCGGGCAGGCCCGTTTCCCTAAAGGAGCTCAAGGCCCTAGGCCACCCCGAGGAGGCCGTCCTCCGCGCCCTCAAGGCCCTGGAGCGGGACCTCGAGGCCGGGCACCTGGGCGTGGCCCTGGAGCGGGTGGCGGGGGGATGGCGGCTCGTGGTCCACCCCAAGGCCTTGGAGGCGGTGGAGCGCGTCCTTAAGCCCTCCCCGCCCCGCCTCTCCAAGGCGGCCCTCGAGGTCCTGGCCCTCATCGCCTACCACCAGCCCGTGACCCGGGCGGAGCTTGAGGCCATGCGGGGGAAGAGCGTGGAGGGCGCCCTGGAAAGCCTCCTGGAGCGGGGTCTTGTCCGGGTGGTGGGGGAGAAGGAAGCCCCCGGCCGCCCCAAGCTCTACGGCACCACGGAGCGCTTTTTGGAGGTCTTCGGCCTGGAGAGCCTAGAAGACCTCCCCCCGCTCAGGGAGGACGGCCCACCCCTCCTCCTCCGCGGCTAGGGCCTCCCGGGCGGGGACGGGGAGGGGGCTATAAAGCTCGTTCTCCCGAACGAAGGCGAGGAGGAAGCGGGAGAGGAGGCGCATCTGGCTTTTGTGGGCCCGGACGGCCCGCTCCTTCCTGCGCACCTCCTCCTCGCTCAAGGGAAAGCGCTGCCAGGGAAGCCTCCGGCCTCGAGGGGGCGGGTAGAGGGGAAGCCTAGGGTGGAGGCCCTTGGGCAGGGGGTACTGGTACCCCCCGTGGACGATGTAGTAGAGGAGGCGGTCTTCCAGGCCGAGAAGGGCCGCCGCCCGCATGCCGAAGTAGGCCGTGGCCTGGTGGTCCCGGTGGGCGTCCAGGGGGCTTGGCAGGAGGATCCGGGTGGGCTTGAAAGACCGGAGGACCTCCACCAAGAGGGCCTCCAGGGCCTTCCCCGTGTAGGGGAGGCCCGGGCGGTGGCACCCCGGGTAGGCCACCGCCTTAAGCCCCGTGTAGGGGCTCTCGTAGGGCAGGTAGTAGTGGGTGGTGAAGAGGGGGTAGAGGCCCTGGTCGGGAAAGCCCAGAAAGAGGGCGCTTTCCCGGGGAAGGCCCAGGGCCTCGAGGCCCCGCCTGGCCTCCACCATCCGCCTCAGGGCCAGGCGGCGCAGGGCCTCAGGGGAAGGAAGCGGGCTTCCCGCCGCCAGGTCAAAGGCGTCCCCCGAGGTGAGGTAGACCACCCTCACCTCCCCCCCTTCCCGCGCCACCCGCCCCATGAGCCCCCCCGCGGCCAGCACCTCGTCGTCGGGGTGGGGGGCGAGCACGAGGAGGCGCTCGCCCGAAAGGGGCGGGGGCAGAAGGGGGAGGCGCCGGACCCGGGCCGAGGCCACGAGGGCGTGGTAGCCGGCGAAGAGGAAGTGGCCGTTGATGAAGGCCCAAACCCCGAGGGCCGCCGCCAGGACCATGAGGCGTTCCGCCCAGAGGAGGCCCAGCCACAGGCGCGCCGCCTCCGCCACCCCCAGGTAGAGGACGAGGAGGAGGACGAGCCACTGCCAGGGCCTAAGCCGACGCATGGGGGCATTTTACGGGGCCTATAGACTGGGGGCGTGGCCCAGGTGCGGAAGGCCCACCCCAAAGACCTGGCGGCCATCGCCCGCCTCTCCCACCAGACCCTCCTCCTCGGCAGGGAAGGCCCAAAGGTCTTCCCCAGCGAGACCCTCTGGGGAGCCCTCTTCGTGGCCCCCTACCTGGAGGCCGGCTGCTGCAACCTGGTGGCCGAGGAGGAAGGCCGGGTGGTGGGCTACATCCTCGGGGCCTGCGCCGACCGGCCCCTCGCCCTCGCCTTCGCCAAGCGCCTGCTTTGGGCCCTTCCCCGCCTCCTCCTCGGGCGGTTCGGCCCTCCCCTTCCCCACCTCCGCTACCTCCTCCGCCTCCTCCGCTATCCGGGGCCCAAGGCCCCCAAGGACCGCTACCCGGCCCACCTGCACATCGCCGTGGACCCCGAGGCCCAGGGCCACGGGGTGGGCAAGGCCCTCCTCGCCGCCTTCCTCAAGTGCCTGCGGGAAAAGGGGGTACCGGGGGTACAGCTCGCCACCACCCGGGCCAACCGCGCCGCCCGGGGCCTCTACCGGGCCATGGGGTTTTGGGTGTACGCCAAGCGGGCGAGCCCCTTCTGGGCCCCCTACCTGGGCCGGCCCCTGATCCACGAGGTCTGGGTGCGGGACCTGGAGTAGACTGAGCCCATGGTGGACTTCTACGCCCTGGAGGACCTCCTCACCCCGGAGGAGAAGGAGGTCCAGAAGGCCGCCCGCCGCTTTCTGGAAAAGGAGGCCCTGCCTTACATCCGCGACTGGTGGGAGGAAGGGGTCTTCCCCACCCACCTCATCCCCAGGTTCGCCGAGCTCGGCTTCCTAGGCCCCACCCTCCCCCCCGAGTACGGGGGGGCGGGGGTGAGCAGCGCCGCCTACGGCCTCATCGCCTACGAGCTGGAGCGGGTGGACTCGGGGCTCAGGAGCTTCGTGAGCGTGCAAAGCTCCCTGGTCATGTACCCCATCTACGCCTACGGGAGCGAGGAGCAAAAGCGGGAGTTCCTCCCGAGGCTCGCCCGCGGGGAGATGGTGGGCTGCTTCGGCCTCACCGAGCCCGACGGGGGCTCGGACCCCTACGGCAACATGAAGACCCGGGCCAGGCGCGAGGGGGACACCTGGGTCCTGAACGGCACCAAGATGTGGATCACCAACGGCAACCTGGCCCACATCGCCCTCATCTGGGCCAAGGACGAGGAGGGCAGGGTTCTGGGCTTTATCGTCCCCACCGACACCAAGGGCTTCCAGGCCCGGGAGGTGAAGCGCAAGATGTCCCTCCGCGCCTCGGTGACGAGCGAGCTCGTCCTGGAAGACGTCCGGGTGCCCGAGTCCCTGCGCCTCCCCAAGGCGGAAGGCCTGAAGGCGCCCCTTTCCTGCCTCACCCAGGCCCGCTTCGGCATCGCCTGGGGGGCCATGGGGGCCCTCGAGGCCGTCTACACCGAGGCCGTGGAGTTCGCCAAAAGCCGCGCCACCTTCGGCGAGCCCCTCGCCAAGAAGCAGCTCGTCCAGGCCAAGCTCGCCGAGATGCTCGCCTGGCACACGGAGGGCCTCCTCCTCGCCTGGCGGCTCGCCCGGCTCAAGGACGAAGGGAAGCTCACCCCCGCCCAGGTCTCCCTGGCCAAAAGGCAGAACGTCTGGAAGGCCCTCCAGGCCGCCCGCATGGCCCGGGACATCCTGGGAGGGAGCGGCATCACCCTGGAGTACCACGCCATCCGCCACATGCTGAACCTGGAAACGGTCTACACCTACGAGGGCACCCACGACGTCCACACCCTGGTCTTGGGCCGGGAGATCACCGGCCTGAACGCCTTCTAAAGGCCCGCCGGGGCCTTCGGCAGGCCCTTAAGCCATGGTCATCGCCTTCACCGGCGACCCCTTTCTGGCGCGGGAGGCCCTCCTCGAGGAGGCGCGGCTTAGGGGGCTTTCCCGCTTCACCGAGCCCACCCCGGAGGCCCTGGCCCAGGCCCTCGCCCCGGGGCTTTTCGGGGGCGGGGGGGCGATGCTGGACCTGAGGGAGGTGGGGGAGGCGGAGTGGAAGGCCCTAAAGCCCCTCCTGGAGGGCGTGCCCGAGGGCGTTCCCGTCCTCCTCCTGGACCCCAAGCCGAGCCCCTCCCGGGCGGCCTTCTACCGGAACCGGGAAAGGCGGGACTTCCCCACCCCCAAGGGGAAAGACCTCGTAAGGCACATAGAACACCGGGCCAAGCGCCTGGGGCTCAGGCTCCCGGGCGGGGTGGTCCAGTACCTGGCCTCCCTGGAGGGGGACCTCGAGGCCCTGGAGCGGGAGCTGGAGAAGCTTGCCCTCCTCTCCCCTCCCCTCACCCTGGAGAAGGTGGAGAAGGTGGTGGCCCTGAGGCCCCCCCTCACGGGCTTTGACCTGGTGCGCGCCGTCCTGGAGAAGAACCCCAAGGAGGCCCTCCTGCGCCTCAGGCGCCTCAAGGAGGAGGGGGAGGAGCCGCTAAGGCTTCTCGGGGCCCTCTCCTGGCAGTTCGCCCTCCTCGCCCGGGCCTTCCTCCTCCTCCGGGAAAACCCCCGGCCCAAGGAGGAGGACCTCGCCCGCCTCGAGGCCCACCCCTACGCCGCCAAAAAGGCCCTGGAGGCGGCGAGGCGCCTTGGGGAAGCGGCCCTCAAGGAAGCCCTGGACACCCTCATGGAGGCGGAAAAGCGGGCCAAGGGGGGGAAGGACCCGTGGCTCGCCCTGGAGGCGGCGGTCCTCCGCCTCGCCCGTTGACCCGCGGGTCAGGGGCGGGTAGACTCGGGACATGCTCAAGCCCGAGCTGGTGGAGGCGGTGCTCGCGCGGGCGCTGAAGGGCGGGGCCGACTTCGCCGAGGTCTACGCCCAGCGCGCCAAGAAGCGCAGGATGAAGGTCCGCCAGGGGGCCCTGGAGGAGGCCCTCTCCGGCCTGGACTACGGGGCGGGGGTGCGGCTTTTCTTCGGCACCGAGGTGGTCTACGCCTACACCAACGACCTCACCCAAGAAGGCCTCATGGAGGCCCTGGAGACCCTCCTCCGGGCCAAGCGCCACGCCGCGGAAGAAGGAGGCGGCCCTCGCCCTGGAGGAGGCCCTGCGGGAAGACCCTCGGGTGAAAAGCGTCCTCATGGGGGGCTACCTGGAGCGGGAGGTCCGGGTGGCCCTCAAAAGCACCCAAGGGGCGGAAGGAAGCTTCCGCACGGGCTTCGCCGCCCTCATGGGAAGCTTCGTCATGGCCCAGGGGAAAAGCGTCAAGCAGGGGTGGGACTTCAAGGCGGGCAAGGAGTTCCACGCCCTGGAGCCGGGGCGCACCGCCCTCGAGTTCCGGGAGAAGACGGCGAGGCTCCTTGAGGCCAAGCCCCTGAAGACGGGCCGCTACCGGGCCTACCTGGAGCCTGAGGCCATGGCCATGCTCCTTTCCGTCCTCGCCGAGGCCTTTTCCGGCAAGAACGCCCTGGAGGGGAAAAGCCGCCTCCTGGGGAGGCTTGGGGAGAGGATCGCAAGCCCCCTCGTGACCCTCGTGGACGACCCCACCCTGGAGAAGGGCCTCCTCTCCCGCCCCTTTGACGCCGAGGGCACCCCTACGGAGCGCACCGTGGTGGTGGAGAAGGGGGTCTTTAAGACCTTCCTCCACAACCTGGAGACGGCCAGGGCCCTGGGCCAGAGGAACACGGGCCACGCCGCCCGGTCCTACCGGGAAACCCTCGAGGTCGCCCCCACCAACCTCTACCTGGAGCCCGTGGGGAACCTCCGCCTCACGGACGGGGTGGTGGTCACGGAGTTCATGGGCCTCCACGCCGGGGCAAACCCCGTGACCCTGGACTTCTCCTTACAGGCCCTGGGGCTTTGGGTGGAGGAGGGGGAGGTGCGGCACGCCGTGGAGAACTTCGCCGTCTCCGGAAACCTCCTGGAACTCCTCCAAGGGGTGGAGGCGGTGGGGGACGACCTGGACTGGCTCCTCCTGGACGCCGCCTACGGGAGCCCCACCGTGGCGGTGGCCGAGCTCTCCTTCGCCGGGGCGTGATACCACCCCATGCGGGCTTGCGCCCGCACGGGGGCCCCGGTAAAAAGGGGCATGAAGGTCTTCGTCACCCGTACCCTTCCCGGGAAGGCCTTGGACCGCTTGCGGGAAAGGGGCCTACAGGTGGAGGTCCACCGGGGGCTCTTCCTCCCCCGGGAGGAGCTCCTAAGGCGGGTGGAGGGGGCGGTGGGCCTCATCCCCACGGTGGAGGACCGCATAGACGCCGAGGTGATGGACCGGGCCAAGGGCCTCAAGGTCATCGCCTGCTACAGCGTGGGGGTGGACCACGTGGACCTCGAGGCGGCCCAGAAGAGGGGCATCCGGGTCACGAACACCCCCGGGGTCCTCACCGAGGCCACCGCCGACCTCACCCTGGCCCTCCTCCTCGCCGTGGCCAGGCGGGTGGTGGAGGGGGCGGCCTACGCCCGGGATGGGCTCTGGAAGGCCTGGCACCCCGAGCTCCTTTTGGGCCTGGACCTCCAGGGCCTCACCCTCGGCCTCATCGGCATGGGCCGCATCGGCCAGGCGGTGGCCAAGAGGGCTTTGGCCTTCGGGATGCGGGTGGTCTACCACGCCCGCACCCCCAAGCCCCTCCCCTACCCCTTCCTCTCCCTGGAGGAGCTCCTTAAGGAGGCGGACGTCGTCTCCCTCCACACCCCCCTCACCCCGGAAACCCATAGGCTTTTAAACCGGGAACGGCTCTTCGCCATGAAGCGGGGGGCCATCCTCCTCAACACCGCCCGGGGGGCCCTGGTGGACACCGAGGCCCTGGTGGAGGCCTTAAGGAGCCACCTCTTCGGGGCGGGCCTGGACGTCACCGACCCCGAGCCCCTGCCCCAGGGCCACCCCCTCTACCGCCTCCCCAACGCCCTCGTCACCCCCCACATCGGCTCGGCGGGGAGAACGACCCGGGAGCGCATGGCCGAGGTGGCGGTGGAAAACCTCCTCGCCGTCCTAGAGGGGAGGGAGCCGCCAAACCCGGTAGTATAGGCGCCATGGGCCTTCTCGTCGGCTTCCTCGGCGGGGTCTTCGGCGGCCTCGTGGGCCTAGGCGGCGGCACGGTGATGATCCCCCTGATGGTGGGGCTTCTCAAGCTTCCCCAGCACAAGGCCCACGGCACGAGCCTGGTGGCCGTCTTCTTCACGGGGCTCGTGGGGGCCTTGACCTACGGCCTGCAGGGCTCCTTGGCCCCCAAGGCCGCGCTTTTCCTGGCCCTCACCGCCATCCTAACCGCCCGCTTCGGCGCCCGCTTCGCCCACGGCCTCTCCGAGAACAACCTCAAGCGGTCCTTCGGCTGGTTCCTCATCGCCGTGAGCTTCCTCCTTCTCCTCAGACCCTACCTCGCCCCCCTCGGCCTGGTGCGGGGCGAACTCCTCCAGGACCTCGCCCTCCTCCTCGCCGGAAGCCTCACCGGCTTCCTCTCGGGGATGATGGGGGTGGGCGGGGGGACGATCATGGTCCCGGCCATGGTCCTCCTCCTGGGGATGCCCCAGCACACCGCCCAGGGGACGAGCCTCCTCGCCATGGTCCCGGCGAGCCTGGTGGGCGCCCACACCCACCTGCGCCTGGGGAACGTGGACCGGGACCTCGCCCTAGGCCTCGTGCCCGGGGTCCTGGTGGGCACCTTCCTAGGGGGGGAGCTCGCCCACATCCTCCCGGAAGGCGCCTTGCGGCTCGTCTTCGCCGCCGTGCTCGTCTGGACGGGGTGGCGGTACGCCCGTGCAGGAAGGTAACTTCAAACACTTTTTCACGGGCTCAACCGGCTCCACCTCGGGCTCCTGGTGGGCCTCCTCGCCCTGAGCGTGGCCCGCGAGAAGCCCAAGACGGCCTAACCCCGCGCCCGGGCTCCCCGCCCGAGGCCTTCCTTGGGCGGGGTTCCCCTTGCCCGGACGGGGCGCCGGGTGTAAGGTAGGGCTGGCCTTTAAACCGGTCCCGCGAGGCCGGAAAGGGGGAAAGATGCGAGAAACAAGGAAGCGGCCCGAAAGGAAGGGAAGGAGCGGAGGCCCTGGCCTCCGCCTCTTTTTGGAGGTGGCCGGTGCGCTTTAAGGCGGAGCTCATGAACCAAGAGGAGATGCGGCGGGCCCTCTACCGCATCGCCCACGAGATCGTGGAGGCCAACAAGGGGACGGAGGGCCTGGCCCTGGTGGGGATCCACACCCGGGGCATCCCCCTCGCAGGGCGCATCGCCCGCTTCATCGCGGAGTTTGAGGGGAAGGAGGTGCCCGTGGGGGTCTTGGACATCACCCTCTACCGGGACGACCTCACGGAGATCGGCTACAGGCCCCAGGTGCGGGAGACCCGGATCCCCTTTGACCTCACGGGGAAGGCCACCGTCCTGGTGGACGACGTCCTCTACACGGGCCGCACCGCCCGGGCCGCCTTAGACGCCCTCATGGACCTGGGAAGGCCAAGGCGCATCTACCTCGCGGTCCTCGTGGACCGGGGGCATAGGGAGCTTCCCATCCGGGCGGACTTCGTGGGGAAGAACGTCCCCACCTCCCGGAGCGAGGTGGTGAAGGTCAAGGTGGTGGAGGTGGACGGGGAGGACCGGGTGGAGCTTTGGGAAAAGGAGGAGGCATGAGGCACCTCCTGGACTTCCAAGGCTGGAACAGGCCTGAGGTGGAAAGCCTCCTGGACACCGCCCGGGTGATGCGGGAGGTCCTGGAGCGGCCCGTCAAGAAGGTCCCCGCCCTCCAGGGCTTCACCGTGGCCACGGTCTTCTTTGAGCCCTCCACCCGCACCCGCATCTCCTTTGAGCTCGCCGCCCGGCGCATGTCGGCGGACGTGGTCTCCTTCGCCGCCCAGACCAGTAGCCTCCAGAAGGGGGAAAGCTACAAGGACACCCTCCTCACCCTCGAGGCCATGGGGGTGGACGCCTACGTCATCCGGGCGGACAGCGCCGGGGTGCCCCACCAGGCCACCCGCTGGGTCAAGGGGGCCGTGATCAACGGGGGGGACGGCCGCCGCGCCCACCCCACCCAGGCCCTCCTGGACGCCTACACCCTCCTCGAGGCCCTGGGCACCTTAGAGGGCAAGAAGGTCGCCATCGTGGGGGACATCCTCCACTCCCGGGTGGCCCGCTCCAACGCCGAGCTCCTTCCCCTCCTCGGGGCCCAGGTCTTCTGCGCCGGCCCCCCGAGCCTCCTCCCCCAAAGCCTCCCCGGGGTCCACCTCACCCCCCACCTGGAGGAGGCCCTGGAGGAGGCGGACGCCGTCATGGTCCTCAGGCTCCAGAAGGAGCGCATGGAGGCGGGGCTCGTCCACCTGGAGGACTACATCGCCCGCTACCAGGTGACGGAAAGGCGCCTCGCCCGGGCCAAGCCCCAAGCCCCCCTCCTCCACCCCGGCCCCATGAACCGGGACGTGGAGCTGGAGGGCAGCTTGGCGGACTCGGCGAGGAGCCTGGTGAACCGCCAGGTGCAAAACGGGGTGGCGGTGCGCATGGCGGTGCTCTACCACCTTTTGGTGGGAAAAGGGAGGTGACGTGGGGTACCATGAGGCCATGGTGAAGGCCGAGGAAGCCCTGGCGGAGCTTCTCAACCGGGTGCGGGTGCTCCCCCCGCAAAAGGCCCGCAGGAAGCGTCCCAAGCCGGTGCTCCTGAAGGGAGAAACGCCCCCTCTCCATGAACTCCTCACCCGGGAACGGCGCTAAGGTTTTCTTCGCCGACACCAGCGCCCTCCTCTACCTCGTGGTGGACCACCCCGGCGAGCCCTTCGCCTGGGTTCGGGGCCTCCTCCGGGAGGCCCCCCTGGCGGCCTGCGACCTCTTCCTTCCGGAAGCCGTGGCCGCCCTAAGGGGGCGCCGGGACGGGGGCCACCTGAGCCCGAGGGGCTTTCGGAAGGCGGTGCGGTCTCTGGAAGAGCTGCTCCCGAGCCTTTACCTCGTGGAAAGCGGCCTGGCCCTGATGCAGGCGGCAAGCCTCCTTGCCCGCGAGCATCCCTTGCGGGGGGCGGACGCCGTCCACCTGGCGGCCATGGCCCTTTTTCGCCAGGTTTCGGGGGTGTTCTTGACCCTGGACCGCAGGCAATACCGGGTGGCCAAGGTCCTGGTGCCCACCCACCCGGTGCCCGAACTGGAGGAAGCATGATCCTGATCCGAAACGTACGGCTCGTGGACGCTACGGGGGAACGCGGCCCCCTGGACGTCCTCATCGGCGAAGGGAGGATCCTCTCCCTGGAAGGCGGCGAGGCGAAGCAGGTGGTGGACGGCACGGGGTGCTTCCTCGCCCCGGGGTTTTTAGACCTCCACGCCCACCTCCGCGAGCCCGGGGAGGAGGTGAAGGAGGACCTCTTCTCGGGGCTTCTCGCGGCGGTGCGGGGCGGGTACACGGACCTCGTCTCCATGCCCAACACCAAGCCCCCTGTGGACACCCCGGAGGCGGTGCGGGCCCTCAAGGAGAAGGCCAAGGCCCTGGGCCTCGCAAGGCTCCACCCCGCGGCCGCCCTCACCCTGGGCCAGGAAGGGAAGCACCTCGCCCCGGCGGGGCTTCTCCGGGAGGCGGGGGCGGTCCTCCTCACGGACGACGGCCGCACCAACGAGGACGCCGGGGTCTTGGCGGCGGGGCTCCTCATGGCCGCGCCCCTAGGCCTCCCCGTGGCGGTGCACGCGGAGGACGCGGGCCTAAGGCGAAATGGGGTGATGAACGACGGGCCCTTGGCGGACCTCCTGGGCCTTCCCGGAAACCCCCCGGAGGCCGAGGCCGCCCGCATCGCCCGGGACCTCGAGGTCCTGCGCTACGCCTTAAGGCGAAGCCAGGCCACCCCCCGCCTCCACGTCCAACACCTCTCCACGAAGCGGGGCCTGGAGCTCGTCCGGGAGGCCAAGCGAGGGGGCCTCCCCGTGACCGCCGAGGCCACCCCCCACCACCTCACCCTCACGGAAGAGGCCCTAAAGGCCTTTGACCCCCTCTTCAAGGTGGCCCCGCCCCTCCGCACCCGGGAGGACCGGGAGGCCCTCGTGGAGGGGCTTCTTGACGGCACCCTGGACGCCATCGCCACCGACCACGCCCCCCACACCCTGTCGGAGAAGGAGATGGACCTCCTGAGGGCCCCCTTCGGCATCCCGAGCCTCGAGGTGGCCTTCCCCCTCCTTTACACCGAGCTCCACCTGAAGCGGGGCTTTCCCCTGCAAAGGCTCGTGGAGCTTTTCACCGACGGCCCCAGGCGGGTCCTGGGCCTTTCCCCTATTCACCTGGAGGAAGGGGCCGAGGCGAGCCTCGTCCTCCTCTCCCCCAAGGAGCGCCCCGTGGACCCCAGGGCCTTCGCCTCCAAGGCCCGCTACTCCCCCTGGGCGGGGTGGGTCCTCGGAGGGTGGCCCGTCCTCACCCTGGTGGAGGGGCGGATCGTCCACGAGGCGCTAAAATAGGGGCGTGCTGAAGAAGCTCCTGGAGGCGGATGCCATCGGCCTCAGGCTGGAGTGGGTGGGGGGGCTTCCCCTCTGGGAGGCCCAGCCCACCTACCGGCACCAGAAGGCGGTGGACCGGATCCGGCAAAGCCTCCGGCCCAAGGAGGGCGCCCCTTGCGCCTGCGTCCACGTGGCCACCGTCTACGTGCGCTTTCCCGACGGTTCCTACAAAAGGCCCGACATCGCCATCTTCTGCCGGGAACCCGAGGAGCTGGACGAGGCCATCACCCTTCTCCCCGAGGCGGTGGTGGAGGTGGTGAGCCGGGGCTACGAGGCCAAGGACCTGGAGATCGGCCCCCGCTTCTACCTCTCCCAGGGGGTGAAGGACGTGGTGGTCTTTGACCCCTACACCCTTCTCGTCCTCCACCTGCGCCGCGATGGGGCCTCACGCTACGTTTCCCCGGTGGAACTGGAGCTGGAGGCGGGCTGCCTCCTCACCGTCTGAACCCCGTACGGGCTTGCACCCCCATGGGAGCCCGGACCCCGGCTCACGAGCGGCGAAGTTCCCCCAGGGAGGAAACCCCCTCGGCCTCCATGAGGCGGAGAAGCCCCAGGAGGAGCCTCCTGGGGAAGAGGGGCCCCCCGTAGACGAAGCCCGTGTAGACCTGGACCAGGCTCGCCCCGGCCTTGAGCCGCTCCCAGAGGTCCAAAGGCGTCTCCACCCCCCCCACGCTCACCAGGGCAAGCCCCTCCGCCTGGGCCAGATGGCGGAGGACCTCCAGGGCCCTCCCCTTCAGGGGCCTTCCCGAAAGCCCCCCGGCTTCCCGAGCGAGAGGGCTTTTTAGGCCCTCCCGGGCGAGGGTGGTGTTCACCGCCACCAGGCCCTGAAGGCGGTGCTTCTTGGCCAGGGCGAGGACCTCGTCCAGGGCCTTGGGGGAGAGGTCCGGGGCCACCTTGAGGAGGAGGGGCTTTGGGGTGGCCGGGCGGAGGCGGGCGAGGAGCTCGTCCAGGAAGGGGCCTTCCTGGAGGGTCCGAAGCCCTGGGGTGTTGGGGGAGCTCACGTTCAGGACGAAGTAGTCCCCAAAAGGCTCCAGGAGGCGGAGGGCCTTTAGGTAGTCCTCCGCCGCCCGCTCCAAGGGCGTGTCCCGGTTCTTCCCCAGGTTGACCCCAATGGGCAGGGGAAGCCCCCTTTGGCGGAAGCGCTTTAGGCGCGTGGCGGCCTCCTCCGCCCCCCGGTTGTTGAAGCCCATGCGGTTGATGAGGGCGCGGTCTTCCCCCAGGCGGAAAAGCCTCGGCCTCGGGTTGCCCTCCTGGGGCCTCGGGGTGAGGGTCCCCACCTCGGCGAAGCCGAAGCCCAGGGCCCACCAGGCCCCGAGGGCCCTCGCGTCCTTGTCCATCCCCGCGGCGAGGCCCAAGGGGTTGGGAAAGGAAACCCCAAAGGCCTCCACCCGGAGGCGGGGGTCCTCCACCCGAAGAAGCCTCGCGGGAACCTCCAGCAAGGGCCCCCTTTCCGACCAGAGAGCGAGGAGGCCCAAGGTGAGCTCGTGGGCGGTCTCGGGGTCTAAGGCGAAGAGGAGGCGGTGCACAGACCCATGCTACCCCCTCGCCGCCCGCGTCCGGTTAGAATGGCCGCATGAGGCGAGTCTTCTGGCCCCTCGTGGCCCTAGCCGGGCTCCTTGCCGCCTGCTCCGTCAGCTTCACCATCCCCCTCCCCGACCAGACCGTCCAGCTCCCCGCCCTGGGGGGCACCCTGGGCCGGGTGGTCTACCCCGCCCAGGCCCAGAGCTTCCCCCCGCCCGGGGGCGTCCTCAAGGACGTCCAGGTCACGGGCACCCTCGAGGCCAGCCAGCCCCTCTCCTTGACCCTGGACCTCTACGCCCGCACGAAAGACCCGGCCCAGGACGAGAACTGCCTGGCCCTGGGCGGGTACGCCTACGCCTGCGCCCTGGGCCCCGAGGACGGGCCCATAGGCCGCGCGAGCTTCGCCGGAACCTCGGCCCCCCTTTCCCTCAAGGGGGAGAAGCTGACCCAGGGGGTGCAGGAGGGGAGGCTTTGGCTTGGGGCCATGGTCCAGGGCCTGCCTAATGGCGGCCTCACCCTCACCTTCAAGAACCTCAAGGCCACCCTCACCCTGGGCCTCTAGGCCTTTGTGGCGGTGGGCCCCATGGCCCCCGGGCCGCCCGGGTATCATGGGGGTAGATGAAGGACGCCTTGCGCCTAGAACTCCCCGTTTTGCCCCTCAGGAACACCGTCATCCTCCCCCACACCACCACGGGGGTGGACGTGGGGCGCCTTAAGAGCAAGCGGGCGGTGGAGGAGGCCCTCTCCGCCGACCGGCTCCTCTTCTTGGTGACCCAGAAGGACCCCGAGGTGGACGACCCCGCCCCGGAGGACCTTTACGCCGTGGGCACCCTGGCCGTGGTCAAGCAGGCCATGCGCCTGCCCGACGGCACCCTGCAGGTGATGGTGGAGGCGAGAAGCCGGGCCCGGCTCCTCTCCTACGTGGCCGCCCCTTACCTCCGGGCCGTGGGGGAGGCCATCCCCGAGCCTCCCCTAAAGGATCCCGAGCTCGCCCGGGTCCTGGTGAACGAGGTCCAGGAGGCCTTTGAGCGCTACCTGCAGAACCACAAGACCCTGCGCCTGGACCGCTACCAGCAGGAGGCGGTCAAGAGCACCCGGGACCCCGCCATCCTGGCGGACCTCGTGGCCCATCACGCCACCTGGACCCTGGAGGAGAAGCAGGCCATCCTGGAGACCCCGGAGGTGGAGGAGCGCCTGAAGCGGGTGCTGACCCTGCTCCTCCGCGACCTGGAGCGCTTTGAGCTGGACAAGAAGATCGCCGCCCGGGTCAAGGAGCAGATGGACCAGAACCAGAGGGAGTACTACCTCCGGGAGCAGATGAAGGCCATCCAGCGGGAGCTTGGGGGCGGGGAGGACTTCCTCACGGAGATTGAGGAGCTCCGCGAGCGCATTGAGAAGAAGGGCATGCCCGAGCCCGTGAAGGAAAAGGCCCTCAAGGAGCTCAAGCGCCTGGAGAAGATGCAGCCCGGCTCCCCCGAGGCCACGGTGAGCCGCACCTACCTGGACTGGCTCCTGGAGGTCCCCTGGACGGAGGCCGACCCCGAGGTCTTGGACATCTCCGTGACCAAGCGGGTCCTGGACGAGGACCACTACGGCCTCAAGGAGGTGAAGGAGCGCATCCTGGAGTACCTGGCGGTGCGCCAGCTCACCCAGGGGAAGGAGGTGAAGGGCCACGCCCCCATCCTCTGCTTCGTGGGGCCTCCGGGGGTGGGCAAGACCTCCTTGGGGCGGAGCATCGCCCGGAGCATGAACCGCCGCTTCCACCGCATCTCCCTGGGGGGGGTGCGGGACGAGGCGGAGATCCGGGGGCACCGCCGCACCTACATCGGGGCCCTTCCCGGCAAGATCATCCAGGGGATGAGGCAGGTGGGGGTGGTGAACCCCGTCTTCCTCCTGGACGAGATTGACAAGCTCTCCTCTGACTGGCGGGGGGACCCGGCGGCGGCCCTCCTCGAGGTCCTAGATCCCGAGCAGAACCACACCTTCACCGACCACTACCTGGACGTGCCCTACGACCTCTCCAAGGTCTTCTTCATCACCACGGCCAACACCCTCTCCACCATCCCGAGGCCCCTTCTGGACCGGATGGAGGTCATTGAGATCCCCGGCTACACCCTCCACGAGAAGCGCGCCATCGCCCGCTACTTCCGCTGGCCCTTCCAGGTAAAGGAGGCGGGGCTTGAAGGGAGGCTGGAGATCACCGACCGGGCCATAGAGCGCATCGTCCAGGAGTACACCCGGGAGGCCGGAGTGCGCAACCTGGACCGGGAGCTCTCCAAGGTGGCCAGGAAGGCCGCCAAGGACTACCTGGAAAGGCCCTGGGAAGGGGTCAAGGTGGTGGACGCCGAGGACCTCGAGGCCTACCTGGGCGTCCCCAAGTACCGCCCCGACCGGGCGGAGAAGGAGCCCCAAGTGGGGGCGGCCCAGGGCCTGGCCTGGACCCCCTACGGGGGCACCCTCCTCACCATTGAGGCCGTGGCCGTCCCCGGCACGGGCAAGGTGAACCTCACCGGGAACCTGGGGGAGGTCATGAAGGAGTCGGCCCACGCCGCCCTCACCTACCTAAGGGCCCACCGGGAGGAGTGGGGGCTTCCCGAGGGCTTCCACAAGGACTACGATCTCCACATCCACGTCCCCGAGGGGGCCACCCCCAAAGACGGCCCCTCGGCGGGGATCACCATCGCCACCGCCCTGGCCAGCGCCCTCACGGGCCGCCCGGTGCGCATGGACATCGCCATGACCGGGGAGATCACCCTAAGGGGCAGGGTCCTCCCCATCGGCGGGGTGAAGGAAAAGCTCCTCGCCGCCCACCAGGCGGGGATCCACCGGGTCATCCTCCCCAAGGAGAACGCCGCCGAGCTCAAGGAGGTGCCGGAGGAAATCCTCAAGGACCTGGAGGTCACCTTCGTGGAGGAGGTGGGCGAGGTCTTAAGGCTCCTCCTCCTCCCCCCTCCGCCGCCCCCCCTCCCCGCCGAGAGGCCCCAGCCGGGGGCGGGGGCTTAGGGCAACGCCCCCTTCCGGTTGGCGTTGAGGAAAACCCCCGCCCGAAGCGGGCCACCACCTCCTCTGTCGGGACATAGGTGGCCCCTGCGCCTTCAAGGAGCTCTGCGGGGACCCGGCCAAAGTCCACTGGGTGCGGGCCCCCTGAGGGTGGCCTTGGCCACCCTGGCCGGGAGGCGGACCGGGGAGAATGGGCCTATGCGCCCCCTGAAGGCCTTGTTCCTCCTTTTGCCCCTGGGCCTCGCCCTTTACGCCCTCCTCACCCGGGGCTCCCCCGTCCTCTGGGCCGAGCCCGCCCAGGCGGGGCCCGGGGCCCTGCAGGAGGTCTACATCCGGGCCCACCCCGCGGTCTTGGGCATCGCGGACGGGGGGGGGACCCGGGGCACCGGGTTCTTCTACCGGGAAGGCCTCGTCCTCACCGCCTACCACGTGGTGGCGGAGGGGGGGCCCTTCCGGCTCGTCCTGGCGGACCGCACCCAGGCCGAGGCCCGGGTGGTGGGGTTCGCCGAGCCTCTGGACCTGGCCGTGCTCGCCACCCCGGCTAAGGCCCCCGTCCTCCTGCCCCTGGAGACGGCGAGGAGGCCCAAAACTGGGGAGCCCGTCCTCCACATCGGGAACGGCCGGGGCCAGTTCCTCGCCCCCCGGTACGGGCGGGTCACCGGCCTCGAGGTCTCCCCCTCCCCCTTCCTCCCCCAGGGCCTGGTGGAGACCTCCCTCCCCCTCGCCCCCGGGGACTCGGGGGGGCCGGTGCTGGACGCGGAAGGGCGGGTGCTGGGGGTGGCGGTGGCCATCGGCCAGACGGAGGAAGGCTTCCGCAGCTTCTTCACCTCCCTCTTCGGCCGGGGGGAGGCCCTCGCCGCCTTGGAGAGGGGGGAAAGGCGCTACTGGCCCTACCTGGGCCTCCGGGGCCCAAGGGCCCTCACGGCGGAGCTCGCCCGGGAGCTGGGCCTGCCCCCGGGCGGGGTGGTGGTGGGGGAGGTGGTGCCGGGCGGGGCGGCCCACCGGGCGGGGCTTAGGGGGGTGGAGTCGGGCGGGGTGCCGGACGTGATCCTCGAGGTGGACGGGGTGCCGGTGAACAGCTTTGAGGACCTCCTCCGCGAAGTGCGCAGGCACCAGGTGGGAGAAAGAATCCGTCTCACGGTGCGCCGGGAAAGCCAGGTCCTCCAGGTGGAAGCGGTCCTCGCCCCCTTCCCAGGACGCTAAAGGAAAAACCTCCCCCAGGCGCTTCCCAGGGGAGGCAGAAACCCCTGACCTAGGGACGCTGGAGCCAGAACTCGTACATCCCCGAGCCGCTATAGGCGTAGATGCGCCAGACGTAGTAGCCAGCGGTTCCGCTATAGCTGATGCTTTCCTCCGAAGTAGGTCCCGTAGAGCTGGCCACGGTCACCCAACGGGAGCCGTTCCAACGCCAGAGGTAGAGGTCAAAGTCCGCTCCGGCGGGGCCCCTAAGCCAGGCCCTATGGGTACCTGCAGGGCTGTAGTAGGAGGTACCGTTGGGTTGGAAGTCATAGTCGCCAGGACCGGAAAGGCTGCCCGTGTAGTAGCTGCAGTCGGTACATGGGGCTGTGGAACCACCCCCCGAGGAGAGCAGGGAGTAAAGGAGGCGGTTAGGGGACCCCGAACCGATCCCCGAAAGCCGCCCCGTAGTGGCCCCGTTGAGGATAGCGCCCGCAACGGCGGCCGGCGTGGCCGAAGGGTTTTGTTCTAGATACAAGGCAGCCACCCCGACCACATGGGGGGTGGCCATGGAGGTGCCGCTGAGGGTCTGGGTGGCCGTGTCCGAGGTGTACCAGGCCGAGGGGATGGAAGTTCCAGGGGCGAAGAGGTCCACGCAACTACCGTAGTTGGAGAAGCTGGCACGGGCATCGGAAGATGTGGTGGCGCCCACGGTAAGGGCCTCGGCCACCCGGGCTGGGGAGTAGTTGCAGGCGTTGGCATTGTCGTTCCCCGCGGCCACAGCGTAGACCACCCCCGCGGCGATGGAGTTCTTCACGGCGTTGTCTAAGGCCGTGGAGGCTCCGCCTCCCAGGCTCATGTTGGCGACGGCCGGCTTGCGGTGGTTCTGGGTAACCCAGTCCACCCCGGCGATGACCCCAGAAGTGGAACCGGAACCGTTGCAGTCCAGGACGCGCACAGCATAGAGGTTGGCCGCCTTGGCTACTCCATAGGTCACCCCACCGATCGTCCCCGCCACGTGGGTACCGTGGCCGTTACAGTCCTGGCCGTTTCCCCCTAGGGTGTCATAGCCCACCCGGGCTCGGCCGCCGAACTCCTGGTGGGCCGTGCGAATTCCGGTGTCAATCACATAGACGTTAACCCCCCTTCCCGTAGCGGTGTAGGTGTAGCTGTTGGAAAGGGGGAGGTCCCGTTGGTCAATCCGGTCCAGGCCCCAAGGAGCAGGGCTCTGGGTAGACTCAAAACTTGCACTTATTCACCGCGGGCATGAGTATGCTTGGGGACCACTTGAAGAGGGCTACTGGTTTCCCCTCTTATGAGGGGTGCCATGAGACCAGTAGCCCTATCCCTACTTTGGACCATCCTGGCCCTCATGCCAACCCCCCACCTGCGGGAATCCTTGAAGGCCCTGTTGTTCCTTTTCCTCACCGGTCACGGCAAGGCTAGACCCCAGCACAGCAAGACCAAGTCCCCCTCCGCCCTCTCCCGCTTCCTCAACCGCTACCCCTGGCCCACCCGCGCCCTCATCCGCCTGGCCCGCGAGGAGGCCCAGAAAGCCCTGGACCGGGCCAGGCGGAGAAAGGGCCCCAAGCCCCGCCTCCTGGTGGTCCTGGACCTGGTCACCCTGGAAAAGCGGGGCCACTTCCCCCACCTCCCCCTCTCCTTCTTTCACGGCAAGTGGGGCCTCCACCTCGTGGTCCTTTACCTCGTCTACGGGGACCTCCGCGTCCCCTGGGCCTACCGTCTATGGCGGGGCAAGGGGGAGAAAGGCCTCTCCCTCCTGGCCCTGAGCCTCCTGGCCTCTCTGCCCCTCTGGATGCGCCGGACCTTCCGGATACGGGTGGCCGCGGACGCGGCCTTTGGTACGGCCTGGTTCCTCTTTGGGGTGAGGCGGTTGGGCTTGGAAACGGTGGTGGGGATGCGGCGGGACCGGAGGCTGCGGGGAGGGGGAAGGCTTTTGGACCTCAGGCGGCAGGGGAGCCGGGTCTACCTGTGGGGGCTTTCCTTCCCGGTCTGGGTGGCCTGGTACCGCTACCCCCTGCCCCAAGGGGGCTGGGAGTGGCGGTACGTGGTGGCCACCTTTCCCGCCACGCCCCGGACCATGCTCACCTGGGGAAGGAGGCGGTTCACGGTAGAGCACTTCTTCCGGGCTGCGAAGAGTGAGTTCTCCCTGGGGCAGTTCGGGCAGCGGACGGCCTTGGGGGTGCACCGCTTTCTGGTGCTCTCCCTTCTGGCCTACCTGCTGGCCCACTGGGTGGGGGTGGAGGGGAAGGGGAGCTGGCGGGAGGCCAGGGAGGGGGCAGCTCGGGTTCTCTTGCCCGAGCTGGTGGTGCAGGTCATCCTGCGGGAGCTCCACGCCCTGGGTCTGGGGCCGCCGGGGGGAGGGGGTGAAGGTTTATGCGGGGTATGCGGGAGGTGCAAGTTTTGAGTAGACCAAGCCCGCACCACCTTGTCCGCCTCTATGAACTCCACGTCGGGATTCTGCCTTAAGGTCTCTAAGGCCTGGGGCGCCATCACCGCCGCAAATCCCCGGAGAGCGCCCGTGTAGGCCTGGGTCACCGCCACCCCCTGAGGAGCCAGCCGTGCCTGCAGGGTTGTCAATCCACCTTGGAGCAGAGACTGACCCCTTCCCTTCTTAAAGACGACAATGTACTGGCCTGGGATAGCCTCAGGGTCATCCAGGCCATAGACGGGGGCCTCCTTGGGCCAGAAGGCCTCAGCTAAGGTAGGGGTTGGATCGGGCTTGGAAGCCATCTGGCAACCGCCCAAAAGGAAGGCCGCGGGTCGTGTCAAGAGTTATGTGTAAGAGTCTGTGTACGGGGGGCATACCGCTCCTGAAGCATCTTCTCCAGCACCTCCTTCACCTCCGAGAACCCCTTTAGTTTCCGTTCTGCCCACCTCCCTTCCTGCCTCTCTGACTCCAGGTAAAGGAGCTTGTACACCGCCTCTTCCTTAGGAAACTTGTGGTCCCGCACCTTCGTCCCCCGCCGTAGCTCCCGGATAAACCGCTCCATCAGGTTGGTGCTCCGCAGGTACGGCCAAAGCACCTTGGGGTACCCGTAGAACCGCAGGAAGGCCCCCGAATCCTGTACCCAAAGCCCCACCACCCCCGGGTACCGCGAACCCCAGGCGGCCTTCACCTCCTCCAAGGCCCTAAGGGCTTCATCCCTGCTCTCCGCCCCGTACACCCGCCTCAGGTCCTCCGCCAGCAGGCCCCGGTCCCGCGCCCGCACCTGGGACAGGCTCCACCGCACCCCGTGCACCACGCACCGCTGCCACTCCGCCTGAGGGTAGACCCTGCGGATCGCTTCAGGAAGCCCGGGCAGCCCGTCGGTGATGAAGAGCAATACCCGCCGCAGGCCCCGCTGCCAAAGCTCCCCCAGGACCCCCTCCCATCCCAGGGCGCTCTCCGTGGGCAACAGCCAGAACCCCAGGACCCGCCTCTCCCCATCAGGGGCGATGCCCAGGGCCACATACACCGTTTCCCGCACAATCCCTTCCCCTTCCCTGAAGACCTTTAAGGAAAGCCCGTCCAGGTAGACGAAGGCCATCTCCTCGGGCAAAGGCCGGGTGCGGAAGGCTCCTGCCGCCTCCAGGACTTGGTCGGTCAGAGCGCTTAGGGTCTCGTGGGAGTAGCGGTGGCCTAAGAGCAGGCTCAATATCTCGGCCGCCTTGCGCTGACTGACCCCGGCGGCGTACAAGGCCACAGCTACTTCCCCCACGTCCACCAGGCGGCGGGCGTAGGGCTTAAGGAAAGCCGGGTAATACCGAGATTCCCGATCCCTAGGGACCTTCAGGTCCACCTGGCCGAAGGTGGTCTCCAGCTTGCGGGGGTAGTAGCCGTTCCTGCGCCCCCCGTGCACCTGCAAGAAGGCTGTCCGGTCCAGCTCCAGAACCGTCTGCAGAACCTCGGCTACTGTCTCCCGCACCGCTTCCCTCAGCAAGATCCGCAAGGTATCCTGGTCCACGGGGCACCTCCTCGTGCTAAGGTGTGCCCCCCTATTAAACACGGGCCCTTACACATAAATCCTTACACGACCAGGCCGCGAAAAGCCCTACCAGCCAGTAAGTCTTCCTCATACGCTCCTCCGCGGTTTTAACGAGGGCAATCTATCCCAAGAATGCCCAGGCGTCAAGGAAACTTGGGGAACGGTGGCGGTGTAGCGGAGCTCAGAAAGGCTTTTGGAATAGGCAAGTGCCCAAGAGACCGCGAAGAGAGCGAGTATGCGAGCAAGGATTGGTCGTGCCATTAAGTGACATAAGTGAAAAAAGGCAAGCGGCAAAAATGGGACAGGTTGGCTACTCATGTGTAATTGAGGCTGATTGGAAAGAAACCCATGTTAATCAAGGCATGAACCAAAGAAGTCATAGAAAGCGATCGTAAAAAGAGAAAGGAGCCGATTAAAAAAAGTGTGATTACTGTGTAGAGCAAAATTAATTCTGGTTCTAATTGAACCCCGGTCCATGGGTTTACGAGATGAACAAAGACAAACGATACCCCCGAGAAAAGAAGTCCTTTGCTTCCAGCTAGTTGGTAAGGAACGTACCGGAACAAGAACTCCTCAATGTAAGCTCTACTTAACCAAAAGAACAAGGTGATGAATAGGGAGAGGTGCTCTCCGGAGTCAAGCACGTACCAGAACCTACTTGGAGGCCAGTAGGGTAACTTTAAGGCCAGAAGAAACACGAAGAGAAGGTGTCCAAACAAAAGTATAACCGCTAGCCTAAAGACTGGGCTAAAGAGTAGACCCCTGGTGAAGAAGCCCTTCTCGGCTTCAATAAAAGTAAGCCTAGCCCTATACTTCAGGTAGAAAAGCCCTGAAAAAGCGACAATGAGCCAGAGGCCCGTATCGATCAAAAAGGAATCGAGCGGGTGTAGTAAAAAGGCAAAAAAAGAAAACAACGGGCCGAGGAAAAGAAAGATCAGAGGTGCCACAAGGGCCCCCCCGACCTTAGCCTTTACCTGCATTTGCCTACACAAACCGTAGTGGAACTCGAACCATCAGGCTTTGTTTCGTGCTTGACTTCAGCACTACATCCACGCGAAATTAGAAGACCGACAATAGCAGCCCCAGCAAGCACAGCTGGCAATATAGCGCCATGTGTTTCTGCGAGTTCATCAGCTGTAATTTCCTGTAATGCCTTCGTGTGCTACTTGATCTGGACCCCCGGGGTGTGAAAAAAGAGGGGGTGCCATGCGGCAAGATCGTGAGCACCCCCTTTACCATCTTGACGCAGAGACCCTTCTCGTGGCTATCTACGTCTGGGTAGATGACGAACTGAAAGCCCTGCAGGCCCAAGGATTCAAGCTCCCCCCAAAGCAAAAGCACCAGAAGGCCACCCTGGCCGAGCTCTTGACCCTCGCCATCTTCGTCCTGTTGCAAGGCCAGGACCTCGCCAAAGGCTACCTGGCCGCCAAGACCACCCTCAAGGCCTACTTCCCCTCCCTCCCCCACCTCTCCCGCTTCTACCGGGTCCTTCAGAAGGCTCAGGGGTTGTTGGCTCACCTGGCCATAAGGCTCTCCGGAGGGCAAGGTCTTCTGCAGGTGGTGGACCTCAAACCCATCCCCCTGGCCCACGGCCACCGGATTCACGGCTTGGACCTTCCTGAGGCCGCTGTGGGGGTGGGCCCCCTGGGGGCTTTCGCGGGCTACGTTCTCATGCCGGTGATGAACGAGCGCGGCCTCTTTTTTCGTTGGGCTATCCTCCCCGGGAATGCCCGGGAGACCTGGGGGAGGGACCTGCTGGACGGTCTGCCCGCGGTCTTGGGGGACCGGGGCTTTCGCTGGGTCCAGGGGGTCAAGACGCCACCCTATCGGGTCAGGGGAGGAACGGTGGTGGAGACGGGATGGAAAGAGTGGATGGGGAGGGTACGGAACTGGATTGAGACGCGGTTTAGCGTGATGGTGCGGTCTTTGGGGCTTCATCGGATAGAAGCGCGGTCCTACTGGGGGCTGGTGGCCCGGGTGAATCTCATCCTGCTCGTTCACAACCTCATACGTAGCCGGGTGCTTCTCAGGATGGCCGGGGTGGAGCTATGAGGTAGCACACGAAGGAATGAAACGTTCCTACCCTGACTGTGCAGGGCGTAGGAGACCAAGTACCCCTGAGCCAGGGATTGGGCAGGTAAGACCGCCACCAGGGCCAGGGCCATCAGGACCATGAGCACCTTGCGCATCCTTTACCTCCTCGCTGTAGGGAGTGTCCCTACACCTCAAGGGGTACCATGCCCCCCCCCCTTGCTGTCAAGGTTCTGTGGGCTTGCCTAGTAAATTGCCTTGTACCCCGGAGGGGGCGGGAGAAGGGAGAGAAGAACCCTAAGGCCGTAGGCGATGAGCTCCAAAAGCGCCCGCGCCATGGCCGTCCAAGGCTTCCGCTCCCAAAGGTATCCCCCACCCAGCCGCGTCTTCATCCCCCCAAACACCCCCTCCACTACCCCGCGAAACCGGTACACCTCGGGGTCCCACCCCTCCCGCGCCCGCACCCGCGCCTCCTCCCTGGCCTCGCCCCCGCCCCGAAGCCGGATCACCGGCCGCACCCCCGCCTCCCCCAAAACCCCCCACACCTCCTTCCCGTCAAACCCCGCGTCCGCCAAAAGCCACCCCCGGGAAGGAGGAAACCGCTTCAAGATGTTCTCCTGACGGAGAAGCAACAGCACCTCCCCCCCAAGCCGGGGGTCCGGGGCGTAGCCCTCCCCCACCACTCCACCCCAGGGCCACAAGAGCCGCCTCTCCCTATCCCACCGCATCAGGGCCAGAAGCCGCGCGTGCCCCCGCACCCGCCGCACCTCCTTCCCCCGGCGGAAGCGGAGAAGCCGGCCCTTGCTCCGGTAGGCCAGCCCCGTGGTGTCCATGAGGTAGAGAGGGGGAAAGCGCCGCCAGGTGTGCCGGCGCCTCGTCCGAAGCCGCTTCGCCTTCCGGCGAGGACTCCGGGGCGAGATGGGCCTCCAGTTCCCGGGCAAGCCTCTCCAGGAGGGCCTCAAGGAGTTTGGGGTCCAGGTGGTGCACGGCGTAGCGGGCCAGGGACTGGTGGGAAGGGAAGGGGCCTTCCATGAGGTCCTGGAGTGAGGCCTCCGTCTCGCGGTAGGTGAGGCGGAAGAAGGCGCGGAAGAGAAGGAGGGCCAGGTAAAGGGCGTGGTCGTAGCGCCAGGGGCGGCCCCGCTTGCCCTTGGGGGTGGGAGGGGCCACCTCCCGGGCCAGGCGCAGGCAGTGTTCCAGGACCTCCTTGGGGCTTGCCTCCCGGCGAACGAAGCCGCGCTTGCCCATCAGGAGGGAGATATACACCCGTCCTCCTGACCTTTGCAAGGCAAGCCCAGGAAACTTTTATTCGGTCATCCTCCATTCTTATGCACAAGCTCCCGGTAGGCGGGCACCCCCGGCATCCCCTCCGCCAAGAGCACCCCCCGGGCGATGGCCCGGGAAAGCGCGTCGGCGACGTAGGCCCCAAGGCGCAAGAGGAGGAGGGGCTCCACCCCCCCTCCCTCCCCCAGGGCCAGGGCGAAGACCAGGTCCCCGTCCAAAGGGGTGTGGGCGGGGCGGAGGGCCCGGGCGAGGCCGTCTTGGGCCATGATGGCGAGCCTTTTGGCCTGGGCCTTGGTGAGGGGGGCGTCCGTGGCCACCACCGCCAGGGTGGTGTGCTGGCCGAGGAGGAAGGGAAAGCGGTAGTCCTCGAGGCCTCCCCGGTAGCGGGAGAGGTCGGGGAGAAGCGCCCGCTCCTCCGGGGCGAGGAGGCCCTCGGCGTAGAGCCTCCCCGTGAGGGGGTCAAAGGGGCGGCCGAGGCTGTTCACCGCGGCGAGGGCCACCACCCTAAACCCCTCCTCCAGGAGGTAGCCCGCAAGGCCAAACCCCCCCTTCACCCCGCCCGCCACGGCCCCCGTGCCCGCCCCCACGCTCCCCTCGGCCACCCCGCCCCCTGCGGCCAAGCAGGCCCCATACCCCGCCTCCGCCCCCGGGGGGCGGAAGACCTCCCCCCGCCCCAGGTCGTAAAGCACCGCGGCGGGCACGATGGGCACCACCCCTGCGGGCGTGGGGAAGCCCTTTCCCCGCTCCCGGAGGTAGCGCACCACCCCGTCCGCGGCGGCGAGGCCCAAGGCGCTTCCCCCGGTGAGGAGGACCGCCTGGACCCGCTCCACGGTGTTCTCGGGGGCGAGGAGGTCCGTCTCTCGGGTGCCGGGGGCCGCCCCCCGCACGTCCACCGCCGCCACCGCCCCCTCCTCCACCAGGACCACGGTGCACCCGGTGCGGGCCTCCCGGTCCGTGAAGTGGCCCACCCGAAGCCCGGGAAGGAGGGCCCTTTCCCCCCAAAGCGCTTCCGCCATGCGCCCAGTATGGGGTAGGCTAAGGGCCAGAGCAAGGAGGCGCCATGTGGGAATACCTCATCCACGGCGAACCCACGCCTAAGCTCAAGCCTTTTTTGGAGGGCGTCGGCAAGGCCCTCGAGGCCCAAGGCTTCCGCCATAACCCCGAGTCCGAAGCCCCGAACCTCGTCCTCAACGCCATCACCCCGGAAAACCCCAAACCCTACCGCCGCAAGGCCCAGGCCACCTTCGTGGCCTCGGTCCTGGAGCTTCCCGAGTTCCCCCAAGACCCCTTGCGGGAGCTTTACCCCTACCTGGTCCGGGCGCTCTCCAACGTCCTTTTGGCCTACGTGCCGGGCCAGGGCGTCAAGTTCCTCACCCTGGAGCTCGGCCACTACGGGGAGCCCGAGGGGGAGGGGTTCTACGAGCGGGTGGCGGCCCGCCTAAGGCCCATCGCCTGCAGCCGCCTCGTCATCAACAACATCTTTGAGCCGGACCTCGAGCCCGAGCTCTGGCAGGGGGACGAGCTCACGGAGAGCATGTACCGGGCGGGGAAGAAGCTCAAGGAGTGGGACCTCCTCCCCGCCCCCTTCCCCATTGAGGAGATCCTCTCCCCCGAGGACCTGAGGCACGTGAAGAGGCTCTACGGGATCGGGGGGCTCTCCTACGGCAACCTCTCCGTGCGCAAAGACGAGAAGCGCTTCTGGATGTCGGCAAGCGGGGTGGACAAGGCGAACCTCCGGGAGATCGGCCGGGACATCCTCATGGTCAAGGACTACGACCCCAAGAGGAACGCCATCCTCCTCTCCGTCCCCCCCCACGTGGAGCCGAGGCGGGTGAGCGTGGACGCCATTGAGCACTGGATGATCTACCGGGAGCACCCCGAGGTGGGGGCCATCCTCCACGTACACGCCTGGATGGAGGGCGTGCCCGCCACCCCCTTCAACTACCCCTGCGGCACGTATGAACTCGCCCAGGCGGTGGCGGAGAAGGTGCGCCAAGCCCCCGACCCCGCCCGGGCCGTGGTGGGCCTTAAGAACCACGGCCTCACCATCACCGGAAGGAGCCTGGACGAGATCCTGGAGCGCATAGAGGGCAAGCTCATCCGCACCGTGCCCATGGCATGAAGGCCCTCCTCTACACCCCCTCCCTGCCCCGCTTCTTCGGGGCAAGGCTTCTCGGCAAACGCTTTCCCAAGAGGCTCCTCCCCCTCAGGCTCGCCGAGGTCCACCTCCCCGAACGGGAAGGCTTCCTACGGGTCCGGGTGCGCCTAAGCGGGGTCTGCGGCTCGGACCTCGCCCTCCTCTACGGGAAAAGCCCCCCCTCCCTAAGCCCCTTCTTCTCCTTCCCCGCGGTGCTGGGCCACGAGATCCTGGGGGAGGTGGAGGGGGCGCTGGTGGCGGTGAACCCCCTCCTCGCCTGCGCCGACCGGGGGCTTCCCCCCTGCCCCAGGTGCCGGGAAGGGGAGGAGGGGCTTTGCCAGAACGTGGCCGAGGGCCCCTTGGCCCCGGGGATGCTGGGCTACAACCGGGACCTCCCCGGGGGATGGGGGGAGTGGGTCCTGGCCCGGCCCGAAAGGCTCTACCCCATCCCCCCAGGCGTCCCCGAGGA
The DNA here is from genome assembly GCF_019974155.1 of Thermus thermophilus. NCBI lineage: Bacteria > Thermotogati > Deinococcota > Deinococci > Thermales > Thermaceae > Thermus > Thermus thermophilus. The sequence continues at coordinate 1,325,004 of NZ_AP025158.1, forward strand.
AAGGGCCGTCTTCGCCGAGCCCCTGGCGGTGGTCCTAAGGGGCCTGAAGAAGCTCAGGCCCTGGCCCGAGGAGGTCTTGGTCCTGGGGATGGGCACCATCGGCCTCCTGGCGGTGAGGCTCCTCAGGGCCTTGGGCTACGGGGGAAGGCTTTTCGCCGTGGCCAAGTACCCCCACCAGGCGGAACGGGCCAAGGCCTTCGGGGCGGACGGGGTCTACGGGAGCGCCAAGGAGGCCCTTTGGGCGCGGGCCCGAAGCTACCGCTACCTCCTCTTTGAGGGCCATAGGGGCGGGTACGAGGCGGTGGTGGAGGCCTCGGGAAGCGGCCGGGGCTTCCGGGAGGCCCTCGCCCTCGCCCGGGAAGGGGGGAAGGTGCTCCTCTTGGGGGCACCGGGGCTTGAGCTGGTGGACCTCTCCCCCTTCTGGTTCAAGGAGGTGGCCCTTTGGGGAAGCTACACCTACACCCGGGAGGAGTTCCGGGAGGCGGTGGGGCTTCTCCCGGAGCTAGAGGGCCTGGAAAGCCTGGTGGGGGGCGTCTTCCCCCTGGAGGCCTGGCCCGAGGCCCTGGGGGCGAAGGGGAAGGCCCTCTTCCGGCCCAAAGGGTAGGATGGAGGGCATGAAGGGCGCCGTCCTCATCACGGGAGCAAGCCGCGGCATCGGCGAGGCCACCGCCCGCCTCCTCCACGCCAAGGGGTACCGGGTGGGCCTCATGGCCCGGGACGAAAAGAGGCTCGAGGCCCTCGCCGCCGAGCTGGAGGGGGCCCTACCCCTTCCCGGGGACGTCCGGGAGGAGGGGGACTGGGCCCGGGCCGTGGCCGCCATGGAGGAGGCCTTCGGGGAGCTCAGCGCCCTGGTGAACAACGCCGGGGTCGGGGTGATGAAGCCCGTCCACGAGCTCACCCTGGAGGAGTGGCGGCTCGTGCTGGACACCAACCTCACGGGGGCCTTCCTCGGCATCCGCCACGCCGTCCCCGCCCTCCTGCGCCGGGGCGGGGGCACCATCGTCAACGTGGGGAGCCTCGCGGGGAAGAACCCCTTCAAGGGCGGGGCCGCCTACAACGCCAGCAAGTTCGGCCTTTTGGGCCTCGCCGGGGCCGCCATGCTGGACCTCCGGGAGGCGAACATCCGGGTGGTGAACGTCCTCCCGGGCTCTGTGGACACCGGCTTCGCCGGGAACGCCCCGGGCCAGGCCTGGAAGCTTAAGCCCGAGGACGTGGCCCAGGCGGTCCTCTTCGCCCTGGAGATGCCCGGGCACGCCATGGCGAGCGAGATTGAGCTCCGGCCCACCCGGCCCCCGTCCGGCCCGCGGTAAGGTGGAGGCATGGTGCCGCCCAAGCTCAAGCAGGCCCTGGAGCTTTTCAAAAGCCTTCCCAAGGAGCTCCGCTCCCAGGTGCTCCTGGAGTACGCGGCCAAGGTCCCCCCGCCCCCGCCCGGGGTGGAGCTGGAGAGGGTCCACGAGTGCCAGACGCCCTTCTTCGTCCACGCCGACGTGGAGGGGGGGAAGGTGCGCCTCTACTTCCACGTCCCCGACGAGGCCCCCACGGTCAAGGCCTTCGCCGGCCTTCTCCGGGAGGGCCTCGAGGGGGAAAGCCCCGAGGCCGTCCTGGAGGTGCCCCCGGGCTTCTACCGGGGCTACGGCCTGGAGGAGTTCTTCACCCCCTTGCGCCTGCGGGGCCTGGAGGCGGCCCTCCTCCGGCTCCAGGCCCAGGTGCGCAAGGCCTTGACCTCCTAGGCCGGAAGGGCTACACTTGGGGCTAACCGCGCCGGGGCGCGGCGAAAACCAGCCCGTTCTCTTATCCAGAGCGGTGGAGGGTACGGCCCTGTGAAGCCGCGGCAACCTCCCGCCCCTTCCGTTGCATGGCCGGATGCGGGCGGGGCTGGTGCCAACGCCGGCCCGGGCGGGGGAAACGCCCGGGGACGATAAGAGAGGGGGGTAAGCGCCACGCCCAACCCCTTCTTGGCGAGAGAACGGACGCCGGGAAGGGGCTTTTTTTGGCCCCTTCAAGGTTACGCCCCCGCGTGACCCAAATGCCCCTGGCCGGGACTTTGGAAAGGAGGCCAAGGATGAGGTTTGATAAGAAATCCCCCTGATCCATTCCCTCAGCATCCTCCCGGCCACCAGTGAAAGAGGGTATGGCTCCGAATCAGGCCCGGCTGGGTCTGCAGGTAGGCGCACCGGGCCTCCACCCTCGCCCAAAGCTCCTCCTCCGTCTCCACCCGCCCGTTGGCCACCACCGCGTCCACCAGAGGCCACACCCGCTCCACGGGTTGGAGCTCGGGAGAGTAGGGCGGCAGGAAGACCAAACCCACCCCCTCCGGCACCTCCACCCGCCCCGACACGTGCCACCCCGCCCGGTCCAAGACCAAAAGCAAAAGCTTCCCCTCCCCAGCCCCACGCAACCGGGCAAAGCGCCTTAGCACCTCCGAGAAGACCACAGCGTTCACCGTGGGCAAAAGCCAAAACTCGCTCTCCCCTGTACCCGGACGCACGAAGCCGTACACGTAAAGCCACCGGTACCGCGGCCGCACCCAGGCCAGGGGCGTCTTCCCCCGGGGCGCCCACACCCGCCGGTACACGGGCTTCAGGCCCAACCTGTGTTCGTCAAAAGCCCAAAGCTCCAGGACAAGCCAGGGGAAGAGGCACTTCAGGAGGACAACGGTGAAGAAGAGTTTTTTTTGAAGGCCTCCCCCTCTTCCACGTCCCTCTCCCGGTGCCGGGGACGGGGGCGGAGGGGGGCGAAGCCCAGGCGCTTCATCCAGGTCCAGGCCCGCCTGGGGTCCACGGGACGGCCCAGCCTCTCCGAGAGCCACAGGGCGGCGTTCCTTATCGTCCATATCCCGTCCTGGGGATGGGGCTGGAGGAGGGCCTGGCGGAAGGCTTCCTGAAGCTCCGGGGAGAGCAAGGGGGGCTGGCCTGGGTTTTGGTGCCGGAGGTCGGCCATGGGCTGGCCTTCGTTGTAGCGGTGGAGGGTGTTGCGGACCCAGCGGGTGGAGTAGCCCAGGGTCTGGGCCACCTGGGGGATGGAGTGGCCTGTGGCGAGGAGCCAGATGGCGTGCCAGCGGGCGCGTTCCACGGGGTCTTCGCTTTCCCGGTAGAGGGCGTGCAGGTTGTCCGGGTGATGCCGCAGCTTGAGTTCCAGCCGGGGGCGGCGTTGGTGTTTGGTCAGCCGCATGACCCCATACTAAGAGAAAAACCCAGGGGGAGTTCTTATGAGACCTTGCAGCTCCACGCCGGTTACGAGCCCGAGCCCACCACCCTAAGCCGCCAGGTCCCCATCTACCCCACCACGAGCTACGTCTTCAAAAGCCCCGAGCACGCCGCCAACCTCTTCGCCCTCAAGGAGTTCGGGAACATCTACTCCCGCATCATGAACCCCACGGTGGACGTGCTGGAGAAACGCCTCGCCGCCCTGGAAGGGGGAAAGGCGGCCCTGGCCACCGCAAGCGGCCACGCCGCCCAGTTCCTGGCCCTCACCACCTTGGCCCAGGCGGGGGACAACCTCGTCTCCACCCCCAACCTCTACGGGGGCACCTTCAACCAGTTCAAGGTGACCCTGAAAAGGCTCGGCATAGAGGTGCGCTTCACCTCCCGCGAGGAGCGCCCCGAGGAGTTTTTGGCCCTCACCGACGAGAGAACCCGGGCCTGGTGGGTGGAGTCCATCGGGAACCCCGCCCTCAACATCCCCGACCTCGAGGCCTTAGCCCAGGCCGCCCGGGAGAAGGGGGTAGCCCTCATCGTGGACAACACCTTCGGCATGGGGGGCTATCTCCTGAGGCCTTTGGCGTGGGGGGCGGCCCTGGTCACCCACTCCCTCACCAAGTGGGTGGGGGGGCACGGGGCGGTGATCGCCGGGGCCATCGTGGACGGGGGGAACTTCCCCTGGGACAACGGCCGCTACCCCCTCCTCACGGAGCCCCAGCCCGGCTACCACGGCCTGAGGCTCACCGAGGCCTTCGGGGAGCTCGCCTTCATCGTCAAGGCCCGGGTGGACGGCCTCCGCGACCAGGGGCAGGCCCTGGGGCCCTTTGAGGCCTGGGTGGTCCTCCTCGGCATGGAGACCCTCTCCCTAAGGGCCGAGCGCCACGTGGAAAACACCCTGCACCTCGCCCACTGGCTTCTGGAACAGCCCCAGGTGGCCTGGGTGAACTACCCGGGGCTTCCCCACCACCCCCACCACGACCGGGCCCAGAAGTACTTCAAGGGGAAGCCCGGGGCCGTCCTCACCTTCGGCCTGAAGGGGGGGTACGAGGCGGCGAAGCGCTTCATCTCCCGGCTCAGGCTCATCTCCCACCTGGCGAACGTGGGGGACACCCGCACCCTCGCCATCCACCCCGCCTCCACCACCCACTCCCAGCTCTCCCCGGAGGAGCAGGCCCAGGCTGGGGTCTCGCCGGAGATGGTGCGGCTTAGCGTGGGCCTGGAGCACGTGGAGGACCTGAAGGCCGAGCTCAAGGAGGCGTTGGCATGAGCGAGATCGCCCTCGAGGCCTGGGGGGAGCACGAGGCCCTCCTCCTCAAGCCCCCCCGCTCCCCCCTCTCCATCCCCCCGCCTAAGCCCCGCACCGCCGTCCTCTTTCCCAGGCGGGAGGGGTTCTACACGGAGCTCGGGGGGTACCTCCCCGAGGTGCGCCTCCGCTTTGAGACCTACGGGACCCTCTCCCGCAGGCGGGATAACGCCGTCCTCGTCTTCCACGCCCTCACGGGGAGCGCCCACCTGGCGGGAACCTACGACGAGGAAACCTTTAAGCGCCTCTCCCCTCTGGAGAGGGCCTTCGGCCGGGAAGGGTGGTGGGACAGCCTGGTGGGCCCCGGGCGGATCCTGGACCCCGCCCTCTACTACGTGGTCTCCGCCAACCACCTGGGAAGCTGCTACGGCTCCACCGGCCCCCTCTCCCTAGACCCCCGCACGGGCCGCCCCTACGGGAGGGACTTCCCTCCCCTCACCATCCGCGACCTGGCCCGGGCCCAGGCGAGGCTTCTGGACCACCTGGGGGTGGAGAAGGCCGTGGTCATCGGGGGAAGCCTCGGGGGGATGGTGGCCCTGGAGTTCGCCCTGATGTACCCGGAGAGGGTGAAGAAGCTCGTGGTCCTAGCGGCCCCCGCGCGGCACGGCCCCTGGGCTCGGGCCTTCAACCACCTCTCCCGCCAGGCCATCCTCCAAGACCCCGAGTACCAGAAGGGCAACCCCGCCCCCAGGGGCCTCGCCCTCGCCCGGGGGATCGCCATGATGAGCTACCGAGCCCCCGAGGGGTTTGAGGCCCGCTGGGGCGGGGAGCCGGAGCTTGGGGAAACCTACCTGGACTACCAGGGGGAGAAGTTCCTCCGGCGCTTCCACGCGGAAAGCTACCTCGTCCTCTCCCGGGCCATGGACACCCACGACGTGGGCCGGGGCCGGGGCGGGGTGGAAGAGGCCCTGAAGCGCCTCCGCGGCATCCCCTCCCTCTTCGTGGGCATTGACACCGACCTCCTCTACCCCGCCTGGGAGGTGCGGCAGGCCGCCCGTTTGGCGGGGGCCCGCTACCGGGAGATCAAAAGCCCTCACGGGCACGACGCCTTCCTCATAGAAACCGACCAGGTGGAGGAGATCCTGGACGCCTTCCTCCCGTAGACTGGGGCCGTGGCGGAGATCCGCGTGGGCACGGCCAGCTGGACCGACCCCACCCTCCTCGCCTCCGGCTGGTACCCCCCTGGGGTGAGGAACCATCCGGAGAAGCGCCTCCGCTACTACGCCCAGCACTTTGACACCGTGGAGGTGGACAGCACCTTCTACGCCCTGCCCCGCCTCGAGGTGGTGGAGAAGTGGGCGGAAAGGACCCCCGAAGGCTTCCTCTTCCACGTCAAGGCCTTCTCCGCCTTCACCGGGCACGGGCTGGAGGCGGACGCCCTCCCCAAGGACCTCAAGGCCCTCCTGCCCCGCCAGGAGGGGCACCTGGCCCAGCGGGAGGTGCCGGAAGAGGTGGTGGAGGAGGCCTGGCGGCGCTTCTTCGGGGCGCTAAGGCCCCTGGAAATGGCGGGAAAGCTTGGCTACCTCCACTTCGGCCTTCCCCCCTGGACCGAGCCCAAGCCCAGGAGCTTCCGCTACCTGGAGCGCCTGGCAGAAAGGACCCAGGGGTACCTGGTGGCGGTGGAGTTCCGCAACCCCAAGTGGTACACCGCCTGGGGCTTCGTGAAGCGGGAGCTAAAGCGGCTTGGCCTCGTCCACGTGAGCGTGGACGCCCCGCCCCACCCCGAGGCCCCGCCCAGGGTCTTAGAGCCCACCCACCCCGTGGCCGTCCTCCGCTGCCACGGGAGGAACGCCGAGGCCTGGAAGGGCCCCCACACGAAACCCTACGAGCGCTTCAACTGGCGCTACTCCGAGGAGGAGCTTCGGGACCTGGCGGAGGCCACCCACACCCTGGCCGCGCAGGCGGAAAGGGTCTTCGTCATCTTCAACAACAACTACGGCACCCAAGGGGTGGAGGCCGCTTTGGGACTCAAGCGCCTTCTGGGTCTTGGGAAGCCTCCCTGGACCGAAGGGCCGTTTTATTAGACCAAGTACAGGACATTTGTCCTCTGAACCACTGCTTAGACTTCTTTATCGTATGGAGCTGGGTTTGCTTTCGGAAAAAGGAAACTTTTCCAGGGAAAATGATCCCTTTATCTGGGATCCAATGAAGGAAAGTCTAGAAGGGGCTTGCAAGCGGCTTCTCGCCCTTTACGACCGCGTTCTTCTTTTGATGACCCGCCCCCCCTTCGGCGCCCACCTGGCCCTGGCGGAAGCCCTTCGGGAACGGTACCCAGGACGCCTCCTCCTCCACGCCACCCCCCTCTTCGGCCCGGGGCTCCAGGCCCTGCACGAACGGGCCGAGGAACTCCTCGGCAAGGCGGAGCCGGAAGACGTGCTCGCCGAGCTACGGCGAATGGAACGGGAAGGCCGCCTATACCTGGCCTCCGCCGATCCCGAGGCCCTAGGACGCCAAGGCTGGCTTCCCCCGGGAGGAAAGTTGGTCATGCGCCTGGGCTTCCACGCCCTCTTCGCCCTAGAAGGCGAGCGCTTCCGCCTACCCCCCTTGCCCGTGCCGGAAGGCCAGGTTCCCGCCGCCTTCGCGGAGTTCTGGGGGCGGGCCTTCGCCGGAAGACCCGTCCGGGCCTACCTCAATCTGGGCAAGGCCACACCCCCCTCCTGGCGAAGGGCCTTGGAGGAGGGACTCAAGGCCCACCTTGCCCTGCAGAAGGCGCGCCTCTCTCCCATGCCCCAGGACCTACAGGAACGGATCGGGGCGAAGAGCCTCCTGGGGTTCGCCTATCCGCTTTAGGGGAGAAGGTCCAAAAGCCCCCCGTAGAGGGTGAAGGCCTTGAGCTCGTCCACCTCCTCCCCGTTCCACACGAAGGCCACGCAGTAGCGGCTTTCGCCGCGGGAAAGGCCGTGAACCAGGCTCAGCACCCCGGGCCTAAAGCCCCCCTTGTAGGCCACCCGGTCCCAGCGGAAGGCGGCCACCCCGGGGTTGATGCCCATGAGGGGAAGGTCGGCCACCTTCCCCATCCAGCGGCAGAGCTCCCTCGGGGTAAAGCGCCAGTCCGCCTCGGGCGGCCAGTCCCCTGGGTCTAAAGGCAGGTCCGTCACCGAGGGCAGGCCCCGGGCCCTCAGGGCCTCCAGGGCCTGGCGCTTGGCCTCCAGGTCCCCGTCCCGGAAGGCCGCCAAGAGGTCCCGGTTGCCCCGGGCGGCGAGGCCGAAGGCCTCCCCGGTGGTGAGGAAGGGGCGGTTGCGGGGGGAGAGGGCCTCGAGGCGCTCCCGCCCGAGGAGGGCGATGAGGGCGTCCGTGGCGGTGTTGTCGGAGAGGGAGATCATGAGGGCCGCCAGGGTGTGGAGGGTCAAGGGGCTTCCTTCCGGCCAGCCCTGGAGCAAACCGGAAGGCAGGCTCTTCCAAGCCTCCTCCAGGCGGACCACCTCGTCCCACGCCCGCCTCCCCGCCTCCACCTCCTCGCGCAAGGCGGCGAGGACCAAGAGCTTGAAGGCCGAGGCCACGGCCAAAGGCGTGTCCTCCTCCAGGGCCAAGACGGGCCTCCCGTCCTGCTCCACCCATAGCCCCACCCGTCCCGGGAGGGCCCGGAAGGCCTCCAGGGCCTCCTCGAGGCTTCCCAGCTTGGCCACGGGGGGCTCAAAGAAGAGGCCCGCGATGCGCCCCTCCCGGTCCAGGCCGATGCGGGCGGGCACGTACCCCCGCTCAAGCTCCAAGAGGTACCTCCCCGGCTCCAGGAGCTGCGCCCCTTTGAGTTCTCCCAGGTTGGCCTTCAGCTGGGCCACGATGACCGCCACCTGGGCCGCGGGCACCTGGGCCAGGAAGCCCGGAGCGAAGGCCTCCTCGCGGACCCCCTCCGTGAAGAGGCGAAAGAGCACCACCGCCCCCTGTTCCAGCCTCCCCCCCATGGGGTCCCCAAGCCCCTCCGCCCCGCCGAACCCGCCCAGGAGGGCGAGAAACCCACAAAAAAGCTGTTTAATCCTCATGGCTCCAGGCTACCACGCCAGGGCGAGCCCCTCGGCCCGGGGGTCGCTCGCCCCCACGAGGGCCTCCCCAAGACGGAAGACCGCCTGCCCCCGCCCGAAGAGGCCGTACTCCGCCTCGTAGCGCACCCTATGCCCGAGGTCCCGCAGGAAAAGCGCCGTGGCCTGAGGGATGCCGGGCTCAAAGAGCACCTCGTCCCCCGGCACCACCTGCCAGCGGGGCCGGTCCAGGGCCGCCTGGGGGTTCAGGCCGAAGTCCGCCAGGCCCACCACCACCTGGACGTGCCCCTGGGGCTGCATGAACCCCCCCATGACCCCGAAGGGCCCAAGGGGCTTCCCCTCCCGGGTGAGGAAGCCCGGAATGATGGTGTGGAAGGGCCTCTTTCCCGGCCCCACCCGGTTCGGGTGCCCCTCCTCCAGGGAAAACCCCAGGCCCCGGTTGTGCAGGGCGATCCCCGTCCCCGGCACCAAAACCCCGGAGCCGAACCCCTGGTAGTTGGACTGGATGAGGGAGACCATCACCTCCCCGTCCGCCGCCGCGAGGTAGACCGTCCCCTCGGGGCGGAGGCCGGGAAGGACCCGGGGAAGGGCCCTTTCCCCGATGAGCCTCCGCCTCTCCGCCGCATAGGCCTTGGAGAGGAAGGCCTCGGGGGCAAGCTCCATGTGCCGCGGGTCGGCCACGAAGCGGTAGGTGTCCGCCAGGGCGAGGCGCATGGCCTCAATCTGGAGGTGGTAGCTCCAGGGGTCTTCCGGCCTCAGGTCAAACCCCTCCAAAAGGTTCAGGGCGAGGAGGACCGCCACCCCCTGGCCGTTTGGGGGAAGCTCCCAGACGGTGAGCCCCTTGTACTCCGTGGAAAGGGGCGTCACCCACTCCGGGGCGTGGGCCTCGAGGTCCTCCCGGGTGAGGAGCCCCCCCGTGGCCTCGCTGAAGCGGAGGAGGGCCTCGGCCAAGGCCCCCCGGTAAAGGCTTTCCCCATAGGACTCGGCGATCTCCTTAAGGGTCTTGGCGTGGAGGGGGCTTCGCCACACCTCTCCCGCCCTTGGGGCCCTCCCCCCGGGGAAGAAGACCTCCTTGAAAGCCCTAAACTCCGGCCCCTCCAAGGGGAGGAAAACGCTTTCCGCCCGCCGCCAGCTCCTCGCCGTCTCCGGCCCCACGGGGAAGCCCTCCTCGGCGTAGCGGATGGCGGGGGCGAGGACCTCGGCGAAGGGGAGCCTGCCCCAGCGTTCGTGCAGGGCCCGCCACCCCGAGACCGCCCCAGGCACGGTCACGGGAAGCCACCCCCGCTCCGGCATCCTCCCGGGAAGCCTCTCCGGGGTGAGGGCCATGGGGCTTTTCCCGGAGGCATTGAGGCCGTGGAGGGTTCCGTCCCACACCAGGGCGAAGAGGTCCCCCCCGATCCCGTTGGAGGTGGGCTCCACCACGGTGAGGCAGGCGGCCATGGCAAGGGCGGCGTCCACGGCGCTTCCCCCCTTTTGGAGCGTCTCCATCCCCGCCAGGGCCGCCAAGGGCTGGCTCGTGGCCACCGCGCCCCGCCTCCCCAAGACCACGTGGCGGCGGGAGGGGTAGGGGTAGTGGGTGAGGTCCATGCTTCCATGCTACCTTTAGGGGGATGGCGAGGCCGCCCCTCACCGAGGCCCAGGAGGATTACCTAAAGCACCTCTTCCTTCTGGAGGAGGCCCTCGGGGGGCCCGTCCCCACCCAGGCCCTGGCGGAGCGCCTCTCGGTCAAGCCGCCTTCCGTCACGGAGATGCTGAAGAAGCTCAAGGCCCTGGGCCTTCTGGAACACGAGCCCTACCGGGGGGCCCGGCTCACGGAGCGGGGGCGGAGGGTGGCCCTCGAGGTCCTGCGCCACCACCGCCTCCTCGAGGCCTACCTCCACCAGGCCCTGGGCTACGGCTGGGAGGAGGTCCACCAGGAGGCGGAGAGGCTGGAGCACGTGATCAGCGAGGATCTGGAGGAAAGGATCGCCGAGTACCTGGGCCACCCCCCCTTTGACCCCCACGGGGACCCCATCCCCACCAAGGACCTGGCCCTTCCCTCCTCCCAGGCCCTCCCCCTCACCGAGGCCCCCCTGGGGCGGGCCCGGGTGGCCCGCGCCCTGGCCCAGGACCGGGGCACCCTGAACCTCCTCGCCCGGCTCGGCCTGGTGCCGGGAAGGCCCCTCCGGGTCCTGGAGAAGGGCGAGGGGGTGCGGGTGGAGGTGGCGGGGGAGGTCTACCTCCTGCCCCGGGCCCTCGCCCAGGCGGTGGGGGTGGAGCCTTTAGGCTAGGGGCATGCGCCTCGTGGACCTGCGGAGCGACACCCTCACCCGCCCCACCCCGGCCATGCGGAAGGCCATGGCGGAGGCGGAGGTGGGGGACGATGTCTACGGGGAAGACCCCACGGTGAACCGCCTCGAGGCCCTGGCGGCGGAAAGGCTCGGGTTTGAGCGGGCCCTCTTCCTGCCCTCGGGCACCATGGCCAACCAGGTGGCCCTCCTTCACTCCAGCCCCAGGTAGACCAGGGTGCGGAAGGCGTGCTGGAGCCTCGCCCCAAGCCGGGAGTGGAGGGCCCTTTCCGGCTCCAGGACGGAGAGGAGGTTCGGGGCCTGGGCGAGGTAGAGGGCGGTGACCTCATGGAGGGGGTCCACGAAGAAGAAGGTCCCGCCGAAGCCCGCCCAGGTCCACTCCCCCAGAGAGCCCGGAGAGTAGCCCATGGGCTCCACCCGCACCGCCACCCCGAGGCCGAAGCTGTACCCTGGCCCGGGGAGGTACTCGGGCCCCCGCTTGAGGCCTTCTTGGTAGAGGCCTCCCAAGTGGTCCTGGACCATGAAGCCCGCCAGGGTGGAGGAAAGCAGGCCCCGGCCCAGGCGAAGGGCCTCGAGGAAGGCGAGGTAGTCCGCCGCGGTGCCCACGCCCCCCATCCCCCCGGCGTACCGGGGCGGGGGAGCCTCCACGGGAAGGAGGACGATCCTCCGGCCCGTCTCGGGGTCCTTGGGAAAGGGCTGGGCCAGCCGGGCGGGGTCCTTGGCCTGGAAGCCCGAGTCCTTCATGCCCAGGGGGCGGAAAAGCCTTTCCTCCAAAAGCTCCGCCAGGCTCCGCCCCGCCAAAGCCTCCAGGAGGTGGCCGAGGAGGTCGGTGGAAAGCCCGTACTCAAAGGCCTCCCCGGGCTGGAAGCGCAAAGGCAGGGCGGCGAGGCGCTGCAAAAAGGCCTCCCGGTCCAGGTCAAACCGGTCCACCCCGGCCTCGAGGTAAAGGCGCTTCACCGGGGAGCGGAAGAAGACCCCGTAGGTGAACCCCGCGGTGTGGCGGAGGAGGTCGTAGACCGTGAGGGGGCGCTTCAGGGGCTCCAAAACCACCTCCTCCCCCACCTCCCGCCCCACCCGGAGCCCGGAAAACCCCGGGAGGTACTTCTCCACGGGGTCCAAGAGGGAAAGGACCCCCTCCTCCACGAAGCCCAGGGCCAGGGCGGAGACCCAAGGCTTGGTCATGGAGTAGAGGCGGAAAAGCGCGTCCTCCCGCATGGGGAGGCCCTTTTCCGGGTCCAAAAAGCCGTAGACCCCCTGGAAGACCACCTCCCCTCCCCGGGCCACGAGGACCACGGCCCCGGGGAGGAGGCCCTCCTCCACCAGGCGCCGGAAGTAGGCGTCAAGCCTCCGGAAGTCCACCCTCACCACCCCTCAGGAACGGGCCTCCTCGGGCTTAGGAGGAGCCAGAGGGCGAGGAGGAGAAGCGCCAAGGGCAAAAACCACTTCACGAAGAAGCCCAAAAGGCCGAGGGCGGCCCCCAAAAGGGCGAGGAAGAGGCCCACGGGAAGGGCCAAGGCGGCGAGGAGGAGGGCCAGGGGAAGGGCCAAAAGGACGAGGACCAGGGCCACGAAAGGGCCCAGGAGAAACCAGGCGAGGACGAGCCCCAAAAGGAGAAGGACCCAGCCTAGGACCCGCATGCCTCAAGCCTACACCCTCTTCCGCCTCCGATGCCCGAACGAAGGCTAGGCCTTTTCGGGGCCCCCATGCGGGCCCAAGCCCGCATGGGGTGCTCTCAGGCCGGGGCCGCCCCAATGGTCCTCCCCCCGTCCACGAAGAGGACCTGGCCGGTGATGAAGCTGGACTCGTCGGAGACCAGGAAGAGGGCGGCGTAGGCCACCTCCAAGGGCTTCCCCGCCCGGCCCAAGGGGGTGGCGGCGATGGCCTTCTCCCGCACCTTCTCCGGCACCTTGGCCGTCATCCGCGTCTCAATAAACCCCGGGGCCAGGGCGTTCACCCGGATCCCCCACCGCCCAAGCTCCAGGGCCAAGGTCCGGGTAAGCCCCACCACCCCCGCCTTGGAGGCGGCGTAGTTCGCCTGCCCCAGGTTCCCCAAATAGACCCGGCTTGCGGTGAGGACGATGCTCCCAGGGTTTTTCTCCCGCATGGCCTCGGAGGCCGCCTTGGCCACCAGGAAGCTTCCCGTGAGGTTTACCCGGAGGACGAGCTCCCAGTCCTCCAGGGGCATCTTCCAGTGGAAGTTGTCCCGGGTGATCCCGGCGTAGTGCACCACCCCGTCCAGCCGGCCCAGGTGGGCTAGGGCCTCGGCAAACCCCCGCTCCACGGAGGCGGGGTCGGCCACGTCCATCACCACCGGATGGGCCCCCACGCTTTCCGCCGCCTCCCTTAAGGGGCCTTCTTCCACGTCGCAGGCCACGAGCCTCGCCCCTTCCCGGGCGAAGAGCTCCAGCGTGGCCCGGCCGATGCCGTGGGCCGCCCCCGTGATGAGCACCGCCTTGTCCTTGAGCCGCATCCCGCACCTCCTAGACGACCAACCGGTCGGTAAGCCCACCCTACTCCCGGCCCCGGGGCCCCGTCAAGGGCCAGGCGTAGTAGGGGGTCTCCACGAACTCGGGGGGGCCTCCCAGGTAGACCCGAAGCCCGGGCAGGACCAGGGTCTCCCCCTCCCACTCAAAGGCCAGGGGGTCCACCTCCAGGGGGTAGTGGAGGACGGCCTCCCTCGGAAGGCCAAGCCTCAGCCACTCGGGCGGGGAGACCCGCCCCACCAGGAGGTAGCGGGCCCGCCGCGGCCCCCCCTCGGTGTAGAGGAGGACCTCCTCCCCCAGGTCCAGGAGGAAGGCCCGCCGCCTTACGAAGAGCCTGGCCCTACGGGTCCAGGTAGACATGGGGCCTCCCCCCCAGGCGGACGACCCGGACCCCCGGCCCGTAGAGCCGGGCGAGGAGGGGTTCCTGCAGGACCGCTTCAGGCCTCCCCTCCGCCACCACCCTTCCCCCTTCCAGCACCGCCACCCGGTGGGCGAGGGCCGCCTGGTTGGGGTCGTGGAGGACGGAAAGCACCCCGAGGCCCATCCCGGCAAGCCGCCTCAAAAGCCCTACCACCGCCCCCTGGTGCTCCAGGTCCAAGAAGGTGGTGGGCTCGTCCAGGAGGAGGTACCTGGGCCTCCCCGCCAGGGCCCGGGCGAGGAGGACCCGTTGCCTCTCCCCGCCCGAGAGGGTGCCGAGGAGCCTTCCCCGAAAAACGGAGGCCCCGGTGACCTCGAGGGCCCAGTCCACCGCTTCCCGGTCCTCCCGCCCCTCCCGCCCCCAAAGCCCGAGGTGGGGAAGCCTCCCCAGGCGCACCACCTCCTCCACCAAAAGCCCCTCGGGGTAGGGGCCGCCCTGGGGGAGGTAGGCGAGGAGGCGGCCCCGCCCGTAGCTGCCGTGGGCCCTAAGGGGCCTCCCCTCCAAAAGCACCTCTCCCCGCCTGGGCCTAAGGAGCCCCGCCATCACCCTTAGGAGGGTGGTCTTCCCCGAGCCGTTGGGCCCGAGGAGGGCGAGCCACTCCCCCGGGCGCAGGAGGAGGTCCACGCCCTTTAGGGCGAAGGGCCCCACAACCCCCCTGGCCTCAAGCCCGCCCACGCCGCCTCCACATGAGGTAGAGGAAGAAGGGCCCCCCGAGGAGGGTGGTGACCACGCCCACGGGAAGCTCCGCGGGCCGGGCGAGGGTGCGGGCGAGGAGGTCGGCCAGGGCGAGGAGGGCCCCGCCCCCCAGGGCGCTGGCCGGGAGGAGGAGGCGGTAGTCCTCCCCCAGAAGCCGCCTCAGCATGTGGGGCACCACCAGGCCCACGAAGCCGATGATCCCCGCCTGGGCCACGGCGGAGGCGGTGAGGAGGCTCGCCGCCCCGAGGAGGAGAAGCTTTAGGCCCTCCAAGGGAAGCCCGAGGCTTTTCGCCGTCTCCTCCCCGAGCTGCAAGGCGTTGAGGACCCTTCCCAGGAGGAAAAGGGGAGGCAGGGCGAGGAGGAGGGCCAGGGCCAAGGCCCGCACCCCCGCCCAGCCCATGAAGGCCAGGTTGCCCAGGGTGTAGGCGAAGACCGCCCGCACCCGGTCGGCGTCCTGCATCATCAGGTAGGTGGTGAGCCCGGTGAGGACGCTCCCCACCACCACCCCGGCCAGCACGAGCTCCCCCGTGCGGGCCACCCCCCCCGCCAGGACCAGGGTGAGGAGGGTGGCCAAGAGGGCCCCAAGGAAGCCGAAGAAGGTGGCGGAGAGGGGCAGGTGCTGGAAGACGGCGTGCTGGGCGAAGGCGGGGGAAAGCCCCCCCAAGAGGACGGCGAAGAGGGTCACGGCGAAGGCCGCCCCCGAGGCGGAGCCCATGAGGTAGGGGTCGGCCAGGGGGTTGCGGAAGAGCCCCTGGAAGGCGGCCCCCGAGACCGCCAAGGCCCCCCCCACCAACATCCCCCCCAGGACCCGGGGCAGGCGGAGCTCGGTGACGATGGGGTTTTCCTCCAGGCCCAGGAGGGCCCGGACCACCGCCTCCGGGGGCAGGGCCACCGCCCCGAAGGCGAGGCCCAGGACCAAGGCCCCGAGGAGGAGGAAGAGGAGCCAGGCGAAGACCAGGCCCCGCCTTACGGCCAGGGGGAGGCTTAGGGTCATGGCTTGCCGTGGAAGCAGTCCACGAGGAGCCTCAGGCCCTGGGCCACCCGGGGGCCGGGGCGGGAGAGAAGGCTGTCCTCACCCCCGGTGTAGACGCAGATCCGGCCCGCGCGCACCGCCCGGACCCGGTCCCAGCCGGGGCGCTTGCGGATGGTCTCCAGGGCGTTCGGGTAGGTGGCCACGATGACCTCGGGGTCCTTCTCCACCACGAACTCGGGGGCGATCTTGGGGAAGAGGCCGAGCTCCTTGGGGACGACGTTCACCCCCCGGGCCTTTTGGATGAGAACCCCGATGAAGCTCTCGGGGCCCACGGTGTAGGGGGTGGGGTCAATCTCGTAGTAGACCCGGGGGCGGGACTTGGCCTTGGCCGCCCGGGCCTCCTCCTGGTAGACCTCCTTCTGGATCTGGGCCACGAGCCGCTCGGCCTGGGCCTCGAGGCCAAGAAGCCTCCCCAGGGTGCGCACGGTGCGGAAGATGTCCTCGTAGGTCTCCGTCCTCACGGCGTAGACCGTAAGCCCCGCCCTTTCCAGGGTCTCGTAGAGCCTCCCATACTTGGAGACCAGGACCAGGTCGGGCTTGAGGGAGACGATGAGCTCGGGGTTGGGGTTGTAGAGGCCGCCCGCCTTGGGGAGCTTTTTGACGCTTTCCGGCCAGTCGGAGTAGTCGTCCGTGGCCATGATGCGGTCGCAGGCCCCCAGGGCGCAGACCGTCTCCGTGACCGAGGGCAGCATGGTGACGATGCGCTTGGGCGGGGCCTTGAGGGTGACCGTGCGCCCCAGGTCGTCCTGCAGGGTGAGGGGAAAGGCGAGGGCCAAAGCCCAAAGGACCGCAAGAAACGCCAGAATCTTCCTCATGCCTACCTCCCTAAGGCCGCTAGGGCCAGGCCCGGGGGAGGTAGGGAAAAACCCCTGCCGGGAGGCAGGGGCTAAAGGCAAACGCCGTTTATCCCCCACTTCTCCCCCATCCGCGTGAGGTGCCCGCCCCGGGGAAGGGCGGACGGCCCTGGCAGGCATTCGGGCTTCCGGCCTACGACGAAGGGCGTGACGCGCGACCGGTTACCGTTGCGGGACAGCGCCGGACTTGCACCGGACTTCCCCACTTTAAGCCTGGACTACGCGCCCAGGCACCAGGGCTACGGGACCTGGCTTTGGGGCCCTAGCGGGCCTCGCCTTCCAGGCTAGGGCACCCCCCCCTCCCGCGCAACCCCGTCTTCCCTCCCGCGGGCTTTCACACGGCCTTAACACCCATTGGCTACGCTTAAAATAAAACGATGAAGAAGTTTATCAAGCGCTGGCCTTGGGCTCTCCTGACTGGCCTATTGGTTGGCGGCCTGGCCTGGTGGATGGGGCACAAGCCCTTTCCACCTAAGCCCCAGGCCGATCAAACCTACCGGTTCCCCACGACCCTGTCCTCCCCGCCCAACCTGCCTCCGCTCTTAGAGGCTGTCGTAAAACCCTTCCACGGCCAGCTACGCGGCCCTGGCCAGCCGCTTCACCAACAAGCGTAGCATGCCCAGATACACCCAGGCCTCGCTCACCCCAGGGTTGGCTTCATAGTCCTTGGCGAGCCGCCGATTCCGCCCCAGCCAGGCAAAGGTCCGCTCCACCACCCACCGCTTGGGCAAGGGCTTGAACCCCCTCTCCCGCGGAAGCTCCGGCGCCTCTTCCCCCTCCCGCACCCAGACCCCTCGCACCCCCGCGTAGGGACGGGCCACCACCTCAAGCTCCAGCCCCAGGGAAGAAGCCAGCCCCTTGAGGCCCCGGTACCCCCAGTCCACAAACAGCTTCTGCACCCTTGGCCAAAGGGAGAGGTCCATCCCCAGGAGCAAGGCCTCCCCACCCCGCTTGTCGTGCTCGTTGCTAGACGAGGGCCTCTCCTTTTACCTCTTCGCCTCCGGGCTCGTCCTCGGAGCCGCCGTGTATACCACCCCCTTCGCCCTTCCCCTGGGGCTCTTCTTCGCCCTGGGCCTCGGCCTCTTCCGCAAGTTAGAACCCCCGGCCTGGGCCGCGGCGAGCCTTGTGCTCCTCTTCCCCCTCCTCTCCACCCTCTTTGCCTGGGGCTACCTCTCCTGGATCTTCACCGGGGAAGCCGCCTTCCTCTACGAAGCCCTGCCCAAGGAAGCGCCCTCCCTAGGGACCGTCCTCCTGGCGAGTCCGGCCTATCTGGGAACAGGGCTTCTAGCCCTTCTCCGCCCACGGGCAAGCTTCCTCCTTTACCCCGTGCCCCTTCTCCTCCTCCTCGTCCTCCCCGCCATGGGGTTCGGCCACACGCCTGCCATGGCCGTGGGGCTCCTCTTCCTCTTCGCCTTAGGAGGGCTTCCCCGCCTCGCCCCGGGCCCCGGAATCCGGGCCGTGGGCCTCGGCCTCGCCCTCCTCCAGGCCGCCTTGGGATGGGCCCTCCTACCCCCCCTAAACCCCCTCCCGACGCCTTGGAGCGGGCCATCGGCCAAGCCTTGGCCCAGGCGCCTCCCCGCTCCATCCTAGCCGACGACCGGGAGAGTTACCGTCTGCTGGCCTGGGCAGGCACCGCCCGGCCCTTCCTCCTCCCCGCAGACGCCGGTTTTACCCTGGCCCTCTCCGCCCCAAGCCTCTACGTGGACCGCGTCCTCGTCTGCCGGGGC
Source organism: Thermus thermophilus (assembly GCF_019974155.1). Classification (NCBI taxonomy): domain Bacteria; kingdom Thermotogati; phylum Deinococcota; class Deinococci; order Thermales; family Thermaceae; genus Thermus; species Thermus thermophilus. The sequence goes on from NZ_AP025158.1 coordinate 1,342,983, forward strand.
CCAGGCGCCCTCTACCGCCGCTACGGCGAGCACGACCTCCCCGGCTTTCGCGAGGTCTGGCGGTACAAGGGGTGCAGGCTCCTGGAGCAGCGCCCCTCCTAGGAACCCGAACGCGCCCTTGACTTTGCCCGAGGGAGCCCGGAGGATGGTGAGGATGGACCTAAGCCGCATCCGCAACTTCTCCATCATCGCCCACGTGGACCACGGCAAGTCCACCCTGGCCGACCGCATCCTGGAGCTCACCCACGCGGTGAGCGAACGGGAGATGCGGGAGCAGTTTTTGGACTCCCTGGAGCTGGAGCGGGAGCGGGGCATCACCATCAAGGCGAGCGCCGTCAGGGTGACCTACCGGGCCAAGGACGGGGAGGAGTACGTCCTGAACCTCATTGACACCCCGGGGCACGTGGACTTCACCTACGAGGTCTCCCGGGCCCTGGCGGCGGTGGAGGGGGTGCTCCTCGTGGTGGACGCGAGCCAGGGGGTGGAGGCGGAGACCCTGGCCAAGTTCTACATGGCCTTGGAGCACGGGCACGTGATCATCCCGGTGATCAACAAAATTGACCTCCCCAACGCCCGCCCCCTGGAGGTGGCCCTCGAGGTGGAGGAGGTCCTGGGCCTTCCCGCCGACGAGGCCATCTTCGCCTCGGGGAAGACGGGGGAGGGCGTGGAGGAGATCCTCGAGGCCATCGTCAAACGCATCCCGCCCCCCCAAGGGGACCCCGAGGCCCCCTTGAAGGCCCTCATCTTTGACTCCGTCTACGACGCCTACCAGGGGGTGATCCCCTACCTCCGCCTCTTTGAGGGAAGGGTGCGCCCTGGGGATCGGATCCGCATCTACTCCACGGGGAAGGAGTTCACCGTGGACAAGGTGGGGGTCTTCACCCCCCAGGGCCTGGTGGCCACGGAAGCGCTTGCGGCCGGGGAGGTGGGGTGGCTCGTGGCCGCCATCCGCGACATCCACGACGTCCAGGTGGGGGACACCCTCACCCTGGCGGACCGCCCCACCCCCTCCCCTTACCCCGGCTTCCGCCCGGCCAAGCCCGTGGTCTTCGCCGGGCTTTACCCCGTGGACTCCGGGGACTACGGGAAGCTTAGGGACGCCCTGGAAAAGCTCAAGCTCAACGACGCCGCCCTCACCTTTGAGCCCGAGTCCTCCACCGCCTTGGGCTTCGGCTTCCGCTGCGGCTTCCTCGGGCTTCTCCACGCCGAGATCGTCCAGGAGAGGCTGGAAAGGGAGTTCGGCCTTTCCCTCATCGCCACCGCCCCGAGCGTGGTCTACAAGGTGCGGCTCAAAAGCGGAGAGGAGGTGGAGGTCCACAACCCCGCCGACCTCCCCGACCCCACGCGGATGGAGGAGATCCTCGAGCCCTACGTGAAGCTCACCATCTTCACCCCCGAGGAGTACGTGGGGAGCCTCATGGGGCTCCTCCAGGAGAAGCGGGGCCGCCTCGTGAACATGACCTACCTCCCCGGGACTCAGAAGCGGGTGGAGCTCGTCTACGAGGCCCCCTTCGCCGAGATCCTCTACGACTTCCACGACCGCCTGAAAAGCCTCTCCCGCGGCTACGCCTCCATGGACTACGAGCAGATCGGCTACCGGCCCGGAGACCTGGTGAAGGTGAACGTCCTGGTGCACGGGGAGGTGGTGGACGCCCTCACCTTCATCGCCCACCGGGAGAAGGCCTACCCCATGGCCCGGGCCATCGTGGACAAGCTCGCCGAGGTCATCCCCCGCCAGCTCTTTGAGGTGCCCATCCAGGCGGCCATCGGGGGCAAGATCATCGCCCGGGCCACGGTGAAGGCCCTCCGCAAGGACGTCCTCGCCAAGTGCTACGGCGGGGACGTGACCCGGAAGAAGAAGCTTTTGGAGAAGCAGAAGGAGGGCAAGAAGCGCCTCAAGGCCATCGGCAAGGTGGAGGTTCCCCAGGAGGCCTTCCTGGCGGTGCTCTCGGTGGGGCGCGATGAGCCTAAGGGCTAGGCTCGCCCTGGTCATCGCCCTCCTCGCCTTCCTGCCCAACCTGGTCCTGGCCCTCACCCTGGGGGTCCTGGGGGAAGGCCCCTGGCCTCCCCTCCTCCTCTGGCTTTTCCTCCTCGCCCTCCTCTCGGGCCTTGTGGGCTACTTCCTGGCGAAAAGCCTCCTCAGGCCCCTGGAGGAGCTCACCCGGGCCCTGGCCTACCTCTCCTTGAAGGAGGGGCCCCTGGAGGCCCTCCGCCTCCCCACCCCCAAGGAGCCCCCTCCGGAGGAGATCGCCCTCCTCCGCGCCCGGTTCTCCGAGCTCCTCGCCCGGCTCAAGGAGCTCCTGGAGGCCCGGGAGGGCCTGTACGCCGCCCTGGCCCACGACCTCAAGACCCCCCTCCTTTCCGCCCTGCGCCTCTTGGACTACCTGGAGAGGGCGGACGACTTGGGGAAGGAGCGGCGCGTCGCCCTGCTCCGCGCCCTGAGGGAGGAGCTCGCCCGGGGCTACCGCCTGACGGAGAACCTCCTTGCCCTCGCCCGCCTCGAGGCCCGCCCCCCCCGGGGCGAGACCCTGAACCTCAGGGCCCTGGCCGAGGACCTCCTCCTCCGCTACCGGGACGAGGCGAAGAGGCGGGGGCTCCTCGTGGAGGTGGAAGGGGCGGGCCTCGCCCGGGGGGAAAGGCTCCTCGTGGAAAGGGCCCTCGCCAACCTTCTGGAAAACGCCCTCCGCCACGCCAAAAGCCGCGTCCGGCTCCGGGTGGGGGAAGGCGTGTTCCTCGTGGAGGACGACGGCGCAGGCCTTCCCCTACCCCTGGAAGCCCTCGCCCGCCCCTTCCTCCAGGGGGAGGGCAGGAGGGGAAGCGCGGGCCTGGGCCTCTACACCGCCAAGCGGGTGGCCGAGGCCCACGGGGGCAGGCTCTTCCCCTGCGAGGGCACCCTGGGAGGGGCCTGCCTGGGCCTGGAACTCCCCAAGGGGGCCTAACGCCGGGCTTGGAGCCCCGGCGAAAAGCCCGGGCGGGGAACGAACGCTTAGCCCATCACCGGGGGGATCTGCCGCACCCAGAGGATGTAGGAGAGGTACTCCAGGTAGCGCAAGGGCACCTCGGAGAGGGGCCGGTCCACCTCTATGCTCATCATCGCTTCCCCGCCCCGCTTCTTTCGGCTCACGGTGAGGTAAGCGATGTTCACCTCGTCGTCGGCGAGGATGCGGGCCACCCGGGCCACCACCCCGGGCGTGTCCACGTTCTTGATCACCAGGGTGGGGGCGCTCCCCGTGATCCGCACCTCAAAGCCGTCCACGTCAAAGACACGCACAAGACCCCCCCCGAGGGAGCTGCCCGTGACCACGAGGCGCTCCTTCTCCCCCTCGAGGACCATCCGCACCGTGTTGGGGTGGACGTCCCCGAGCTCCACCTCCTTGAAGACCACCTCCACCCCTTCCCGCTCCGCCAGGGAAAGGCTCTCCTTGAGCCTCTCGTCGTCGGGGGTGAGGCCCAGGACCCCCGCGGCCAAGGCCAGGTGGGTGCCGTGCCCTTTCCCCGTCTTGGCGAAGGAGCCGTGGAGGCCGAACTCCACCCTTTTGGGCTTCTCCCCGAGGAGGTGGCGGGCGAGGAGGGCGAGGCGGCAGGCCCCCGCCGTGTGGCTGGAAGAAGGCCCCACCATCACGGGGCCGATCATGTCCAAAAGGCCCATGCTGATAGAATACGCCCATGCGGAGCTTCTGGCCCCTTTTGCTCCTCCTCGCCCTCGGGGTAGGCCTCGGCCAGCGCCTCGTCCTGCCGGAAGGGGCCGTGGCGGGGGAGCCCCTCACCCTCTCGGGGGAAGGGCTTCCCGACGGGCGCTACCCCCTGGCCCTGGAAGGCCCCGGGGGCGCCCGGGTGGAGGAGGTGGAGGTCCAGGGAGGGAGGTTCGCCCTCCCCCTCACCCTCGAGGCCCCCGGGGAGTACCGGGTGCGGCTCAACCTGCCCTCGGGCGCCTTGGAGGGGCGCTTCCTCCTCCTCGCCCCCACGCCGCCCGAGCTCACCCCGGAGGGGCTCAAGCTCCCCTGGGGGCTCCTCCCCCTCCCCCAGGGCCCCTGGGTGGGCCCCCTGGTGGAGGGGGAGCGGGTCTACGTGGCCCAAGGGCTCCTCGTGGTGGAGGCGGGCCTTAAAGAAGAGGGGGTCCGCTACCACTTCGCCCCCGCAAAGGTCCTCGCCCTCCGCCCGGGCCCCGAGGCCCTCCTGGAGGGGGAGCGGGTCCTGCCCATCCCCTTCCCTCCCGTCCCCTTCCAGGGCAAGGAGGAGGACCTTAAGGCCCTCAGGCCCCTCCTCCTGGCCCTGAACCCCCCCAAGCCCTGGCCCTACTTCGCCTACTGGGCCCTCCCCCCGGAGACCCTGAGCGAGGAGGACCTCGCCGCCTACGGCCAGGACCTCCGGGCCCGGGGCCACCGGCCCGAACTGCCCTTCGGCCAGGAGGGCGTCCTACGGATGGCGGAGGCGGCCCGCGCCCTCCTCGGCGAGGACCCCGCCCGGGCCAAGGCCCTGACCCTCGCCCTCCTGCGCTACACCCCCCTCTTCCCCGGCTCCGAGGCCTTCTTCCGGGAGATGGCCGAGGCCCTCGAGGCCCAAGGGGAGGTGGCCACCGCCCTCCGCCTGCGCGAGGCCCTGGCCCTTTCCGCCCCCTGGAGGCCGCCGGACCTCGGCTTCCTCGCCCCCGCCTTCTTTGTCCTGGGAACGGCGTACCTGGCCCTTTTCCTCTACCTCTTCCTCTTCTACCTGCCCGCCCAGCTCAAGGACCTGAGGCCCATCGGCGGCTACCTGGGCGGGTTCTTCCGCCACCCCCTCCTGCGCCTGCGCCACCTCCACCTGGCCTACGCCAGCCTAGGGGAAAGGCTCCTCGCCCTCCTCCTCTTCCTCGCCACCCTCGCCGCCCTCCTCCTCTACGGCCTGGACGCCAAGGCCCGGGCCGCCCTCTGGGCCCCGCCCCTGGACCAGGGGACCCTCTTCACCCCGGCGGCCCAGGCCTGGGCCCGGTCCCTGCCCCCTACCCCCGGGGCCAAGGCCCTCCAGGGGTACACCCTCCTCCGGGACAACCCCACCCAGGCCCGGGCCCTGCTCAGGGAAGGGGCGCCCCTGCCCTTCGCCCTCGCCCTCCTGGGGGAGAAGGAGCTCGTCCTGGCCTACGAGCAGGCCCCCTGGTCCGGCCCGGTGCAAAGCCTCCTCGGCCTCGGCGCCGACCCCTGGGGGCCGAGGGAGCCCGCCCCCACCCTCCGCACCCTTTACACCCTCCTCCTCGAGGCGGAGGCGCGGCGCCTGGCCGAGGACCCCTGGCGCGGCTTCTCCCAACTCCCCCTCCCCCTTCCCGAGGGGTACCGGGCCTGGGCCTTCGCCGCCCTTCTCCTCCTCGCCCTCTACCACCTCCTCACCTTCTTCCTCCCCAGAAGGCGGGGCCAGCCCTCCCCCGCCTACGCCCTCTTCCTCCGCCTCCTCCTCCCGGGAAGCCTGGGCCTCGGCGGAGGGATTGGGGTGGTCCTTTTGCTCCTCGCCGCCTACGGCCTGTGGGCCCTCCTCCAGGGCTCAAGCCCCCTCTACCTCGCCGCGGCCTACGGCCTCCACCTCCTCTTTGTGTTAAGCTCCGGGGCCTGGAGGCGCGCATGATCCTGCCCCCCATCCCCACCCCCTTTGACCGGGAAGGAAGGCTGGACGAGGAGGCCTTCCGGGAGCTGGCCGCGGCCTTGGAACCCCTGGTGGACGGGCTCCTCGTTTACGGCTCCAACGGGGAAGGGGTCCACCTCACCCCCGAGGAAAGGGCCCGGGGCCTCCGGGCCCTTAGGCCCAGGAAGCCCTTCCTGGTGGGCCTCATGGAGGAGACCCTGCCCCAGGCGGAAGGGGCCCTCTTGGAGGCCAAAGCCGCGGGGGCCATGGCCCTCCTCGCCACCCCGCCCCGCTACTACCACGGAAGCCTCGGGGAAGGGCTTCTCCGCTACTACGAGGCCCTGGCGGAGAGAATGCCCCTCTACCTCTACCACGTGCCCCAGAACACCCGGGTGGACCTTCCCCTCGAGGCGGTGGAGGCCTTGGCCCGGCACCCGAACGTCCTAGGCATCAAGGACTCCAGCGGCGACCTCGGCCGGATCGCCTTCTACCAAGCCCGCCTCCGGGAGTTCCGGGTCTACACCGGCCACGCCCCCACCTTCCTCGGCGCCCTGGCCCTGGGGGCGGAAGGGGGGATTTTGGCCGCGGCGAACCTCGCCCCCAGGGCCTACCGGGCCCTTTTGGACCACTTCCGGGGGGGGAGGCTTGCCGAGGCCCAGGAGCTCCAGAAGAAGCTCTTCCCCCTGGGGGACCTCCTCGCCAAGGGCGGGGTGCCCCTCCTGAAGCAGGCCCTCCGGCACCTGGGCCTCCCCGCGGGCTACCCCAGGCCCCCCTACCCGGCGGAAAGCCCCCTTTGGGGGAGGCTCCTCCCCGTCCTGGAAAGCCTAAAGGAGGAAGGATGGGTCCTGTAGCCCGCCCGTTGAGGTTCTCCCTGCTTTTGGGCCTCCTGGTCCTCGCCGCCTGCGCCCCAAGGCCCCTTCCCCCCGAGGCCCGCTTCCTCGGGGCGGAGATCCGGGGCCTGGAGCTTTCCCCTGAGCCCGCCCTGCTCCTCGCCGTGCGGGCCGCCTTCCACAACCCGAACCCCTTCCCCCTCCCCCTCGCCGCCTTCGGGGCGCGGCTTCGGGTGGGGGAGGTGAGGGTGCCCTTAGACCTCACCCTCCCCCCCGGGGAGAAGGAGGCCTCCCTTCCCGTGCGCCTCACCCCCAGGGAGGCCCTGGCCACCGCCCGGGCCCTCCTCTCCCGGGAAGGCGTGGAAGTGGCCCTGGAGGGGGAGACTTTGGGCGGGCGGCTCACCTTCTTCCAGGCCCGCCTCGCCTTCCCCTTGGAGCCCGTAAGGGTGCGCCGGGCCGGGGTCAACCTCTTCCTGGAAAACCCGAACCCCCTCCCCCTTCGCGTGGAGGGCGCCCTCATCCTTCTGGGCCAGCGCCTTTCCGTGCGGGCGGACCTCCCGGCGAAGGGAGAGGCGAGGGTCCAGGTGGTGGGCTTCAGGCCCGGGCTTGAGCGGGGAAGCGGGCGGCTTGAGCTTCGCCTCGAGGTCCCGGGCTTCCTCAGCCAGACCCTGGTTCTGGACCTCTAGAGGCGGAAGGCCAGGGGGAGGAGGGCCCCCAAGGTGGTGCGCACCTCCTCCTCGGGCCCGTGGAGGACCACCTCCACCTCCGGCCCCCCGAACTCCATGAGGACCTGCCGGCACCCCCCACAAGGGGGGATGGGCCCCTTGGGGCTATAGATGTGCACCCGCTCCAGGCGGCGCTTCCCCGCGAGGACCATGGCCGCCACGGCGTTCCTTTCGGCGCACTGGGAGAGGGGGAAGGAGGCGTTTTCCACGTTGACCCCGAGAAACGCCTCCCCCTCGGCCTCCACCAGGGCCACCACGGGGAAGCCCGAGTAGGGGGCGTAAGCCTGCCCCACGTGGGCCTTCAGGACTTCCTTAACCGCCTTGGCGTTCACGCTCCACCACCCGTTCCACCCGAACCCGCTCCAGGCGCCTCTGGTCGGCGCTTTCCACCACGAAGCGGAAGCCCTGCCACTCCACGCTCTCCCCCACGCCGGGAATGCGCCCGAACTGCTCGTAGAGAAACCCCGAGAGGGTGTCGTACTCCCCCTCGGGGAGCTCCACCCCCAGGACCTCGGAGACCTCGTCTATGGGGGTCTGGGCCTGAATGGAGAAGGAGCCCTCGGGAAGGCGCCGGATGGCCGCGTCCTCCGGCTCGTCCGTCTCGTCGTAGATCTCCCCCACGATCTCCTCCATTACGTCCTCGAGGGTTACGAGGCCCGCCGTGCCCCCGAACTCGTCCACCACGATGGCCATGTGCACCTTGCGGCGCCTAAGCTCCCGGAGGAGGCTCCAGGCGTCCATGTTCTCCGGGACAAAGTAGGGGGGGTGGGCGATGGAGGTCACCTTGAAGGCCTTGAGGTCCTCCTCGCAGTAGTAGGTGAGGAGGTCCTGGACGTAGGCCACCCCCACGATGTGGTCCACGCTCTCCCGGTAGATGGGCACCCGGCTGTAGCGGTGCTCCCGGTAGAGGGCGAGGAGGTCCTCCAGGGTGGCCTCGGCCTCTATGGCCACCATCTCCACCCTCGGGGTCATGATCTCCCGCACCGGGGTCTCCTCCAGCTCCAGGATGGAGTGGATCATCTCCTCCTCCTGGGCCTCAATGGTCCCGGACTCCTCGGCCCCCGCCAGGATGAGCTTGAGCTCCTCTTCGGAGACCAAAGGGGTCCCCCGGGGCTCCAGGCCGAGGAGGCGGAGAAGCCCTCCGGAGACGAGGCTGAAGAAGCGCCCGAGGGGGTAGAAGAGGACGGAGAGGCCGTAAATGGGCCAAGCGGCCAGCCGGGCGATGGCCTCCGCGTGGTGGACGGCGAGGGACTTGGGGGTGATCTCGCCGAAGAAGAGGATGAGGAAGGTCATCGCCCCCGTGGCCACCCCCACGCCCGCGGAGCCGAAGGCCCGGGTGGCGAGCTCCGTAACCAAGGCGGTGGCGGCGATGTTCACCAGGTTGTTGCCCACCAGGATGGTGGTGAGGAAGCGGGTGATGTCCTCGGAAAGGAGGCGGAAAGGGCCGTTCTTGCTCTCGGCGAGCTCCCTAAGCTTCCACGGGTAGAGGGTGGTGATGGCCGTCTCGCTTGCGGAGAAGAAGGCGGAGAGGGCGAAGAGGAGGACGAGGACCGCCCAAAGCCACGGGTTTTCCGGGGAAGCCGCCTCGCCTTGCGCCAAAGCCGGGGTACCGAGGGCCAAAAGAAGAAGCCACCGACTCGGAGGACGATCCATACGCCTTCCGCCATTCTACACCAGGCCCGCCGCCACGTACCCCAAAGGGTTTCCCACGGCCCCCGCCCGGGCATCCCATGGGGCGAAACCCCCGTGCGCCCGCCCAGGCGGACGGAGGTTGCCTTGACTAAATAGTTGACTTGACTTAATCTTTTCCCGGTATGAACGGACCACCGCCCCCCCTGGTCCAGGAGCTTGCGGCGCTGGGGTACGCCTTCACCCACGCCCTTTACAGCGAGGCCAAGGAGCTCCTCGTCAAGGAAGGCCTCTCCCCGAGGAAGGCCCACCTCCTCGGCCTCCTGGCCAAGGGGGTGGACCTCCCCTCCCAGCTCACCGAGCTCCTCGAGGTCCACCCCTCCCAGGTCTCCCACCTCCTCGCCGCCCTGGAGGAGGAGGGCCTGGTGGAGCGGAGCCCCGACCCCCAGGACCGCCGCAAGGTGAAGCTCTTCCTCACGCCCAAAGGACGGGAGGTGGCGGCCCGGGCGGAGGCGCTTTGGCTCGCCGTCTTCGGCCGGAGGCTTGCCCGCCTCTCCCCGGAGGAGCAGGCCGCCTTCCTCCAGATCCTGCGCAAGCTCACGGAGGTGGGGGATGCGTAGGCTTCTCCTCCTTCCCCTCCTCGCCCTCCCCGCCTTGGCCCAGTCCGCCCTGAGCCCACTCCAGGACCACCCCCTCCTCAAGCAGGCGGAGGCCTACCTCCTCGCCGCCCGCAAGTCCCTCGAGGCCCAGGCCGCCCCCCTCGCCCTGAACGTCCAGGGGAACTACCTCCGCTACGGCTACACCTGCGAGCCGGAGGCGGTCTGCGCAAGCCTCCCCGAGTCGGCCCAGAGCCTCACCCTCGCCCTCGTCCTCACCCCCTTCCCCTTCGGGGAGGTGGCGGACGGGGTGGAGCGGGCCCAAATCGCCCTCAGGCGGGCTGAGCTCGCCTACCGCAAGACCCGCGCAGGCCTCGAGGCCCAGGCGGTGGCCGCCTACGGCCGCTACCAGGAGGCAAAGCTCGGCGTGCGGATCGCCGAAAAGGCCCTGGAACTGACGCAAAAGGCTCTGGAGGCCGCCAGGAAGCGCCAGGCGAACCCCAAGGAGCTCAGGGAGGCGGAGCTCGCCCTGGAGGAGGCGCAAAACCGCCTGGAGGAGGCGCGGAGGGGCCTCGCCCTCGCCCTGGAGGCGGCCCGGGACCTGGTGGACCCGGAAGCCCCCCTGCCCCCCATCCCCGAGCCCAAGGGGACGACCCCCTTGAGCCTGGAGGAAGCCCGCCTGAACCTCCTGGAGGCCCAGATCGCCTTGGAGGCGGCGCAAAGGAGCCTCCTCCCCACCCTCCAGGGGAGCTACACCCGCTACCCCAGCGGCCACGACACCCTAACCCTCTCCCTCTCCAGCAAGACCCTCCAGCCCACCCTGGCCTACACCCGCCAGAACCCGGCCCAGGCGGCCACCGCCCTGCCCGGGGGCGGCCGCTACCGGGCCACGGAGGAGCTTCGGCTAAGCCTCTCCCTCACCCTCTCCCCCGGCCTCTTCGCCGCCCTGGAGGCCGCCCAGGCCCAGGCCCGGGGGGCGGAGGAGGCCTTCCTCGCCGCCTCCCGCCAAGCCCGCCTGCAGGAGGAGAGCCTCAAGGCGGGCCTTTTGGGGGCCCGGTCCGCCTTGGCCCTGGCGCAAAGCCGCAAGGCCTCCGCGGAGAAGGCCCTTGAGGAGGCGCAAAAGCGCCTCGCCCTGGGGCTGGAAAGCCCCCTCGGGGTCCTGCAGGCCGAGCTCAACCTGCTCCAGGCGGAGCTCGGCCTCCTCCAGGCGGAAAACAACCTCAGGAACCGGCTTATGGAGCTTTACCAGTTTTACGGAGAACTTTTGGAGGTGAACCCGTGAAGAAGCCCCTCTTTGCCCTCGCCTTGGGCCTCACGGCCCTGGGGCTCGCCCAGCCCCTGCCGGAGGCCCTCAAGAAGGCCCAGGAAGCGCCCGCCGTGGTGAACGCCCGGCTCGAGGTCCAGGCCAAGGCCCGGGACCTGGACCGCACCCTGAAAGACCCCTTGCGCACCGCCTTGGACGAGCTCCAGGCCCGCCAGGCCCTGGAGCTCGCCGAGGCCAGGCTCCGCCGCGCCCTGGCCCAGGCGGAAAGCGAGATCGTCGCCGCCTACACCCAGGTCGTGGAGGCGAGGCTCCAGGTCCGGGTCCTGGAGAAGGCCTTGGAGGTGGCGGAGCTTTCCCTCAAGGCCACGGAGATCCGGGTGAAGGGCGGCGGGGCCACCAGCCTGGACCTCCTCGAGGCCCAGAACCGGGCCCAGGAGGCCCGGAAGAACCTGGACCAGGCCCAAAGGGGCCTGGAGAGCGCCCAGGCGCAGCTCGCCAACCTCGTGGGCCCCTGGGAGCCCGAGCCCGTGGCGGACCTCCCTGGGCTTCCCGAGGCCGGGCTCGTGGAAACCCTCCTGGAGGAAAACGCCGACCTCCTCCAGCTCCGCCACTCCCTCGCCCTCCTCAAGGCCCAGCGGGCCCTACTGGACGAGGGCTTCGCCGCCCGCAAGGACATTGACGCCCTGGAGGACCAGATCGCCGCCCTCGCGACCCAGCTGGACGGCGCCGCCTCCTCCCTCCGGGTGGGCCTGGAGGCCCGTTTCCGCGGGCTTCCTCCCCTCCTCGAGGGGGTGCGCCGGGCGGAGGAGGCCCTGGAGGCGGCGAAGAAGCGGTACGAGGCGGAAAGGGCGCGCTTCGCGGCGGGGCTCGCAAGCCGCCTCGCCCTCCTCCAGCAGGAGCTCAACCTCCTGCAGGCGGAGCTCGCCCTGGAGCAGGCCAAGCACGCCTACCTCAAGGCCTACTACGGCCTCCTCGCCACGAGGTGAGCCATGAAGCGCCTCCTCGTCTTCCTTCCCCTCCTCCTCCTCGCCTGCGCCCCCAAGGAGGCGAAGGTGCCCCAGACGGCCGGCCCCCTCCGCGCCCAGGTGCGGACCTTCAAGGCCGAGCCCGGCCTCCTTACCCGGGAGGCCCGGGCCTCGGCCAACGTGGTGGCCGAGAAGGAGAGCCTGGTGGCGGCGGGGGCCTCGGGCCGGGTGGTCCGGACCCTCCCCGCGGGCACCCGGGTGCGGGCCGGGGAGGGGGTGGTCTTTCTGGACCCCGCCCCCTTCCAGGAGGCCTTGGCCCAGGCCCGGCTCGCCCTGCGCCAGGCCGAGGAAAACCTGGCCCGGGCCGAGGCCCAGACGGAGGGGAACCGGAAGGCCCTAGAGGCCCAGCTCGCCGCCGCCGAGGCCCAGCTCGCCGCGGCCAAGCGCCGCTACGAGGAGGGGAAGGCCCTCCTCGCCCTGGGCGCCCTGGCCCCCCTCGAGCTCAAGGGCCTCGAGGCCCAGTACCTCCAGGCGCAAAGCGCCTACGAGAACGCCAAGGAAACCCTGGCCCGCCTGGAAAGGGAGGACGACCTCCGCCTCCTCAGGCTCCAGGTGGAGGCCGCCCGCCTCCAGGTGCAGCAGGCGGAGCGGAACCTCAGGGAGAGCGTGGTCCGGGCCCCCTTCGCCGGGGAGGTGGTGGAGGTCTACGTGAAGGAAGGGGAGTTCGCCGGGGCGGGGAGCCGGGCCTTCCGCCTGGCCACCACCGACCGCCTCCTGGTCAAGGTCTACCTCCCCCCCGAGCGGGCGGCCGCCCTCACGGAGGACACGGCCTTCCGCGTGCGCCAAAACGGCAAGGAGGTGGAGGCCCGCCTCCAGGCGAAAAGCGACCTCCCCGGGCAGAACCGCCTGGTGGAGGTGACCCTGAGGCCCACAGCCTCCCTCCTCCCCGGGGCGGCGGAGGTGCGCTACCCCGAGGTCCTGGCCGAGGGCCTCCTGCTTCCTGCGGGGGCGGTGCGGGCCGAGGGCGGCGAGGCCTTCGTCTACGTGGTGGAGGAGGGCCGGGCGCGGAAGCGGCCCGTCCGGCTCCTCGCCCAGGAGGGAGGCCAGGCCGCCGTGGCGGGCCTTAAGGCGGGGGAGGCGGTGGTCTACCCAGTGCCCGAGGGGCTGGAAGACGGCGACCCCGTGGAGGTGGTGCCGTGAGGGAAAACCCCCTGGTGGCCTTCTTCGTGGAGCGCTTCGTCTTCGCCACCTCCATCTTCGTGGGCATGGTCCTGGTGGGGCTCCTTCTGGGCCTCGGGCTTGGGGTGGAGCTCCTTCCCCGGTTCAGCGTCCCCGTCATCGCCATCTCCACCAGCTACCCCGGGGCCGGGCCCGAGGAGGTGGCGGAGCAGGTCTCCAAGCCCCTGGAGGACGCCCTCTCCACCCTCACGGGGGTGGACGTCATCGGCTCCAGCTCCACGGAGGGGTTCAGCCTGGTCTTCGTCCAGTTCAAGCAGGGGGTGAACGTGGACCAGGGGGCGGTGGAGGCGAGCCAGAAGGTGGCCGCCATCCGGAGCACCCTCCCCAAGGATGCCTCCGCCCCCGTGGTGCAGAAGTTTGACCCCTCGGCGAGCCCCATCCTCTACCTGGCCCTCGAGGCCCCGGGGGAGGACCTCGCCGAGGTCCTCCGCTACGCGGAAAGGACCCTCAAGCCCCGCCTCCAGCTGGTCTCCGGCGTGGCCGACATCCGGCTCACGGGCGCCCCCAAGACGGCCATCAAGGTCTACCTGGACCCCGACCGCCTCCAGGCCCTGGGGATCCCTCCCCTCCAGGTGGTCCAGGCCCTCTCCGCCTCGGCCCTCAACCTCCCCTTGGGGGCCCTCACGGAGGAGGAGCGGCGCCTGGTCTACACCCTACGCGCCACCCCCCGCACCGCTCTGGAGGTGGCCGAGGTCCTGGTGGACCCGGGCCGGGGCGTCCGGGTGCGGGACGTGGCCCGGGTGGAGGAGGCCCGGGAGGCCCCCACCACCCTGAACCGGGTGAACGGCCGCCCCGCCGTGGTCCTGGCCGTGGTCAAGACGCCGGACGCCAACGCCGTGGCCGTGGCCCAGGGGGTGAAGCGGGCCCTGGAGGAGACCTCCCTCCCCCCCGGGTACCGGGCGGAGGTCGCCCTGGACACCACCCGCTTCATCCAAGCCGCGGTGGAGGACACGGTGCGGGAGGCCTTTTTGGCCGCCCTGGCCGTCTCCTTGGTGGTCCTCGTCTTCCTGGGGAAGCTCAACTCCGTCTTCTCCGTGATCCTGGCCATCCCCATCACCCTCTCCGGGGCCATCCTCCTCTTCGGCGTCCTGGGCTTCACCTACAACCTCATCAGCCTCCTCGCCCTCACCGTGGCGGTGGGCATCGTGGTGGACGACTCCATCGTGGTGGCGGAAAACATTGACCGCTACCGCCGCATGGGGCTCGGCCTAAAGGAAGCGGTCCTCAAGGGGGCGAGCGAGGTGAGCGCCGCCGTGGCCGCGGCCACCCTCAGCCTCCTCGCCGTCTTCCTCCCCATAAGCTTCCTCCCGGGCCTCATCGGCCAGATCTTCCAGCAGTTCGGCTTGGGCATGGCGGCGGCCATCGGGGTGAGCTGGCTCGAGGCCCTCCTCTTCCTCACCGTCCGCCTCGCCTACTTCCCCGACCCCGACCCCCCCACCCTCAAGGAGGCCCTGCGGGCGGCCCTCCTCCTCCCCAAGGACCTCGCCTGGGCCTACCGCCGGGGCTTCCGCACCGCCTTGGGCCTCCTCCTCGGCCTCGGCGTGGCCTTTCTCCTCTACCGCCAAGGCCCCCTCCACCTCCTCCTCCTCGTCCTCTACCCGGCCCTCCTCGGCCTTGGGCGCTATGTGGGAAGGCTCCTTCTGGACCTCGCCGGGGCCCTGACCCGGCTCCTGCACGAGGCCACGGAGGGGGGGGTGCGCAGGCTCACCGAGGGGTACGCCCGGGCCCTGGAGGCCGCCCTCGCCCGGCCCTACCTGGTCCTGGGCCTGGCGGGCCTCGCCTTCCTCTCCGTCTTCCCCATCCTGCCCCGGATCCCCTTCAACTTCACCCCCCGCGCGGACACCGGGGTGCTCACCGCCACCCTCCTCCTCCCCAAGGACACGCCCCTCTCCGTCTCCGACCGGGCGGCGCGGGCCCTAGAGGCCTACTTCCTCGCCCACCCGGCGGTGGAGCGGGTGGTGACCACCGTGGGGGCGAGCGCCACCGGGGGGGCCCAGGTGGGGGACCCCTCCCGGGTCCAGCTCCAGATCGTCCTCAAGCCCAAAGGGGAGCGGCAGGACATCTTCACCCTCACCGAGGTTTTCAATCGGGAGGGCAAGGAGGCGCTTAAGGACTTCCCTGGGGCGGACCTCCGCGTCCTGGCCCAGACCGGCCCCGAGGCGGGGGACGCCGACCTCCAGTTCTTCGTCACCGGCCCCGACCGGGAGGCGCTGGAGGCCCGGGTCCAGGCCATCGTGGAACGGATCGCCGAAAAGCCCTACGTCCTGAACGTGAAGAGCACCCTGGAGGCCACCCAGCGGGAGCGCGTCTTCGTCCCCGACCCGGCGAGGCTCTCCGGCACCGGCCTCACTCCCCAGGACCTGGCCCAGACCCTGAGGCTCTACCTCTCCGGGACCCAGGCGGCCACCGCCCGGAGGAGCGGGGAGGAGTTCCCCGTGGTGGTCCAGGCGGACCCCTTGCGCCTGGGGGGCGAGGCCGACCTCCTCTCCCTCCCCGTCTACGCCCCCGCCCTCCAGGCCTTCCTGCCCTTAGGAAGCCTCGGCCGGTTTGAAGAGCGCCCCTCCCCCACCCTGATCTCCCGCCGCAACCAGGCCTACGCCGCCGGGATCAACATCAACCTCAAGCCCGAGGCCCCGGGCGCCCTCCAGGTCCAGGCGGAGCTGGAGCAGGACCTTAGGGCGGCGGGGCTCCTCGGGGACGGGGTGGAGCTCGTGGCCTCGGGGCTTGGGAGCTTCACGGAGGAGCTCGCCTCCCTCGCGCCCCTCGCCTTCGGCCTCGCCCTCGTCCTCAACTACCTCGTCATCGCCAGCCAGTTCAACGCCTGGCGCTACCCCCTCTACCTCCTCCTCCCCGTGCCTTTGGCCCTGGTGGGGGCCTTTTGGCTCACCTACCTCCTGGGCACGGGCCTGGACGTGATCAGCGTCTTAGGGGTGGTGATGCTCATCGGCCTGGTGACCAAGAACGCCATCCTCCTCCTGGACTTCGCCTCCCGCCGCATGCGGGAAAAGCCCCTCAAGGAGGCCTTGGTGGAGGCGGCCAGGCTCAGGCTTAGGCCCATCCTCATGACCACCCTCACCGTCCTCATCATCAGCCTCCCCCTCCTCCTCGGGGCCGGAGAAGGGTCGGAGTACCGCAGGCCCTTGGGCGTGATCATCCTGGGGGGGATGCTCTCCTCCACCCTCCTCACCCTCTTCGTGGTCCCCGCCGCCTTCTTCGCGGTGGAGGGGCGCCTCGCGCGGAAAGGGGGAGAGGGATGAGCGCGCGGCGGGTGGTCCTCGCGGTGGTCCTGGGGGCGGTGGCCCTCGCCGCCTTGGCCGCGGGGCTCGTCCTCTTCCTCTTCCGCCCCTTGAAGGCGGAGCCCGTGGCCCTGGACGCCCTCGAGGGCCTGAGGACCCGGGAGGCCCCTTACGGCCTCGAGGTCCTCCCCCGGGCCCCCAAGGCCCTCCTCGCCTTCTACCCGGGGGCCCGGGTGGAGCCCCTGGCCTACGCCCCTGTCCTCGCCCCCCTCGCAGGAAACGGGTACCTGGTGGTCCTCCTCCGGGTGCCCCAGGGGATCGCCCTCCTCGGCCAGGACCGGGCCCTGGAGGCGGGGCGGGCCCACCCCGGGCTTCCCCTGGTGGTGGGGGGGCACAGCCTGGGCGGGGTGGTGGCGGCGGGGGTGGCGGCCCGGGAAGGGCTTCCCCTCGTCCTCTTCGCCGCTTACCCCGAGGAAGACCTCTCCCAGGAGACCTTCCCCACCCTCGCCCTCTACGGCACGGAAGACGGCCTCCTGCCCCCCGAAAAGGCCAGGGAGGTGGCCAAAAGGCTTCCCAGGGGCGCCCGGGTGGTCTTCGTGGAGGGGCTGAACCACGCGGGCTTCGGGGCCTACGGCCCGCAAAGGGGGGACAGGCCCGCCACGCGCCCCCGGGAGGCCTTGTGGGAAGAGGTCCGGGAGGAGGTCCTCCTGTTCCTCGAGGGCCTGGGGTGGGACACGCCTCCCTCTCCGGAGGCGTTGCACTAGGGGCATGGACCGGAGCCAGGCGGGCCACGCCGCGCCCCTTCTGGGAATGCTATAGTGGAGGTAGCCGGGGCGGGCGCTCCCCCTCGGGCTGGAATCTTCCCCCAAAAGCAAGCGTCCAGGATCGCCCTTTACCCGAATGGGGGAAGGGAAAGGAGGACCATGAAGGACAGCTTCCAAACCCTAAAGACCCTGACCACGAAAAGCGGCACCTACGGCTACTACGACCTCCAGGAGCTGGAAAGGAAGGGCGTGGCGGAGGTCTCCCGCCTCCCCTTCTCCATCCGGGTGATGCTGGAAAGCCTCCTGCGCAACGAGGACGGCTACCAGGTCACCCGAGAAGACATTGAGGCCCTGGCCCGCTGGCGGCCCGACCCCGGGGAGATCAACGTGCCCCTGAAGCTCGCCCGGGTCATCCTCCAGGACTTCACCGGGGTGCCGGCGGTGGTGGACCTCGCCGCCATGCGGGACGCCGTCAAGGCCAAGGGCGGCGACCCCAAGCGCATCAACCCCGTGGTGCCCGCCGACCTGGTCATTGACCACTCGGTCCAGGTGGACGCCTTCGGCACCGCCTACGCCTTCTTCTACAACGTGGAGAAGGAGTACGAGAGGAACCGGGAGCGCTACCTCCTCCTCAAGTGGGCCCAGAACGCCCTGGAGAACTTCCGGGTGGTGCCCCCGGGCACGGGCATCGTCCACCAGGTGAACATTGAGTACCTCACCAAGGTGGTGATGACCGGAAAGCGGGATGGGCTCACCCTGGCCTTCCCCGACAGCCTCGTGGGCACCGACAGCCACACCACCATGGTGAACGGCCTGGGCGTCCTGGGCTGGGGCGTGGGGGGCATTGAGGCCGAGGCGGTGATGCTGGGCCAGCCCTACTACATGCTCGCCCCCCGGGTGGTGGGCTTCAAGCTCTACGGGGAGCTCCCCGAAGGGGCCACGGCCACGGACCTCGTCCTCACCGTCACCGAGATCCTGCGCAAGCACGGGGTGGTGGGCAAGTTCGTGGAGTTCTACGGCCCCGGGGTGGCCAAGCTCTCCACCCCCGACCGGGCCACCATCGCCAACATGGCCCCCGAGTACGGGGCCACCATGGGCTTCTTCCCCGTGGACGAGGAGACCCTGAACTACCTCCGCCAGACGGGCCGCCCCGAGGAGCTGGTGGAGCTGGTGGAGGCCTACACCAAGGCGGTGGGCCTCTTCCGCACCCCGGAGGCGGAGGAGAAGGTCCGGTACTCCGAGTACCTGGAGCTGGACCTCTCCACGGTGGAGCCCTCCCTGGCGGGCCCCAAGCGCCCCCAGGACCGGGTGCCCCTCAAGGAGGTCAAGAAGAGCTTCCTCGCCCACCTCACCAAGCCCGTGAAGGAGCGGGGCTTTGGGCTTTCCGAGGACCAGCTCCAGAGGAAGGTCCTGGTCAAGCGCCGGGACGAGGAGTTTGAGCTCACCCACGGCTCTGTGGTCATCGCCGCCATCACGAGCTGCACCAACACCTCCAACCCCTCGGTGATGCTCGGGGCGGGGCTTCTCGCCAAGAAGGCGGTGGAGGCGGGTCTGGACCGGAAGCCCTGGGTCAAGACCTCCCTCGCCCCCGGCTCCAAGGTGGTGACGGACTACCTGGAGATGAGCGGGCTCATGCCCTTCCTCGAGGCCCTGGGCTTCCACCTGGTGGGCTACGGCTGCACCACCTGCATCGGGAACTCCGGGCCCCTCCCTGAGGACATCGCCAAGGCCGTGGAGGAGGGGAACCTGGTGGTGGCCGCCGTCCTCTCCGGGAACCGCAACTTTGAGGGCCGCATCAACCCCCACGTGAAGGCCAACTACCTGGCGAGCCCCATGCTGGTGGTGGCCTACGCCCTGGCGGGCCGGATGGACGTGGACTTCACCACGGAGCCCTTGGGCTACGATCCCAACGGCAAGCCCATCTACCTCAAGGACATCTGGCCCTCCATGGAGGAGATCCAGGAGGCCATCCGGAAGACCCTGGACCCCGAGCTCTTCAAGAAGGAGTACAGCAAGGTCTTTGAAGGGGACGAGCGCTGGCAGGCCCTCCCCGCCCCCACCGGGGAGCTCTACCAGTGGGACCCGGAGAGCACCTACATCCAGAACCCGCCCTTCTTTGAGGACCTGGGCGAGCGGAAGGTGGGGGACATCCGGGGGGCGAGGGTCCTCCTCGTCCTCGGCGACTCCGTGACCACGGACCACATCTCCCCCGCGGGGGCCATCCCCGTGAAGAGCCCCGCCGGCCAGTACCTTCTGAGCAAGGGGGTGAAGCCGGAGGACTTCAACTCCTACGGCTCCCGGCGCGGCAACCACGAGGTGATGATGCGGGGCACCTTCGCCAACATCCGCATCAAGAACCTCATGCTGGACGGGATTGAGGGCGGCTACGCCAAGAAGCTCCCTGAGGGGGACGTGGACTTCGTCTACAACGTCGCCATGCGCTACAAGGCGGAGGGCACGCCCCTCCTCGTCATCGCCGGGAAGGAGTACGGCACCGGCTCTAGCCGCGACTGGGCCGCCAAGGGCACCTACCTCCTCGGCATCAAGGCGGTGCTCGCGGAGAGTTACGAGAGGATCCACCGCTCCAACCTCGTGGGCATGGGGGTCTTGCCCCTGGAGTTCCTGCCGGGAGAGAACCGGGAGACCCTGGGGCTCACGGGGTACGAGGTCTACGACATCCTGGGCCTCGAGGACCTGAAGCCCAGGAAGCTCGTGGACGTCGTGGCGAGGCGGGAGGACGGGAGCGAGGTCCGCTTCCAGGCCATCGCCCGCCTGGACACCCCCGTGGAGGTGGACTACTACAAGAACGGGGGCATCCTCCAGACCGTGCTCCTCAACATGCTGAAGGAGGCCAAGGCCACGGAGTAAGCCCACGCGAGGGAAAACGCCCCGGGCTTTAGGCCCGGGGCGTTTTGGTGCCGGGGACGGGACTCGAACCCGTACGGGGGCTACCCCCCAGCGGATTTTAAGTCCGCAGCGTCTACCGTTCCGCCACCCCGGCGGGCCCTTTTCATCCTAAGGAGCCACGTGGGGGTTGCGCAACACGGGAGGCCCGAACCGAGGCCCTTTCCCAGGGCGAAGGCCGCGGTGGAGGGCTCATCCGGTGTCCTTCGCCCGACGAGCTCCCTAGGAACCTTTTGCAGGGGCCCCCATGCTGGCTTGGGCCAGCATGGGGTGGCCTCAGCGGGGAAGCCCCCCCCTGCCCAGGCGCAAGACGAGGTCCGCCCCCAAGGCCGCCTCCCCGGAAACGCGGTAGGGAACGCCCAGGGCCTCGCCCAAGGCCTGGGCGAGGCGGCCCGGGCCGTTTTCCAGCACCTCCGTGCGCTCGGGGACCAGGGCGAGCTCCCGCAGGCTCACCGAGAGGCCCAAGGCCTTAAGCCGCTCCGCCGCCTCCTGGGCCAGGGCCTCCTGGCCAGGCCCGAAGAGGACCACGGCCCGCTTCCCCGCCAAGGCCTCTCCCCAGGCCTCCCGGCCCTCAAAGTAGACCGCCCGAAGCCGGGCCCAGGCCGCCTCGTCCACCGCCCAGCCCCCGGCGAACCGCCCGGGAAGGAGGAGGCTCACGAAGGCGGGCCTGCGGAGGAGGAAGCCGAGCAAGGCCCCCTTCTCCCCCCGGGTGAGGTCGGTGGCCACGTAGGGCTCCACCGCCGCCACCGCCCGGGGGAGGCGGAGGAGGCCCGGCAGGGAGAAAAGCTGGTCCTTCAGGGCGTGGAAGAAGGCCTGCTGGCGCTGGATGCGGCCGATGTCCCCCAGGGCGTCCTTGCGGAAGCGGAGGTAGCCCTCCGCCTGCGCGCCGCTAAGCACCTGGCAACCGGGCTCCAGGTCTATAACAAGCCCCGCCGCCTGGTCCCGGTAGCGCATGGGCTTCTCCACGCAGACCCGAACCCCCCCCAAGGCGTCCACGCCCCGGCGGAGGGCCTCGAGGCTCACCACCACGTAGCGGTCGGGGCGCACCCCCGTGATCCGGGCCACGGCCTCCTTCATGAGCTCCGGCCCCCCCAAGGGGCTTGCGGCGTTCACCTTGTGCCAGCCGTGGCCGGGAAGCAGGACCCAGACGTCCCGGGGCACGGAGAGGAGCACCACCCGGTTCGCCCCAGGGTCCAGACGCACGAGGAGGATGGTGTCGGCGAGGCCCCGGAAGCGCTCCGGGGCCCTCTTGTGGTAGCCCACGTACTCGGGGCTCGAGCCGTAGACCAAAAGGGTGAAGGGCTCCTTCAGGGCGAAGGGGTTAGGGACCGCCCCATGCCGGAAGAGAGGGCCCAGAAGGGGAAAGGCCCAAACCCCCACGAGGAGGGCAGGGGCCAGGAAAAGGAGCGCCCGCCGCCACACGAAGCCCTAGTGTAGCCCCCTTTGGGTGAGGCGGATTAGGGGAAGCAGTAGGTGGTGTCCGTCATCACCCGGTCGGCCCGGAGAAGGCCGAAGCCGTATTCCGGGTCCAAACCGGCAGGACCCAGGTCCTCGGCGGTGTTGATGAGGCACTGGTAGACCTGGTCCGGGCTAGGCCACGCCTTCCGCTCGCTGGCGTACTTGCTCATGTAGAGGGCCACCACTCCGGCCACGATGGGGCTAGCCAAAGAGGTGCCGCTCACAAAGCGATAGTTGCCTGAAGGGCCTGCCGCCAAAACCTCCACCCCTGGAGCCATTAGGTCAAGCTCGGGGCCATAGGCCGAAAAATTCGCCCGTCTTTTAAGGAGATCTACCGCACCCACAGCGAGAGTGTTGGGGCTGCTGGCAGGGAACATAACCGGTCCCCCATTCCCGGTCTCGTAGTTTCCCGCCGCAGCTACAATAACCCTCCCCTCGTTCCGAGCCCGGGCCAGCTCCTCATCCAGAACCTCGTCATAGTCGTTACCCCCCAGCGAAATGTTGATGACCTGGGCCCCCAGTTGGCGGGCTAACCGAACCCCCTTGAAAAGGGTTTCATACGTGGCTCCACCACCCCGGTAGAAAACCTTGATTGGAACGACGTATCCACCCCAGGTAGTCCCTGCTATTCCCTTAGAGTTGTTGGTATCCGCCCCCAAGACCGAGGCCACCTCTAAACCATGCCCCCAATTGTTGGGAGCCGAGTCGTCCGTGGGATTGGCATCTCCGTCAGCCACGTCCAGGTTAACCCCGGCGGGGAGGTACTTGCTGGCATGAAAGTCCTCGTGGGCAAGAACTCCCGTGTCTAGAACGGCCACAAGGGGCGGGCATCCCCTGCCTGTGCTGAAGTCCCAAGCGCTTTCTAAACGCACCAACCGATTCAAGTAGGCGCTTTGATCGGGGTAATAGAGGTCATTCGGAGCCCGCAAAGGCCGGTAAACGTAGTTGGGCTGGACATACTGAGCACCTGCTCGCAAAAGGGCTTCCGCTCGGACTTTCTCCTCCCCATGGGGAACCTTCACCTTGATTACGTCCAGGGCAAGCTGGGCCTGGGGCTCTACTCCTGAGGCCCGCAAGCTCTGAAGGGAAAGACCTGGTTTGGGCACTACAATGAGTTCCCCCGGAACGAACTCCCCTTCAAAGCTTCCCAAACCGTGCAGCTTAGAAGGAGCATCCAGGCTCTGCACCCGCAGGGGATCTACCGGGCACTCGGCGGGGTTCACGGGCGGGGGCGGATTCTGGGGGCAGGCCGTGAGGAGGAGGGCCGTGGAGAGGAGAAGGGGCCCAAAGAGCAGGCGCTTCATGGCCTCCAATATACGCCGCCCCTCCAGGCCCCGCCTTAAGCCTGGGCTAAGGTTTCCTCCACCCGGTGGGCGAGCTTCTCCAGGAAGCCGAAGAACATGGGCCCGTAGTGGGCGAGCTCGTCCCCGTCCGTGGCCGCCACGGGGAAGTCCCAGCCCCTCTCCCGGGCCAGGGCCCTCGCCTTCTCCAGGGGGTTTTTGCCCCAGGGCTTGGGCTCGTAGAGGAAGAGGTCCGGGGCCCTCCGCCTCACCTCCTCCAGGTCCGGGGTGAAGTAGGCCTGGGGCACGTCCAGGAAGAGGGGCCTCAGGCCCAGGTGCAGGAGGGCCTGGGCGATGTAGCTCCCCCGGCCCACGGTGATGGGCCCGCCCAGGTCCATTTCAAAGTAGACCCGGAGGGCGAAGCGGTCCTTCAGGGCGGCGTAGCGGAGGGCGAGCTCGTGGGCCAGGGCGGTGGCCCTTTCCTCCAGGTCCAGGAGGTGGCCCAGGGTGGAGAGGTTTTCCAGAATGCCGTAGGGGCTCGTGGGGAGGGGCACGGCGTAGACGGGAAAGCCCTCCTCCTTGAGCCTAAGGGCCTGCTCCCGCTGGACCCCGGTGGAGAGGAGAACGAGGTCGGGCTTTAGGCTCCTCAGGAGCTCCAGGCGGGTCTTGGTGTAGGAGGCCACCACAGGAAGGGAGAGGACCTGGGCCGGGCGGTGGCAGAAGGCGCTCCGGCCCACGAGCCTCTCCCCCACCCCCAGGGCGAAGAGGGCGTCGGTGAGGTTCGGGGCCAGGGAGACGATGCGAAGAAAACGGTCGGGAAGCTCCAGGGGGCCTAAGAGCTCGTGGAAGAGCCTCATCGCCTGAGGTCCAGGGAGCGGGCGTGGCCCTCGAGGCCCTCCGCCCGGGCCAAAAGCGCCCCCTTCTGGGCGAGCTCCCGGGCCGTGCCCTCGGAAAGGCCCACCACCGGGATCACCTTCAGGAAGTCCCGCACCGCCAACCCCCCCTGGAAGCGGGCCGTCCCCGAGGTGGGCATGACGTGGCTGGGCCCGGCGATGTAGTCGCCCAAGGCCTCGGGGCTCCCCTCCCCCAGGAAGACCCCCCCGGCGTTCTGCACCTTCTCCAGCCAGGGGAGGGGGTCCGAGAGGGCGAGGGAGAGGTGTTCGGGGGCGTAGAGGTTGGCGAGGGCGAAGGCCTCCTCCAGGTCCTTGGTGAGGACGAGCCCGCCCTTCTCCAGGGCTTGCCGGGCGATCTCCGCCCGGGGGAGGTCCTGGAGCTGGCGGAAAAGCTCGGCCTCCACCCGTTCCAACAGGGCCCGGTCCGGGGAGAGGAGCCAGGGCTCGGAGTCGGGGCCGTGCTCCGCCTGGGCGAGAAGGTCGGCGGCGAGGAGCCTGGGAGAGGCGGAGCCGTCGGCGATGATCATGGTCTCCGTGGGGCCGGCGAGGCCGTCAATGCCCACGGTGCCGTAGACGAGCCTCTTCGCCGCCACCACGTAGCGGTTCCCCGGCCCCACGATCTTGTCCACCCGGGGGACGCGCCCCGTGCCGTAGGCCAGGGCGGCGATGGCCTGGGCCCCGCCCATGGCAAAGAGGCGGTCGGCCCCGGCCACCCAGGCGGCGGCCAGGACCCCGGGGTGGACCTTGGGGGGGCTCGCCACGATCACCTCCCGCACCCCCGCCACCTTGGCCGGGACCACGGTCATGAGGAGGGTGGAGAGGAGGGGGGCGCTTCCCCCGGGAACGTAGACCCCCACCCGCTCCAGGGGGCGGACGAGCTGGGCCAGCACCCCGCCCCCCTCGGCCCGGAGGAAGCCGCCCCGGGCCTCCTCCCGGTAGAAGGCTTCTATGCGCTCCCGGGCCGTCTCCAGGGCATCCCTGAGGTCCTCGTCCAAGTCCTCGTAGGCCTCCCGCCAGGCCCGCTTGGGGACCTCCTCCACCGGGTAGCCGTCCAGGTCCCGGCTGAACCGGTCCAGGGCCTCGTCCCCTTCCTCCCGGACCGCCTCCAGGATGCCCCGCACGATCTCCTCCACCGTGGGGTCAAAGGAGAGGCCCCGGCGGGCGAAACGGGCCCGCACCTCCTCGGCGGCGTAGATCATGCCCCCACTATACCAGCGCGAAAGGCGGCCTCGTGCCCGTACGGGGCGGCATCAGGGGCCTTCCGCCTCCAGGAGGACCGCCTCAAAGACGTGCCGGCCCACCTGCTGGGCCACGCGCACCAGGCGCCCTCCCTCCACCTGGGCCAGGGAGAGGCCGGGGCGCAGGCGGTACTGCCGCCGCGCCTTCCCCTCCACCTCCACGTCGGGGAGGCGCTCCACGTAGACCCGGCCCCCGGGCATGGGGAAGCGGACCACCTCCCCGGGCTCGAGGACGAGGCCCGGGAGGGCAAGGAAGAGGGAGAGGGGGTCGTGGTAGGGGGCGAGGTAGGGGTAGGCCAGGCTCTCCTTCCCCTGGCTCACCAGGACCACGCCCTCCTCCTCCAGGCGCTCCACGGCGAAGACGCGGACCTCCTTCCCCTCCACCCGCTCCTGGAAGCGGAGGGAGAAGCCCTCCGCGTCCAACTCCGTCTGCCAGCGCTGGCGCCCGGGGGGCAAGGGGGGGAGGAACTCGGCCTGTAGGGTGGCCCGCACCCCCCCTTTGCGCCGCTCCACCTCGAGGCGGCCCTCCCCCACGGGCCGGCCGGCATAGTGGTAGGCGTAGCGGTAGACCTCCTTCATCTAGCGCACCTTGATGGTGAGGGGCGGGCTTGGCACCTCCAGGAGGTAGTCCACGGGCTCCCGCCCCGGCACTTGGATGCGGAGCCGATACACCCCGGGGACGGGGAAGCGCACCCGCCCCGGGGCCTCGAGGAGGAGGCTCCCGGGCTCAAGCCCCGCCCCCTCGGGGGCCTCCAGGACGTAGACCAGGGCCTTCTCCGTGGGGGGGTCGGTGCGGAACTCCATGGGGTAGTCCCGCGCCGCCCCTCCCTGGGGCCGGAGGAGGCCCATGTAGGCCCCGGCCACCCCCAGGAGCAAAAGGAGGAAGAGGACGGGGCCCACCGCCCGCCGCCCTCCCCTCGAGGGCCGGGGCTCCACCACGGGAAAGGGCGGGTCTTCGGGCTCCTCAATGCGGATGACCCGGGGGCGGCTCGGCGTGGGCTCCTCCAGGGGCGGCCCGGGGGAAGCGGGCGCGGAGGCCTCCGCCGCCCCCACCTCCACGGGAAGCCGCCTGGCCTCGGCCTCCTTCTCCTTGGCCGCCTCGGGAGCGGAAGCCTCCTCCGGTGGAGGCTCCCAGAGGGCCTCCAGCCCCACCTCCCCCCGCGCGAGGCGCGCGAGGACGTCCCGCAAGGGGAACTCCTCCCACCTGGGGCCGGCGAGGAGGCGGGCAAGCTCCAAGAGGGCGGAAGGGGCCTCCCCCGTAAGGGCCTCGAGCCCCGGCCCCACGAGCCAGACGCTCCGCCCCTTCACCAGGACGAGCTCGGCCCGGGGGGCGTAGCGGATGCCCTGGGCCTCAAGCGCGGCGAGGCGCTTGGCGATCTCCCGCACCCAGTGGGCGAGGCGGTCGGGGTCCGCCACGCCCGCGTACTGGCTCAAGGGAACGGCCCCCAGGGGCCATTCCAGGACGAGGGCGTCCTCGAGGCGGTCCAGGACCTTGAGGCTCCCCTCCGCCTCCACGGGCTCGCCCTTCGCCCCCGCGAGGACCATCACCGGCATCCCGGTCCGGGTGTCCTGGCCCTCGTAAACGGTCATGGAGGCGAGGCGGGCCAAGGCCCGCCTTAGCCAGTAGGACCCGAGAAGCTCCATCCCTCCAAGTATACGCACCCCCCATGAAGGGATTTATAATCGGGGCAAGGCCGGGTCCCAGGACCCGAAAGGAGGGGGCATGGAGTTCAAGGTGACGCTCACCACGGAAGAGATCGTTCGCGGGCTCAAGCACTACCGCCGCATCGCCAAACAGGACGTGTTGCGGGCGCCGGAAACTCCCAACCCCGAGGTCTTCCGCCGCCACGCCGAGGCCCGGCGCGAGGTCTACGCCAAGCTGGCCGAGGTGGCGGAGCGCGAGGGCCCGGAGGCCGCCGTGGCCTACGCTTTGGAACTCTACCGCTCCCTGCCCTTCGTCACCGGGACGCCCGAGGACCAGTACCCCGAGATCAAGGGCCAGGAAAACGCCCTGGAGAACTTCTTCCTGATGATCGGCCTGGACCCCAAGGTCCGCCGCGAAGCCCGCAAGGCCCGCAAGCCCTTGCAATGACCCTGGAACTCCTTCAGGCCCAGGCGCAAAACTGCACCGCCTGCCGCCTGGCGGAGGGCCGAACCCGGGTGGTCTTCGGGGAGGGAAACCCGGACGCAAAGCTCATGATCGTGGGGGAAGGCCCCGGGGAGGAGGAGGACAAGACGGGCCGCCCCTTCGTGGGCAAGGCGGGGCAGCTGCTAAACCGCATCCTGGAGGCGGCGGGGATTTCCAGGGAGGAGGTCTACATCACCAACATCGTCAAGTGCCGCCCCCCGCAAAACCGCGCCCCCCTTCCCGACGAGGCCAAGATCTGCACGGACAAGTGGCTCCTCAAGCAGATTGAGCTCATCGCCCCCCAGATCATCGTCCCCTTGGGGGCGGTGGCCGCCGAGTTCTTCCTGGGGGAGAAGGTCTCCATCACCAAGGTGCGGGGGAAGTGGTACGAGTGGCACGGGATCAAGGTCTTCCCCATGTTCCACCCCGCCTACCTCCTCAGGAACCCGAGCCGGGCCCCGGGAAGCCCCAAGCACCTCACCTGGCTGGACATCCAAGAGGTCAAGCGGGCCCTGGACGCCCTCCCTCCCAAGGAAAGGCGCCCGGTAAAGGCGGTGAGCCAGGAGCCCCTCTTCTAAGGGCTGGGTCGCGCAACGCGGGACGCCCAAGCCTCCCGCCCACGGGAGGTCCTAAGTGGCTGCACGTTGATTTCGCAACATGGGTCGCCCGAAATAAGGCTTGGGAAGGTCCTTTTGGGGCCCCCACCGCGGCTTTCGCCGCGGTGGGGTACTTAGTAAGATGGCCTTGCCTCCGAGCCCGGGTAGACCCCCTGGGCCTTCCGGGCCGGGCCCACGGGCCCCGGGGTGGCGGGGGCAACCCCGCCGCCTGCCGCGGTCGCAAAGGAGGTGCGCATGGGAAGACGCTTGGTGGCCCTTCTTCTCCTCTTCCTCCCCGGTTTCGCCCAGAAGGTGGTGCGGGTGGTGGCGGCCTCGGACCTCCAGTACGCCCTCCCCGAGGTCGCCCGGGCCTTTGAAGGGAAAAACCCCGGGGTGAGGGTGGAGCTCGTCTTCGGCTCCTCCGGCAAGCTCTACGCCCAGCTCACCCAGGGCCTCGAGGCCGACCTCTTCTTCTCCGCCGACAAGGTCTACCCCGAGCTTTTGGAGCGGAAAGGCCTCGCCGAGCCCGGCACGCGGAGGCCCTACGCCCTCGGGCGGGTGGTCCTCTGGGTGGACCGGAAGCTCGGCCTCAAGCCCGGCCCCGAGGCCCTGAAGGACCCGAGGGTGACCCAGCTCGCCCTCGCCAACCCCGTGCACGCCCCCTACGGCCGGGCCGCCGTCACCCTCCTGGAGCACCTGGGGCTTTTGCGGCGCAAGGACGTCCCCCTCCCCGGCCTGGCCAAGCCCTTCCCCCTCCTCTCCTGGGAGGAGATCCCCTGGGAAAGGCTCACGGGAGGGGTGGAGGCCTACTGGGACGCCGCGCCCTTGCGCCAAGGGAAGCCCCGCTTCGCCTTCGTCTACGGGGAGAACATCTCCCAGACGGCCCAGCTCGCCCTCGCCGCCACCCGGGTGGGCCTCCTCGCCCTCTCCCTGGCGGTCCACGAAAGCCTCTCCGGGGCGGGAGCGTACTGGCTCGCCCCCCTCGGGAGCCACCTCCCCCTGGAGCAGGACTACCTCGTCCTCAAGGGGCGCGGCCGCCCTGAGGTCCTGGCCTTTTACGCCTACGTGGGAAGCCCCGAGGCCCGGGCCGTCTTCCGGCGCTACGGCTTCCTCCTTCCCGGGGAATGATGGACCCCCTCTTCTGGGACGCCCTCTTCCTCTCCCTCCGGGTGGCCGCCCTGGCCTCGGGGATCCTCCTCCTCGCGGGCGCGCCCCTCGCCTGGCTCCTCGCCTTCCGCCGCTTCCCGGGGAAGGCCTTGCTGGAAGCGGTCTTCCTCCTCCCCCTGGTCCTCCCCCCCACGGTCCTGGGGTTCTACCTCCTCCTCTTCCTGGGGCCCGAGGGACCGTGGGCGAGGCTTTTCGGCGTGTCCTGGGCCTTCCGCTTTGAGGGCCTGGTCCTCGCCAGCGTCCTCTTCAGCCTCCCCTTTGCCCTCAACGCCTACCGGGAGGCCTTCCTGGCCCTGGACCCGAACCTCCTGGAGGTGGCCCGCACCCTGGGGGTCCCCCGTTACCGGATCCTCGCCCGGGTGGTCCTCCCCCTGGTCTGGCCCGGCCTCCTCTCCGGCACCCTCCTCGCCTTCGCCCACACCCTGGGGGAGTTCGGGGTGGTCCTGATGGTGGGGGGCTCCATCCCGGGGAAGACCCAGATGGTGAGCATCTACCTCTACGACCTGGTCCAGGCGCTGCGCTTCGCCGAGGCGGCCCAGGCGAGCCTGGTCCTCCTCGGCCTAAGCCTCTTCCTCCTCGCCCTGGTGCGGACCCTGGAAGGGAGGTGGCGCTCCTGGAGGTCCACTACCGGCTGAACCGGCCCGTTCGCCTCGAGGCCCGCTTCCGGGTGCGGGGCTTCACCGTGCTCCTAGGGCGAAGCGGGGCGGGCAAGACCAGCCTCCTCAAGGCCCTGGCGGGCCTCCTCCCCGCAGAGGGCACCCCCTTCGGCGGCCTTCCCCCGGAAAGGCGCCCCGTGGGCTACCTGCCCCAGGACCTCGCCCTCTTCCCCCACATGACCGCCTGGGAGAACGTGGCCTTCCCCCTCAAGGGCAGGGACCGCAAAGCGAGGGCCCTCGCCCTCCTCGCGCGGGTGGGCCTTTTGGAAGAGGCCCACAAGCGGCCGGGGGAGCTTTCCGGGGGGCAGCGGCAGCGGGTGGCCCTGGCCCGGGCCCTGGCGCGAAAGCCCGAACTCCTCCTCCTGGACGAGCCCACGAGCGCCCTGGACCCCCTGACCAAGCACCAGGTCCTGGCGGAGCTCGCCGCCCTCATCCGCCGGGAGGGCCTGCCCACCCTGGCGGTGAGCCACGACCCGGAGCTCGCGGGCCTGGCCGACTGGCTCGTGGTCCTCGAGGGGGGCCGGATCCTCCAGGAAGGCCCCCCGGAGGAGGTCCTCGCCGCCCCGCGCACGGCGAGCGCGGCGCGGCTTCTGGGCTTTGAGAACCTCTTCCCCGCCCGGGTGGTGGAGGGCGGGGTGGAGGCGGAAGGCGTCCGCCTCCACCTTCCCCTCCCCCCCTGGGCCCGGCCGGGAGGACGGGTCTACGTGGGGGTGCGGGCGGCCGAGGTCATCGTGGTGCGGGAGGACCGCCCCCCACCCCCGGAAAACGTCCTGGAAGGCCTACTGGAAAGCCTCTACCCCCAGGGCCTGGCCTACCGGGGGCGCTTCCAGGGCCCCCTCGCCCTCACCCTCCTCCTCCCCCGGCACGTGCAGGCCAGGCTCCACCTCGCGCCCGGGAGGCGGATCAAGGTGGTCCTGAAGCCCCGCTACCTGCACCTGATGCCGGGCGAGGCGGAGGAGGGCTTCTAGGTTCAGGCCGAACTTCCGGCCAAGCCCCCGGAGGGCGAAGCGGGCCTGCCAGGGGGCGAGGCCCAGGGCCCGGCCCAAGGCGGAAGGCCTGGGCTCCACCCCCCGACCGAGGGCCTCCAGGACCTCGGCCTCCCGCCCGGTGAGCCGCAGGCCGAGCCGTCCGCGAAGCCCCTCGGCCAGGGTCTTGGGGTCGTCCTTGCGGGTGAGGAAGGCCCGCCGCCTGGGGTCGTAGACCCGCAGGCCCCCCGGGGTGGGCCAGAAGAGGACCTCCCCCCGTTCCAGGTGGGCGAGGTCGGCCAGAGTGAGCCCCTCCCCCTCGCGCCAGGACACCGCCACGCCCGCCGCCCAAAGCGCCGGGGCGAGCCGGGCGTAAAGGGAAAGATCGTCCGTCCACACCACCACGCGCACCGCGCACCTCCTTTCGTCCAAGGCCAAAAGCCCTTCGTCCTGGCCTCAGGCGAGGAAGGGCGGGGCGCGTGGGGGGCTGGGAAGCGGGAAAGGTGGGGGAAAGCCCGCCCGGGCCTCCGGCCGGACCTTAAGGAAGGCCATGGGCCCCGGCGGGGCGGGCGGGTCCACAGGGGGGAGGCCCGGGGCGAGCTGGAGGCCGCAGAGGAGGCTGTGGTGCACCTCCTCTCCCGGGGCGCGGCAGTCCGCCTGGAGGGCGGGGTTCTGCCGCTCCATGAGGTAAAGCTGGAGGGCCACCCCGGTGGAGGCCACCAGGGTGAGGAGGACGTAAAGGGCGAGGAGCCCGAGCCTCTTCCGCCCCAGCACGGCCTCAGGATACCAGGGCTCCCTTTCCCGTAAAGTGGAAGGGTATGACCGCTCGGGCCGTGCGGGGCACCAAGGATCTTTTCGGCAAGGAGCTCAGGATGCACCAGCGCATCGTGGCCACCGCCCGCAAGGTCTTGGAGGCGGCGGGGGCCCTGGAGCTCGTCACCCCCATCTTTGAGGAAACCCAGGTCTTTGAGAAGGGCGTGGGGGCGGCCACGGACATCGTGCGCAAGGAGATGTTCACCTTCCAGGACCGGGGCGGGCGCTCCCTCACCCTGCGCCCCGAGGGCACGGCCGCCATGGTCCGGGCCTACCTGGAGCACGGGATGAAGGTCTGGCCCCAGCCCGTGAGGCTTTGGATGGCGGGGCCCATGTTCCGGGCAGAAAGGCCCCAAAAGGGACGGTACCGCCAGTTCCACCAGGTGAACTACGAGGCCCTGGGCTCGGAAAGCCCCATCCTGGACGCCGAGGCCGTGGTCCTCCTCTACGAGTGCCTCAAGGAGCTCGGCCTCAGGCGCCTCAAGGTCAAGCTCTCCTCCGTGGGGGACCCCGAGGACCGGGCGCGCTACAACGCCTACCTGCGGGAGGTCCTCTCCCCCCACCGGGAGGCCCTCTCCGAGGACTCCAAGGAGCGCTTGGAGCTCAACCCCATGCGCATCCTGGACTCCAAGAGCGAGAGGGACCAGGCCCTCCTCAAGGAGCTCGG
Organism: Thermus thermophilus; assembly: GCF_019974155.1. NCBI lineage: Bacteria > Thermotogati > Deinococcota > Deinococci > Thermales > Thermaceae > Thermus > Thermus thermophilus. Next base: position 1,374,585 of record NZ_AP025158.1, read on the forward strand.
GGTGAGGCCCATGCTGGACTTCCTGGGGGAGGAGGCCCGGGCCCACCTGCACAAGGTGGAGCGCCACCTGGAAAGGCTTTCCGTTCCCTACGAGCTGGAGCCCGCCTTGGTGCGGGGGCTGGACTACTACGTGCGCACCGCCTTTGAGGTGCACCACGAGGAGATCGGGGCCCAGTCCGCCCTGGGAGGCGGGGGGCGGTACGACGGGCTTTCCGAGCTCCTGGGGGGGCCCAGGGTTCCCGGGGTGGGGTTCGCCTTCGGGGTGGAGCGGGTGGCCCTGGCCCTCGAGGCCGAGGGCTTCGGCCTCCCCGAGGAGAAGGGCCCCGACCTCTACCTCATCCCCCTCACGGAGGAAGCGGTGGAGGAGGCCTTCTACCTGGCCGAGGCCCTGAGGCCCCGCCTTCGGGCCGAGTACGCCCTCGCCCCCAGGAAGCCGGCCAAGGGCCTGGAGGAAGCCCTGAAGCGGGGGGCGGCCTTCGCGGGCTTCCTGGGAGAGGACGAGCTCCGGGCGGGGGAGGTGACCCTGAAGAGGCTCGCCACCGGGGAGCAGGTGCGCTTAAGCCGGGAGGAGGCGCCGGGCTACCTCCTCCAGACCCTCGGGTGAGAATCCGGTAAGCTTGGGAGGATTATGCGTCGCACCCACTACGCCGGAAGCCTGAGGGAAACCCACGTGGGCGAGGAGGTGGTCCTGGAAGGCTGGGTGAACCGCCGCCGCGACCTCGGCGGTCTCATCTTCCTGGACCTCAGGGACCGGGAGGGCCTGGTCCAGCTCGTGGCCCACCCCAATAGCCCCGCCTACGCCGCCGCCGAACGGGTGCGCCCCGAGTGGGTGGTGCGGGCCAAGGGCCTCGTGCGCCTCCGCCCCGAGCCCAACCCCCGCCTCGCCACGGGGCGGGTGGAGGTGGAGCTCTCTTCCCTCGAGGTCCTCGCCGAGGCCAAAACGCCCCCCTTCCCCGTGGACGCGGGTTGGCGGGGGGAGGAGGAGAAGGAGGCAAGTGAGGAGCTCCGCCTCAAGTACCGCTACCTGGACCTAAGAAGGCGGCGCATGCAGGAGAACCTGCGCCTACGCCACCGGGTCATCAAGGCCATCTGGGACTTCCTGGACCGGGAGGGCTTCGTCCAGGTGGAGACCCCCTTTCTCACCAAAAGCACCCCGGAAGGGGCCCGGGACTTCCTGGTGCCCTACCGCCACGAGCCCGGCCTCTTCTACGCCCTGCCCCAGTCCCCCCAGCTCTTCAAGCAGATGCTGATGGTGGCGGGGCTAGACCGCTACTTCCAGATCGCCCGCTGCTTCCGCGACGAGGACCTCCGCGCCGACCGCCAACCCGACTTCACCCAGCTGGACCTGGAGATGAGCTTCGTGGAGGTGGAAGACGTCCTGGAGCTCAACGAGCGCCTCATGGCCCACGTCTTCCGCGAAGCCTTGGGGGTGGAGCTTCCCCTCCCCTTCCCCAGGCTTTCCTACGAGGAGGCCATGGAGCGCTACGGCTCCGACAAGCCCGACCTCCGCTTCGGCCTGGAGCTCAAGGAGGTGGGCCCCCTCTTCCGGGAGAGCGGGTTTCGGGTCTTCCGGGAGGCGGAAAGCGTGAAGGCCCTTGCCCTCCCCAAGGCCCTCTCCCGCAAGGAGATCGCCGAGCTGGAGGAGGTGGCCAAGCGCCACAAGGCCCAGGGCCTCGCCTGGGCCCGGGTGGAGGAGGGGGGGGTTTCCGGGGGTGTGGCCAAGTTTTTAGAACCCATGCGGGAAGCTTTGCTCCAAGCCACGGAGGCCAGGCCCGGGGACACCCTCCTCTTCGTGGCCGGGCCCCGCAAGGTGGCGGCCACGGCTTTGGGGGCGGTGCGGCTTAGGGCGGCGGACCTTTTGGGCCTCAAGCGGGAAGGCTTCCGCTTCCTCTGGGTGGTGGACTTTCCCCTTTTGGAGTGGGACGAGGAGAGGGGGGGGTGGACCTACATGCACCACCCCTTCACGAGCCCCCACCCCGAGGACCTGCCCCTCCTGGAGGAAGACCCCGGGAGGGTGCGGGCCTTGGCCTACGACCTCGTCCTCAACGGGGTGGAGGTGGGCGGGGGGTCCATCCGCATCCACGACCCCAGGCTCCAGGCCCGGGTCTTCCGGCTTCTGGGCATCGGCGAGGAGGAGCAAAGGGAGAAGTTCGGGTTCTTCCTCGAGGCCCTGGAGTACGGGGCCCCGCCCCACGGGGGGATCGCCTGGGGGCTGGACCGCCTCCTCGCCCTCATGACGGGAAGCTCTTCCATCCGCGAGGTCATCGCCTTCCCCAAGAACAAGGAGGGCAAGGACCCCCTGACCGGCGCCCCGAGCCCCGTGCCCGAGGAGCAGCTTAGGGAGCTCGGCCTTATGGTGGTCCGGCCATGAAGCGGATCCCCTACGCCCTGGTGGACGTCTTTGCCCCCACTCCCGGGGCGGGCAACCGGGTGGCCGTGGTCCTGGACGCCCGGGGGATGTCCCCGGAGGAGATGCGGGCGGTGGCCCAAAACCTGGGGGCGGCCGAGGCCGCCTTCCTCCTGGAGCGCACCGGCACAGCCCTCTCCGTCCGCTTCTTCGCCCCGGGGGGGGAGGTGGAGTTCTCCGGGCACGCCGCCGTGGCCGTGGGCCTCACCGCGGCCCGCACCGGCCTGGTGCCGGAAGGGACGACGCGCCTATACCTCCACACGCCCACGGAGGTGCTGCCCGTGGAGCTCGTGGTGGAGGCGGGGGAGCCCCGCAAGGCCTGGGTCCGGGGCCCCGCCCCCAGGTTCCGGGACCTTCCCCCCTACCGGGCCCTGAGGGAGGTCCTCGAGGCCTTAGGCTCCGACGAGCGCTACCTCCACCGGGGCCTCCCCTACGGGGTGGCCTTCACCGGGCTTTGGAGCCTCTTCGTGCCCCTCATCGCCCCGGGGGTGGTGGACGCCCTGGAGCCGGAAATGGAACGGCTCAAGGCGCTCTGCTTCCGGCTGGACGTGGCCACGGTCCACGCCTACGCCCCCATGGGCCCGAGGAGCTTCTACGCCCGGGACTTCGCCCCCCTCCTCGGCATCCCCGAGGACCCGGTCACGGGCTCCGCCAACGCCGCCCTGGGGGCCCTCCTCGCCCGGGCCGGGGTGGTGCCGAGGCGGGAGGGAAAGGTCCTCCTCACCGTCTACCAGGGGCACCACCTGGGCAACCCCGGGGTGGTGGAGGTCCAGGTGGAGTACAGCCCCACGGGCGAGCCCTACAGCGTCCAGATCGGGGGCGAGGCGGTGATCGTCCAGACGGGGGAGGTTTGAGCGCGGGAAAGCCCATGGTCCGCCTGGTCTTCGTAGACGTGGACGGCACCCTGGTGGGCCGGGAGGGGGTGCCCCCTTGCGTCTGGCCCGAGGTGGAGGCCCTGAAGGCCCTGGGGGTCCGCTTCGCCCTGGTCACGGGCCGGCCCGGCCGGGGGGAGGCCCTCCTCCTCGCCCGGAGGCTCGCCCCCACGGGCCTCCACGTTTACGAGTCGGGGGCCGTGGTCCTGGCCCTGGAAGAGGACCCCCACGAGCCCCCTGCAAGGCCCTTCCACGTGGAGGCCCTGCCGGAGGAGGCGGCCCGGGAGGCCGTCCGACTCGCCCGCAGGCTCGCCCTTCCCCTCGAGGGCTACACGGCGGACGGGGGCTTCTTCGTGGAAGGGGATAGCCCCCTCCTCGAGGCCCACCAGCGCCTCCTCGGGGTGGAGGCGGAAGGGGCCGACCTCCTCCGCCTGCCCTCCCCCCTGGTGCGCCTCCAGGTGCTGGCGGGGCCCGAAGCCCCCCTGGGGGCGCTTCTGGAAGGCCTTCCCCAAGGGCTTCAGGCCCACGTGGCGGAAAGCCCCAAGATGCCGGGGGTCCGCTTCGTCTCCCTCACCAAGAAGGGCGTGAGCAAGCTCAGCGCCGCCCGGCTTGTGGCCGAGGCCTACGGCCTCTCCCTGTCGGAGTGCGCCATGGTGGGAGACGGGGAGAACGACCTGGAGCTCCTCCGGGCCGTGGGGGTGGGCCTCGCCATGGGGAACGCCCCCCCCTCGGTGAAGCGGGCAGCCCAAAGGGTGGTCGCCCCCGTGGAGGCCTGCGGCCTGGCCGAGGCCCTCCGCCTCCTCAGGGGGGAGGAAAGGCCCTCACGGTAAGCCCCACCGCCCGGCCCTCCCAAACCCCCACGGCCTCCACCCACCCGGGGGCCGAAGGACGGCCCAAGGGGATGAACGCCCGGTAAACGCGTAGACTGGGAGGGGTATGCGGGTCTTCATTGACGAGATCGCCCGCCACGTGGACGAGGAGGTGGAGCTCAGGGGCTGGCTCTACCAGAGGCGCTCCAAGGGCAAGATCCACTTCCTCATCCTCCGGGACGGCACCGGCTTCCTCCAGGCCACGGTGGTCCAGGGGGAGGTGCCGGAAGAGGTCTTCCGGGAAGCGGACCACCTCCCCCAGGAGACCGCCCTAAGGGTGTGGGGCCGGGTGCGGGAGGACAGGAGGGCCCCGGGGGGGTTTGAGCTCGCCGTGCGGGACCTTCAGGTGGTGAGCCGGCCCCAGGGGGAGTACCCCATCGGCCCCAAGGAGCACGGCATAGACTTCCTCATGGACCACCGCCACCTCTGGCTCCGCCACCGCCGCCCCTTCGCCGTGATGCGCATCCGGGACGAGCTGGAAAGGGCCATCCACGAGTTCTTCGGAGAGCGGGGCTTCCTCCGCTTTGACGCCCCCATCCTCACCCCAAGCGCCGTGGAGGGGACCACGGAGCTCTTTGAGGTGGAGCTCTTTGACGGGGAGAAGGCCTACCTCTCCCAGTCGGGGCAGCTTTACGCCGAGGCCGGGGCCCTGGCCTTCGCCAAGGTCTACACCTTCGGCCCCACCTTCCGGGCGGAGCGCTCCAAAACGCGGCGCCACCTCCTGGAGTTCTGGATGGTGGAGCCCGAGGTGGCCTTCATGACCCACGAGGAGAACATGGCCCTCCAGGAGGAGCTCGTGCGCTTCCTCGTGGCCAGGGTGCTGGAAAGGCGCGCCAAGGAGCTTGAGATGCTCGGGCGGGACCCCAAGGCCCTGGAGCCCGCCGCGGAGGGCCACTACCCCAGGCTCACCTACAAGGAGGCCGTGGCCCTGGTAAACCAGATCGCCCAAGAGGACCCCGAGGTCCCTCCCCTCCCCTACGGGGAGGACTTCGGGGCCCCCCACGAGGCCGCCCTAAGCCGCCGGTTTGACCGCCCCGTCTTCGTGGAGCGCTACCCCGCCCGCATCAAGGCCTTCTACATGGAGCCGGACCCCTCAGACCCCGAGCTTGTCCTCAACGACGACCTCCTCGCCCCCGAGGGCTACGGGGAGATCATCGGGGGAAGCCAGAGGATCCACGACCTGGAGCTCCTAAGGCGCAAAATCCGGGAGTTCGGCCTCCCGGAGGAGGTCTACGAGTGGTACCTGGACCTCCGCCGCTTCGGGAGCGTCCCCCACTCGGGGTTCGGCCTGGGCCTGGAGCGCACCGTGGCCTGGATCTGCGGGCTTTCCCACGTGCGGGAGGCCATCCCCTTCCCGAGGATGTACACCAGGATGCGCCCCTAAGCCCACGCTTTCAGGCTTGGGAAGTCCCTTTTGGGGCCCCCACCGCGGCCTTCGCCGCGGTGGGGTACTCACACCCCTTCTCCCTGTTTCCTTCGCTTGGCTGACCCGGGGAAGTCCCCTAGGAGCCTTTTGCCGGGGCCCCCATGCTGGCGCAAGCCAGCATGGGGTGGTATCAAACCCCGGCGAGCTCCAGGAAGTAGCGGTGGAGGCGGGGGTCCTCCGTGAGCTCGGGGTGGAAGCTGCTGGCGAGGATCTTCCCCTGGCGCACCAGGACGGGGAGGTCCCCAAGCCTGGCCAGGACCTCCACCCCTTCCCCCAGCCTGCGGAAGACGGGGGCGCGGATGAAGACGCCGTGGAAGGGGCCGAGGCCCTCCACCTCCAGGTCCTCCTCAAAGCTTTCCACCTGCCGCCCGAAGGCGTTCCGCTCCACGGCGGCGTCCAAGACCCCGAGGCGGGGTTGCTCGGGGTAGCCTAGGATCTCCCGGGCGAGCCAGATGGCCCCGGCGCAGGTGCCAAAAACCGCCAGGCTCCCCTCCGCCACCCGTTGCCGCACGGCCTCCTCGAGGCCATACTCCCGGGCCAGCTTGCCGATGGTGGTGGACTCGCCCCCAGGCACGATGAGGGCTTTTAGGCCCTCTAAGTGCTCGGGCTTGCGCACCTCCTTGGCCTCCACCCCAAGCCGCCTGAGGGCCTCCTTGTGCTCGCGGAAATCGCCTTGTAGGGCCAAAACGCCAACCACGCCCCTCATCCTGGCCCTAGGCGGTGGGCCTGTCAAGCGCCGTGCGCACCAGGAAGAAGCCCAGGGCCCCGGCCACCAAGGAGGCCCCAAGGACCCCCACCTTGGCCTGGTCCAGCATCTCTCCAGAAAAGGCCAAGCCGGCGATAAAGAGGGCCATGGTGAAGCCAAAGGCCAGATCGGGCCACCCCCTACACCCGTGCCCAGAGGAGCCTGAGGCTATTCAGGGTCACCAGGAACAGGGCCCCGTTGTCGGCCAAGACGGCGGGCCAAAGCCCCGTAAGCCCCAGGAGGGTGCTCAGGAGGAAAACCCCCTTAAGGCCCACCGCCAGGGCGATGTTTTGCCGCACCACGGCCAGGGTCATGCGGCTTAAGCGGAAGGCTCGAGGCAGGGCGGCCAGTCCCAACAGGCCCACATCCGCCGCCCGCAAGGCCGCCTCCGTCCCCTCCACCACCGCCAGGCCCACGGTGGCCCGGGCCAGGGCGGGGGCGTCGTTCACCCCATCCCCCACCATGGCCACCCCGCCTTCCTGGGCCAACGCCTCCACCGCCCGAAGCTTGTCCAAGGGGGAAAGCCCTGCCCTAATCTCTTCAGGCTTTAGCCCTAGGGCCTTGCCCAGGGCCAAAGCCGCCTCCTCCCGATCCCCCGTGAGGAGGTGAAGCCTTAGGCCCAGGGCGCGCAGCGCCCGTAAGGCCGCCTGGGCCTCTTCCTTAGGCGTGTCTTGGAAGGCAAAAACGGCCAAGGCCCTCGTCCCTTCCACCAGGAGGGAAAGGCTATGGCCTTCTTGGGCCAGCTCCCGCACCACCTCCGCCACCTCCTTGGGGAGGGGCACCGCCTCGGGGCGCACGAGCCCCACCTCCCTCCCCTCCACCCAGGCGAAGGCACCCAAGCCGGGCTCCGTCCGGTGTCCTTCGGCCAAGGGTGCCCCCACCTCCGGCGCGGCCTCCCGCACCGCCCGGGCCAGGGGATGGCTCGACCCCTCGGCCACCGCCTTGGCCAGGGCCAAGGCCTCCTCCTCACCTATCCCAAGGGGCACCACCCGCACCAGCCGGGGCCGGCCGAGGGTTAGGGTACCCGTCTTGTCCAGGGCCAGGTTCCGCACCCGCCCGAGGGCCTCCAGCGCCGCTCCGCTTTTGAAGAGCACCCCTGCCCGGGCACCCCGGGCCACCCCGGCGGCGATGGCCGCGGGCACCGACACCACCAGGGCGCAGGGGCAGGCGATGAGGAGGAGGGCCAAGGCCTTGTAGAGGTGGCCCAGGAAATCCCCCTGAAAAAGGGGAAGCACCAAGGCCACAAAGCCCGCCAAGAGGAGGACGGCGGGGGTGTAGCGGCGGCTGAAGGCGTCCACCACCCGCTCCGCCTGGCTTTTTTTAAGCAAGGCCTCCTCCGCCATGCGCTCCATCTCCGCCAGGAAGCCTGCCTTGGGGTGGCGCTCCACCTGGAGCACCAGGCTGCCCTCGGCCACCAGGCTGCCCCCCAGGACCCGGTCCCCCGGGCCCTTGGCCTGGGGCAGAGGCTCCCCGGTGAAGGCGCTTTCCTCCACCAAGGCCTCCCCCTGGAGCACCCGGCCGTCGGCGGGTACCCGCTCCCCGGGGGGTACCCGCACCCGGTCCCCCACCCGAAGGGCCTCGAGGGGCACCTCCTCCACCCCCATCGCCCCCAGGCGGTAGACCCGCCGGGGCAAAAGCTCCCCCAGGGCGAAAAGCGCCCCCCGGGCCTGGGCCACAGCGTAGGCCTCCAACACCTCCCCCACCAGGAACAAGAAGACCACCACCGCCGCCTCCGCCTGGGCGCCGATGGCCAAAGCCCCCAGGGTGGCCACGCTCACCAGGGTCTGGATGCTAAAAGGGTTCTGCCGGAAAGAGCGGAGGGCCCGCCGGAAGAGCGGGAAGACCCCCACCAAGGCCGCCAGGGTGTAGGCCAAGGCCCCCAGCTGGGGCAGGAGCTGGGAGAACCCAAAGGCCCCCAGGAGAAGCCCACCGGAGGCCAAAGCCCAGCGCCAGGGCCCAGGTAACCCCCCTTTCTCCTTCCCTTCCGGACGGAGGCGGTACCCCAGAGCAGAAAGGGCCCGGGCGGCCTCCTCCTCCGCCTGGGGGACCTCCAGTTGGAGGTAGGCCTTGCCGCTTTGGAAGCTCACCTCCGCCTTGACCACCCCAGGGACCCGGTTCAGGGCATCTTCCACCTTCCGGGCGCAATCGGCGCAGTCCATGCCCTCCACCCGGAAAACGCGCACCTTAGGAGCCTCCATGCCCCTAGGGTAGCATCATTTGAGCTAATGGTCAAGTGTTTTCTTCTGCGTGCTCCAAGGCCAGCTCCAACAGGCGGGCCACATGGGCGTCGGCCAGGCGGTAGTAGACCTGCTTGCCCTCCCGGCGGAAGTCCACGAGCCGCGCCTGGCGGAGAAGCCTGAGCTGGTGGCTCACCGCCGAGACCGAAACCCCGGCGAGGAGGGCGAGGTCGCAGACGCAAAGCTCCCCCACCGCCTTGAGGGCGAGGAGCAGGCGCATCCTCGTGGGGTCGGAAAGGGCTTTGAGGAGGAGGGCGGCCTCCTTGACCACCCTCTCCTCGGGCAGGGCGGCCCGGGCCTTCTCCACCCTTTCCGGGTGGACCTCGTAGACCCCGCAGACCGCCCTACCAGCCCCGCTTGGCAAGCCTTTCCTCCTCCTTGAGCTGGTCCAGGTTGATGCCCACCATGGGCTCGCCCAGGTCCTCGCTCACCTCGGCCAGCACCTCGGGGTCGTTGTAGTGGGCCACGGCCCGCACGATGGCCCGGGCCCGCTTCCTGGGGTCCCCCGACTTGAAGATGCCGCTTCCCACAAAGACGCCGTCCATGCCCAGGTGCATCATGAGGGCGGCGTCGGCGGGGGTGGCGATGCCGCCTGCGGCGAAGTTCACCACGGGGAGGCGGCCGTGGTCGTGCACCCACTTGACGAGCTCAAAGGGCGCCCCGATCTCCTTGGCGTAGGCCATGAGCTCGTCCTCCCGGAGGGACTGGACGTAGCGGATCTCCTTCCACATGGTGCGGGCGTGGCGCACCGCCTCCACCACGTTGCCCGTCCCCGCCTCGCCCTTGGTGCGGATCATGGCCGCCCCTTCGGCGATGCGCCTCAGGGCCTCCCCCAGGTTCCTCGCCCCGCAGACGAAGGGCACCTTGAACTTCCACTTGTCAATGTGGTGCTCCTCGTCGGCGGGGGTCAGCACCTCGGACTCGTCAATGAAGTCCACCCCGATGGCCTCGAGGATCATGGCCTCCACGAAGTGGCCGATCCTCACCTTGGCCATGACGGGGATGGAGACGGCCGCCATGATCTCCTTGATGATCTTGGGGTCGGACATGCGGGCCACGCCCCCCTGGGCGCGGATGTCCGCAGGGACCCGCTCCAGGGCCATCACCGCCACCGCCCCCGCCTCCTCGGCGATCACCGCCTGCTCCGGGGTGGTCACGTCCATGATCACCCCGCCCTTGAACATCTCCGCAAAGCCCGTCTTGATCTGGAAGGTGCCCTTTTCCATCCCGCCCTCCATCCTCCAGCTTACGCCTCCCGGGGTCAAGGGCCCAAAACCCCAGGGGGCCTTGCACGTGGGCGCCCCAAAAGGACCCCCTTTAGCCCCGCGGTGCCAAACCCCCGTTTGGACCCTTAGCGCGCCTAGGGGAGATAGCTCAAGGGGTTCTTGACGAGGCCGTTCACCCGCACCTCAAAGTGGAGGTGGGGCCCCGTGGACCAACCGGTGGAGCCCACGTAGCCGATGACCTGCCCCGCCTCCACCCACTCCCCGGGCCGCACGGCAATGCGGGACATGTGGGCGTAAAGGGTCTCCAACCCCCCCCCGTGGTCCAGGACCACGTGGAAGCCGTAGCCCCATGAGCTCCAGCCCGCCACCTCCACGCGGCCCGCCTTGGCGGCCACGATGGGGGTGCCGTAGGGGGCGGCCAGGTCTATCCCCGTGTGGTAGCGCTGGAAGGCCCCCCGCTGGCCGAAGTAGGTGGTGATGCGGAAGCCAGAGAGGGGCCAGCGCATCCCCCCTTCCCGGTAGCTCACCCGGCGCACCTGGGGACGGGACGCCTGGGCCTGGCGCCTCTGGGCCTGGGCCTGGCGCAGGGCCTCCTGCCGCCTCCTTTCCTCGGCGAGGCGCCTAAGCTCCTCTTGGCGGCGACGTTCGGCCTCGAGGCGGGCCCTCCGCTCCGCCTCCTGCTTGGCGAGGAGGCGCTCGTAGGTGGTCTTGGCCTGGACCCCCGGGATGAGGACCCGGTCCCCAGGGCGGAGGGCCAGGGGGTCCTTCACCCCGTTCGCCCGGGCGAGCTCCACGGGGGAAAGGCCGAAGCGCTCCGCCAGGTCCAAGAGGGTCTGCCCCTCCCCCAAGGCCACCACGAGCCCCTTGGCCTTCCGAGGGATGTAGAGCTCGCTTCCCGCCACCAGCCGGTCCAGGCTCTCCAGGGTCGGGTTGGCGGAAACGAGGTCCAGAAGGCTCACCCCGAAACGCTTGGCGATGGCCTCCAGGGTGTCCCCGGGCCGGACGCGGTAGGCCTCCACCCCAGGGGGAAGCCTGGGGGGAGCGTCCGCCTCCTGGTCCACGATGGGGATGAGGAGGCGCTGGCCTGGGTAGAGCCTCGCGTCCTTCAGCCCGCTGGACCAGAGGATGTGCCGCGGATCCACCCCGAAGCGCCTGGCGATGGCCTCCAAGGCGTCCCCGGGCTTCACCTCGTAGACCACCCAGACCTTGCGGGGGGCCGGGGGGACCTCCACCGCCTTAGGCTCCGGCCGGGGGATGGGGGAAAGGACCTTGACCTCCATACCCTTCGCCGCGGGCAGGAACGCCATCACGCACAACACCCCTCGGATAAACCGCAAGCTTCACCTCCAGGAGGCCTCTAAAGCCGCCCGCATTTTACCAGGGGCCCCGCCCCAAAAGGCAAGGGGCGCCCGAAGGCGCCCCTTTGTGGTGGAGGTGGGGGGAGTTGAACCCCCGTCCGAAGGTCCCTACGGCGGGCCTCTACGCGCGTAGTCCGCGTTTCGCGTGTCCTCCTGGCTTGGCCCGCGGACGGGCGGCCAGGAGCGAGCCCTCTTCAAGCTTCGCCCAGGGTTAGAGGGCGTGGCCCCGGGCTAGCCGGGTTTGTGTCCCCGCTTCCGGTGAGCCCCCGGCAGGGCTACCGGGCGAGGTCGCGGTCATTAAGCCGCGAGGGCGTAGTTGGTGTTGGCAGTTATGCCGTTGCGGGTTTTTACGAGGCCACCCGCACCTCGGCGCGCAGCCGCGCCCTCGGCGACCCCCGTCGAGACCGTTTCACCCCCACGGGTTTTCAGGCCGGGCTCGGACCGGACCGGCCTTGAGTATACCGGACTAAAGGGGTTGTAGTCAAGGAGGGGGAAGGTGTAGACTAAAGCCAGTGCTCCCAAGGGCGGGGGTGGGTGTAAACCCACCCTTCCTTTGTGAAGGGGGCGGGGAGGTGACCGTGGACCTTTGGCAGCTGGTGGAAGAGGCGGTTTCGCCCCTGGGGCTGGACGTCCTCGAGGTCCACTTCGCCCGGGGCGAGCTCCTCGTCCGCCTGGAGCGAAAGGACGAGCGCCCCATCACCGTGGCCGAACTGGAGGAGGCGAGCCGCCACATAGAGGCTGCCCTAGACCGGGAGGACCCCATCCCGGGAAGCTACCGGCTTTTGGTGGAGTCCCCAGGGCCCAAAAGGCCCCTCTTCACCCGGCGGCACTTTGAGCGGTTCCAGGGCCTCAAGGCCAAGGTTCCGGGCCCCGGGGGGTTCACGGGGCGGATCCTCCGGGTGGAGGGGGAAGAGGTGGTCTTCCAGGTGGGCGACGAGGAGCGGCGCCTTAGGATCGGCACCTTCCGGGCCAACCTGGCGGAGTGGCCCGAGGAGCCCAGGTAAAAGGAGGTAAAAAGGGATGAACAGGGAGTTCGTGGAAGCCATGCAGCACCTGGCCCTGGAGCGCGGGGTCAGCGTGGAGGAGATCCTGGAGGCCTTCAAGGAGGCCCTGCGCAAGGCCTACATCAAGCGGCAGAAGGGCTACAAGAAGGAGGAGATTGACCAAGGGAAGGGCCCCGAGGTGGACGTCTACATTGACCCGAACTCGGGCCGCATTGAGATGGTGGAGGTCCGGCGGGTGGTGGAGAAGGTGACGGACCCCGACAAGGAGATCGCCCTCGCCGAGGCCCTCCAGTACGACCCCGAGGTCCAGGTGGGGGACGAGATGGAGTTCCCCATCAACCCGGAAGAGCTCTCCCGCATGGCCATCCAGGACCTGCGCCAGATCCTGACCCAGCGCCTCAAGGAGTCGGAGCGCAACCGGATCTACAACGAGTACAAGGACAAAGAGGGGCAGGTCCTCACCGGGGTGGTGACCCGGGTGGACAACTGGGGAAACGTCTTCGTGGACCTGGGCCGCGGGGAGGCCTACCTTCCCAAGAGCGAGCAGATCCCCACGGAGAAGTACCACCCCGGCCAGCGGATCAAGGTCTACCTGAAGAAGGTGGACAAGTCCGCCAAGGGCCCTTCCCTCCTGGTGAGCCGGGCCCACGAGAGGCTCCTGGAACACCTCCTCAAGCAGGAGGTGCCCGAGATCGCCGAGGGCATCGTGGAGATCAAGGCCATCGCCCGGGAGCCCGGAAGGCGGAGCAAGGTGGCGGTCATGAGCCACAACCCCAACGTGGACCCCATCGGGGCCTGCATCGGGCACAAGGGCCAGCGCATCCAGGCGGTCTCCGCCGAGCTCGGCCGGGAGAAGGTGGACATCATCCTCTGGTCCAAGGACCCCAAGGAGTTCATCCGGAACGCCCTCTCCCCCGCCCAGGTGGGCTCCATTGAGCTTGACCCCGAGGCGAAGAAGGCCCGGGTCAAGGTCACCAAGGACCAGCACTCCCTGGCCATCGGCACCGGGGGGCAGAACGTCCGCCTGGCCTCCAAGCTCACCGGCTACGACATCCACTTTGAGGAGGCGGAGATCTCCGACCTGGACGAGGCCCTGCGGCGCGCCGCCGAGGAGGAGGCCGAGGCCCGGGAAAGGAAGGCCCGCGAGGAGTTTGAGAAGCTCTTCCGTGACCTCGGATGAAGCACGTCCCCATCCGCATGTGCGTGGCCTGCCGCCGAAGGCGGCCCAAGGGGGAGCTTCTCCGCATCCTGGCCACGGAGGAGGGCTTCGTCATCGACCCGAGCGGCAAGCGGCCGGGACGAGGGGCCTACGTCTGCCCCGACAGCCCCGAGTGCCGCTCGGAAAAACGGCTCCGGCGCTTCGCCGGGGCCAAGGCCAGGGCCTTGGCCGAGGCCCTGGCCGCTTACCTAGGAGGTGAGGATGGCCAAAGTAAGGATCTACCAGCTGGCTAAGGAGCTGGGCATGGAAACCCAGGAGCTTTTGGAGCTCCTGGACCAGATGGGGGTGGCCTACAAGTCCCACGCCTCCACCCTGGAGGAGAAGGATGCGGAGGCGGTGCGGGAACTCGTGAAGGAGCAGCGGGGACTCCAGGAGAAGCTCGCCGAGGAGGAGCGCCGCAAAAGCCTCCCCCGGCGCCCCCCCGTGGTGGTCATCATGGGCCACGTGGACCACGGGAAGACCACCCTCCTGGACTACCTGCGCAAAAGCCGCATCGCCGAGAAGGAGGCCGGGGGGATCACCCAGCACGTGGGCGCCTTTGAGGTGAAGACCCCCGGGGGGACCGTGGTCTTCATAGACACCCCCGGGCACGAGGCCTTCACCACCATCAGGCAGCGGGGGGCCAAGGTGGCGGACATCGCCGTCATCGTCATCGCCGCGGACGACGGCATCATGCCCCAGACGGAGGAGGCCATCGCCCACGCCAAGGCCGCGGGGGCCAAGCTCATCTTCGCCATCAACAAGATTGACCTGCCCCAGGCGGACCCCGAGAAGGTGAAGCGGCAGCTCATGGAGCGGGGCTTCGTTCCCGAGGAGTACGGCGGCGACGCCATCGTCATCCCCATCAGCGCCAAGACGGGGCAGGGGGTCCAGGACCTCCTGGAGATGATCCTCCTCCTCGCCGAGCTGGAGGACTACCGGGCCGACCCCAACGCCGAGCCCCGGGGGGTGATCCTGGAGTCCAGGCTGGACAAGCAGGCGGGGGTCATCGCCAACATGCTGGTCCAGGAGGGGACCTTCCGCGTGGGGGATTACGTGGTGGCGGGGGAGGTCTTTGGCCGCATCCGCGCCATGATGGACGCCGACGGCAACCAGCGCAAGGAGGCGGGGCCGGGAAGCGCCGTCCAGGTCCTGGGCTTCCAGGAGCTTCCCCACGCGGGGGACGTGGTGGAGTGGGTGCCGGACCTCGAGGCCGCCAAGGAGATCGCCGAGGAGCGCAAAGAGGAGAGGAAGGCGCGGGAAGAGGAGGAGAAGGCCCGCCGCCCCCGGACCATGGCCGAGCTCCTCCGGGCCATGCAGGAGGAGGGGAAGAAGGAGCTCAACCTCATCCTCCGGGCCGACACCCAGGGCTCCTTAGAAGCCATCCAGCACATCCTGGCCCGGGAGAGCACCGAGGACGTGAAGATCAACCTCCTCCTCGCCCAGGTGGGCGCCCCCACGGAGTCGGACGTCCTCCTCGCCCAGACGGCGAACGCGGCCATCCTGGCCTTCGGCGTGAACCCGCCGGGCTCGGTGAAGAAGAAGGCGGAGGAGAAGGGCGTCCTCCTCAAGACCTTCCGCATCATCTACGACCTCATTGACGAGGTCCGCAACATGGTGAAGGGGCAAAAGGAGCCCCAGTACAAGGAGGAGGTCCTGGGCCAGGCCGAGGTGCGGGCCATCTTCCGCCTGCCCACGGGCAAGCAGGTGGCGGGGTGCATGGTTACCCAGGGCCGGATCCCGCGGAACGCCGAGGTGCGGGTCCTGAGGAACGGCCAGGTGATCTGGCAAGGGCGCATCGCCAGCCTCAAGCGCTTCAAGGAGGACGTGCGCGAGGTGGCCCAGGGCTACGAGTGCGGCATCGGCCTGGACGGATTTGACAGCTTCCGGGAAGGGGACGTGATCGAGGCCTTCCAGATGGTGGAGGTCCCCGCCTAAGGCCATGCTCCGCCTCCTGGCCCTCCTCGCCCTTTGCCTCTACGGGGCCGAGCGCCTCCCCCAGGCCCCCAAGGGCGCGGAGGGCCTCTTCGCCCCGGGGCCCGTCCTGGCGAAGCAGGAGGAGCGAAGCCCCCTCCTCCCGGCGCCGCCCGTGCCGGAGGTGCGAAGGGGGCTTTTGCCGAAGCCCAAGGCCCCGGCCCTCCGGCCGAAGGCCAGGGAGGGCTTCGCCCAGGCCGAAAAGCTTTTCCTCCTCTTCGCCCGGCTGCAGCTGGAGGGGGGTTAGGCGCCTTTTCCCGCGGAACGTCTTGCGGCAAAGGCGGCCAAAGGCATTAGGGACCACGGCGCGTGACGCGCATCCAAGGGGAAGCGCATGAACCGGAAAAACCTCACCAGCCTGTTCCTGCTCGGCGTGTTCCTTCTCGCCCTGCTCTTCGTATGGAAGCCCTGGGCCCCCGAGGAGCCCAAGATCCGCCTGGGCCTGGACCTGAAGGGGGGTCTGAGGATCGTCCTCGAGGCCGACGTGGAGAACCCCACCCTGGACGACCTGGAGAAGGCCCGGACCGTCCTGGAAAACCGGATCAACGCCCTCGGCGTGGCCGAGCCCCTCATCCAGATCCAGGGGCAGAAGCGCATCGTGGTGGAGCTCCCCGGCCTCTCCCAGGCCGACCAGGACCGGGCCCTCAAACTCATCGGGCAGCGGGCGGTCCTGGAGTTCCGCATCGTCAAGGAAGGGGCCACGGGCACCACCGTGGCCCAGATCAACCAGGCCCTCCGGGAGAACCCCAGGCTCAACCGGGAGGAGCTGGAGAAGGACCTGATCAAGCCGGAGGACCTCGGCCCGCCCCTCCTCACGGGGACGGACCTGGCCGACGCCCGGGCGGTCTTTGACCCGTTCGGCCGCCCCCAGGTCTCCCTCACCTTCACCCCGGAAGGGGCGAAGAAGTTTGAGGAGGTCACCCGGCAGAACATCGGCAAGCGGCTCGCCATCGTCCTGGACGGCCGGGTCTACACCGCCCCTGTGATCCGCCAGGCCATCACCGGAGGCCAGGCGGTCATAGAGGGGCTTTCCAGCGTGGAGGAGGCGAGCGAGATCGCCCTCGTCCTGCGCTCGGGCTCCCTGCCGGTTCCCCTCGAGGTGGCGGAGATCCGGGCCATCGGCCCCACCCTGGGGCAGGACGCCATCCAGGCGGGGATCCGCTCCGCCCTCATCGGCACCCTGGCCATCTTCCTCCTCATCTTCGCCTACTACGGCCCCCACCTGGGGCTCGTGGCCTCCTTGGGCCTCCTCTACACCTCGGCCCTCATCCTAGGCCTCCTCTCGGGCCTCGGGGCCACCCTGACCCTCCCCGGCATCGCCGGCCTCGTCCTCACCCTGGGGGCGGCGGTGGACGGGAACGTCCTCTCCTTTGAGCGGATCAAGGAGGAGCTCAGGGCCGGGAAGAAGCTCCGCCAGGCCATCCCCGAGGGCTTCCGCCACTCCACCCTCACCATCATGGACGTGAACATCGCCCACCTTCTGGCGGCGGCCGCCCTCTACCAGTACGCCACCGGGCCGGTGCGGGGCTTCGCCGTGATCCTGGCCATCGGCGTGGTGGCCAGCGTCTTCTCCAACCTCGTCTTCAGCCGCCACCTCCTGGAGCGCCTGGCCGACCGGGGCGAGATCCGCCCCCCCATGTGGCTCGTGGACCCGCGGTTCAACTTCATGGGCCCCGCCCGCTACATCACCCTGGCCACCCTCCTCCTCGCCGCCCTGGCGGCGGGCGTGGTCTTCACCAAGGGCTTCAACTACTCCATTGACTTCACCGGGGGGACGGCCTACACCCTGCGGACCGAGCCCAACGTGGAGGTGGAGACGCTGAGGCGTTTCCTCGAGGAGAAGGGCTTCCCCGGCAAGGAGGCGGTGATCACCCAGGTCCAGGCCCCCACGGCGGCCTACCGGGAGTTTTTGGTGAAGCTCCCGCCCCTTTCCGACGAGAGGCGGCTTGAGCTGGAAAGGCTTTACGCCTCCGAGCTCAAGGCCACGGTCCTGGCCTCGGAGACCGTGGGGCCGGCCATCGGGGAGGAGCTGAGGCGCAACGCGCTGATGGCGGTCCTGGTGGGGCTTGGCCTCATCCTCCTCTACGTGGCCTTCCGCTTTGACTGGACCTTCGGCGTGGCCAGCATCCTGGCCGTGGCCCACGACGTGGCCATCGTGGCCGGGAT
Organism: Thermus thermophilus; assembly: GCF_019974155.1. Lineage (NCBI taxonomy): Bacteria > Thermotogati > Deinococcota > Deinococci > Thermales > Thermaceae > Thermus > Thermus thermophilus. Next base: position 1,392,067 of record NZ_AP025158.1, read on the forward strand.
GTACAGCCTCCTGGGCCTGGAGTTCTCCATCCCCACCATCGCCGCCCTCCTCACCATCGTGGGCTACTCCATCAACGACTCCATCGTGGTCTCGGACCGCATCCGGGAAAACCAGAAGCTCCTCCGGCACCTGCCCTACGTCGAGCTCGTCAACCGCTCCATCAACCAGACCCTCTCCCGCACGGTGATGACGAGCCTCACCACCCTCCTCCCCATCCTCGCCCTCCTCTTCCTGGGAGGGAGCGTCCTCAGGGACTTCGCCCTGGCCATCTTCGTGGGCATCTTCGTGGGAACCTATAGCTCCATCTACGTGGTGAGCGCCTTGGTGGTGGCCTGGAAGAACCGCAGGAAGGCCCAAGAGGCCAGCAAGGCCTAGTCCCCTTCCAGCTCCGCTTCCGCCTTGTGGCGGAGGCGGAGCGCTTTAGGTCCTCCTGGCCCTGAAGGAGGTGGCCCGCGGGGGGGTGGGGGTGCTCCTCGTGGAGCAGAACGTGGCCCTCTCCCTGGAGGTGGCGGAAAAACGCCGGCTTCCAGCACCTCGCCCCCGTGGAGGAGTTCCCCCTGGAGGTCTGGCAAAGGATGCTCCAGGTGATGCTCACCGCCCCCTTCCAGCTCACCCAAGCCCTCCTCCCCGGGATGAAGCGAAGGGGCTGGGGCCGGATCCTGAACATCGCCAGCATCCACGGCCTGGTGGCAAGCCCCTTCAAGAGCGCCTACATCTCGGCCAAGCACGGCCTCCTCGGCCTCACCAAGACGGTGGCCCTCGAGGCCGGGCCCTACGGGGTCACGGCGAACGCCATCGCCCCCGCCTACGTCCGCACCCCCCTGGTGGAGGGCCAGATCCAGGACCAGGCCAAGACCCTGGGGATCCCCCCCGCGGAGGTGGCGGAGAAGGTCTTCCTGGCCCAGGCGGCCATCAAGCGCCTCATAGAGCCTGAGGAAGTGGCCGAGCTCGCCCTCTTCCTGGCCTCGGAGAAGGCCAGCGCCATCACCGGGGCCGTCTTCCCCATAGACCTGGGCTGGACGGCCCGCTAGCGGACGGCCCTGAGGGGGAGGCCCTCCTCCCTGGCCCAGGCCTCCCAGGCCCGGGCGGGCCTTTGGGCGAAGAAGGCGCAGAGGGCCCCGTAGAGGGGGTTTTCCGGGGAGGCGGGGCTGAAGGCGGCTTCCAGGAGCTCGGGAAGCCCCGCCTTCTGGCAGAAGCGGGCCCAGAGGTGGGGCTCGAGGGCGGCGAGGGCCACCTCGTAGAACCCGCCCCCCAGGAGGAGGCCCTTGAGGGCGGCGAGGGCCAGGGCGTAGGCCCCCGCCAGGTCGGCGAACTGGAAGGCCCGCCAGGGGAAACGGCCCAAAAGCCCCGCCTCGGCCAGGTAGGTGAGGTCGTGGCCGGGGTCGGGAGCGTCCCGGTAGCCCCGAAGGCGGACGTAGACCAGGCGGGGGTTCTCGGCCAGAAGCGCTTCGGGCCCCAGGCCGAGCCTCTCCATCGCCCCCGGGCGGCTGGACTCCAGGAGAATGGCCGCCTCCGCCACCAGGCCCAGAAGCCGCGCCCTTCCCTCCTCCGCCTTCAGGTCCAGGACGAGGACCTCCTTCCCCTCGTTCAAAAAGCGGTAGGCCTCGGGGGCGAGGGCCTTTAGGGGGTCCCCCCCTGGGGGCTCCACCTTGAGGACGGGAAAGCCCATCTCCAAGAGGAGTTTCCCCGCCAAGGGCCCGGGCAAAAGCCGGGTGAGGTCCAAGACCTTACCGGGGGGCCATGCGGAGGGCGCCATCCAGCCGGATCACCTCCCCGTTCAGCATGGGGTTTTCCAGGACGTGGAGGACCAGGGCGGCGTACTCCTCGGGGCGGCCAAGCCTCGGGGGAAAGGGGACCTGGGCGGCGAGGGAGGCCTTGGCCTTTTCCGGAAGCCCCTGGAGGAGGGGGGTGTCAAAGAGGCCCGGGGCGAGGGCCACCACCCGGATCCCCCACCCGGCGAGCTCCCGGGCCGCAGGAAGGGTGAGGGCCACCACGCCCCCCTTGCTCGCCGCGTAGGCCGCCTGGCCGATCTGCCCCTCAAAGGCGGCCACGCTGGCCGTGTTCACGATGACCCCCCGCTGCCCCTCGGCGTCGGGAGGGTTTTCCCGCATGGCCCAGGCGGCGAGGCGCAAAACGTTGAAGGTGCCGAGGAGGTTCACCTCAAGAACCCGCCGGAAGCTTTCCAGACCGTGGGGGCCCTCTTTGCCCAGGATCTTCTCCGCGAGGCCGATTCCGGCGGCGTTCACCACGGCGAAGAGGGGGGCCTCCTCTTGCGCCCTCGCCACCGCCCGGGCCACGTCCTCCTCCCGGGTCACGTCCCCTTCCACGTAAAGGAGGTCCTCCTCCCCCCGCCTGAGGTCCAGGACCACCACCCGGTAGCCCCTCGCCCTCAAGGCCAGGGCCGCGGCCCGCCCAAGCCCCGAGGCCCCGCCCGTCACCAAGGCGCTCCGCTCCATCCTTCCCTCCCTATAGCCTCTGGATCACCGTGGCCGTGGCCTGGCCGTGGCCGATGCACATCACCTGGAGGCCGAACTCGCCCCCCCGGCGCTCAAGCTCATGGAGGAGCTTGGTCATGAGCACGGCCCCCGTGGCCCCCAAGGGATGCCCGTGGGCGATGGCCCCCCCGTTGGGGTTCACCTTTTCGGGGTCCGCCCCAAGCTCCCGCAGGAAGGCGAGGACCACGCTGGCGAAGGCCTCGTTGACCTCTATGACGTCCACGTCCCGCAAGGAAAGCCCCGCCCGCTCCAGGGCCTTTTTCGCGGCGGGGATGACCTCCAGAAGCTGCAGGGTAGGGTCCCCCGCCACCACCACCCGGGCGAGGAAGCGGGCCCTGGGCCTAAGGCCCAGGGCCAGGGCCTTTTCCCTGTCCCCGAGGAGGAGGGCCGCGGCGCCGTCGGAGATCTGGCTGGAGTTCCCCGCCGGTCACCACCCCGTTTTCCCGGAAGACGGGCTTGAGGGCAAGCATCTTCTCGTAGTCCACATCGGGGCGGACCCCCTCGTCCCGGGTGAGGAGGAAGGGCCTCCCCTCGGCGTCCAGCCCCTCCAGGGGAAGGATCTGGGCAGAAAACCGCCCCTCCTCCTGGGCCCGGGCCGCCCTTTTGTGGGAGAGGTAGCCCCACTCGTCCAGCTCCTCGCGGCAAAACCCGTAGCGCTCGGCGATGCGCTCGGCGCTTTCCCCCTGGTGGACGAGCTCGTACCTCTTCCCAAGCTCGGGGTTCAGGGTGTGGAAGCCCCCGCCGATGTCCGAGAACATGGGCACCCGGGTCATGCTCTCCACCCCGCCGGCGATGGCGAAGTCCACATCCCCTGCGGCGATGGCCTGGGCGGCGAAGTGGACGGCCTGCTGGCTGGAGCCGCACATGCGGTTGAGGCTCACCGCGGGCACCTCCTGGGGAAGCCTGGAGAGGAGCACCGCAAGCCGCCCCACGTTCGCCCCCTGCTCCCCCACCTGGGTCACGCACCCCGTGACCACGTCCCCGATGAGGCCCGGGTCTATGCCCGTCCGCTCCAAGAGGGCGTCCAGGACCTTGGCGTAGAGGGCATCGGGCCTGTAGGCCCTAAGGGCCCCGTTCCGCTTGCCGATGGGCGTGCGCACCGCCTCGAGGATCACCGGCTCTCCCATCCCTCCCTCCCTTCCCTGCGGGCTTCCCAGTATACCCCCTTGACGCCTTTGGGGGGCGCGTGCTTTAGTTAGACCTAGGAACGAACTAAGGAGCGCACGGTGCGCAAGGGCGACGTCCAAACCCTCCGCAGGCTCAACCGCAGGGCCATCCTGAACCAGCTCAGGCGGGGCCCCCTCTCCCGTGCCGACCTGGCCCGGGCCACGGGCCTCGCCAAGAGCGCCGTAAGCCGCCTCGTGGAGGAGCTGCTCCAGGAGGGGCTCTTGGAGGAGGGGCCCGCCGCGCCCTCCCCATTGGGCCGGCCGCCCACCCTCCTCCGGCTCAAGCCCCGGGCCCGGATGGCCCTGGGCGCGGAGGTGGGCGTGGAGGGCACGGTCCTCGTGGCCCTGGACTGGCAGGGGCAGGTGGCCTGGAGCAAGGAGTGGGCCCACGCCCCCGAGGAGGACCTCCACGCCCGCATCCAACGCCTCCTTCTGGAGGTCCGCCCCCACCTTCAAGACGCCCTGGGCCTCGGGATCACCCTGCCCGGGGTGGTGGCGGGGCGCCGCCTCCTCCTCGCCCCCAACCTGGGGTGGAGGGAGGTGGACCTTAGCCCCCACCTCGCCGCCCTCCCCCTCCCCGTGGCCCTGGAGAACGACGCCAAGGCCTCCGCCCTTTCCGAGGTCTTCCTCCACGGGGAGCAGAACCTCGCCTACGTGGTCCTGAGCACGGGGCTCGGCGTGGGGGTGGTGGCCGAGGGCAGGCTCCTCCGGGGCGCCACCGGGGCCTTCGGGGAGGTGGGGCACTGGCTTGGGGAGGGGGTCTCCCCTTGCCGGTGCGGCCGCCAAGGGTGCCTGGAGGTGGCCCTGGGCCTGGCAACCCTCGTGAAGCGCTACCGGGCCCTGGGGGGCACCGCCTCCACGCTGGAGGGCCTCCTCGCCGGGGCCCGGGCCGGGGAGGAGGCGGCCCTCCTCGCCCTCCGCCAGTTGGGGGAGGCCCTGGGCCGGTTTCTCGCCAACCTGGCCGTGGCCTACGACCCCGCCCGGGTGGTGGTGGGCGGGCGGGTGGCCGAGCTCTTCCCCTTCCTGGAAGCCCCCCTCCGGGCTTCCCTGGAGGCCCACGCCTTCTTAGAGGCCCACCGGAAGCTCCCCGTGGCCCCCTCGGTCTACGGCCACCTGGCCCCGGCGGTGGGCGGGGCGAGCCTCTTCTTGGCGCGGTTTTTTGAGCTGGGCGGCTTGTGGGCGGAAGGCCCACGTCGCAATGGAGGTGAAGGGTATGCGGAAGTGGCTTTTGGCGATCGGTATGGTCTTGGGGCTTAGCGCCCTGGCCCAAGGAGGCAAGCTGGAGATCTTCTCCTGGTGGGCGGGAGACGAGGGGCCGGCCCTCGAGGCCCTGATCCGGCTCTACAAGCAGAAGTACCCCGGGGTGGAGGTCATCAACGCCACGGTGACGGGGGGCGCCGGGGTGAACGCCCGCGCCGTCCTCAAGACCCGGATGCTGGGCGGGGACCCCCCGGACACCTTCCAGGTGCACGCCGGCATGGAGCTCATCGGCACCTGGGTGGTGGCGAACCGGATGGAGGACCTCTCTGCCCTCTTCCGCCAGGAAGGGTGGCTCCAGGCCTTCCCCAAGGGGCTGATTGACCTCATCTCCTACAAGGGCGGGATCTGGAGCGTGCCCGTGAACATCCACCGCTCCAACGTGATGTGGTACCTCCCCGCCAAGCTCAAGGAGTGGGGGGTCAACCCGCCCCGGACCTGGGACGAGTTCCTGGCCACCTGCCAGACTCTGAAGCAAAAGGGCCTCGAGGCGCCCCTCGCCCTGGGGGAGAACTGGACGCAGCAGCACCTCTGGGAAAGCGTCGCCCTCGCCGTCCTCGGCCCCAATGACTGGAACAACCTCTGGAACGGCAAGCTCAAGTTCACCGACCCCAAGGCCGTGCGGGCCTGGGAGGTCTTCGGCCGGGTGCTGGACTGCGCCAACAAGGACGCCGCCGGGCTTTCCTGGCAGCAGGCGGTGGACCGGGTGGTCCAGGGCAAGGCCGCCTTCAACGTCATGGGCGACTGGGCCGCGGGCTACATGACCACCACCCTCAAGCTCAAGCCCGGGACCGACTTCGCCTGGGCCCCCTCCCCCGGCACCTCTGGGGTCTTCATGATGCTCTCCGACTCCTTCGGCCTGCCCAAGGGGGCCAAGAACCGGCAGAACACCATCAACTGGCTTAGGCTCGTGGGTTCCAAGGAGGGTCAGGACACCTTCAACCCCCTCAAGGGCTCCATCGCCGCCCGGCTGGACTCCGACCCCAGCAAGTACAACGCCTACGGCCAGTCGGCCATGAAGGACTGGAAGTCCAACCGCATCGTGGGCTCCCTAGTCCACGGGGCGGTGGCGCCCGAGAGCTTCATGAGCCAGTTCGGCACGGTCATGGAGATCTTCCTCCAGACCAGGAACCCGCAGGCCGCGGCCAACGCCGCCCAAGCCATCGCCGACCAGGTGGGCCTGGGCCGGCTGGGCCAGTGAGAAGCCGGCGCGGGGTGGGCCTCGGCCCACCCCCTTTTTTCCCATGCGCGACCGCATCCTGGCATTCCTCGTCCTCCTCCCCTCCGTCCTCGCCGTGGGGGTCTTCGTCTACGGCTTCATCGGCCAAAACCTCTGGGTCTCCCTCACCGACTGGGGCAAGGACCCGGCCCAGGCCCTGGCCCTGAGGCCCGAGCTCCGCTTCGTGGGCTTGGAGAACTACCGCGAGCTCTTCACCGGTTTTGTGGACGTCCGCTTCCGCCAAAGCGTCGTGAACCTCATCTTCTTCACCCTCTTCTTCATGGCCGGAAGCCTGGGCCTGGGCCTCCTCCTCGCCCTTGCGGTGGACAAGGCCCCCAGAGGGGAGGGCTTCTTCCGCACGGTCTTCCTCTTCCCCATGGCCCTTTCCTTCGTGGTCACCGGGACCATCTGGCGCTGGCTTTTGCAGCCCCAAGGCGGGGTGAACGCCCTGCCCACCCTCTTCGGCCTGCCCCCCCTCTCCTTCCCCTGGCTCGCCACCCGGGAACAGGTCCTGGCCTTTGACTGGAACCGCTTGCCCTTCTACACCGCCTTCGTGGTGGGGCTCGTCCTCCTCTACGTGGCCTACACCGCCCATCGCGAGGGGGAGAAGCGGCGGGCCTTCTGGGGTCTGGCCTCCGCCGGGGTGCTCCTCCTTTGGGCCTTTGCCTTCGGGCGGGGGCTGAAGCTCCTCCCCTACCCCGAGGTCCACGGGTTCAGCCTGGCCCTGGTGGGGGTGATCCTGGCGGCGGTGTGGCAGATGTCCGGCTACACCATGGCCCTTTACCTGGCGGGGCTGAGGGGGATCCCCGTGGAGGTCCTCGAGGCCGCCCGAGTGGACGGGGCGAGCGAGTGGCAGCTCTTCCGCCGGATCATCTTTCCCATGCTCGCCCCCATCACCCTCTCGGCCATGATCGTCCTGGGGCACATCGCCCTGAAGATCTTTGACCTCGTCTTCGCCATGGCCGGGCTGGACTACGCCCCCACGGACGTGCCCGCCATCTACATGTACCTCCTCGCCTTCCGGGGCAACCAGTTCGCCAAGGGCGCCGCCATCGGCATCCTCCTGCTCCTCCTCGTGGCCGTGGTGGTCGTCCCCTACCTGGCCACCCAGCTCAGGAAGGAGGTGCGGCGGTGATGGGCCGGGCCCTCCTCTACGGCTTCCTCCTCCTCATGGCGGGCTTCTTCCTCCTCCCCGTGTACCTGGTGGTCCTCACCGCCCTAAAGGAGCCCGCCCGGATCACCCTGGAGACGGTCTGGCAGTGGCCCCATCCCCCTTACTGGGAGAGCTTCCGCACCGCCTGGGAAGCCTTCCGGCCCAAGTTCCAGAACTCCGTGATCCTCGCCGTCTCCGCCACCCTCCTCTCCGCCCTGGTGGGGTCCCTGAACGGGTACGTCCTGGCCAAGTGGCCCTTCCGGGGGTCGGGCCTCCTCTTCGCCCTGATCCTCTTCGGGATGTTCATCCCCTACCAGAGCGTCCTCATCCCCCTCTTCCAGTTCATGAAATCCATCGGCCTCTACGGCAGCCTCTTCGGGCTCGTCCTGGTCCACGTGGTCTACGGCATCCCCATCGTTACCCTCATCTTCCGCAACTACTACAGCGAAATCCCCGACGAGCTTTTGGAAGCGGCCCGCATTGACGGGGCGGGGTTTTTCGGCATCTTCCGCCACGTGATCCTGCCCCTCTCCGTCCCCGCCTTCGTGGTGGTGGCCATCTGGCAGTTCACCCAGATCTGGAACGAGTTCCTCTTCGCCGTGACCCTCACCCGGCCCGAAAGCCAGCCCATCACCGTGGCCCTGGCCCAGCTCGCCGGAGGGGAGGCGGTGAAGTGGAACCTGCCCATGGCCGGGGCCATCCTGGCAGCCCTCCCCACCCTCCTCGTCTACATCCTCCTCGGCCGCTACTTCCTCCGGGGCCTCCTCGCGGGCTCGGTGAAGGGGTAGGGCCTTCACCCTTTTCATGCCCGCCCCTCCTAAAATGGCGGGACCATGAGCGGGGCCGAGCTCATCCGGGCGGCGGGACCTGTTTTCTGGATCCTGTTTGCCCTCTCCGTCTACACCCTCCACCTGGTCCTCGCAGGCCTTTTCCGCAGAAAGGCCACGGCGAGGACCCTGGACCGGCTGGGGGACCTGGCCCAGTTCGCCCCCCTCCTCGGGCTCTTCGGCACCAGCCTGGGCATGATCCGGGCCTTCCTGGCCCTCGGCCAGGGGGGGAACCCGGAGCTTCTGGCCCAGGGCATCGCCGAGGCCCTCACCAACACCGGGATGGGCCTCTTCGTGGCCGTGGTGGCCTACGGGGGGCGGGTGCTCCTCGGGGTTATGGAGGGGGGGCGCAACACCGTGGACCTGGGGGCCTTCTACTGAGCGCCCCACCGCAGCGAAAGCCGCGGCGGAGCCCCAAAAAGCCCCCCACCGCCCCGGTTTGGGCACCGTGGCGCACTCCGCCTAGGCCCAGTGGTCCAAAGGCCCGTGGCCCTGGCCCAGGGAAGGCGCCGTCTTCAGGGCCCGGGTGAGGTAAGCCTTGGCCTCGGCCACCGCCTCCGCCAAGGGCCTTCCCTTGGCGAGGAGGGCGGCGATGGCGGCGGAGAGGGTGCAACCGGTGCCGTGGGTGTTGCGGGTTTGGACCCGGGGGGCAGAGAAGCGCAAGACCCCTTCCCGAGTGGCCAAAAGGTCCACCGCCCTTTCCCCCTCCAGATGTCCCCCCTTAAGGAGGACGGCCTCGGGGCCTAGGGCGAGGAGGGCCTTGGCGGCCTCCTCCGCCTCCTCCAGGGTGCGGATGGAATGCCCCAGGAGGGCTTCGGCCTCGAGGCGGTTCGGGGTAATGAGGGCCGCCAGGGGGAAAAGCCTCTCCTTGAGGGCGGCCACCGCCTCCGGGGCGAGGAGGGGGTCCCCGCTTTTCGCCACCATCACCGGGTCCACCACCAAGGGCCGGACCCCGAAGCGCCCCACCGCCTCGGCCACGGCCTCCACGATGGCCGCGTCCCCCAAGGCCCCCGTCTTGGCGGCGTGAAGGGGGAAGTCCTGGGCCACGCTTTTTATCTGGGCGTAGACCACCTCGGGGGGAAGGAGGTGCACCCGCTGCACCCCCAGGGTGTTCTGGGCGGTGACCAGGGTGAGGGCGCTCGTCCCGTAGACCCCGAAGCGGAAGAAGACCTTGAGGTCCGCCTGCACCCCCGCCCCGCCCCCCGAGTCGGAGCCCGCGATGGTGAGGGCCACCCTCATGCTTCCTCCAAGGGCTTCCCCCGGGTCTCCACCCCCACGGCGAAGGCGAAGACCCCGGCGAGGAGAAGAAGCCCCCCGTGGAGGGCCAAGACCCCGCCCGGACCCAAAAGGGGGAGGAGGGCCCCGGTGGCGTAGGGGGCGAGGATCCCCCCCACCCGGCCCACCGCCGCCACGAAGCCCGCCCCGCTTCCCCTAAGCGCCGTGGGGAAGAGCTCCGGGGTGTAGGCGTAGACCGCCCCCCAGGCCCCCAGGTTGAAGAAGGAGAGAAGGGCCCCGAAAAGGAGCACCTCCCCCGGGGAGGAAGCCCGGGAGAGGAGCCAGGCGAAGAGGGCGGAAAGGCCCAAAAACCCCACGAGCACGGGCCGCCTCCCCCAGCGCTCCACCAAGAAGGCCGCCGCGAGGTAGCCCGGCACCTGGGCCAAGGTGATGAGGAGGACGTACTCCAAGGAGCGCACCAGGGTGTAGCCCTGGGCCACGAGGAGGGAGGGGAGCCAGATGAAGGCCCCGTAGTAGCCCGCGTTCAGGGCGAACCAGGCGAGGGCGAGGAAGAGGGTGCGCCGGAGGAGGGGCGGGCGGAAGAGGGCCCCGTAGGGGAGGGGGCGCGGGGCGGGCTCGGGGCGAGGCTCGGGCAGGGGCCCGGGAAAGGCCCGCTCCCAGGAGGCCACCAGGGCCTCCGCCTCCGCCTCCCGGCCCCGGGCCACGAGCCAGCGGGGGGACTCAGGGAGGGAAAGCCTCAGGTAGGCGGCGTAAAGGGCGGGAAGGGCCCCGGCGAGGAAGGCGGCCCGCCAGCCGAAAGCGGGCACCAGGAGGTAGCCCATGAGGGCGGCGAGGAGCCACCCCACGGCCCAGAAGGCCTCGAGGAGGACCACCATCCGCCCCCGGTGGGCCTTGGGGCTAAACTCCCCCATGAGACTTGCCGCCACGGGAAGCTCCGCTCCTAGCCCAAGCCCCGTGAAGAAGCGGAAAACGAAAACCCAAGGGAGGCTTGGGGCCAGAGCGGTGAGGAGGCTTCCCAGCCCGGCGAGGAAGAGGCTATACCCCACCACCGCCTTCCGGCCGAACCGGTCGGCGAGCCTTCCCCCGAGGAGGGCCCCAAAGAGCATCCCCAGAAGCCCCACGCTCCCCAAAAGCCCCGCCCCCACCGGGTCCAGGCCGAACTCCCGGGAAAGGGCGGGCAGGGTGAAGCTGATGAGCCCCACGTCCATGGCGTCCAGGGCCCAGCCGAACCCGAGGAGGAAGAGGAGCCTAAGGTGGGGCCTCCCCAAGGGCAGGCGTTCCAGACGGGCGAGGGCGTCCATGGCCTCAGGCCACCGGAAGCTCCATCCGCCCCTTCCCCTTGAGCACCGCCTCCACCAGGTTCATGGGGCAGAAGGGGCCGCACATGCTGCAGGCCTTGGTCTTGGAACCCCGTTCCTCCTTGAGGCGCCTCGCCTCCTCGGGGAAGAGGGCGAGGGCGAACTGGCCCTCCCAGTCCAACCGGTAGCGGGCCTCGGACATCCTCCGGTTCCTCTCCAGGGCCCTTTTGTTCCCCCGGGCCACGTCGGCGGCGTGGGCGGCGATCTTAAAGGCGATCACCCCTTGCTTCACGTGCTCAGGGGTGGGCAGGCCCAGGTGCTCCGCCGGGGTGAGGTAGCAGAGCATGTCCGCACCCCACCACCCCGCCAAGGCCCCGCCGATGGCCCCGGCGATGTGGTCAAACCCCGCGGCGGTGTCCACGGGAAGCATCCCCAGGATGTAGAAGGGGGCGTGCCCCGTGAGCTTCTTCTGGATCTGGACGTTGGCCGCCACCTCGTTCAAGGGAATGTGCCCGGGGCCTTCCACCATGGCCTGGACCCCGGCCCGCCTGGCCCTTTCCACGAGCTCGCCGATGGTTAAAAGCTCTGCGATCTGGGCCCGGTCGGTGCTGTCGGCGAGGGAGCCTGGCCTCAGGCCATCCCCCAGGGAGAGGGTCATGTCGTAGGTGCGGGCGATGTCCAGAAGGTCGTCAAAGCGGGCGTAGAGGGGGTTTTCCTCGCCGCGGTGGAGCATCCAGGCGGCCATGAGCCCCCCGCCCCGGCTCACGATGCCCGTGGTGCGGGGGCTATTCCGGTAGACCTCGAGGTTCTTCAGGGTCACCCCCACGTGCACGGTGATGTAGTCCACCCCCTCCTTGCCGTGCTCCTCAATCACCTGGAAGAGCTCGTCCGCCGACATGTCAAAGAAGTTCTTGCGCCTAGCCGCCCGAAACTCCGCCTCGTAGATGGGCACGGTGCCCAAGGGGACGGTGGCCACCTCCAGGATCCGCTTGCGGATGGCCTTGAGGTCTCCCCCGGTGGAGAGGTCCATGAGGGTGTCCGCCCCGTACCGGATGGCCACCCTGGCCTTCTCCACCTCCTCCTCCACGTCCACGTAGTCGTAGGAGGTGCCCAGGTTGGCGTTCACCTTGACGGAAAGCCCCTCCCCGATCCCCTTGAAGTCGGTGAGGGTCGTGTGGTTGGGGTTCCTGGGGATGACGATCCGGCCTGCCGCCACCCCTTCCCGCACGAACTCGGGGGAAACCCCCTCCTTCTCGGCCACGTAGGCCATCTCCTCGGTGATCTTCCCTTTCCTTGCCGCCTCAAGCTGCGTCATCTTCCACCCCCAAAAGCCCTAAGAGCCTCTTTGCCGTCCAAGGGGCGAGGAGGACCCCGTTCCTCCCGTGCCCCACCGCCGCGTACACGCCTTCCCCCACCTCGCCCACGAAGAGCTCCCCCACGGGTCTATACCCGAAGACCACCCCCCTAAAGCGGGCCCCTTCCAAGAGGGGAAAGCGCTCGTGGGCGTAGTCCGCAAGCCACCTGAGGCCGAAGAGGTCCACCCCCTCTTCCCACCCCTCCCTCTGCGTGGCCCCCACGTAGACCCCGCCCTCCCGGGAGAGGAGGTACCCCTCCCCGGCGAAAAGGGGCCCGGGCGGGGCCTCGCCCTCGAGGAGCAACGCCTCCCCCTTGAGGGGCCTGACCCTTAGGCCGAACCTCCCCCCCCAGGCCCCCACGGAGAGGAGGACGAAGCGGGCCCTAAGGGCCCCTTCCCCCCAATAGACCCTCCCCCCCTCCACCCCCTCCACCTCGGCCCGGAGGTAGGTGCCCCCTAGGTCCTGGAAGGCCTGGAGGAGGGCCTCGCGAAGCCTCCTGGGGTGGACGAACCCCCCGGGGAAGCGCCTCGCCCCCAAGGCCCCCCGGACCGGGTAGGGGGAAGGGGCCTCCGCCTCCCAGGCCTCCTTTTCCGAGGGGGTGAGGGCCGCCACCCAGGTGCCGGAAAAGGCCGCCTCCACCTCGAGGCCCCTTTCCTTAAGCTCGGCGAGGAGCTCGGGGTAGCGGGCAAGGCCGTATAGCCCCGCCTCCAGAAGCTCCCCCGAAAGCCCCTCGGGGTAAGGGGCGAGCATCCCCGCGCTCGCGAAGGTGGCGGCCCCGGGCCTCTCCGCGTCCAGGAGGGCCACGGCCACCCCCCGCTTGGCGAGCTCGTAGGCGGCGAGGGCCCCGATGATCCCCGCCCCCACCACGGCCACCTCCGCCCTCATGGCTCCTCCTACTGGGGCCCGGTCGGGGTAAGAGGCACCCCCTCCACCGGGCTAGAGGGGCTTGCCGCCTCCCTAGGCCGCATGGGCCCCGCGAGGTAGGCCTTCCTCCCCGCCTCCACCGCAAGCCGGAAGGCCTCGGCCATGGCGGGGGGGTCTTGGGCCTCGGCGATGGCGGTGTTCACCAAGACGGCGTCCAGGCCGAGCTCCATCACCTCCGCCGCGTGGGAGGGGAGGCCGAGCCCCGCGTCCACCACCACCGGGGGAAGGTTTGCCTTCTCCCGGGCGAAAAGCTCCAGAAGGGCCCTCGTCCGCACCCCCCAGCCCGAGCCGATGGGGGCGGCGAGGGGCATCACCGTGGCCGTGCCCAGGGCGGCGAGCCTTTTGGCGAGGACGAGGTCCGGCCCCATGTAGGGGAGGACGAGGAAATCCTCCTCCAAAAGCCTCTCCGCCGCCTTCAGGGTCTCCAGGGGATCGGGGAGGAGGTAGGTGGGGTCGGGGATGACCTCGAGCTTCACCCACCTCTCCCCGGTGAGGAGGCGGCCCAGCCGGGCGAGGCGCACCGCCTCCTCGGCCGTGCGGGCCCCGGCGGTGTTGGGGAGAAGCCTAACCCCCTCCAAAGCCTCCAGAAGCCCCACGTGCCCCGGGGCCTTGAGCTCCACCCGCCTCACGGAGACCGTCACCACCTCGGCCCCCGCGGCGGCGATGGCCTCCCGCATCACCCCGAAGTCCTTGTACTTGCCGCTTCCCAGGAGGAGGCGGCTTTTGAGCTCTACGGGACCCACCTTCCAGGTGTCCATGCTAGCCCCCCTGCATCAGGGCCACCACCTCCACCACGTCCCCGTCCCGCAAGGGGCGGTCCGGGACCTCGAGGCCCAAGAAGGCCTCCTCGTTGAGGAGGACGGCGACCCCCTTAAGCTCCACGCCGAGCTCCTCCAAGACCTCCTTGAGGGTCTTTCCCTCCAAGGGCTTGGGCTCCCCGTTAAGCCACACCATAAAGCCTCTCCCTAAGGGCGCGGGCCGCCCGCTCGGGGTCAGGGGCGTCCAGGATGGCCCGGACCACCACGATGCGCCTGGCCCCGGCCTCTAGGACCTGGTCCAGGTTCCCCAGGTCAATCCCCCCGATGGCGTACCAGGGCTTCTCCCCCAGGTTCTCCGCCGCCCAGCGCACGTAGGCGAGCCCCGCCGCGGGCCTGCCCGGCTTCGTGGGGGTCTCCCACACGGGGCCCACGGAGAGGTAGTCCACCCCCTCCTCCAGGGCCCGCAGGGCCTGCTCGGGGGCGTGGGTGGAGCGGCCCACCATCCCGCGGAAAAAGCGCCGCGCCTCCTCGGGGGTGAGGTCACCCTGCCCCAGGTGCACCCCGTCCGCCCCCAGGAGGGCGGCGAGGTCGGGGCGGTCGTTCAGGAAGAAGGGCACCCCGTGGCGCCGGGCGAGGGCGAGCATCCTTTCCCCGAGCTCCAAAGTAGGCCGCGCCTCCCAGTCCTTGGCCCTGAGCTGCACGACCTCCACGCCGCCCGCCAAAGCCCTTTCCGTGCGGTCCAGGGTCTCCGCAAAGGTCCAACCGGGCCTTGGGGTCACCACCAGGTAGAGCCTTCCGAGCAACCTTTCACCCCCCCTAGGCCAGCGGGAAAGGGCCACGCGGCCCGAAGGGGGCTAGGTTTTGGGGGATTCGGGTCTTCCGCATAGGCTTCCCTCCGCCGGCATTACCCGGATCAGGTTCCAAGGGTTGCTGGGAGAAACCCAGCTCTCAGCCCTTCCATTCGGGCACCCCTAGCCTGCCCCCCCACTATAGCACGCCCCGAACCTGGGAAGGCAAGCCAGGCCACACCTGAGCTCTCATCACTTTCCTCCCCCCAGTTCCTGAAGCAACCTGACCAGCTCCTCCACCACTGCTTCCCTCCAAGGCGGGGGCCCCTGGGCCAGGGCGATCCGGCCCAGACGGAAGAGGCTTTGCCGCTCGGGATGGGCCAGAAGCCGGGGAAGCCATTCCCTGCCCTGCAAGCGCGCCCCCAGAAGGACCAAGAGCGCCATCCCCAAGGCCAGAAGCCATAACCACCCCCTGAGGCTCGCCCCCGTCCGCAGCCGATGGCGGTCCAGCCCAAACCCCTGCCCCTTCAGGTCCCTAAACCCCTCTTCAATCCACATCCGCCACCCATAGGGCGGCTCCCCCCCAAAAGGGCCCGAATAGGCCAGATACCAGGGATCCCGACCCCCTGGGTACACCAGGAGGGTGACTTCTACCCCCTCCCCACCGTGTCCGAAAAGGCGGACCTCCTCCCGCAGGGGGTGGACCACACGCTGGTAGCCCTCCTTCAGGGGAAGGCGCTTCCCCCCTTGGGGTTCCACCTCCCGGTTCTGCCGCAGGCGGATGAGGAAGCCCATGCCCCACCCCTGGAGCTTTCGCATCAGGGAGACCCGGTCAAAGCCGCGGTCCAGGAGGAAGAGGGGGGTATATCCCAGGTCCTGGACGGCGCGGCCCAGGCGGTGGAGGAACTCCTCCTCCACCCGGTTTTGACTGGGGAAAGGGGAGAGGGGGTGAAGAGCGAAGGCCACCACCAGGGCCCTTCCCTTGAGGGGAAGGGCGGCCACCAGGGCTTGGTGCCTACCGTCCTCTGTGAAGGTCCAGTCCACGATGAGGGGGAGGGGGCGGTCTTTGGGGAAACGAGGGACGAGGAGGGGGAGGAGGGCTTCGGTGAGGGCCCAGGGGTCTTGCAGGGTGGGGTGATGGAGGAAGCGCCAGAGGCGATTGAGGCGGCTTTGGGCCAGGGTGGGGAGGGGGGTTCTGCGGGCGAGGTCGGAGAGGGTGGGGTCCAGGGGGGTAGTGAGGAGGGTGGACAGGAAGAGGGCGAGGTTGGAGCGGATGGTTTTCCTGAGGGAGGCGAAGACCTTATGGACCCAGAGGGTGATAACTTGGGAAAGGGGGGTGGTGGGCGGCACACCTTACTTACCCCCCTCTTCTCTTCCCTTGTCAAGCCCCAGCCCTCAAAGTGATGAGAGCTCAGAGGCCACACTCAGCGTCCACGCCGCTGCCCTAGGGGACGGCGCACGGCGGGCCCTCCCGCCCCCGGGCGGCAGGGGCGCTGCTCCTGAGGGCCCTCCTCACCGCCGTCGGCCTCGCCAGGGGGCCTTATACTCTTGACTTTCATGTGCTCAATGGTATACCATTCCCACCAACCCCCTGGACCGGGGGTCGGAGTTGGAGGTGAGGGATGGCAGGGCCTGTGGAAAGGTTCAGCGGCGCGCGCCTGGACCCGGCGGCGGAGGCGGAGATCCGGTACCTGGAGGCCATGATCGCCCGCCTCGAGGCCGGGGAGGAAGACCCCGAGGACTTCCGGGTCTTCCGGCTCAAAAACGGCATCTACGGCATCCGGGGCCGCCCCGAGCACCACATGATCCGCATCAAGCTCCCCGTGGGGCGGATCACCCCCGAGGGCCTCAGGGTTCTCGCGGACGTGGCCGAGGGCTATGCGGAAAACCGCCTGGCCCACGTGACCACCCGCCAGGCGGTCCAGCTCCACCACGTCCACCGCCGGGACGTGCCCAAGGTCCTGAGGGCGGTGAACGCCGTGGGCCTCACCACCCGCGAGGCCTGCGGCCACTCCATCCGGGCCATCACCTGCTGTCCCTACGCCGGGGTCTCCCCCGAGGAACCCTTTGACGTGACCCCCTACGCCGAGGCCGCCTACCGCTACTTCCTCCGCCACCCCGTGGGGCAGAACCTCCCCCGGAAGTTCAAGATCGCCTTTGAGGGGTGCGCCACGGACCACGCCCGCACCCCCATCCACGACATCGGGGTGGTGGCGGCTTTGGAAGGGGGAAAACGGGGCTTCCGCGTCTACGTGGGCGGGGGCTTAGGGGCCGCCCCCATGAGCGCCGAGCTTTTGGAGCCCTTCACCCCCGAGGAGGACCTCCTCCCCACCATGCTGGCCATCGTCCGCCTCTTTGACCGCTACGGGAACCGCAAGGTCTTGACCCAGGCCCGGCTCAAGTTCCTGGTGAAGAAGTGGGGGATCGCCGCCTTCCGGGAGGCGGTGCGGGAGGAGAGGCGCCTCGTCAAGCTCACGGCCACGGGGGAAGACCTTAAGGCCTGGGCCCCGCCTCCAGAGCCCGAGCCTCCAAGGCTTCCCAGCCCGCCCAAAAAGCCCTTCTCCTTTGCCCCCGGCTTTGACGCCTGGCGGCGCACCAACCTCTTTAAGCAGAAGCAGGAAGGCTTCTACACCGTCACCGTCCGCCTCCCCTTGGGGGACATCACCCCGGAGGGGCTCAGGGCCCTGGCGGCCATCGCCGAGACCTACGCCGCCGAGGTCCGGAGCGCCATCAGCCAGAACCTCCTCCTCCGCTTCGTCCCCGAGGAGGCCCTGGGAGGGCTTTACGAGGCCCTTTTGGAGGCGGGGCTCGCCTGGCCTGAGGCCCACACCCTCCTGGACATCACCCGCTGCCCCGGGGCCGACACCTGCAACCTGGCCATCACCCGCTCCCGGGGGCTCGCCCAGGCCCTCGAGGCCCACCTCTCCGCCCTCCCCCTGGCCCAGGACCCGGGGGCCAAGGCCATCGGCGTCAAGATCTCCGGCTGCCCCAACTCCTGCGGCCAGCACCACATCGCCGACATCGGCTTCTACGGCTCAAGCCGCAAGGTGGGAGAGAGGGAGGTGCCCCACTACGTCCTCCTCCTGGGCGGGAGGACCCGGGAGGGGGAGGCCCGCTTCGGGCAGGTGGTGGGGAGGATCCCGGCGAGGCGGGTCCCCGAGGCGGTGGAGAGGATCCTCAAGCGCTACCTGGAGGAAAGGCAAAACGGGGAAAGCTTCCAGGCCTACCTGGACCGGGTGGGGGCGGCCTCCTTCAAGCCCCTCCTCCAGGACCTCCAGGAGGTCCCCCCCTACGAGGAGGCCCCCGAGTTCTACCAGGACCTGGGGGCGGAAGGAGAGGCCTTCAGCGTGCAGCTTGGGCGCGGGGAGTGCGCCGTTTAAAGGAGGACGCCGTGCGCGTGGCCTACGCGGGACTCAGGCGAAAGGACGCGTTTAAAGCCCTGGCGGAGAAGCTCGGCTTCACCCCCCTCCTCTTTCCCGTCCAGGCCACGGAGAAGGTCCCCGTCCCCGAGTACCGGGACCAGGTCCGGGCCCTCGCCCAAGGGGTGGACCTCTTCCTGGCCACCACCGGGGTGGGGGTGAGGGACCTCCTTCAGGCGGGAGAAACCCTGGGTCTGGACCTGAAAAGGCCCCTGGAGGGGGCCCTCCGCCTGGCCCGGGGGGCCAAGGCGGCGCGGGCCCTAAAGGAGGCGGGCCTTCCCCCCCACGCCGTGGGGGACGGCACCTCCCCAAGCCTCCTCCCCCTCCTTCCCCAAGGAGGAGGCGTGGCCGCCCTCCAGCTTTACGGGAAGCCCCTCCCCTTCCTGGAAAACGCCCTGGCGGAACGGGGCTACCGGGTCCTCCCCCTCCTGCCCTACCGCCACCTCCCGAACCCCGAGGGCCTCCTCCGCCTCGAGGAGGCCGTCCTCGGAGGGGAGGTGGACGCCCTCGCCTTCGTGGCCGCCATTCAGGTGGAGTTCCTCTTTGAGGGGGCGAAGGACCCCGAGGCCCTGAGGGAAGCCCTCAACACCCGGGTCAAGGCCCTCGCCGTGGGCCGGGTCACCGCCGACGCCCTAAGGGAGTGGGGGGTCAAGCCCTTCTACGTGGACGAGGCCGAGCGGCTGGGAAGCCTGCTTCAGGGCTTCAAACGCGCCCTGCAAAAGGAGGTGGCGTGACCTACTTCCCCCTGATGCTGGACCTAAAGGGCCGCCCCGTCCTCCTCATCGCCGGGGGGCCCGAGACCCCCATGAAGCTCAAGGCCCTCCTCGAGGCGGGGGCGCGCGTCACCGTCCTCGCCGAAGAGGACGCCTTCGGCCTGGAAGCGCTGGAACGGGAAGGCAAGATCCGCTGGCTTAAGCGGGCGTACCGGGAAGGGGACCTGGAAGGCCACTTCCTGGTGGTGAGCCACCCCAAGGACAAGGCCATCCACCCCAAGGTCAAGGCGGAGGCCGACCGGAGGGGCGTCTTCCTCGTGGCCGTGGACGACCCCCAAAACGCCAGCGCCATCCTCCCCGCCGTCCTCCGGCGCGGGGAGCTCTTGGTGGCCCTCTCCACCTCGGGGGCCGCCCCCGCCCTCGCCGTGCGGCTCAAGGAGCGCCTGGCGGGGCTTTTCCCCGAGGCCTACGGGGAGCTCGTGGCCTTCCTCCGCACCCTGAGGCCCAGGATCGCCCAAATCCCGAGCTTTGAGGAAAGGAAGCGCCTCTGGTACCGCATCGTGGACCAGGCCCTGGAGGAGCTGGACCTAGACCCCAGGGAGGGCCTAGGGAGGGCCAAGGAAAAGGCCGAGGAGGCCCTAAAGGAGGTGGCGGCATGGACAAGGTGAAGGCGGCCCGAAGCCTGATCCAAGAAGCCCTGGCCCAAAGCCGAAACCCCTGCTTCACCTGCAGCTTCCAGGCGGAGGACGTGGTGGTCCTCCACCTCCTCCTCAAGGAAAAGCCCGAGATCCCCGTCCTCTTCCTGGACACGGGCTACCACTTCCCCGAGGTCTACGCCTACCGGGACGAGCTGCAAAAAAAGCTCGGCTTCCGCCTCCTCAACCTCACCCCAAGCCTCTCGCGGGAGGAGCAGGAAGCCCGCTACGGCAGGCTCTACGAGACCGACCCCGGCCGCTGCTGCGCCCTCCGCAAGGTGGAGCCCCTCTTCGCCGCGCTGGAGGCCTACGATACCTGGTTCACGGGGCTTAGGCGGGAGCAGTCCCCCACCCGCGCCCACCTCCAGCCCTTGGAAGAGGCTGTCCTCCCCTCGGGCCACCGCCTGAAGAAGGTCAACCCCCTCTACGACTGGACGTTTAAGGAGGTCTTCGCCTACCTGGCCGTGCAGGACCTCCCCTACCTTCCCCTCTACGACCAGGGCTACCTCTCCATCGGCTGCGCCCCCTGCACGGCGAAGCCCTTAGACCCCTCGGACCCCCGCTCGGGCCGCTGGGCGGGAAAGGGCAAGCTGGAGTGCGGCATCCACCTGCACGGCAAGGAGGGGTAGATGGCCTTTCTTCTGGGCTTTCTCATCGCCTTCGCCATCGGGGTCACGGGGGTGGGGGCGGGGACGGTTACGGCGCCCCTCCTCATCCTCGCCCTGGGGCTTCCCCCGGAGGTGGCCGTGGGCACGGCCCTCCTCTTCGGCTTCCTGGTGAAGATCCCCGCGGGAGGGGTCTACCTCCTCAAGGGGCAGGTGGACCCCAGGGCGCTTTTCCGGCTCCTTTTGGGCGGAGTCCCGGGGGTGCTTCTGGGAAGCCTCCTCCTCACGCAGCTCAAGGGGGCGAAGGACCTCGTCCTCCTTCTCGTGGGCCTCACCGTGGTCCTCTCGGCGGGGCTTGGGCTTTGGCGGGGCCTGAAGGGGGTCGGACGAGGGAGGGAAAGGCCTTGGCTTCTCCCCCCGGCGGCCTTCGGCATCGGCCTCGAGGTGGGCTTCTCCTCCGCGGGGGCCGGGGCCTTGGGGACCCTTCTCCTCCTCCACGCCACCCGGCTTTCCCCCCCAGAAGGTGGTGGGCACCGACCTCCTCTTCGGCCTCGTCCTCGCCCTCCTGGGGGGCGGGGTCCACCTCGCCTTCGGCCAGGTGGCCCCAGGCCTTCTCCTCGCCCTGGCCTCGGGCGGGGTGGCGGGGGGGCTTCTCGGGGCCCTCTTCGCCACCCGGCTTCCCAAGGAGCCCTTAAGGCTCGCCCTCCTCCTCTGGCTCCTCTTCGTCGGAGGCCAGCTCATCTACCGGGGGGTGGTCCATGGGTAGGGTCTACCTGGTGGGGGCGGGCCCCGGGGACCCGGAGCTTTTGACCCTCAAGGCCTACCGCCTCCTCAAGGAGGCCCCCGTGGTCCTCTACGACCGGCTCGTGGACGAGAGGGTCCTCGCCCTCGCCCCCGGGGAAAAGGTCTACGTGGGCAAGGAAGAAGGGGAAAGCGCAAAACAAGAGGCGATCCACCGCCTCCTCCTCCGCTACGCCCGGGCCCACCCCTTCGTGGTCCGCCTCAAAGGGGGAGATCCCATGGTCTTCGGCCGGGGCGGGGAGGAGGTGCTTTTCCTCCTCCGGCACGGCGTCCCCGTGGAGGTCGTCCCCGGGGTGACGAGCCTCCTCGCCTCCGGGCTTCCCCTCACCCACCGGGGCCTCGCCCACGGCTTCGCCGCGGTCTCGGGGGTCTTGGAGGGGGGAGGCTATCCGGACCTCAGGCCCTTCGCCCAGGTCCCCACCCTGGTGGTCCTCATGGGGGTGAAGCGGAGGGTCTGGATCGCCAAGGAGCTCCTCCGCCTGGGGCGAAACCCCCTGGAGCCCACCCTCTTCGTGGAGCGGGCCTCCACCCCGAAGGAGCGCCGCGTCCTCGCCGCCCTCGAGGAGGTGGCCGGAGGAAAGGTGGCCGTGGAGGCCCCCGCCCTTTGGATCCTGGGCGAGGTGGTGCGCGTGTTCGCCGAGAAGGAAGCGCCTGTGGACGCTTTGGCCCTGGGAGGTTAGCCGTGGTGGAAACCCTTCCCGCTTTGGAGATCGGCGAGGACGAGAGGCTGGACCTGGAGAACCTGGCCACGGGGGCCTTCCTCCCCGTCAAGGGCTTCATGACCCGGGAGGAGGCCCTAAGCGTGGCCCACGAGATGCGCCTTCCCACGGGGGAGGTCTGGACGATCCCCCTCCTCCTCCAGTTCCGGGAAAAGCCCAAGGTAGGCCCGGGGGACACCGTGGCCCTCCTCCACAGGGGGGAACGGGTCGCCCTCCTCCACGTGGCCGAGGCCTACGAGCTGGACCTAAAGGCCCTCGCCCGGGCCGTCTTCGGCACGGAAAGCGAGGCCCACCCCGGGGTGGCCCGGCTCTACGGCAAGGGCCCCTACGCCCTGGCGGGCCGGGTGGAGGTCCTAAAGCCCAGGCCCCGCACCCCCCTGGAGAAGACCCCGGAGGAGGTGCGGGCCTTCTTCCGGGAAAGGGGCTGGCAGAAGGTGGTGGCCTTCCAGACGCGCAACGCCCCCCACCGGGCCCACGAGTACCTCATAAGGCTCGGCCTGGAGCTTGCCGACGGGGTCCTGGTCCACCCCATCCTCGGGAGCAAGAAGCCAGACGACTTCCCCACGGAGGTCATCGTGGAGGCCTACCGGGCCCTGATCAGGGACTTCCTTCCCCAGGAGCGGGTGGCCTTTTTCGGCCTCGCCACCCCCATGCGCTACGCCGGGCCCAAGGAGGCGGTCTTCCACGCCCTGGTGCGCAAGAACTTCGGGGCCACCCACTTCCTGGTGGGCCGGGACCACGCCGGGGTGGGGGACTTCTACGACCCCTACGCCGCCCACCGCATCTTTGACCAGCTTCCCCCCTTGGGGATTGAGATCGTCAAGGTGGGGGCGGTCTTCCACTGCCCCTTGTGTGGCGGCATCGCCTCGGAGAGGACCTGCCCCGAGGGCCACCGGGAGAAGCGCACGCCCATCAGCATGACCAAGGTCCGGGCCCTCCTCCGGGAGGGAAAGGCCCCGCCCCCGGAGCTCGTCCGCCCAGAGCTTTGGCCTATCCTCCGGCGGGGGGTCTGAGGGCCCGCTCCACCCGGGGCAGGACCTCGGTGCCCAAAAGCTCAATGGCCCTGAGCACCCGGGCGTGGGGCAGGGTGCCCACGGAAAGCTGCAGGAGAAGCCTTTCCGGCCGGAAGAGCTCGTGCCAGTAGAGGACCTTCTCCGCCACCCGCTCGGGGTCGCCGATGAAGTCGGCCCCCTCGAGGGTCCTGGACCAGGCGAAGTACTCCGGGGTGAGGGGCCGCCACCCCCTTTCCCGCCCGATCTTGTTCATCACCCGGAGGAAGGCGGGAAGGGCCAAGCGGAAGGCCTCCTCGTCGTCCTCGGCGAGAAAGCCGTGGGCCGCGAGGGCGAGCCTCGGGGTGTGGCCGTGCTCCCGAGCGGTCTTGCGGTAAAGCTCCACGAAGGGGAGGAAGCGCTTGGGGCTTCCGGCGATGATGCCGAGGACCAGGGGAAGCCCGAGCCTGCCCGCCCGCACCGCCGACTCCGGGCTTCCCCCCGCCGCCACCCAAAGGGGCAGGGGGTTCTGCTTGGGCCTGGGGTAGACCCCGAGACCGGGGATGGGCTTGGTGAACCGCCCCCCGGGCCAGAAGACCTTTTCCTCCTCCCGGAGCTTGAGGAGGAGGGCGAGCTTCTCCTCAAAGAGGGCCTCGTAGTCCTCGAGGTTGTAGCCGAAGAGGGGGAAGGACTCCACGAAGGAGCCCCGGCCCACCCAAAGCTCCGCCCTTCCCCCCGAGAGGAGGTCCAGGGTGGCGAACTGCTGGAAGACGCGGATGGGGTCGTCGGAGGAGAGGACCACCACGGCGCTGGAGAGGCGGATCCTCCGGGTGCGGGTGGCGATGGCGGCGAGGACCACCGCCGGGGCCGAGACCACGTACTCCTCCCGGTGGTGCTCCCCCACGGCGTAGACCCCAAGCCCCACCCCTTCCGCCAGCTCCGCCTCCTCCAGAAGGCGCCTAAGCCGCTCCTCGGCCGTGGGGGGGCGGCCGAGGTCGGGGTCCAAGGTGCGCTCGCCAAAGGTGTAAAGCCCAAGCTCCATGGCCTAAGGGTAGGCCAGGGCTTTATTTCTTAAAGTATGTGGGGCCACCCTCTCCGCCCGGGCGCACGAAGGGGTAGACTCCCCCCATGAAGGCCTGGGTGCTAAAGCGGCTTGGCGGCCCCCTGGAGCTAACGGAACTGCCCGAGCCCGAGGCCAAGGAGGGGGAGGCGGTCCTTCGGGTGGAGGCGGTGGGCCTCAACTTCGCCGACCACCTGATGCGCCTCGGGGCCTACCTCACCCGGCTCCACCCCCCCTTCGTCCCGGGGATGGAGGTGGTGGGGGTGGCGGAGGGAAGGCGCTACGCCGCCCTCCTCCCCCAAGGCGGCCTCGCCGAGCGGGTCGCCGTCCCCAAGGGGGCCCTCCTCCCCCTGCCCGAGGGCCTCTCCCCCGAGGAGGCCGCCGCCTTCCCCGTCTCCTTCCTCACCGCCTACCTGGCCCTGAAGCGGGCCCAGGCCCGGCCCGGGGAAAAGGTCCTGGTCCAGGCGGCGGCGGGGGCCTTGGGGACGGCGGCGGTCCAGGTGGCCCGGGCCATGGGCCTCCGGGTCTTGGCCGCGGCCTCGAGGCCCGAGAAGCTCGCCCTCCCCCTCGCCCTGGGGGCCGAGGAGGCCGCGACCTACCCCGAGGTGCCGGAAAGGGCCAAGGCCTGGGGCGGGCTGGACCTGGTGCTGGAGGTGCGGGGCAAGGAGGTGGAGGAAAGCCTCGGCCTCCTCGCCCACGGGGGGAGGCTCGTCTACATCGGGGCCGCCGAGGGGGAGGTGGCCCCCATCCCGCCCCTCCGCCTCATGCGCCGCAACCTGGCCGTCTTTGGCTTCTGGCTCACCCCCCTCCTGCGGGAGGCCGCCCTGGTGGAGGAGGCCCTGGGCTTCCTCCTCCCCAGGCTTGGGCGGGAGCTTAGGCCCGTGGTGGGCCCCGTCTTCCCCTTCGCCGAGGCGGAGGCCGCCTTCCGGGCCCTCCTGGACCGGGGGCACACGGGGAAGGTGGTGGTGCGGCTCTAGGCGGGCTTCAGGGCCCGGGAAAGCCCCGCCTGGGCGGCGGCGAGGCGGGCGGTGAGGACCCGGAAGGGGCTCGCCGAGGTGTAGTCCAAGAGGTCCGCCACGAAGCGGACGCTCCCCGCCTCCCCCCCGTGCTCCCCGCAGAGGCCGAGCTTGAGCCTGGGGTTCGCCCGCCTCCCCTCCTCCGCCGCCATCCTGAGAAGCCGCCCCACCCCCTTCTCGTCCAGGCGCTCCGTGGGGTCAAAGGGGAAAAGCCCCTCCTCCACGTACCGGGGCAGGAACTTCCCCGCGTCGTCCCGGGAGAGGCCGAAGGCCATCTGGGTGAGGTCGTTGGTGCCGAAGCTGAAGAAGTCCACCAGGGGGGCGATCTCGGCGGCGAGGAGGGCGGCCCGGGGGGTTTCCACCATGGTGCCGAAGGGGATGGGGCCGTACTCCCGGAAGAGCTCCTCGGCGAGGGTCCGCGCCCTTTCCACCTCCTTGGGGTCGGCCACCAGGGGGACCATGACCTCGGGCCTGGGGTCGTGCCCCGCCTCCTTGAGCTCCCTGGCGGCCTCGAGGAGGGCCCTAAGCTGCATGCGGAAGACGGCGGGCCTGAGGAGGAGGAGCCTCACCCCCCGGAAGCCGAGCATAGGGTTCGCCTCCTTTAGGGCCTCCGCCCGCTTGAGGAGGCGCCCCGCCTCCTCGTCCCCCTCCTCGGCCCGGCGGGCGAGCTCCTCCAGGGGGGGGAGGAACTCGTGAAGCGGCGGGTCCAGAAGGCGCACCGTGACGGGGAGGCCGTCCATGGCGAGGAGGATCCCCTTGAAGTCCTCCTTCTGGAAGTGGAAGAGGCGCTCCAGGGCCTCGGCCTCCTCCTCGGGGGTCTCCGCCAGGATGAGGCGGCGCACCCAGGGGAGGCGCTCTTCCTGGAAGAACATGTGCTCCGTGCGGCAAAGGCCGATGCCCTCGGCCCCGAAGGCCCTGGCCCTTCGGGCGTCCTCGGGGGTGTCGGCGTTGGCCCTGACCCCGAGGCGCCGATGGGGCTCGGCCCAGGCGAGGAGCTTTTCCAAAAGGGCCTCCCCCGCGGCCTCCACCAGGGGCACCGCCCCCAGGTACACCTCCCCCGTGCCCCCGTCCAGGGTGAGGAGGTCCCCCTCCCGGATCTCCACCCCTTCCGCCAGGGCCCGGCCCTCCTCGGGGAAGACCCTAAGGGCCTCCGCCCCCACCACCGCGGGCACCCCAAGGCCCCGGGCCACCACCGCCGCGTGGGAGGTGAGGCCGCCCCGGGCGGTGAGGATCCCCTTGGCGAGGTACATCCCGGTGATGTCCTCGGGGGTGGTCTCGGGGCGCACCAGAATGGCGGGAAGCCCCTGGGCGTGGAAGCGCTCCACGGCCTCGTTGGTGAAGGCGGCGTGGCCCACCGCGGCCCCGGGGCTTGCGGGGAGGCCCTTGAGGAAGGGCTTTGGGGCCTTGTCCCGGTCCACGCTGGGCCGGAGGAGGCCGGGGAGGGCGTTGGCCTCCACCCTCATGACCGCCTCCTCCCGGGAGATGAGCCCCTCCTCGGCCATCTCCACGGCGATCCGCACCGCCGCCTGGGCCGTGCGCTTGCCCGAGCGGGTCTGGAGGAGGAAAAGCCTTCCCCGCTCCACGGTGAACTCAAAGTCCTGCATGTCCCGGAAGTGCCGCTCCAGCTTCTCCGCCACCTGCAGGAGTTCCCGGTAGAGCTCGGGGGCGTAGTCCTTTAGGCGGGCCAAGGGCTCGGGGGTGCGGAGGCCCGCCACCACGTCCTCCCCCTGGGCGTTCCTCAGGTACTCCCCGTAGAGGCCCCTCTCCCCGGTGGCGGGGTTGCGGGTGAAGCCCACCCCGGTGCCCGAGTCCTCCCCCAGGTTGCCGAAGACCATGGCCTGGACCACCACCGCCGTGCCCAGGTCCTCGGGGATGCCGTAGATGCGGCGGTAGGTCCTGGCCCTGGGGTTCAGCCAGCTTCTGAAGACGGCCTCTATGGCCCCTCGGAGCTGGGCCCAGGGGTCCAGGGGGAAGGGGGTGCCGCGGGCCTCGAGGTGGCGGAGGTAGCGGTAGGCCAGCTCCTCCAGGTCCTCGGGCCCAAGGGCCGCGTCCGTCTCCACTCCCCTTTCCGCCTTGAGGGCGGAGAGCATCCCCTCAAAGACCTCGGGCCCCTCCCCCAAGACCACCTCCCCGTACATGGCGAGGAGCCTGCGGAAGCTGTCCCAGGCGAAGCGGGGGTTGCCCGTGGCCCGGGAGAGGGCCTCCACCCCCTCCAGGGTGAGGCCGAGGTTGAGCACGGTGTCCATCATCCCGGGCATGGAGACCGGGGCCCCGCTCCGCACGGAAACGAGGAGGGGAGGGGCCTTCCCCTCCCCTTGGCCAAAGCGCTTGCCCGTTAGGCCCTCGAGGGCCGCCATCCCCACCCGTACCTCCTCCCAAAGCCCCGGCACCTCCCCCGCCTTCAGGTACTGGCGGCAGGCCTCCGTGGTGACGATGAAGGCCGGGGGGACGGGCAGGCCCGCCCCCGCCATCTCCGCAAGGCCATGGCCCTTGCCGCCCAGGAGGTCCCGGGAAAGCCCCCGGGCCTCGGAGAGCAAGTAGACGCGCTTCGCCATGCCCCCACTCTGGCCCCGGCCGTGGAAGCGTGGAAAGGTGTAGCCTGAGGAGAGCTACACCGTTCGCCTAAGGGGAAAGGAGGGCCCGCCACTCGGCGAGCATGGCCTCGGCGAAGCGGGGAAAGGCCCCGTGGTAGGCGAGGAGGAGGGCCTTCGGGGAAAGCCCCTCCGCCTTCTTCTCCCGCAGGAAGGCCCGGGCCGCCTCGGGGGGCCCGTGCCAGCGGGCGAGCTCCCCATAGGCCTCGTCCAGGAAGACCACGGTGGGGACGATGCGCTTCCCTTCCTTGGCGTAGGCCTCGGCGAGGTCGGGGTTCTCGTCCCGGAAGAAGAAGCGGACCTCGAGGGGAAGCCGGGCGAGGACGGGGATGGCCTGGACGGAGTCCGGGCACCAGTCCTCCACCAGGGCGAGGGCCCTTTGGGCTCTTGGAAGCGGTGCGAGGGGAGGAAGCCCCGCGTAGAAGGCCTCCACCTGGTCCCGGTTCCTCCAGAGGCGGGGGAGGAGCCCCTCGTAGGGGAGCCCCTCCAGGTAGCGGGCCTCGAGCATGGCCCCATCCTCCCAGGCCCAGGGGAAGGGCGCAAGGAGGCCCCTCACCCTGGAGGGGCTAGGTGTCTATGCATTAGAGGGTGTCGTAAAACCCCTGGACGAGCTCCTCCGTTCAGAAGGCCATAAGGTCCGCGTGACGGGCCAAAACCTTTCCGTCCTCCAGAGGGCGGAAGCAGGCTTTGGGAGGAAGCTGGTTCCAAATCTCCTGGGCGATCTGGTAGAAGCGGGCGAGGTTCTTCTCCGTCCCGTCCTCTAGCACAGCGGAGGCGTGGCCCCAGGGCCCTATAGCCCCAGATAGGCCCGGGCCGCGGCCAGGTCAAAGAGGGCGTGCCCCACGCTCTTGAAGAGGACAAAGCGCCCTTCGCTCCGCCGCCCCAGAAGGGCCTCCCGCAGGGGGACCACGGGCCGGTCCACCCCTTGCAGCTCCCCCGCCTCGAGGAGGGCGTCCTCCGTGTCGCAGTAAAGGGCGGCCTCCCGCACCAGGGCCTCGGGCACCTCCCGCATCCCCGGGCGGAAGGAGCCCACCGCGGCCAGGAACACCCCCTCGGGCACCCTCTCGGGGAGGACAGGGGTGGGGCTTGGGGTGGCGGTGACCAGGAAGGCCACGTCCTCGGGGACCGCCTCCCCCTTCCACTCCTCGGCGGGAAGGCCTAAGGAGCGGGCTTTGGCCAAGAAGGCCTCCACCCTTTCCCGCCCCCTCCCCCGCACCAGGACCCGGGTGAGGGGAAAGCCCTCGGCGAAGGCCTCGAGATGGGCCTCCCCCTGGACACCGGGGCCCACCACCAGCAAAGCCCCCTCCCGCCTGGTGGCGAGCTCCCGGGCGGCCAGGAGGGAGAGGGCGGCGGTGCGCCTCTTGGTGAGCTCCTCCCCGGGGAGGTGGAAGACCTGGCCGTCCTTTAGCCGCCTCACCCACACCTCCGCCTGGACCGAGGGAGTCTTCCCCGGCTCCACCGTCACCAGCTTGCACAAGGCCAGGTCCTGGTCGGCGGCGGGCATCACCAGGAACTGGCCCCCGGGGATGGGAAGCACCTGCCGCCTCGGGGCCTCAGCCCCCCGCAAGAGCACCCCCTTGATGGCCTCGGCCAGGGCCAGGTAGGAAGGCATACCCTTAGAATGCCCCACATGCAGGCCCTTCTCAACACCGTGGTCCCCGTGGCCCTGGTGGTCCTCTCCGGCTACCTCCTGGGGAAGCGGCTGGAGATGGACCTCTCCACTCTAAGCCGCCTCACCCTCTACGTCCTGGTGCCCGCCCTCATCTTGGACAGCATGTACCGGGCGGAGTACACCCGGGAGGGGCTTTGGGGGCTCACCCTGGGCTTCGCCCTCACCTACCTCCTCCTCTTCCTCCTCGTCCGGGGGGCGGGGAGGCTCTTCGGCCTCTCCGGGGAAACCACCAAAACCCTCCTCGTCTGCGGCCTCTTCCCCAACTCCGGCAACATGGGCCTCTCCCTGGTCTACTTCGCCCTGGGGGAGGAGGGCCTGCGGCGGGCCGTGGTCTACTTCCTCCTCTCCAGCGTGGTCATGTTCGGCCTGGGACCCGCCTTCCTCCGGGGAGGGGGCCTGAAGGAAGGCCTCCTCTTCACCCTGCGCCTCCCCCTCTTCTACGCCCTCTTCCTGGGCCTTCTCCTCAAGGCCCTGGGGGTGGTCCTCCCCTTCCGGCTGGACGAGGGGGTACGGCTCATGGGCCAGGCGGCCATCCCCGTCCTCCTCCTCACCCTGGGGATGCAGATGGGAAAGACCCGGTTCCTCCTCGGCCCCTTTGAGGGGGCGGCGAGCGCCCTGAGGCTCCTTTTCGCCCCCCTTCTCGCCTACGGGGTGGGACTCCTCCTGGACCTTCCCCCCTTGGAGCACCAGGTCCTCGTCCTCCAGTCCGCCACCCCGGTGGCGGTGAACGCCTTCCTCCTCGCCCGGGAGTTCGGGGGGGACGCCCTAAGGGTGGCCCGGAGCGTGGTGGTCTCCACCTTTCTGGCCTTCCTCACCGTCCCCCTGGTCCTCTACCTCCTCGGGGTCCGGTAGGCCCGGGGCGCCGAGGTCCAGCTGGAAGAGGGGCCTTCCCTCCCAGAGGCCCACCAGGCGGTGGTACCCCTCCCCCAGGGGAAAGCGGGCCTCGTAGGTCCCGGGGCCCTCCAGGAAGAGGGCCCTTTCCTGGAGGAGGGCCTCTTCCCGGAACCACTTGAGGTGGAGGTAGCCGGGGCGGGGCAGGCGCTCCACCCTAAGGAGGAGCCTGGCCCCCTCCCCCTCGGGAAGAAGCCGGGCCACGAGGAAAGGCCGCTCCGGGGGAGGGGGCTTCCCGGGGTCCAGGGGCAAGAAGGTGTAGCGGCAGGCGGCGAGGAGGGGGAGAAGGAGGAGGAGGAGAAGCCTCACCTTCCCTCCCCGGCGGTGCAGAGGGCGAGGAGGGCGAGGGCGGCGGTCTCCGCCCGGAGGATGCGCCGCCCCAGGGTCACGGGGGTGAAGCCCCGGGCCTCCAAGAGGGCCACCTCCTCCTCGGCGAACCCCCCCTCGGGCCCCACGGCGAGGGCGAGGGGCTTTCCCGGGTCCAGGACCTCCCGCACCCGGGCGGTGGCCCCCACGTGGGCCACGAGGCCCTGGGGCACCTGGGGGACCGCCTTCAGGGGGATGGGGGGGAGGACCTCGGGAACCACCACCCGCCCCGACTGCTTGGCCGCCTCGAGGGCCACCGCCCTAAGCCGCCTGAGCTTCCCCTCCCCCATCTCCTTGGGCACGGAGTGGCGGGTGACGAGGGGCTGGACCCGGGTGGCCCCGAGCTCCGTGGCGGCCCGCACCACCTCGGCGAGCTTGTCCCCCTTGAGGAGGGCCACGTAGAGGACCACCTCCACCCCCACCTCCCTCTCGGGCCTCCGCTCCTCCAGGACGCGGTAGCGCACGGGGGGGCCCAGGTCCACCACCTCGGCCAGGGCCTCCCGCTCCCCGTCAAAGACGGTGAAGCGGTCCCCCACCCGGGCCCTTAGGACCTCCACCAGGTGGCGGCTTTCCCGCAAGGGGAGGACCCCCGTGAGGCCGGGGCTATAGGCGCGGTGGGGGCGCACGCTACCTCCCGTAGGCGAGGAGGACCCACTCCCCCTCGGCCTCCTCCTCCAGGGGGCGAAACCCCGCCTCCTCCATGGCCCGCCGCACCAGGGGGGCCTTCTCCTGGAGGATCCCCGTGAGGAGGGCCTTTCCCCCGGGGGCGAGGGCCTCCCGGTAGCGGGGGGCGAAGGCCTCGTGGAGCTCGGCGTAGAGGTTCGCCACCAGGAGGCCAAAGGGGCCGAAGGGAAGGGCGGCCTCGAGGCTTCCCTCCAAAAAGCGCACCTGGACCCCGTTCCTTCGCGCGTTCGCCTCCGCCTGGGGAAGGACCGTGGGGTCTATGTCCACCCCCAGGGCTTCCCCCCCGAGCTTGGCGGCGGCGATGGCGAGGACGCCGCTTCCCGTGCCCAGGTCCAGGACCCTGTCCCCGGGGCGGAGGTGGCGGGCGAGGGCCTTCAGGGCGAGGCGGGTGGTCTCGTGGTGCCCGGTGCCGAAGGCCATGCCGGGCTCAATGACCAAGGGGACCTCCGGCCCCTCCCAGGTGTGCCAGGGGGCGAGGACCACGAAGGGCGGGGCCAGGGCGGGCTTGAGGTCGCGCCGCCAGGCCTCGAGCCAGTCCTCGTCGCCCACCTCCTCCCACACCCCCCCGTAGGGGAGGTCCAGGGGGGCGGGGAAGAAGGCCCAGACCTCCCCCTCCCGCTCCCAAAGCCCCCGCGCCCCCCGGTCAAAGAGCCCGGGGAGGATGGGGTCCAAGGCCTCGAGGGTGCCCTTAAGCCGGTAAACCCACACGCCTCAGGATACCGGCTTCACCCGGTAGCGGCAGCACCTCCCCCCCTCGGCGATCCGCTCCTCCCGCGCCAGGGGGAGGCCCAAGGCCTCCTCGTAGGCCAGAAGCTCGCTTTCGCACAGGGCCTCGTGCTCCTTGGAGAGGGCGAGCTTGGGACATCGGCGCTGGCAGAGGTAGAGGGCCCCCTCCTCCTCCACCACCTCCGCCTCGTACCCCCTTTCCCGCAGGAAGGCCGCGAGGCGCTCAAGCCGCGCCCGCACGGGGAGCCCCTCGAGGCCCAAGGGGGCGAGGAGGGCCCGGTTCCGCTCCAACAGGACCCGCACCACCCCCTCCCGCCCCAAGGCGGCCTCCAGGCCCTTGAGCACGTCCCCGCAGAGGGCGGCGTAGGGGGCCTCAGGGTCCAGGGCCCGCCAGACCCGGTAGGGCCTCCCCCGCCCGGGGCATTTCCGCACCTCCGAGGCGGCGAGGCCCCGCTCCTCCAGGTCCTGGAGGTGCTTCTGGGCGGCGGTGCGGCTCACCCCCAAGGCCTCCGCCACCTCCTTGGCGGTGCGGGGCCTGGCCCTGAGGAGCTCCAGAACCCGTTCCTTGGTGCCTTCCAGGAGGACCATGGTTCAGGCCATGGGGAGGGGGAGGAAGGTCCTCACGCTCAAGGCGGCGGCGAGCTCCCGGGCCGCCTTTAAGAAGGCCTGGGCCTCGAGGCCCTCGGGGTCCTGCGCCAGGATGGGCACGCCCCGGTCCCCGCTCTCCCGCAAGGCCAGGGTGAGGGGGACCTCCCCCAGGAAGCGGGCCTTAAGCCTTTCCGCCAGGCGCCTCCCGCCCCCCTCCCCGAAGATGGGGGTGGGCTTGCCGCAGTGGGGGCAGAGGAAGGCGCTCATGTTCTCCAGGACGCCGAGGACCGGGACCTGGAGCTTCCGGAACATGTCCGCCGCCCGCTCGGCGTCCATGAGGGCCACCTCCTGGGGCGTGGTGACGATGACCCCGCCCGAGACCTGGGTGAGCTGGGAAAGGCTCAGCTGCACGTCCCCCGTCCCCGGGGGAAGGTCCACCACCAGGTAGTCCAGCTCCCCCCAGTTGACGTCCTGGAGGAACTGCTTCAGGGTGCCGTGGAGGATGGGCCCCCGCCAGGCCAAGGCCTGCCCCGGGGGGACGATGTTGGCGATGGAGAGGACCTTGATCCCGTGGGCTTCCAAGGGGAGGATCCTGCGGTCCCCGTCCACCTTGAGGCGCATGCCCTCGAGGCCGAACATCTTCGCCTGGCTCGGCCCGTAGAGGTCGGCGTCCAAAAGGCCCACCTTGGCCCCTTCCCGGCTTAAGGCCAGGGCCAGGTTGGCGGCCACGGTGCTCTTCCCCACCCCGCCCTTGCCCGAGGCCACGGCCACCACGTGCTTGACCCCGGGGAGGGCGTAGCGCTCGGGGGGGCGCACGCCCCCGCCGAAGCGCACCCGCACCTCCTCCGCCCCCAAGGGGGCGAGGGCGCGCCGGATGTCCGCCTCAATCTGCCCCTTGAGGGGGCAGGCCGGGGTGGTGAGGTTGACCAGGAGGTCCACCCGCCCCTCCTCCACCCGGACCTCGCCCACCATCCCCAAGGAGACGAGGTCCTTGCCGAGCTCGGGGTCCATCACGGTGCGCAGGGCCTCGAGGACCCGCTCTTCCGTAAGCGCCATACCGGGCCTAGAGTATACCCCAGGATAGTTTTGGGCAAGGGCGAAAGGCACAAAGGCCGGGTATACTCGTCCCGTGTACCCCGAGTGGCGCAAGCGACGCTTCTTTGAACTCCACCTCGCCTGGCTCGTCCAGGGGCCGAGGGGCTACGACCTCCTCTTCAAGATCAACCCCTATAGCCTCTACGCCACCCGGGAGGAGGCCCTGGAGGCCGCCCGGGCCCTTGTGGAGAAGGGGCGCCTGGACCAGGACGAGCGGGTGGGCCGGAACAAGGCCCCCGTCCTCCTCTCCGAGGAGGACAAGGACCGCTTCCTCCTCCTCTTGGAGCGGGGCAAGGCCCTCCTCCCTTTGGACCGGTACGCCCTCCTGGGAGAGGTGGCGGAGGTGGAGGAGCGCCTCCTCTTCCGCGCCCCCTTCGCCGACCCCAAGAACGCCCTGAAAAGCCTCGAGGGGAAGCGGGTGCGCCTCTACGCCACCCCCCTCAACGACCCCGAGGCGGAAAGCGCCCTCCTCGCCGAGGGGCCCCTGGCCGTGGACGGGGAGGGGATCGCCGTGGGGGGCTTCCGCCTTTCCGTCCCCCCGGAAACCCCCATAGAGGGCCTCGCCCTGGAGGAGGCCTTCTTCGTCCTGGGGGAGACCCGCTACTACCTGTACAGCCTCGAGGCCGCCTAGGGCCTCCAGCCGGAAGGCGCCGCCCGGTAAGGGGGCGAGGCGCCCCGGGCCACCTCCACCCGGAAGAGGCGGCTTAGGGTGAGGCTTCCCCCCGTGGCCCGGACCCGCCCCAGGCCCTCCTCGAGGAGGGCGCCGAGCTCCAGGAGGAAGCGGTCCTGCCGCGCCTTCTCCACGGGGAGGACCCCGAAGGTGAAGCAGGCGGGGTTGTCCGCCTTGGGGCAGTGGGACGCAAGCCAGAGCGCCCCACCCCGGAAGTACACCCGCCACCCTCCGAGGTCCACCCGGTACCCCGCCCGCAGGTGGTCCCGGTACTGCTCGGAAAGCCTGCGCCAAAGCTCCTGGGCCTCCTTTGTCCTGGGGCTTAGGGTGTAGCGCCAAGGGCCCGGCCCCGCCTCGGTGTGGCTCCGGCTCTCGTAGAGGCGCCAGTCCTGGGCCAGGGCCAGGCCCAAGAGGGACAGGGCGAGGATCCACCAGCGGAGCATGGACCCATTTTATCCAAACTTGGCTAACGGAGAAGGGAGAGCAGGGCCAAGACCGTCCCGATGGCGGCGAAGAGGAGCATGGCCTTGTTGAAGGCAGTATTGATCTCGCTCTTCACTTCCTGGCGGAGGGCTTCTATGCGTCCCTCCAGCCTGGTTTCCACCTGCTGGATGCGCCCCTCCAGCTTGGTCTCCACCTGCTGGATGCGCTCTTCCAGCTTGGTTTCCACTTCCTGGATACGTCCTTCCAGCTTGGTCTCCACCTGCTGGATGCGCTCTTCCAGCTTGGTTTCCACTTCCTGGATACGTCCTTCCAGCTTGGTCTCCACCTGCTGGATGCGCTCTTCCAGCCTGGTCTCCACTTCCTGGATACGCCCCTCCAGCTTGGTCTCCACCTGCTGGATGCGCTCTTCCAGCCTGGTCTCCACTTCCTGGATACGCCCCTCCAGCTTGGTCTCCACCTGCTGGATGCGCTCTTCCAGCTTGGTCTCCACCTGCTGGACCCGAGCCTCCAACTCGGACCGGACCCGCTGGATCTGGCCCTCCAACCTGTTCTCCGCCTGTTGGATCCGCCCCTCCAGCTCGGACCGGACCCGCCGGATCTCGCCCTCCAGCTTGGCCTCCGTCTGCTGGATGCGGGCCTCCAGGCGAGCCGCCACGCCCTGCATCTCCTCTCGTAGCCCGTCAATGCGCCGGGAGAGGTCCTGGACCAAGGGCGGGAGCACCCGCACCGTGGTCTCCACGATCCCCTCCAACTTCTCCAGGCGTTCCAGGAGGTGGTCCTCAGGCACGCCTTTATGCTACTGCACCCCCACTCCCGGCAGGGAGAGGGTGTGCTATGCTTCCATGGAGATGAGCGCGCCCATCCGCTTCGGCACCGAAGGCTTCCGCGGGGTCATCGCCCGGGAGTTCACCTTCGCCACCCTCCACCGCCTGGCCGAGGCCTACGGCCGCCACCTCCTGGAGCGGGGCGGGGGGCTCGTGGTGGTGGGGCACGACACCCGCTTCCTCGCCGACGCCTTCGCCCGGGCCCTGGCGGGCCACCTCGCGGGGATGGGCCTGAAGGTGGCCCTCCTCCAGGGCCCCGTCCCCACCCCCCTCCTCTCCTTCGCCGTGCGCCACCTTGGGGCGGTGGGCGGGGCCATGCTCACCGCAAGCCACAACCCGCCCCCCTACCTCGGGGTGAAGTTCAAGGACGCCACCGGGGGGCCCATTGCCCAGGAGGAGGCCAAGGCCATCGAGGCCCTGGTCCCCGAGGAGGCCCGGGCCCTGGAGGGGGCCTACGAGACCCTGGACCTCCGGGAGGCCTACTTTGAGGCCCTGAAGGCCCACCTGGACCTGAAGGCCCTCTCCGCCTTTCCCGGCGTCCTCTACCACGACAGCATGGGCGGGGCGGGGGCGGGCTTCCTCAAGGGCTTCCTCCGCCACGTGGGCCTGGAGATCCCCGTGAGGCCCATCCGGGAGGAGCCCCACCCCCTCTTCCACGGGGTGAACCCCGAGCCCATCCCCAAGAACCTGGGGGTGACCCTGGCGGTGCTGGGGCCCGAGACCCCCCCGAGCTTCGCCGTGGCCACGGACGGGGACGCGGACCGGGTGGGGGTGGTCCTCCCCGGCGGGATCTTCTTCAACCCCCACCAGGTCCTCACCACCCTGGCCCTCTACCGCTTCCGCAAGGGCCATAAGGGCCGGGCGGTGAAGAACTTCGCCGTGACCTGGCTTTTGGACCGCCTGGGGGAACGGCTCGGCTTCGGGGTCACCACCACCCCGGTGGGCTTCAAGTGGATCAAGGAGGAGTTCCTCAAAGGGGACTGCTTCATCGGCGGAGAAGAGTCCGGGGGCGTGGGGTACCCCGAGCACCTCCCCGAGCGGGACGGGATCCTCACAAGCCTCCTTCTCCTGGAGAGCGTGGCCGCCACGGGGAAGGACCTGGCCGAGCAGTTCAAGGAGGTGGAGGCCCTCGCGGGCCTCACCCACGCCTACGACCGCCTGGACCTCCCCTTGGAAGCCCCCCTGGACCTCACCCCCTTCCGCGAACCCCGCCCCCTGGCCGGCCTCACCCCCAAAGGGGTGGACACCCTGGACGGGGTGAAGTGGCTCTATGAAGAGGCCTGGGTCCTTTTCCGGGCCTCGGGCACGGAGCCCGTGGTGCGGATCTACGTGGAGGCCCAAAGCCCCGAGCTCGTCCGGGCGCTTCTGGAGGAGGCGCGGAAGCTCGTGGAAAGGT
This sequence comes from Thermus thermophilus, assembly GCF_019974155.1. Lineage (NCBI taxonomy): Bacteria > Thermotogati > Deinococcota > Deinococci > Thermales > Thermaceae > Thermus > Thermus thermophilus. The sequence goes on from NZ_AP025158.1 coordinate 1,428,508, forward strand.
GAGGTGCGCTTTTGGCCTGGCCCGCACCTCTTACGTGCTAGAACGGGGAAAGTAGAGGGAGCTATGAAGGTTGCCGTCATTGGAACAGGCTACGTCGGCCTCACCACCGCCCTAAGCCTCGCCTACGTGGGGCACGAGGTGGTGGGGGTGGACCTGGACGAGGGCAAGGTGGCCGGGCTTAAGCGGGGCGAGCCGCCTTTCTACGAGCCCCACGCTAAGGAGACCCTGGCCCTGGTGCGGGACCGGCTCTCCTTCACCACGCGGTACGAGGAGGCCATCCCCCAGGCGGAGGTGGTCTTCCTGGCCGTGGGCACCCCTTCCCTGGAGGACGGCTCCCCCGACCTCTCCCAGGTGCGGGAGGCCGCCTGGGCCATCGGGCGGCACCTGGGGGAGGGGTTCACCGTGGTGGTGAACAAGTCCACGGTGCCCGTGGGGAGCGGCAACTATGTGGAGGCCCTGGTGCGGAGGGCCTTTCGGGAGGCCCACGGGGGCGAGCCGGATGGCCGCTTAGCGGTGGCCTCCAACCCCGAGTTCCTGCGGGAGGGCCAGGCCCTCTACGACAGCCTCTACCCCGACCGCATCGTGGTGGGGGCCGAGGACAAACGGGCCCTGGAGGTGCTTAGGGAACTCTACGAGCCCATCCTGGAACAGAGCTTCGCCCCGCCTCCCTTCCTCCCCCGGCCCGAACACATGGGGGCGGTCCCCTTCGTGACCACAGACCTGGCCTCGGCGGAGCTCATCAAGTACGGGGCGAACGCCTTCCTCGCCCTCAAGATCAGCTTCATCAACGAGCTGGCCCGGCTGGCGGAGCGGGTGGGGGCGGACATCCGCGAGGTGGCCCGGGGCATCGGCCTGGACAGCCGCATCGGTCCCCGGTTCCTGCAGGCGGGGCTCGGCTGGGGGGGAAGCTGCTTCCCCAAGGACACGGCGGCCCTCCTCGCCATGGCCCGGGAGTACGGCCTTAGCCTTCCCATCACCGAGGCGGCCCGGGCGGTGAACTTCAGCCAGAGGGAGCTCCTGGTGGAAAAGCTCCTCGCCGAGCTCAAGACCCTGAAGGGCAGGACCATCGCCCTCCTCGGCCTCGCCTTCAAGCCCAACACCGACGACCTCCGGGAAAGCCCCGCCCTGGCCCTGGCGGAGCTTCTCCTAAAGCGGGGGGCCTTTGTGCGGGCCCACGACCCCGTGGCCCTCCCCCGGGCGAAGCGGGAGGTGGCCCTTCCCCTGGAGTACGCCGAGGACCCCAGGACCCTCCTGGAGGGGGCGGATGCCGTGGTCCTGGCCACGGACTGGCCCGAGTACCGCACCTGGCCCTGGGGGGAGCTCAAGGGATTTGTCCGCATCCCCCTGGTGGTGGACGGGAGGAACTTCCTGGACGGAAAGGCCTTGGCCGCCCTGGGGTACCGCTACGTGGGCCTGGGGGTGCCTGCCCTGGGTACCTTGGAGGGGGTGAGGGTCTAGTGCGGGTCCTCCTCACGGGAGCTGCGGGGTTTTTGGGGAGCCACCTGGCGGAGCGCCTCCTCCGGGAGGGGCACGAGGTGGTGGGGGTGGACAACCTCTCCACGGGCCAGGGGCGGAACCTGGAACGCCTAAGGCGCCACCCGGGCTTCACCTTCCTCCGGGCGGACGTGGTCCAGCCCCTGGAGGTGGAGGGCCCCCTGGACTGGGTGCTCCACTTCGCCTCCCCCGCCTCCCCTCCCCGCTACCTCAAGCTCCCCATCGCCACCCTCCTGGTGAACGCCGAGGGCACCCGGCACCTCCTGGACCTGGCCCTGAGGAAGGGGGCCCGCTTCTTCCTCGCCTCCACCAGCGAGGTCTACGGCGACCCCCTGGTCCACCCCCAGCCCGAGACCTACTGGGGCAACGTGAACCCCATCGGCCCCCGGAGCATTTACGATGAGGGCAAGCGCTACGCCGAGGCCCTGACCCTCGCCTACCACCGGGCGCACGGGGTCCCGGTCCGCATCGTGCGCATCTTCAACACGTACGGGCCCGGTATGGACCCCGAGGACGGCCGCGTGGTCTCCAACTTCATCGTCCAGGCCCTCCGGGGCGAGCCCCTCACCGTCTACGGGGACGGGAGCCAGACCCGCTCCTTCTGCTACGTGGACGACCTCATTGAAGGCGTCCGCCGCCTCATGGAGGTGGACTACCCCTACCCGGTGAACCTGGGGAACCCGGAGGAGTACGCGGTGCTGGAACTGGCCCGCCTGGTCAAGGAACTCACCCAAAGCCCCTCGGAGATCGTCTTCAAGCCCCTGCCCCAGGACGACCCCAAGCAGCGCCGCCCCGACATCGCCCTGGCCAGAAGGCTCCTGGGCTGGGAGCCCAGGGTGCCCGTTCGGGAGGGACTGCGGAAGACCGTGGCCTACTTTAAGGAGATCGTCCGGGAATTGGGCCATGGAGGATAGGGCTCCAGGTAACGGGTTGCGGGCCCAGGTGCTGGGTGGAGGAGCTTACCTCGTCCTCCGGCAGGGGCTGGGGATAGCCCTAAGCCTTTTGGGCTTGACGTTGCTCCTTAAGCAAGTCGGCCCGAAAGAGTACGGACTGTACTCTCTGGTCCTGGGGATATACACCTATCTGTTCAGCGTAGGGCAGATGGGGGTCGGGGTCTATCTGGTGCGCCGGGAAGGCCGAAGCACCCCCGAAGATTTCCAGCAAGCCTTTACCTTTCTCGCGGTCTGGGGCACGGTGCTCGCCCTCCTGGTGACGGTCGCTCTTCCTCTCTTGGAGAGGTGGTTGGCCTTAGAGGCTTTCTCCGCCGTTGCCCTCGCCGTCTTCGCCGGGTTGCCCTTGGGGCTTGCCACGTTGCCCCTCTTGGCCTACCTAGAGCGCGAGCTGAATTTCAAAAGGGTCGCCCTGGTAGAGCTCGGAGGGCAACTCGTCTACTATGCGATCGCCTTGCTCCTGGCCCACCGGGGCTTCGGTGTTTGGGCCCTAGTCTGGGGTTGGTGGGGCCAGCAGCTTTGGGTCTTCTTCCGTCTACGGAAGGCCGTCCCCATTCCCCTCCGTCCGTCGTGGGACTGGTGGAAGCTAAAGGACATGGTGGGCTATGGACTGGGTTTTTCCTCGTCCATCTGGGTTTGGCAACTACGAGGTCTAGTCGCTCCCTTGATCGTTGGAAAGTACTTGGGTCCGACGGAAGTGGGCTATATCGGGTTGGCCACACGTCTGGTGGAGTCCATCGCCTTCGTCAAGGCGGTCGCTTGGCGTGTTTCGGTTTCCGCTTTCGCCAGAGTGCAGAGCGATAAACCAAAACTCGCCAGAGCCATCGTGGAGGCGAGTGAGCTACAGGTGCTGGCAACGGGCCTTCCCCTCTTGGTGTTCACCTTCGTAGGGCCATATTTGGTCCCCAGCCTGCTCGGCCCGTCTTGGATGCCCGTGATCCTCCTCTTCCCCTTCATCGCTGTGGGTTACATCGTAAATGCAGTCTTTAACATGCACTCCTCGGCCCTCTACGTCCTGCGGCGCAACTTGGACGTGACGCTTTTTCACTTCTTTCATGTGGCGCTTTTTGCCCTCTCCTCCTGGGTAGGGGTCAGGGAGTGGGGCCTTTTAGGCTATGGATGGGCGGAGGTTTTGGCCCTCCTCAGCTACGTGGTGGTCTCTAGGTACGCTGTTCGGGCAGTGGGGCCCCTGGACCAGAGGGTCGCCCTGTTGTGGGCTTCCTCGATAGGTATCGCCCTATTCTGGCAGTCCCTCGGGCTCTGGGCACTACTTCCTATGGCGGCGGTCTTCTTTGCCCCCTTCAGTCGGGCCAAGCTGGCCAAGCTTTGGAGAGAGGTCACGTCAAGCACGACATCGGGTGTGAAGATCATGTTCCAGGAGGGCGAGCATGGAAAGTAGCGGCACTAAAACTCCCCTGGTCAGCATCGTCATCAACAACTACAACTACGGGCGTTTCCTAAAAGATGCCATCGAGAGCGCCCTGGGGCAGATCTATCCCCTCACCGAGGTCATCGTGGTGGACGACGGCTCCACCGATGACTCTCGCGAGGTGATAGCGGGCTACGGAGAGCGGGTGCGCGCGTTGTTCAAGGAGAACGGCGGGCAGGCTTCGGCCTTCAACGCGGGCTTCGCCCTCACCAAGGGGGATGTCGTCATCTTCCTAGATGCGGACGACCTCCTCCTTCCTCACGCCGTGGAGAGGGCCATCGCGGTCTGGAAGCCTGAACTCTCTAAAGTCCAGTGGCGCCTCCAGCTTGTCACGGAGGACTTGCGTCCCTTGCCCGCCACCTGGCCGGGGGAGCGCCCCATGCCCTCGGGGAACTTTAGGGAGGTCGTCCTCAAGTGGGGCTACTACCCTTCGCCGCCCACAAGCGGCAACGCCTTCAGCCGCTGGTTTTTGGAAAAGATACTCCCCATGCCCGAGGCGGAGTGGCGGATCGCCGCAGACTCCTACTTGCTCACGCTGGCTGCGGTATACGGAGAGGTAGTTTCCATTGACGAGGTGTTAGGGTACTATCGCTTGCACGGTGGAAACTTTTGGTACCTTGGCGAAGAAGATGCGGAAAAGTTAGAGCGCAAGTTGATTCAACAGCTAAAAATAAATCGCCTTCAGAAGACGCTCAGGCAGAATCACGTAATAGACGAAAGAACGAGGATCAGGGTTTACGCAAATCCCCTCGAGGCCAAGGCGGAGATGGCCGCTTCCCTCCTCTTTCCCCAGGACCCCTCTCTTAGGGCGAGCCGGGGGCTAACCGCTCTCCGGGGCATCTGGGCTGCGGCCCGATTCCCCTATATGCCCTCTTTTTGGTCCCGGCTCAGGTTGGCGCTCTGGTTTCTCCTCACGGCGCTTCTACCTAGACCAATAGCAAAAAAACTTGCCTTTATGGGCATCTACCCGGGCTCGAGGCCAAAGTGGTTAGTGAAGCTCTTTCGCGTAGCGGGTAAGTTGGGGAGTAGATGAGGATCGCCCTTTTTCTACCCTCCTTGGATGGCGGCGGCGCCGAGAGGATAAACCTTCTTCTCGCCACGGGTTTTCTTCAAAAGGGCGCACAGGTGGATCTGGTGTTGGCCAGGGCTCAAGGGCCTTACCTTGAAATGGTCCCTCGAGGCGTCAACCTGATCGATCTAAGGGCATCCAGGGTGCTGACATCTTTCCCTGCCTTGGTGTCCTACCTGAAGAGAGAAAACCCTTTTGTCTTGCTTTCCTCGCTGAGCCACGCCAACGTTGTGGCGGTCTGGGCGCGAGAAGTGGCACGAGTTCCAACAAAGGTGCTGGTCGCAGAGCATGTTCCCTTGAAAGCGAGCTACCGCAACAAGCATTTACGGTTGAACGAACAAATGGTGCGCTCCTTGATGGGCGGGGCCTACAGGAGGGCCGAGGCTGTCATAGCCGTTTCCAGGGGTCTTGGGAGGGAGCTGGTAGAGGGGTTCGGCCTTCCCAAGGACAAGATTCGGGTCATCTATAATCCCGTAATTCAGGACGAACTTTTCGAGAAGGCCAAAGAACCTGTTGAACATCCGTGGCTACTGCCTGGAGGGCCGCCTGTTTTTTTAGCCGTGGGCCGCTTGGTCGCGGAAAAAAACTTTGAACTTTTGATCCGGGCCTTCGCCAGGGTCAGGAGGGAAAGGGAGTCCCGCCTCCTCGTTCTGGGAGAAGGGCCTGAGCGGGCTCGCCTCGAGGGCCTGGTGCGAAGCCTTGGGCTGGAGGAACACGTGGACATGCCGGGGTTTGTCCCCAACCCCTATCCCTATATGGCCAAGGCCTCGGCCCTGGTCTTGAGTTCCCTATACGAGGCTCTGCCCACGGTGCTCATAGAGGGGTTGGCCCTGGGGGTTCCCGTGGTGGCTACTGACTGTCCCTATGGTCCTGCTGAGATCTTGGAGGGGGGAAGATGGGGTATACTAGTGCCCGTGGGAAACGAGGAGGCATTGGCTCAGGCCATGGTGGAGGTTCTCCTTAAGCCCCCCTCAGAGGGCGAGAGGAGGGTTGCTCGCGAGTCCGCCATAGAGAGATTCGGCCTCCGAAAGGCCGTGAGCGAATACTGGGATATAATCCAAGAGATCACCAGAAATGCGAGTTAAAAGGGCGGTACTGTTTTTAATTGTAACATCAGCTTCTCTAGCCACCAGCGCCAGCCTTGCTGGGGTCCTTTCTCTTGAGCGATTAAGCGTGGCGCTTGCCATTCTAGGTTCGTTGTTGGCGTGGTACGTGGTTTTTACTTTGAAGGATGGGAATTTGGCCAGTTTTTCGTTTCTTTTTGCTACGTTCTTTGCTCTTTACACATTGAGTCCTACTTTAGAAGGTCTTTTAGCGGGCGTTGATAGCTTAGCATCCTCTAAAGAAGTAGAAAGCGTTCTTTGGGGTCGTGAGATTCCCTTGGGATTTATATCTGTTTTATCCAATGTGGCTTTGCTGGCTTTTGCTATAGGACTTTTAAAAAGTCATCTTACTAATGCCAACCTCTTTGGTGCGCCATTGAATAAAACTTGCCTTTCACCTCGGTTGCGAACATCATCGGACATGTACGCTTGGCTCTATTACCTGGGCATAGGCGCTTTTCTCCTGGGAATGGTTCTTTCCTTGTTAGATCTAACGAGAGTAGGAGGTCTGCAAGCCATTATTACCCCTCGCGGAGAACGACTTGTGGCTCTAGCGGAGAATAGGGGAAGTCTGCCTAGTTCCCCTCTCGTCTTTTCGGGGCTCGCTGTGGCTATACTTGGCTGGATTTATGCAGGAAATAAAAGGTTTCGTGGCCTACTTTTGATGGCTTTGGTCGGTTTGTGGCTTGTTTACTTGCTTATACAGGGTGATCGTAGATTTATTCTTTACACCCTTCTAGTGGGACTGGGGGTTGCGCACGTTTACCGGGGCCTCTCTCTTAAGTTGAGTTTGAGAGTTCTTTTTGTGATAACTTTGGTTATTTTGCTGTTTTCCGCCTTTGGGAACGTGAGGTGGATGCTTCCGATGCTTCTCGGTGGTACGTTAAGCCTTAGAGATGCTGGGTCCTGGATCGCCGAAAACTTCTCTTGGTCTTGGTTTGCGCCCTCCTCCAATGAGTTTATGGGGCCTTACATCACTCTGATTGTGACCGCTACGGATCCTAATTGGTGGTCTCTAAGTGGGGCTCCTTTATGGGGAATAAGTTATTTTTATGCACTACCCAATTTGCTTCCTCGTAGCCTTTATCCGGGTGAAAAATGGGAGTCTTTGAGTTTTAAGTTCAGCGATTATGTGTATGTCAGCTATTTACCCCTAGATTTTCCCTTCCCCATAGGCTTCGGTTTTAGCCCCCTAGCCGAAGCTTGTTTGAACTTTGGACTAAGCGCCTGGTCCCCTTTTGTGATTTTTCTCCTGTGGGGTTGGTTTTCGGGTCAATTAGAGACCTGGGTGCGAAAAGGCCCTTTGCCTTATCGGGGCATCGTTTATGCTCTCCTTCTTCCCCAAGCTTTCAATTTAAACCGGATAGATTTTGTATGGGCTTTCCAAGAAGCGATTTACTTTGTATTTATGGGCCTTCTTTTGCTGGCTTCGGCTCGCGTCTTTTACCTGAGCATGCGTAGAATGAGGATTTTACCAGGTGGGTAATGTTATGGAAAAGAAAATCCTAATGCTGATTACCGGCCTGGCTCGCGGGGGTGCCGAAACCCAACTCTTGCTTCTTGCGTCCGGGTTGAAGCGCCGGGGGTGGCAGGTCCGGGTGGTCAGCATGTTGCCCCCGGAGGACTTCGCCGAGGAGTTGCGGGAAGGGGGAGTCCCCGTGGACTCCCTTGGCATGACCAGGGGCGTGCCCGACCCCAGGGCTTTGTGGCGGTTCTCCCGGGTCTTGCGCGAGTTCAGGCCCTCCGTGGTCCACGCCCACATGATCCACGCCAACCTCCTGGCCCGGCTTACACGCCTCTTCGTCCGAGTGCCTGTCCTGGTCTGCACGGCCCACAACACCATAGAAGTTGGCCGTGGGTTCCGCACGGAGTCGGCCGTGCACCTCGCTTACCGTCTCACGGACCCCCTTTGCGACCTCACCACCCAGGTGTCCCTGGAAGGCTACCGCCGCTACCTGGAGGGCAGAGCCGCTCCCCCAAAAAAGCTGAGGTATGTCCCCAATGCGGTAGACCTTGAGCGCTTCGCGCCCGACCCCGCCCTCAGGCAGGAGATGCGCAAGGCGCTCGGCCTCTCCGAGGAAGCCTTCCTCTGGCTCGCCGTGGGCAGGCTCGAGGAGGCCAAAGACTACCCTACCCTTCTACAGGCTTTCGCCCTGGTGGTGAAGACCCATCCTAAGGCGACTCTCTTCGTAGTGGGGAAGGGGATCCTGGAATCGTCGCTACGGGACCTGGTCCGGTCTTTAGGTCTAGAAGCCTCGGTTCGATTTTTGGGGTTGCGCAAGGACGTGCCCGCCCTGATGTGCGCAGCAGATGCTTATGTGCTCTCCTCTGCCTGGGAAGGGATGCCCATGGTTCTTCTCGAGGCCCACGCTTCCGGTCTGCCCGTGGTCAGCACGGACGTGGGGGGAGTCCGGGAAGTGGTCAGGGACGGCGTTTCTGGCTACGTAGTGCCGCCCAGAGACCCGAGCGCCCTAGCCGAGGCAATGAAGAGGTTGCAAAGCTTACCCAAGGAAAAGCAGCTTAGCATGGGCGTTGAGGGTCGCAAATGGGTGGAAGAAAACTATAGTTTAGAAACGCTTTTGGGTCGGTGGGAAGCCCTTTATAAAGATCTTTACCAGAAGAAGTGCGATCTAAAATGAAAAAAATTGCAATCATTGTCCCCTATGCCCCCACGTTTCTCCACTTTCGTGGTCCCCTGGTAAAGTACCTAAGGGAGCAAGGGCATGATCTTGCCCTGTTCGCCCCGGACTGGACACCCGAGCTACGGCGGGCCGTGGAGGGTTTTTCCCAAGGCAATGTTGAGAGCTACCCCCTGGACCGAACGGGCGTGAACCCTCTTGGAGACCTCAGAACTCTGGCTGCCTTAACCTTCTCTTTCCTCCGCTTAAGTCCCAAGGTGGTTTTGACCTTCCAGCCCAAGCCCAACGTCTACGGCATCCTGGCGGCGGCCCTGGCGCGGGTGCCTCTACGAGCGGCGGTGGTGGAGGGGCTGGGTTTTGCCTTCACCCCCGGGGAGGACACGCTAAAGAAGCGGCTGGTGAGGGCGGTCCTCAAGGTGCTCTACCGCTTAAGCTTCGCCTTCGCCCACAAGGTGTTCTTCCTCAATCCGGACGACCTCCAGGAGTTCGTCTCCCAGGGCCTGGTGCGGCCGGAAAAGGCAGTCCTTCTGGGGGGCATTGGGGTGCCCCTGGAGGAGTGGCCCCCCGCCCCGCCACACCTTAAGCCCCTCACTTTCACCCTCATCGCTCGGCTTTTGAAGGAGAAGGGCGTGCGGGAGTTCGCCGAGGCAGCCCGCCGGGTCAAGGCCAAGCACCCCAAGGCGCGCTTCCTCCTCATTGGCCCTCTGGACACCAACCCTGGCGCGATTCCCGAGGAGGAGGTACGCTCTTGGGTGGAGGAAGGGGTGTTGGAGTGGATTCCCTGGACGGACGACGTCCGGCCTTACCTCCGGCAGACGAGCGTCTACGTGCTTCCTTCTTATAGGGAGGGCGTGCCCCGCTCTACCCAGGAGGCCCTGGCCATGGCCCGGCCCGTGATCACCACGGACGCCCCGGGGTGCCGGGAGACGGTGGTGGACGGGGTCAACGGCTTTCTGGTACCCCCTCGGGACCCAGAAGCCTTGGCAGAGGCCATGGAGCGTTTCATCCAAGACCCTTCCCTGGTGGAGCGGATGGGGCGGGAAAGCCGTAAGCTAGCCGAGGAGCGCTTTGACGCCCACAAGATCAATGCTCGCCTTCTGAGCGAGCTTGGAATAAAATGAACCCCGTGTGCCTCCTCCGTTCGCCGACGCTGAAGCGCCTTTTGGACCTGCTGGGGGCCTCTTTTGGCCTCATCGCCTTTGGTCCCCTGATGCTTTACCTCGCCTTCAGGGTCTGGCGGGAGATGGGGAGACCCGTGCTCTTCCGGCAGGTGCGGCCTGGCCTCCACGGCAAGCCCTTTGTGATGTACAAGTTCCGCACCATGACGGATGAGCGGGACGCCGAGGGGAACCTTCTGCCGGACGAAAAGCGCCTCACCCCTTTGGGTAGGTTTCTGCGGGAGCACAGCCTGGACGAGCTTCCCGAGCTCGTCAACGTGCTCAAAGGGGAGATGAGCCTGGTGGGCCCGAGGCCTCTCCTGATGGAGTACCTGGAGCGGTACACCCCGGAGCAGGCCCGGCGCCACGAGGTGAAGCCGGGCATCACCGGCTGGGCGCAGGTGAACGGGAGGAACGCGCTCTCGTGGGAAGAGAAGTTCAAGCTTGACGTGTGGTACGTGGACAACTGGAACCTGCTTTTGGATATTAAAATCCTCCTCATGACCCTGGTGAAGGTGCTGCGGCGGGAGGGGATTAGCGCCGAGGGCCACGCTACCATGCCGGAGTTCAGGGGAACTCAGCGGGGGCTTCAGGTAGTTCAAAAGAAGGAGGTAACCGATGAAGCAAAAAGCGGTTAACATTCTCTTCACAAGTGCAGGCCGTAGGGTTCAACTCCTACGTGCCTTCAAGCAGGCTTACGCAGACTTGGGGTTGAAAGGGCGTATCGTGGCTACCGACATAGATCCGTTAGCGCCAGCACTTCGAGTAGTAGACCGCTCTTATCTTGTTCCTCCAGTTTCTGATCCGGATTACGTTCCTGCACTTGTAGAAATTTGCCAAAAAGAGAAAATTCATCTCTTGTTTCCTCTAATAGATCCTGATATCCCTGTTTTGGCCCGAAACCGCCTAGCATTAGAAGCAACGGGCGCCCGCGTAATGGTCGTGCCGGAGGAATCAGCTTTAATTGCAGCAGATAAATGGGCTACATATAAGTTTTTCGTCAAAAACGGTGTTCCCACTCCCCGCTCCTGGCTTCCCCAAGACATTCGGAAAGAAGAAAGTTTGCGCTTTCCTTTGGTCGTTAAGCCCAGATTTGGAAGCGCAGGAAAAAGTGTCTTTAAAGCCCACAACACCCAAGAACTCTCCTTTTTCTTAGATTATGTCTCAGATCCGATCATTCAAGAGTACACATCCGGACCAGAAATCACCACAGATATAATATGCGATGCGGAGGGAAACGTTTTGGGTTTTGTTTCCCGGCAACGAATTGAGGTTCGCTCTGGCGAGGTCGCAAAGGGAAAAACCGTATACGATCCGCAAGTGGCAGAGTACAGTTTGCATATTGCCAAAGCGCTTGGCGCCATTGGCCCCATAAACGTCCAGTGTTTCCTACATGAAGGAAAACCTCTGTTTACAGAAATCAACGCACGGTTCGGAGGAGGTGCTCCCTTGGGCATTGCTGCAGGTGTTCTCTCACCTCATTGGTACCTAGCCCAAGCCGCAGGCCTTCCTTTAGAAATTCCGCCCTTAGGCACCTACAAGGTCAACCTCTATATGACACGATTTGATGAGGCCTTTTTCTTAACTCGGGAGGAGTATGAGCAAACTCCGAGCCATCGTCTTTGACCTAGACGACACCCTCTACCCCGAGTATAGTTACGTCAGAAGTGGCTTCTGCGCTGTGGCTCAATGGGCTGAAAAAGAACTTGGGATACCGTCCTCCGAAACCTTTACGGAACTTCTCCAGCTTTTCCTAAAAGGTGTACGCGGAAACACTTTTAACCGCTGGTTGGAGTCCCGCGGTATCTGCAGTAAGGACTTAGTCTGCCGGATGGTTCAAGTTTACAGAAACCACCCTCCGCAAATTCGGCCCTACCCAGAGGTTGAAATCATCTTGACTAACCTCCGAAGGACTTACAAACTTGGGATTGTTACCGATGGACATATGGCGGTTCAGCAAAAAAAGCTAGAGAGCCTTTCCATCAGTCATCTATTTGATGCCATTGTTTTCTCCGACGAGTTGGGGAGAGAAAACTGGAAACCCAGTCACCATCCCTTCAAAGTGGTCCTTGAGCGGCTGGGTGTCTCCGGATTCGAAGCAGTCTATGTAGGCGATAATCCACAAAAGGATTTCCTCGGTGCCAAGCAGGTAGGTATGCGAACTATCCGTGTGCGCCGCGAAGAGGGCCTATACAGTTCCCTTGAACCTCCTTCCGCTGAGCATGCTCCTAACGTGGAAATAAAGACACTCCGAGAGATAGAAACTGCTCTTGAGCAACTTCTCGATGAAAAGTATCATTAGGAGTGAAGGCAGATGAAGCGCATCTACCTTTCCTCTCCACACCTCTCCGGCCTCGAGGTCCAGTTCCTCCAAGAAGCCTTGGAGTCAGGCTGGATCGCCCCTCTTGGCCCCCAGGTGGAAGCCTTTGAGCAGGAGTTTGCCGAGGTGGTGGGTGCCCCCTATGCTCTGGCTCTGAGCTCGGGCACGGCCGCCATCCATCTGGCCCTGATCCTGGCCGGGGTGGGCCCCGGGGACGAGGTGGCGGTTTCCACCCTTACCTTTGCCGCCAGCGCCTTCCCCGTGCTCTACTTGGGCGCCAAGCCTGTGTTCGTGGATAGCGAACGCACCTCCTGGAACATGGATCCAGGCCTCCTCGCCGAGTTCCTGGAGGCCCGGGCCAAGAAGGGGAAGCTTCCCAAGGCAGTGGTGCTGGTGCACCTTTACGGCCAAAGCGCGGACATAGACGCCATTCAAGGCCTTTGCCAAGAGTATGGGCTGACCCTTATTGAGGATGCGGCGGAAGCTTTGGGGAGCACCTACAAGGGCAAAAGCCCAGGCACCTTCGGCTTCGCAGGTATATTTTCTTTTAACGGCAACAAGATCATCACCACCTCAGGTGGGGGCATGTTGGTTTCCAATGACGAGAAGCTCATTGCCCACGCCCGGAAGCTCGCCACCCAGGCCCGGGAGCCGGTGCCCTGGTACGAGCACCGGGAGGTGGGGTACAACTACCGCATGAGCAACCTCCTGGCGGCGGTGGGGCGGGCGCAACTAAGGACCCTGGAGGAGCGAGTGCAAGCCCGGCGGCGCATCTACGAACGCTACGTGGCCGGGCTTTCTGACCTTCCAGGCCTTTCCTTCCAGCCCGAGGCCCCTTGGGGAAGGCACACCCGCTGGCTCACGGTGATGCTTGTGGACCGGGAGGCCTTTGGCCGGGGCCCGGAAGAGATCCGGCAGGCCCTCGAGGGGCTAGGCATTGAAACCCGGCCCGTATGGAAGCCCCTTCACCTCCAGCCCGTTTTCCACGGGGCGGAAACCGTAGGGGGCGGCGTTGCGGAAGACCTCTTTGCCCGGGGTCTTTGCCTCCCTTCCGGCTCCTCCCTCACCCCTGAGGAGCAGGACCGGGTCATAGAGGCCATTCGGTCCCTGGCGGAGACTTAGGCCACGTTCGGATTTCCCCTTCCCCCCCTCTTGAAGGGGGTAGCATGATTCCCGGTATGCGCGGGGCTATTAAGTTTTTGGTAGACCTTCTTCTCTGGACCCTGGCCGCGCCCTTGGCGTTCCTCCTGCGCCTCGAGGGCCTCCCTCCTGAGTATCAAGCTTCCCTTTGGGTCTACACCCTCCTCGGCCTTCCGGTGAAGGCCCTCCTCATCGCCCTCTTCGGCCTCCACCGCCAGGCCTGGAGCCGGGTGGGGGTTCGGGACCTGGTACGGCTCGCCTTGGCCGTGGGTCTGGGGGGCGCCATCCTCTTTGTCTTCGGTCTTCTCTTAGACGGCTTCCTCCCCGTGCCGCGAAGCGTGCCCCTGATCTCCAGCGCCCTGGCCTTCCTGGCCATGGGGGGGGGTGCGCCTTGGGGTGCGCCTCTACTGGGAAGAGAAAAAGGGCAGGGGCAAGGGAGGAACCAAAAAGCGGGTCCTCGTCGTGGGGGCTGGGGAGGCGGGCACCATGGTGGTCCGGGAGATGCTCCGCCACCCGGAGGCGGGCCTTTACCCTGTGGGCTTTCTGGACGACGACCCCAACAAGCGGGGCCAGACCATCGCTGGGGTCCGGGTAGTTGGCGCTTTGGACGACCTTCCCCGGGCGGTTCGGGCCCTGGAAGTGGACGAGGTCCTGGTGGCCATTCCCTCGGCCCCCGGTTCCGTGGTGCGCAAGGTGGTGGAGTTGGCCCGCGCGGTGGGGGTGTCCTACCGGATCTTGCCAGGAATTCACGAGATCCTCTCGGGCCGGGTGGGGCTTTCGCAGATCCGGGAAGTGCGGGTGGAAGACCTTCTCCGCAGGGAGCCTGTGCGGCTCAACCTGGAAGAGATTGCGGGCTACCTGGAAGGCCGGGTGGTTCTCGTCACCGGGGCCGGGGGCTCCATTGGAAGCGAGCTCGTACGCCAGGTGGCCCGCTTCCACCCCGAGCAAGTGGTCCTCCTGGGGCGGGGAGAGAACAGCCTTTTTTCCCTGGAGAAGGAGCTTGAGGCCCAGTGGCCTGAGCTGAGGTACAAGGTGGTGGTGGCCGACGTGCGGGACCAAGACCGGCTTCGCCGCGTTTTCCAGGCCTACAGGCCCCAGGTGGTCTTCCACGCCGCCGCCCACAAGCACGTGCCCCTAATGGAGGTCCAGCCCGATGAGGCCATCCTCAACAACGTGGGCGGAACGCACAACGTGGTGAAACTCTGCTTGGAGTTCGGCGTGGAGCGCCTGGTAAACATCTCCACCGACAAGGCGGTGAACCCCACTTCGGTGATGGGGGCGAGCAAGCGGGTGGCGGAGCAGGTGGTGGCTTGGGGGGCCTCGAGGGCTGCCCCGGGGCAGGTCTTCGTCTCCGTGCGCTTCGGCAACGTGCTGGGCAGCCGCGGAAGCGTGGTCCCCCTTTTCCTAGAGCAGATCAAGAGGGGTGGGCCGGTAACCGTGACCCATCCCGAGATGCGCCGCTACTTCATGACCATACCCGAGGCCGCCCAGCTTGTGCTTCAGGCCGGGGGCATGGGAGAAAACGGAAGGGTATACGTCCTGGACATGGGGGAGCCCGTGAGAATCCTTGACTTGGCCAAGGACCTCATCCGGCTCGCGGGTTTTGAGCCCTACCGGGACATAGACATCGTCTTTACCGGGGTTAGGCCAGGGGAGAAGCTCTTTGAAGAACTCCTCACCGCAGAGGAGGGAACCGAAGCGAGCTACCACGAGAAGATATGGGTGGCTAAACCCAGCGCCCTCCCGCGGGAGTTCCCCAGGCTCCTAGAAGAGCTTGACCTGGCCGCCCGGCGCGGGGACGAGCGCCGAATCCGAGAACTTCTCAGGCAACTGATTCCCACTTACAAGCCGAACAGCATCCCTGCGGAAAAACTCCCTGAAGATCCCGTATAGTGAGGCCGTTATGGTGGAAACCCCAAGCGAAGAGCTTACCCTAAGGGATATTCTAGAAATCCTTAAGCGCCAGAAGGTTTGGATTCTCACCCTTCCCCTCCTCTTCGGCGCGGTGGCCCTCATCTACGGCTTCTTCATCGCCGAGCCCACCTACGCCTCCACCGCCACCCTAAGCGTGGCCCCGGTGCAGGTGCAGGCCCAGCTGGAGCAGAGGATCCAGGTGCAGCAGGCCACCCCCATCACCTTTGAGGGCCTGAAGGCCCTGGCCCTCTCCGAGGAGGTGGTGGGGGGGGTGTGGGAGGCCCTGAGGAAGGAGGGGAGGCTTCCCACCCGCTGGCAGGACCAGGGGAACCTCAGGGGCGTGGAGCGGATGCTCCGGGACCTTCAGGTGAAGGACATCTCCCCTAGGGTCCAGGCGGCAAACCCCAACCAGGTGCCCCCCATCGTGGCGACCTTCACCGTCAAGGCTCCCGACCCCCAAGTGGCGGCCAAGGCGGCGAACCTCTGGGTGGAGGCGGTGAAGCGCAAGGTGAACGAGATCCCCCTGCAGCGCCTTAAGGCGAGCCTCCTGGCCCTCGAGGAGCAGGTGGCCCCCGCGGAGAAGGCCTACCGTGAGGCCCAGGCGAGGTGGGAGGCCTTCCAGAAGGCCACCACCCTCGCCCAGGACAAGGCGGAGCTGGAGGCCAAGACCGGGGAGCGGGTGAGCCTGGACCAGGAGCTTTCCGGCCTGGAGCGGGACCTTTCGGCGGTGCGGGGGCGGATAGAGGCCCTAAGCCGGGAGGCGGACCGCCAGGCCCGGCTCGTGCCCCTGAACACGAGCCCCGAGCAGCTCGCCATCATCGGCAAGCGCCTCCAGGAGGCCCAGACCGCCCTGAAGGGGGAGACGGAGAAGGCCCGGCAGGCCTACCTGGCGGCGGCCAAGGCCCTCGAGGCCTTCAAGGAAAGGGAACGGATCGCCGAGTGGCAAAATGAGTTAAATAGGCTTTCCGGACAGTTAGCGGAGATCGGGGTGCGTCTGGCCCAGATCGCCACCGAGCAAGCCTCCAGAGAAGCTTCCCTGAGGGAGGTGGAGGCCGCTTTGGCGAAAGAGCCAAAGGTCTTGGACGTGGTTCGCGAAGTCGTGGCCGACCCCGTCTTGGCCGCGGCCGTGGCCAAAGGAGACTTAAGCGCGCTGATAGGATTGAGGCTCAGCGTGCAGGAGGTCAATCCCGTTTACGCTCCCCTCCTTACCCAGGCGGTGAACCTTCGCAGTCAGATCAAGGCCCTGGAAGCCGAAGAGCAAGCCCTGCTTAAGGAGCAAGAAGCGATCTTCCAACGCATCTCTTCCCTCAAGAAGCTCCTGTCGGCCCAGGAGCGGGAGAAGGAGGCCATCACCCTGGAGTACAACACCAAGAAGGCCGCCTACGAGGCCCTCCGGTCCCGCTACGACCAGATCGCCACCCTCACCGCCCAGGACCTCGCCTTTGACAACCCCAACCCCGAGTACCAGCGCCTGCGCTCGGCCCTCATAGACGCCCAGGCGGAGGAGGCGAGGCTTCTTGCCAGGAAGGCGGCCCTTCAGGCCCGCATCGCCCAGGTGGACGCCCGCATCGGCATCCTCAAGGACCGGGTGGCCCGGGCCCAGGTGGAGCAGGACACCCTAAGCCAGGCCCTGGAGCTCGCCAAGAACGCCTACCTGGCCCTGGCCCAGAAGCGCACCGACTTAAATATCCAGATCGCCAGCAACCAGGAGGCCTGGGCCTCCATCCTGGCCCCCGCCTACCCCATCTACGAGAAGGTGGCGCCCAGGCGGGGTCTCCTCTTCGCCCTGGCTGTGGCCTTGGGCTTGATGCTTGGGGTGATGGCCGCCTTCATCGCCGAGGCCCTAAGGCCCCAGGAGGCCCCTTCCAGGGGAAGCGCATGAACCGGGCGCGCGACTGGATGCGGCAAGCCGAGCGGGACCTTGAGCACGCCCAAAAGAGCCTGGAGCTCGGCCACTGGGAATGGGCTTGCTTCGCCGCCCATCAGGCGGCGGAGAAAGCCCTCAAAGCAGTTTATTTCGCCTTGGGGGCCGAGGCCTTCGGCCACGCGCTCACCCACCTCTTGGCCGGCCTTCACGAACGGCTCAGCCTGACCCCCGAGCTCAGGCGCTGCGCCCTGGTGTTGGATCGGCTCTACATCCCCACGCGCTATCCGGACAGCTGGCTCTAGACTCCTATGGAGAGGAGGAGGCCCGGGATGCGCTCCTTTGTGCAGGAGAAATCCTACGGTCCGGTCAAAGTGTTCTGGCTGGACCGGGAGAGGCTGCTTCAGGCTCTTGAAGAAAAGGCGGCCGAGCTCCTCGCCACCTTCCCCGAGGTCCTCGCCGTGGTCCTCTTCGGCTCCTTGGCCCGGGGAGAGGCGACCCCGCGGAGCGACGCCGACCTCCTCCTTCTCGTGGGGGAGGCTCCCCCCTTCCTGGAGCGCCCCGGGCGTTACCTTCCCCTCTTCGCCGATCTGGGTTTTCCCGTGGACCTTTTGGTCTACACCCCGAAGGAGGCCGAGGCCAATCCCCTGGCGCGGCGGGCCCTGACGGAGGGCCGGGTTCTGGCCGAGCGGAAGGGCTAAAGGCGGGCCGCTTCCTCCAACGCCCTCTCGGCCTCCTCCATGTACCGGTCCCAGGGGATGAGGGCGTAGCCCCCCTCCTTCCGAGCGGCGTAGTAGGGAAGGTCCAGGGAGAGGGAGGTTCGCACCTCGAGGTGTTCCCGCACCAGGGCGGGGAGGGGTTTGGGGAAAACCTTGGGGCGCCTCAAGCGCTCTAGGAGAAGGGCCAAACGCAAGGGGGCCATCAGTTCCTCCGCACCTTCTTGTTGAGGAAGTCCAGGAGGAGGTACTTGCCGATGTTCCTGGGGCTCGTGAGGTAGGCCTTGCCCCGGGTGATCTGGGAAAGCTTCTTCACGAAGGCGAGAAGCTCGGGCTCCCGGGCAAGCATAAAGGTGTGGATGGGGATCCCTTCCCGCCTCGCCAGGGTGGCCTCCTTGAGGGTCTCGGCGAGGATCAAGGGGTCCAGGCCCCAGGCGTTTTTGTAGATCTCCCCGCTCGGGAGGGTTAAGGCCGAGGGCTTGCCGTCGGTGATGAGGATGATCTGCTTCATCTCCCCGCCCATCTTCCTAAGGAGGGTCCGGGCGAGCTCCAGGCCCGCCTTGGTGTTGGTGTGGTAGGGCCCCACCTGGGCCAGGGGGAGCTTGGCCAGGGGGATCTCCTCGGCGGTGTCGTGGAAGAGGACGAAGCGGACCCGGTCGCCGGGGTACTGGGTGCGGATGAGGTGGGCGAGGGCGAGGGCCACTTTCTTCGCCGGGGTGAAGCGGTCCTCCCCGTAGAGGATCATGGAGTGGGAGCAGTCCAGGAGGACCACGGTGCTCATGCTGGCGGTGTACTCGGCGAGGTCTATGACCA
This sequence comes from Thermus thermophilus, assembly GCF_019974155.1. NCBI lineage: Bacteria > Thermotogati > Deinococcota > Deinococci > Thermales > Thermaceae > Thermus > Thermus thermophilus. The sequence continues at coordinate 1,447,116 of NZ_AP025158.1, forward strand.
GATCCTCGTGGGAAAGGCCTTCCAGCCCCTTGGCCACGGCCTTCTTGAGGGTCTCGGGGACGTTGAGCTCCAAGGGGTCTCCCCACTCCCAGGGCTTGGTCTCCCCCGTCTTCTCCACCCCGGGGGCGTGGTGGGGGGTGGGGTGGAGGCCCGGGGGGTTGCGGCCCAGGGCCCCGAGGAGCTCCCGGAGGCTTTTCAGGCCCAGGAAGTCCGAGGCCTTCTCCGTGAGCTCCAGGCGGGCCTCCCCCGCCTCGCCCCGGTACCCCCCTTGGGCGGGCTCCGTGGGGTCTTCCCCGGGAAGGCGCAGGTAGCCCGCCTCCTGGAGTTTCCGGATCATCCCCTGGATGGCCTGGTAGAGCCTCGTCTCCTCCTTGCGGTCGGCGAAGCGGGCCTCGCGGAGCCAGTCCTCGGGGACGAGCTCGTTCTTGAGGAGGGCCTGGAGGAGGGCGTCGTAGAGGTCCTCGAGGGTGGGGGCGCGGTTAGGGTCCGGGTCGTAGCGCTGGAAGGGGTCGGAAAACCCCGAGTCCAGGAGGAAGTCCTCCAGGAGGGAGAGGATCTCCTCGGGGGAAAGCTCTTCCAGGCCGCCTTCGTAGCGGCTATAGCGGATGGCCTTCATCGCCACCTCCTAAGCTCTAGAACTCGGCCCATAGGACCCCTTCGCTAAGCACCCGCTCCCGGAAGGCGGGGTCGGCCTCGGCGAGGTCCACGAGGTCCACCCGCCGCACCACGGGGGCCTCCTCCAGGGCCTCCCGGAGGAGGGGCAGGAGGGGAGCGAGGGGGGTGGGAGAGAGGAGGGCGAGGTCCAGGTCGGAGGCCCGCCGCCCCTCCCATCGGGCGAAGGAGCCGAAGAGGAATAGCCTCGTCCCCGTGCCCTGGAGGTAGGGCCTCAGGGCCTTTAGGACCGCCTCCTTGTCCCGGTCTAGGCTAGTTGCCATAGCTCCTCGGGCGCTCCGCCGCCTGGTAGCTCGCCTCGCCCCGGGAGAGCTTCCGCCGCCCCACGAGGCCCTCCAGGATGAACTCCCCGGCGGAAAGCAAAACCTCAGGGGCTTCCCCCTCGGCCAGGGCCCTCGCCGCCTCCAGAAGCCCCGGGACCCCGGCCATGGCCCTAAGGGCCTCCTCCACGTCCCCTTCGGGCAGGGTGAGGAGGTTCCCCTCCTCAAAGTGGGCCACGATGGGCTCGGTCCTCAGGCGGTAGCGGGGGAGGACCAGGCCGAAGGCCCTTTGCACGATCTCCCGCGCCACCCTCTCCGCCCCCTGGAGCTCCCCCTCGTACTCCAGTTCCAGCTTTCCGGTGATGGCGGGAAGCCCCTGGTAGAGGTCCAGAGGCCTCGCCACGGGCCTTCCTCCGTAAAGGAGGGCCCTTCTTTCGGCGCTTGCCGCCACCACCTCCAAAAGGCTGATGGCGAGGCGCTGGGAGACCCCCGCCGTCTGGTCCACGCGGCGGTCCTCCCGGGCGGCGAAGGCCACGGCCTCCACGGAAAGCCTCACCCACTCCGGGACCAGGACCCCCTCCGGCACGTAGGCCTCCTGGGCGCTGATCCGGGCGCCCTCCTCCAGGGAGCGGGGGTAGTGGGTGCGGATCTCGCTCCCGATGCGGTCCTTGAGGGGGGTCACGATCCTGCCCCGGGCGGTGTAGTCCTGGGGGTTGGCGGTGAAGACGAGCCAGACGTCCAGGGGAAGCCGGAGGGGGTAGCCCCGGATCTGGACGTCGCCCTCCTCGAGGATGTTGAAGAGGGCCACCTGCACCTTGGGGGCGAGGTCGGCGAGCTCGTTCACGGCGAAGATCCCCCGGTTGGCCCGGGGCAGGAGGCCGTAGTGGATGCTCTCCAAGTCCGCCATCCCCGTGCCCCGCCTGGCCGCCTTGATGGGGTCCATGTCCCCGAGGAGGTCGGCCACGGTGGTGTCGGGGGTGGCGAGCTTCTCCACGTACCGGTCCTCCCGGGAAAGCCAGACGATGGGGGCGTCGTCCCCGGCCTCCTCCAGAAGGCGCTTCCCCTCGGGGGAGATGGGAAAGAGGGGGTTGTCGCGAAGCTCCGTGGCGAGGGCGGGGACCTCCTCATCCAGGAGGCCTGTGAGGCTTCGCAGGATCCGGCTTTTCGCCTGGCCCCGGGTGCCGAGGAGGATGAAGTTCTGCTTGGCGAGGATGGCCTGGACCAGGGCGGGGATCACCGTATCCTCGTAGCCGTGGATGCCGGGGAAGAGCTTCTCCCCGCGCCTGAGCTTCTCCCGGAGGTTCTCCCGGGCCTCGTCCTTCACGGTGCGGCGGAGCTTCTCCAGGGGGTAGGTGCGCCTGAGTTCGCCTAGGGTCTTGGCCTTCACCCTTCCCAGTCTAGGGGAAGGGGTGGGCGGGGTGTGTGCCCTGGGTTCCCCTAGGGCGTGGGATAATAAGGGGGTGAACCGGGCCCGGGACTGGCTGGCCTTCGTGGAGGAAAAGCTTTGACCCGCGTCTTCCGCTTTGACCCCAAGGCCCGCCTTAAGGAGGTGGCCGAGGCGGCAAGGGCCTTAGGGGAGCGCCCCGAGGTCCTCGCCGTGGTCCTCTTCGGCTCCCAGGCCCGGGGGGAGGCCACCGCCTTCAGCGACGCCGACCTGGTCAAGTAGAGCGCACATTAGCGCACTCCGGCCCCCCACCAGGATGAGGACCTAAGCAACCCCTCCACCCCTCCCACGATCCCCCGAAGAGGATGGGCTTGAGGCGAGAGAGGTCCCTCGGCACCTCGCGCCCGAGGAGGGGAAGGAAGGTGCTTGCCCTCAGGACCCGCCAGGGATTGGCGCCAAGGAAGTTCCTTCCCTCGGTTGACCCCTCTTGGCTCCCCGGTGAGCCCTGAAGGCTTGAAAGCAAGGAGAGGTGGCGCTTCGCCCTCCCGATCTCCCGGGAAAGCCTGCGCCTGAGGTAGGGGTTTCGTTCCTGCGCTTTCTTGGCTCGCAGTTCCCGGACTCTGGAGGCGTAGAAGCCCTGGACGTGACCCCTGAAGCGTTCGTCCCGGAGAAGCTTCCCGTAGCCTTTGGGGAGCTTCTCCTTGAACCCTAAGGCTCTCCTTCCGATCACGTACGCGGCGGCCGCGTCCTTGGACAGGGAAAGCTGCGGGGCGTACTTCAGCATCCCGATGGTGGAGGTGTCCTGGGGGTTCACCTCCACCACCTGGATCCCTCTCTTCCGGGCCAAGGAGTGGACCTTCCGGAGAAGGGAAGCGTAGGCGAAGCGGTGGGCCTTCCTCCTGAAAGTCCTCCCCGAGCCGTCCCCTCTCCTCCCCTTGAGAAGGTGCTTCAGGCGCTCGGTGGCGATGGCTACCCCGTGTTCCAGAGCCAGAGAAACTACCTGGTGCGCCACCTTCCAGAGGATAAGCTCCTTGGCCCCCCTGTCCTTCGCGCGGTCCACCTCCTCCAGGGAGAGGGTAAGGTGGCGCCTCAGGTTCCCGTCAGGGGAGACGAGGGCCAAGGCGAGGTGGTAGGGGTCGGCGTTGATGTCTATGCCCAGGACCCCGTTCTCCTTCGTGGCCACGAGGGGAGCGGGCTCCTCCTCCCAGGTGAAGGTGGCGTAGACCTTTCCTTCCCGCAAGGAGAGGGCCACGTTGTAGGGGAGGGAGGCGTACGCCCTCTGGAGGAGGGCGTTGAGGTTCGGGTGAGAGGTCTTCACCAGGGCGTGGGCGTAGCTTCCGTCTCCGAGGTTGATCCGGAGCCATAAGGCTCCGTCCTTGACGAAGAGCCTCAGGTTGAGGTTGCCCCCCTTGGTTTTGTCCCCACGGGAGTAGAGGAGGCCCTGGCGCCGCTCCCTCCACTCCCGCTTGAGCCTCTTCAGGGGCTTACCGGAGAGGTGCCCCCGCTTCAGGGTCTCAAAGAGCTTCCTCCCCCCAAAGACGACCCTCCGGGGGTCTTCTCCTCTCTCCCGGGCGGAGTCCAGGAGGGCTTGGGCCTTCAAGATGGCGTCGTCGGCGTAGCGGGTGTTGAGGCGGAAGAGGACACAGAGGGGGCCATCTTCCCGCTTGAGGGCTTCCCGGCTCCATCCCTCAAGCAAGCGGTTGTAGGCGTAGCGCACGGCGGCGGAGAAGCGGCGCATGAGGTCCAGGGTGGCCTTGTGGTCTTCTCCGGAAGGGAAGACGAGGAGGGCTTGGACTCCGGTGAAGGCTTTCGCCCTCTTCTGCGAGGTACGCTTGCGCATGACTTTGGGCTTGGCCTTCACCTGGGGCCTCCTGTGGAGCAGTATACCGGTTCGGGACTTTTCGTATGTCGCGGGGGCTCGCTGGGATGAGGTGGCGGGTAGTGAGAGCACGTGAGCGCTGGGGTAAAGTGGTGTGCGCTATTTCCCAACTGTTTGCACCTCCTCGTCCCCCTCCGGGACACCCCTCTTTCCTTCCCCGAAAGGCTCGTGCGCTACCGCCCGGAAGGGGTGCGCCGGGTGGAGGTCTTCCCTTACACCCTGAGCGAGGCCGTGGCGGGCCTCAAGGGGGGTTTCGGCATGGTCCCGGCCGCCCTCAGGGAAGGAAAGCTCCTCTTTGAACGGGAGGGGGCCTGGGAGGCCCTCCGCCGCCTAGCCTAACGCCCTTCTCATGCCTCGAGGGTATCTTGGCGGCGTGGAGATTCACGGCACCACCATCCTCGCCGTCCGCAAGGACGGGGTCACCGCCCTCGCGGGGGACGGCCAGGTCACCTTCGGCCAGACCGTGCTCAAGCGGGGGGCGGTGAAGGTGCGGAAGCTGGAGGTGGGGGAGGGCGTCCTCGTGGGCTTCGCCGGGGGCGTGGCCGACGCCCTGGCCCTTCTGGAGCGCTTTGAGGAACGGCTCAAGGAGGCCAAGGGGAACCTCCTGAAAGGAGCGGTGGAGACCGCCAAGCTCTGGCGCACCGACCGGGTCCTCCGCCACCTCCAGGCCATGATCGTGGCCGCCGACCGGGAGAGCATGGTCCTCCTCTCGGGAAGCGGGGAGGTGATCGCCCCGGAGGAGCCCCTTTTGGCGGTGGGAAGTGGTGGCCCCTACGCTCTCGCCGCCGCCAAGGCCCTTTACCGGCACACGGGGCTTTCCGCCAAGGAGATCGCCACGGAGGCCCTAAGGATCGCCGCCGAGGTGGACCTCTACACCTCGGGCCAGGTGACCGTCCTCACCCTGGGGGAGGCATGAACCTGACGCCCGCCGAGATCGTCCGGGAGCTCTCCAAGCACATCGTGGGCCAGGAGGCGGCCAAGCGCGCCGTGGCCGTGGCCTTAAGGAACCGCTACCGCCGCAAGAAGCTCCCCCCGGAGATCGCCCGGGAGGTCACCCCCAAGAACATCCTCATGATCGGGCCCACGGGGGTGGGGAAGACGGAGATCGCCCGCCGCCTCGCCCGCCTGGCCGGGGCCCCCTTCGTGAAGGTGGAGGCCACCAAGTTCACCGAGGTGGGGTACGTGGGCCGGGACGTGGACTCCATCGTCCGCGACCTGGCGGAGGCGAGCTATGGGCTCGTGCTGGAGGAGATGAAGAAGAAGGTGGAGGAAAAGGCCCTGGCCCTCGCCGAGGAGGAGCTCGCCACCCTGCTTCGCACCTCGGTGGCCGAGGTGCGCTCGGGCCGCCTGGACGGCCACTTCGTGGAGGTCCAGGTGGAGGAGGAGGTGGCCCTCCCCTTCGTGGGGGTCCTGGGAGGGGAGGCCTTCGGGGGGATGGGGGAGATGCTCAAAGGCCTCCTTCCCAAGCGGCCCGTGCGCAAGCGGATGACGGTGAAGGAGGCCCGGGAGGTGCTCAAGAACCAGCACGCCGAGCGCCTTATAGACAAGGAGGAGCTCAAGGAAGAGGCGAGGCGCCGCGCCCAGGAGGAGGGGATCGTCTTCATTGACGAGATTGACAAGATCGCCCGCCGGGAGGGCGCCGTGGGGCCGGACGTCTCCGGGGAAGGGGTGCAGCGGGACCTCCTCCCCATCGTGGAGGGGACGGTGGTCTCCACGAGGATTGGCCCCATCTCCACGGAGCACGTCCTCTTCATCGCCGCCGGGGCCTTCCACGTGGCCAAGCCCTCCGACCTGATCCCCGAGCTCCAGGGGCGGTTTCCCATCAGGGTGGAGCTTTCCCCCTTGGGCCCCGAGGAGTTCTACCGCATCCTCAAGGAGCCGGAGAACTCCCTCATCCGCCAGTACACGGAGCTCCTTAAGGCGGACGGCACGGAGCTCGTCTTTGAGGACGAGGCCCTTTGGGCCATCGCCAAGGCGGCCCACCGGGCGAACCAAGAGCTGGAGGACATCGGCGCAAGGCGGCTCGCCACGGTTTTGGAGAAGGTCCTGGAAGAGGTGAGCTTCCAAACGGACCTCGGCCGGGTGGAGATCACCCGGGCCTACGTGGAGAAGCGGCTGGAGGCGGTCTTCGCCTCCCCGGACCTCACCCGCTTCGTGCTGTGAAGGCTATGTAAGGAGGTAAGGATGCGCTGGCTGTTGGTGGTCGCAGGACTGCTCGCCGCCGGGGGGCTCGCCCAGACGCCGCCTCCCCCCGCGGCCCAGACGGCGGAACAGAACCCCTTAAGGCTCGGGGTCCAGCTCTACGCCTTGGGCCGGTACGACGCGGCCCTCACCCTCTTTGAGCGGGCCCTAAAAGCGAACCCCCAGGACCCCGAGGCCCTCTACTGGCTCGCCCGGACCCAGCTCAAACTGGGGCTCGTGAACCCTGCCCTGGAAAACGGCAAGACCCTCGTGGCCCGCAACCCCCGCTACCAGAGGGGCTACATGGTCCTCTCCGAGGCCTACATGGCCCTCTACCGGCAGGCGGAGGACCGGGAGCGGAGCAAGGGCTACCTGGAGCAGGCCCTTTCCGTCCTCAAGGACGCCGAGCGGATCAACCCCCGCTACGCTCCCCTCCACCTGCAGCGGGGCCTGGTCTACGCCCTTATGGGCGAGCGGGACAAGGCGGAGGCCTCCCTCAAGCAGGCCCTGGCCCTCGAGGACACCCCCGAGATCCGCTCCGCCCTGGCGGAGCTCTACCTCTCCATGGGCCGCCTGGACGAGGCCCTGGCCCAGTACGCCAAGGCCCTGGAGCAAGCCCCTAAGGACCTAGACCTGCGGGTGCGGTACGCCTCCGCCCTCCTCCTCAAGGGGAAGGCGGAGGAGGCGGCCCGGGTATTGGAGGAGGGGCACCGGATCAAGCCCTTGAACGCCGAGGGCTGGTACACCCTGGGCCAGGCCTACCTCGCCCTGGGACGGACCGAGGAGGCGGGGGTGGCCCTGGAAAACGCCGTGGCCCTCGCCCCCTTGCGCTTCCCCGCCGCCTACTACTACCTGGGGCAGGTCTATCTGGCCCTCGGGGACTACCCGAAGGCGAAAAGCCGCCTCACGGTGGCGGTGCGCCTCGAGCCCAAGAGGGCGGAGTACCGCTATGGCCTCTGCCTGGCGAACGAGAAGCTCGGGGACAAGGAGGGGGCCCGCTACCAGTGCCGGGAGGCCCTGAAGCTTAAGCCGGACTACAAGGAGGCCGAAGAGGTGCTGAAGCGCCTCTAAGCCTTGGGCTCCTCCTTCTTCTCCTCCTCCTGGATCCCTTTCTTAAACTCCCGGGCCGCCTGGCCGATGCCACGGGCGAGCTCGGGAAGCTTTTTGGCGCCGAAGAGGAGGAGGATGACGAGAAGGATGAGGATGATCTCCATGGGTCCGAGGTGCATGGCCCCATACTACCACGCCTTGACCCGCCAGGCGGCAAGGGCTATGCTGACGGGTGGGCGGCCGAAGCCCCGGGGCGTAGCGCAGGCCGGTAGCGCACCTGCTTTGGGAGCAGGGGGTCGCCCGTTCAAATCGGGCCGCCCCGACCACGCGGGAGTAGCTCAGCTTGGTAGAGCATCGGCCTTCCAAGCCGAGGGTCGCGGGTTCGAATCCCGTCTCCCGCTCCAGCCGGGCCGGGGCTAAAAGCCCCGGCTCCCTGTTTGGGCCCGTAGCTCAGTGGACAGAGCAGCCGCCTTCTAAGCGGTAGGTCGGGGGTTCGAATCCCTCCGGGCCCGCCACCTTCTGAAGGCAATACTTTCCTTTAGGAAAGCGAGGGGCCTCGAGGGGGGTGTTAGCGAATGGTTAGCTTATCCTTCAGGCCTCCCCTCGAGGCCCCACCATGTCTTCCGGGTCAAGGACCCACCCCTGCCGCTCCTCCTTGAGGAGGTGGCGGTAAATCCCCAGGGTGATGTTGGGGTTGGCGTGGCCCATGCGCTCCGCCACCAGCTCCAGGGGGGCGCCGTTGGCCAGGAGGAAGCTCCCGTAGGTGTGCCTCAGGTCGTGGACCCGCACCGGGGGGAGGCCGAGGCGGGCCGTGATGCGGCGGAGGGTGTGGTTCAGGGCGTTGAGGTCCAGGGGCCTGTCCCCCGCGTTGCCGGGGAAGACCCAGGCCTCCGGGGAGAGGGGCCCCCCGAGGCGGGCTTCCCACCAGGCCCGGTACTCCCGGAGGCGGGCCAGGGTGGCGTGGGGGATGGGGACGGCCCGCCGCCCCGAGGCCGTCTTGGGCTGGGAGAGGATGGCCTGCTTCCCATCGGAGACCCAGGTGCGGCGCACGTGGAGGAGGCCGGCCTCGAGGTCCACGTCCCCCCACCGCAGGGCCAGGACCTCCCCCTTGCGCAGGCCGCAGGCCAGGCAGAGGCGCAGGGCCAGGGCGGTGCGGGGGTCGGGGTGGGCGTCTAGGGCCTCGAGGAGGCGCGCGGCCTCCTCCCGCTCCAGGGTCCTCCCCGCCTTTTCCCGCGCCTCCCCCCGGGGCACCCGCACCTTCACCGGGGCCACGGGGTTGCGGGCCACCAGCTCGAGGCTCAAGGCCTCCTCAAAGAGGGCGTGAAGCTTCTCCCGCACCTTCCGCACGGTGCGGGGGGAAAGCCCCCGCTCCAGGAGGGCGTCCACCACGCCCCGGACGTGGGCGGGCTGGACGGCCCCGAGCCGGAGGAGGCCGAGGGGGTCTTTGGCGGAGGGGTCCTTGAGGGAGGGAAGGGCGTAGGCCAGCTCCTGGCGGTAGAGGGCCAAGGTCCTGGGGCGCACCTCCCGGGCCTTCGCCTGAAGCCACCGCTCCGCCCAGTCCCGCAGGGTGATGCTCTCCGGGGGGGCGAGGAGGCCCCGGAAGTGCTTCAGGGCCATCTCCGCCCGCCACGCCTCCGCCTCCTTCTTGGTGGGGAAGGACCGGGTGAGCTTGCGGGGCCTCCCCGTGGCCGGGTCGTGGCCCACGGTGATCTGGGCCACCCAGCGCTTCCGCCCCTTGTGGAAGAAGACCGTGCCGGTGCCCTTGGTGGAACGCCTGGCCATCCTCCCCTCCTCCCGCGCCTTCCCATTATGCTCCCCCTGAGCTCTCATCACTTTGAGGGCTGGGGCTTGACAAGGGAAGAGAAGAGGGGGGTAAGTAAGGTGTGCCGCCCACCACCCCCCTTTCCCAAGTTATCACCCTCTGGGTCCATAAGGTCTTCGCCTCCCTCAGGAAAACCATCCGCTCCAACCTCGCCCTCTTCCTGTCCACCCTCCTCACTACCCCCCTGGACCCCACCCTCTCCGACCTCGCCCGCAGAACCCCCCTCCCCACCCTGGCCCAAAGCCGCCTCAATCGCCTCTGGCGCTTCCTCCATCACCCCACCCTGCAAGACCCCTGGGCCCTCACCGAAGCCCTCCTCCCCCTCCTCGTCCCTCGTTTCCCCAAAGACCGCCCCCTCCCCCTCATCGTGGACTGGACCTTCACAGAGGACGGTAGGCACCAAGCCCTGGTGGCCGCCCTTCCCCTCAAGGGAAGGGCCCTGGTGGTGGCCTTCGCTCTTCACCCCCTCTCCCCTTTCCCCAGTCAAAACCGGGTGGAGGAGGAGTTCCTCCACCGCCTGGGCCGCGCCGTCCAGGACCTGGGATATACCCCCCTCTTCCTCCTGGACCGCGGCTTTGACCGGGTCTCCCTGATGCGAAAGCTCCAGGGGTGGGGCATGGGCTTCCTCATCCGCCTGCGGCAGAACCGGGAGGTGGAACCCCAAGGGGGGAAGCGCCTTCCCCTGAAGGAGGGCTACCAGCGTGTGGTCCACCCCCTGCGGGAGGAGGTCCGCCTTTTCGGACACGGTGGGGAGGGGGTAGAAGTCACCCTCCTGGTGTACCCAGGGGGTCGGGATCCCTGGTATCTGGCCTATTCGGGCCCTTTTGGGGGGGAGCCGCCCTATGGGTGGCGGATGTGGATTGAAGAGGGGTTTAGGGACCTGAAGGGGCAGGGGTTTGGGCTGGACCGCCATCGGCTGCGGACGGGGGCGAGCCTCAGGGGGTGGTTATGGCTTCTGGCCTTGGGGATGGCGCTCTTGGTCCTTCTGGGGGCGCGCTTGCAGGGCAGGGAATGGCTTCCCCGGCTTCTGGCCCATCCCGAGCGGCAAAGCCTCTTCCGTCTGGGCCGGATCGCCCTGGCCCAGGGGCCCCCGCCTTGGAGGGAAGCAGTGGTGGAGGAGCTGGTCAGGTTGCTTCAGGAACTGGGGGGAGGAAAGTGATGAGAGCTCAGATGCTCCCCCTCTTGCCCCCAGGGCGGGGGCCTGCTACCCTGGCCTCATGGCCCACAAGCGAATACCCCTCGAGGCCTGAGGCGCTTCCTTGGGGGGGACGCGGCCCTGGGAGGGCCCGGGGCGCGGTCGTGGGAGGTGCGTGGTGGGCATCCCTTGGTACTTTCACCGCTCCCGTCTTTGGGAACAGGACTGCTCCACTACCCTGAAGTGGCTGTGGGGCCTGTGGAGCTACTACAGGGGGCTTTACGAGAGGCCCCTCGAGGAGGGCGAGACCCGGGAGGACCGGGAGGAGGAGCTTCTGGAGTTCTGGTGCGACGGGTGGCTTGACCTCTTCAACCTCCTGGAGGCGGCTTGGCGCAAAGGGTGCGGGTGGGAGGAGGCGCGCCGCTTCCTCGAGGAGGCCCTGACCTACCCGCCCTTCCTCCGGGACGTGGAGTATTGGCCTGGCTGGATGGAGGCCTTCTTCCTCCACGCGGAGGCCCACGGGAAGGAGGTGGCCCCCGAGGCCCGGGCCAACCTGCTGGTGCACATGGGCAAGCGCGCCCCCCGGGTCCTGGTCCTGCGCTCCCCGAAGGGGCTAAAGCCTCCTCCGCCCACCCCTCCTCTTCGGCGCCTCGAGGCCTTCTGGAGGAGGTTGGCCAAGGCCCCCGTCCCGGAGGTGGAGGTGGACTTCTACGGGGGCCTGGCCACCCTCCTGGGCCTCTACCTCTACCCGGAGGAGGCGGAGGCCGCCCTGGCCCTGGGGCGGGAGGTGGCCGGGAGGCGGTGGCCCTGGCCCCTGCCCCCGAGCTTCCGCGTCTGGCTTCAGGGGGAAGGCCGCCTCCTCTACCCCTACCACCCCCTCCTGGTGGCCCGGAGGCGGGCGGCCTTCGCCTGGGAGTACCTGGCCCACGTGAGGCCGTCCCCGGGGCTTTGGGAACGCCCCTTTCAGGACCTCCTTCCGCCCCTGGAGGTGGCGGCCAGGACCCACCCCGGGGAGGCGGGGGAGGTGGCCCGCGCCCTTCTCGCCCGGGGGGAGGAGGTGAGGGCGGCCCTCGTGAGGGGGGGGAGGGAGGAGGACGCGGCCCTTCTGGAGCGCCTTCTGGAGCCCTTCGCCCCTCTAGCCCGCCCCTCCCTCCCGGGTGGGGGCGCCTAGGAGGGGGGCCTGAAGGAGGGTGCTTTGCAGGCGCTTCCGGGCCACCTCGTACCAGGAGGCTTCCCGCTCCACCCCGATAAACCCCCGCCCGAGCCTCAGGGCCGCCTCCCCCGTGCTCCCCGAGCCCATGAAGGGGTCCAAGACCACCTCCCCGGGCCTCGAGGCCAGCTCCACCAGCCAGGCCATCACGCTCACCGGCTTCTGGTGGGGGTGGCCCGTGGCCTCCCCGTCCCGCCCCGGGCGGGGGGCGGTGGCCAGGTGGAGGTCCTTCCCCTTCCCGGGCAGGGGGCGGAGGGCCAGGACGGGCTCAAAGGCGTAGACGGGCCCCGTGGGCCTGGGCCGGGGGTCCGGCTTCCCCCAGATGAGGAGCCTCCAGGGAAGCCCCCGCTCCCGGGCGAAGGCCAGGGCCTCCTCGAGGCGGCTTTGGGGGAGGAAGAAGACCACGGGGCCTTTGGCCACCCTCAGGGCCTCGGGAAGCCAGCCCAGGCTGAAGGCGTCCCAGGGCTCCACCACCTTGCGGGCGTAGGGGTTCGCCACCTGGCCCGGCTCCGGGCGCTTCCAGGCCCCGGTGCCATAAGGGGGGTCGGTGATGACCGCGTCCACGCTCCCCGTCTTGAGGCGGGCGAGGGCCTCGAGGGCGTCCTCCCGGTAGAGCTCAAGCCTCCCCATCCTCCTCCCCCTTCGGAAGGGCGGGCTGAGGGGCGTCCTCGAGGTGGGGAAGGCGGGCCACCTCGTAGACGGCCCTCGCCTTGGCGTACCCTCCGGGGTCCTCCGGGGGCGGGGGAGGCTCGTCCAGGCCGTACACGTCCCGCTTGATGAGCCAGATTACATGGGGGTCTATTTGGAGAGGCAGGGGCTTGCCTCGAGGCCCCCCCTTGGCGGCCTCCTCCGCCTCCATCTCCGCGTAGGCCGCCCGGTAGGCGGCGGCGATGGTGGCCAGGGCGTGGGTGGCCTTGAGGACGGTCTGGGGGTCGTCCGAGTCCAGGAGCCTCGAGGTCTTGCGGATGGCCGCCCAGAACCGCCGCACCAGGCTCTTACGGGAGCCGTACTTCTCCCGCTTCCGCACTACTCCTTCTCCTCCTGGGAAAGCTTTCCCCTCGCGCGCCTGGCGATGGCGATGAGGGTTTCCCGGTCCTCATCGTCTAGGGAGGCCAGGAAGTAGGCGATGCTCAGGTCCGCCAAGGCCGCTCCCGCCTTCACCTTCAGGCCGTAGTCCGGGGAGAGGTGGAGCACCACGCTGAGCTCCCGGAAGGCCTTGAAGAGCTCGTCCCGCAGGGCCAGCCGCTCTCTTTCGGGAACGCCGCGCTTTCGCCTCATGGCCGCTCCTCAGGAAGCTTCACCCGGGCCTCCTCCCGGGCCAGGGGGCCAGCCTCCACCTCGAGGCCCTGCCTCAAGGCGGCGGCGGCCAGGGCCAGGACCACGGGCCCGGCCCTGCGCCGGTCCTCCAGGAGGAAGGCCAGCCGGCCACCTCCCAGGGGCTTCACCCCGCGCACCCCCGCCTTGCGGAGGCCCTCGAGGGGCCACGCCGGGCCCTCCCCCTCCGCCAGCACCACCACCTCCGGCCCGTCCAGGGCCAGGGGATGGGCCTCAATCCACACCTTCCGCGCCTTCGGTGTTCCTTCCACGGCTTCCTCCGGGTCAACCTCCGGGGCTCAGGCCTCCGGCCTCGCCCCTTCTCCGAGCCCCAGGCGCACCTTCTCCAGGAGGAGAAGCCCGCCCGGAAGGCCCCAACGCCTCACCGCCTCCGCCACCACCGCCGCAAGCCCAGGGGGAAGCTCCCCCTTGGGGGCCTCGAGGGCCAGGAGGGCCAGGACCTCCCCCCAGCCCCGGGCCCAGGCTTCGAGGGCCGGGTCCTCCTTGGGCAGGAGGAGCAGGAGGCGGCCCCCCTCCACCCGCAAGACCCCTCCGCGCGCGGCGATGGCCTCTAAGAGCCTCCTCAGCTCAGGCATTCCTCACCTCCCGCCTCGCCCGGTCCCACACCCGGGCCAGGCGCTCCAACCGGGGCGGGTCCCCCGCCCAGACCCCCCAAAGCTCCACCTCCCGGGCCTCGGGGAAGGCCTCCTCGAGGACGGCCAACCGCTCCATAAGCCACTCCTCCCAGGAGGAGGCCCCGCCCCAGGCCCGGGCGTGGGCCTGAAGGTCCTCCTCGGGGGGCAGGAGGAGGCCCCAGTAGGCCACCACGTCCCCCACCACCACCCGGAGGCGGGGGGGCTTGAAGGCCCGGAGCTTGGCCACCAGGGCGGGGAGGTGGGGGCGGAGGGCCTGCCAGGCGTTCATATCTCCACCTCCGGGCCCTCGAGGCTTGGGGGGGCTTCGCCCCCAGGGTTTTCCGCAAGACCAGGCACTTCCGCAAGGGGGTTTGCGGAAAACTTTTGCCCTTCCTCATCGGCAAAATCCGTTTTCTGCAAAGCCGCACCATCACGTAAGGGGGTTTGCGGCAAACCCGCCGTCAGCTCCGAAGGAGCTACCTTGAGCCGGTAGGCCACCGCCCCCCCTTGCCCCCCAAGCGCCAGGCGCTCCACCGCCCCGGCCTTGACCAGGGCGCGAAGGGCCTCCTCCGTGGTCCGCTCCCCGGCGTTCGCCCGCTCCGCCACCAGGCGGATGACCTCTTTGCGGGGCTTGGGCCCTTCCTCCAGCACCTCGAGGACGGCCCGCTTCGCCAGCTCCAGCTTGGAGGGGCGGGCCTCCTCCTCGGGGAGGTCGGTCAGGGCGAACTCCAGGGTGTCCGGCCCCCAAACGCGCTCAATCCCCAGGGGGTCCATGAGGGGGGCCAAGTTGTTCTTGAGGGCGTCCAGCTTGAGCACGTCCCGCCCCCCGGTGAGCTTGGGGGGGACCCGGGTGAGGAGGAAGGCGCTCCGGGCTCCGGCCAGCTTGTAGAAGCTCCCCGCCACCCCCCGCTCCAGGGCGGTGAGCCCCTGGACGGGCTTGGGGGTGTGGTCCAGGAGGAGGACGGCGGGGCCCGCCCGGGCAATCTCCTTCAGGTAGGCCATGACCTCCGCCACGTGGTCGGAACGCCGGGGGTCCACGAAGGGGAAGGCCGCGCTCCAGGAGTCCAGGACCACCAGGGCCACCCCCTGGCGGGCCATCTCCAGGAGGGCCTTCAAGCCCTCCTCCCCCAGGCCCTTGGTGGGGTCTTGGGGCTCCAGGTAGCGGATGCGCCCTAGGGCCTCCCCGTTCACCCCGAGCCCGGCGGCCACCTTGGGGTACCAGGGGCCTTGCAGGCGGGGGTCCGTGTCGTAGTCCACGTGCAGGACCTCCCCTTGGACCACCTCCCGCTCCAGGAAGGGCACCCCGGCGGCCACGGCCACCTCGAGGGCCGCCACCAGGGTGGACTTGCCCACCCCTCCCGGCCCCCCGAGAAGGGCCAGGGTCCCTTGGGCCACCATTCCCTCCCACAGCCAGGAGACCTCCAACCTGGGGGGAAGCTGGTGGGCGGGGATGACCCGGAACACTCAGACCACCCCCCTCCTTTTCCGCAGGCCCCCTATACGATAGGGTGCGGCTTTGCGGAAAACGGATTTTCGCGATGGGGACGGCTCAGGTTTTCCGCAAACGGCCTTGCGGAAGACCCCCCCGTTTGCGGAAAACCCTGGGGGCTCGAGGGCCAGGGGGCGGGAGGTCCCCACCTCCAGCCCCCACCTCGCGGCGGCCCGGGCTTCGGGCTCGGGGAGTCCGGCCTCGAGGGCCGCCCCCACCAGGGCCTCCTCCGCCTCCCGGGGGTCCAGGCCGTGGGGGAGGAGCCCCCCGGCGGCCACGGCGTAGCGGATGAGGGTGTTGTGCCTCTGCCCCTCCGGGGTGCGGGCCACTTGGGCGGCGTAGGCCTCGAGGAGGGCCCTCAAACGCTTGGGGCTCGCCCCTTCCACCGGGGTCCAAACTTCCCTCGGGGGCGGCGGCGGGGGGAGGAGCTTCAGGAGGAGGTCCTGGGGCACCGGGGGAAGCTCCTCCGGCCTCACCAGGGGCACCTCCCAGGCGTAGGTCCTCCCGTCCTTGAGCCGGGTAGGGGCGGCCACCACGTAGGCCCGCCCCATGCCCCGGAGGTCCACCCCCTCGAGGGCCCGCACGCTGGCGGAAAGCCTCACCCCTTCGGGGAGGCGGAGGAAGACGTGGCGGCCTCCCTTGGGGGTCCTCTGCCGGGGGGCGCCCTCGAGGGCCGGGAAGGCTTGGCGTAGCGCCTCCCAGGCCTCAGGGGCATCAACGTCCAGCACCAGCACCTCGGGGCCGGGGAGGAGGCCCACCCCGCACTCGGGGCAGGCCCGCCACCAGGCCTCGAGGGTGGCCGCCTCCCGGGAGGCCTCCTTGAGCCCGTGGGGGGTGAGCCCCGGATGGGGGCGCTTCTCCCCGGGGAGGAGGGGCAGGACGGCGTACCCCAAGGCGGCGTAGCGCGAGGCCGCCCGTTGTGCTAAGCTAAGTGCCCTCCCCCAAGATTTTCAACTCCACACCTCCCAGGGCCTTTAGGGCCTGCACTACCGCGTCCTTCAGCTCTTCAAGGCTCCCGTAGTGCCGCCTCGGCATCAAAAACCCCTTCACCCGCCGCCAGATGTTCTCCATGGGGTTCAAATGGGGGCTGTACCGCGGCAGGTAGGCCACCTCCAGCCCCCGCCCTCGCCACACCCCCCTCCTCCCCTCCATCCCACGGGACCGGTGGAAAGGCGCGTTGTCCAGGAAAACCTTCAGGGGCTTGGTCAACCCCTCGGCCACCCGGTCCAGATACCCCCGCACCACCTCCCACCGCACCGGCCCCTCCAAAAGGGCAAAGAAAAGCCGCTCCCCCTCCCGGCCCCGCACCAGGTGCCCCACCACGTTCACCCGCCCCTCCTTGCCCCACGCCCGCGGCACCCCCTTCGCCTCCCCCCTCCGGCACCAGGCGTACGTGGGAGGCAGGGTCAGGGCAAACCCGCTCTCGTCCAAGTACCCCACCTCCATCACCCCCTCCTGAGCCCCCTTTTTGCCTCCTCTTCCTCCTTCACAAAGGCTTCCACCTCCTCCGCCTCCGGTCTACCCCTGGGCACGTACCGCGTCCGTCTCCACACATACCCCATGGCCCTGAGGTGCCGGGCCACCACCTTGGGGGCCAGGCGGACCCCGAAGCGCTCGGCTATGGCCTCCGCAAGCTGCGGGGCGGTCCAGACCCGATCTTCCGCCAGTTTCTCCTCCACGAAGGCGGCCATCTCCGGGGTGAACTTCCTGGGGGCTCCCGGGGGTTTGCGGTAGACGAGGCCTTGGAGGCCCTCCCTCAGGAAGCGCCTGAGGACGAGGTAGACGGTGGTGCGGTCCTTGTGGAAGTGCTGGGCGATCTTTGGGGCGGTCCAGCCCTGGGCGGCCAGGCGGACCATCCTCCTCAGGGGTCAGCTGGATCCGAAGGGGGGCTGCCATGTTGAGATGATAAAGGATTGGCACTTAGCCGGTCCCCGTGCGGGTGGTGGCGGAAGGGGGGCTTGCCGCCTACCTGGCCTCGAACCCCGCCCAGGGCAGGGCCTACCTCCGGGTGCGGGTGCCCACGGGGACGGGGCCCTGGACCTGGGGGAGCCCCGGGGGGAGGCGGAGGCCAGGCTTCCGGCCACGGGGGTGGGGGTCCTGGTGCGTTGAGGATAGACGCCCGTCGGGGCAAGGCCCACTTGAAAGGTCTTAGGGCGGGCACCCCCTTTCCCGGAGCCCTCAACCCTGGACCCCTATCTCCACGGGCACCCGCCCCGGACCGCCACCCCCCCTCTCCACCGTCTTCCCACACAAGAGGTCTACCCTTAGGGTCGCCAGGGGAGGTCCCTGGCAGAGGAGGTAAGAGATGAAAGGAAACGCGCGCTTTTTGAGCCTTCTGGCCCTTCTGTCCCTGTCGGCGCTGGCCCAGCCCGGTCCCCCGCCCCCGGGGAACCCTCCCCCGCCTCCTGCGGCCCCCCAAGCGGCCCCCTACCAGGACTACCGCCATATGGTAAGGGCCCAGCGGGAGGTCGCCCGGGCACAGTACCTGGCGGGCCTTGTCCGTCCTTCCCCCCTCAAGGGTGAGGCCGATGGCCTGCTCAGGTGGGCCCAGGGGCTCCAGACCCAGGACCCCTTCCGGGCCAAGGAGCTCGCCGCCGCCGCGGCCAATATCTACGAAGGCCTTCTCCTGGTGGAGGGGGCTCCCTATCCCCCGGTTCCACGGGGCCCCGAGGGGTGGTCCAGGGCCTACGAGGCCCCCTACCGGGCCCAAGAGGCCATCGCCCGAACCGAGATGGAGGCGGTCTACTACCGGGTCAATAACCCCCTGGTGCGCAGGCTCCTCGAGGAGGCCAAGCGCCTCCTCTCCCAAGGGAACGACCTGGCCAAGGCCGAGGCCGCCCACCGCCTGGCCCGCGCGGCCCATCACCTGATCAAGGCGGAGAGGGGCTTCTAAAAGGGCTCCGAGGGGTCCCTCCTGTGGGGCCCCTCGCCCTTACCGGAAGGGGATGGAGATGAACAGGACCCCCTTGAGCAAAGCCCTCATCCTGGCAGGGGGCCTTCTGGCCTTGGCCGCCTGCGCGCCCTACCAACCCGGCCCCTGGCCGAGGCCCCTGGGGCCAAAAGGGCTCGAGCACTTCCTGGAACTTCTCTTGAGCCTCTTGCTCCTCGGCCTTCTGGTCCTAGCGACCGTCTGGCTCCTCGGCCAGATCCGTCGGGGAGGTGGGAGGGCAGAGGTCTTTCCCCCTTTGCGCCCAAGGAGCCTCCTCGTCCCGCGGCTTACCGCCTTGCGGGAACAGGCCGCCTCCTTGCCCCGGGAAAAGGGGGAGCGGGTCATGGCCCTGGTGGTGGAGGCCTGGGAGGCCTGGGGCAGGGGGGAGGTGGAGCGGGCAGAGGCCCTGACGGCCCGGGCCGAGGCCCTGCTTGACCTCCTGCGGGACCAGGCCTAGAATGCCAAGGACCGTGGAAGGGGGAAGGGCGCGGCGCAGACCCGTATTCGCCCTCCTGGGCATGGCCTCCGTCCTGCTCTTTCTAGCCTGGGGGCAGGCGCCCTCCCCTCTTCCCCCCGAGGCGGCCTTTGAACGGGTGAGGGCCTACCTAGGCGGGGGGAGCCTGGACGAGGTGTACAAGTACGCCTACGGCCCCAAGCCCAAGGAGGGCTGGACCGTCTATGAGTTCGGGCTTCCGGGGGTGGAGGTGTGGCTGGAGGTCGGAAGCCTTAGGGTGGTGCTGTACCGGCCCAAGAAGCCTCCCAAGCACCTCGCCGAGCCCCACCTTCCCTTCCCCCAGGTCCTCTCGCGGGTGCGGGCCCGGTACGGGGAGCCCTGGAGGCTGGAGCTAAAGCCGAAACCCAAGGAGAGGCTCTTGGTCTGGGAGGCCAGGGGGCTTTTTGGCGAAGTCTGGCTGGAAGCCGCCACGGGAAGGGAGGTGCTTCGGCGGTGAGGCTCTTGCTGGTGGAGGACGAGCCCGAGGTGCGCCGCCTGGTCAGGGAAGTCCTGGAGGAGGCGGGCTGGGCCGTGGACGAGGCCGCCGGGGTGGCCGAGGCTCTGGGACTCCTGGAGGCCTTCCCCTACGACCTCCTGGTGCTGGACCTGGCCCTGCCTGACGGGGACGGCCTGGAGGTTCTCCGCCTCGTCCGCTCCCGGGAGATGAGCCTGCCGGTCCTGGTCCTCACCGCCCGCGACGCCCCCCAGGCCCGGGTCCTGGGCCTGGAGGAGGGGGCCGACGACTACCTGGTGAAGCCCTTCTACCCCCAGGAGCTGGTGGCCCGGGCCCGGGCCCTCCTGCGGCGGAGCCGGGGCCTGGCCCACAACTGGCTGAGGCGGGGCCGGCTGGAGCTCGACCTGGAGGGGCGCCAGGCCTTCTGGGAGGGAAAGCCTGTGCGGCTTTCGGCCCGGGAGTACGCCCTTCTGGAGGCCCTGGCCCTTTGGGAGGGGGGGTTCGTTCCCCGGGAGCTCCTCTTGGAGAAGGTGTGGAACGGGGAGGAGAGCGTTGAGCCGCGCACCGTGGACACCTACATCAAGTACCTCCGCCGCAAGCTGGCCCCCGAGGCCATAGAGACCGCCCGCGGACTGGGGTACCGCTTCGTGGGATGAGCCTGCGTGCCCGCTTCGCTCTCTACGCCTTCGGGGTGGTGGCCCTGACCCTCCTGGTTTCGGGCCTGGCCCTACAGAAGGCCCTCTGGTTCTTCCTCCTGCGCCAGGTGGACCGGGAGCTTTGGAACCTGCTGGACACCTCCCTCGCCAACCTGCGGCCCGACGAGGAAGGGGTCTTGCGCCTGGACCTGGATGCGGAGCTCTTCGCCTCCTTAAGGCCCGACACCCTGGTGCTGGTGGTGGGCCCCCAGGGGCTCCAGGACGCCCTGGGGATCCTGCCCCCCCTGGACCGACTGGAGGCCCTGACCCGGGGGGAGGCCGGGGACTACCGGGTCCAGGCCCGGACGGCGGACGGGGTGAGGGTGCTCGCCGCCCGCCACCTTGGGGAGCTTCGGGAGTTGGCGTCCCTGGTGGACCGGCTCCTGCCCGTGGTCCTCCTCCTCGCAGGGGGGACGGCCCTCCTCTCGGCGCTTTTCCTCTCCTCCCGGGCCCTCGCCCCCCTGAGCCAGGCCACCCGGGCCGCCCTGGACCTCGCCCGGGACCGGGCCTGGAACCGGCGCCTCCCCCTTCCCCTTGTCCAGGACGAGGTGGCCCAGATGTTGGAAGCCTTCAACCAGGTCTTGGATACCTTGGAGGGAGCCCTGGACGCTGAGCGGCGCTTCGCCCAGGAGGCCGCCCACGCCCTCCGCACCCCGCTGACGGTGCTCCTGGGCCATCTGGAACGGGGCAGGGTGGAGGAAGCCAGGGCCCAGGCCAGACGACTTGGGGAACTGGTAGAGCAGCTCCTCTTCCTGGCCCGGTCCGAGGCGGACGCCCTGGCATGTGCCCCCCTGGAACTGGACACCCTGGTCTTCACTGAGGCCGAGTCCCTGCGCCCCGCCTTCCAGGCCAGGGGGTTGCGGCTTCTCCTGGACCTCCCAGAGGAACCCGCCCGGGTCCTGGCCAACGAGCAGGCCCTCCGGGCCATGGTGGTGGCCCTGCTGGAAAACGCCCTGCAGCACACCGCCAAGGGGGGAACGGTCCGGGTGGAGGTGCGGGGGAGCGAGCTTCGGGTGCAGAACGCCCCGAGCCACCCCCAGCCGGGCACAGGCCTCGGGCTCAGGCTGGTGAACACCCTGGTGCGGGCCCAGGGGGGAAGCCTCCAGACGACAGAAGACGGGCAGGGGTTTCAGGTGACCCTCCGCCTCGCCAAAGGCTAGCGGGCCGTCCTTCCCCCCGGTCAAGGGTGAGGCCCCTCTGATAAGAAATCCTCCTGATCCTGTTCCCCAGTGCTCCCAGGCCACTCGTAGAAGAGGACACGGCCAGCGCGACGTTCTCGTGATAAGGGAAAAGCCTACGGGGAGTTCTTATAAGGATACAGCGGGCGTTTTTTGTTGTGGCTTCAACCCTCGGGATGTTAGCTAACTGTTAGCTTATCGGGTGAATCAGGGGGGAGGTATGGGGATAAGTCAGGGAAGAAAATGCGCTGAGAATGGGCATTGTGGAAGAAGAGGGACGGGGAGGGATGGATGGGTACGCTCCTTCTAAGCGGTAGGTCGGGGGTTCGAATCCCTCCGGGCCCGCCAGGCCCGCCCTCCCCCACCGGGGGAGGGCGTTTTCACCCCAGGGTGGCTTGCGCCAGCCTGAGCCCCAGCAAAAGGTCCCCGAGGAGCTTCTCTTGGGCCAGCCGGGCCAAAGATCACCCCGCGTTCCTGAGGCCCGCCGCCACGCCCAGGATGGAGAGGAGAAGGGCCCGCTTCAGGGCTTCGTCCTCCTTGCCCCCGGGGGCCCGGTAACGGCGGAGAAGCTCCACCTGGACGATGTTGATGGGGTCCACGTAAGGGTTACGGAGCCGGATCTGCCGCTCCAGGGTCCTCTGGTTGTGGAGAAGGGGGGCCTGGAAGACGGCCTCCAAAAGGGCCACGGTACGGGCGTGTTCCTCCGTAAGCCGGCGGTAGAAGAACCTCAGGGGCTCGGGGACCAGGCGCAGATAGAGGCGGGCCACCCCCATATCCGCCTTGGCGAGGGCCATGGCCGCGGCCTCCAGGGTGGAAGCGAAGAAGGGCCAGTCCCGGTACATCTCCCGGAGGAGGTCCAAAGGAAGGACCTCCAAAGCGGAGAGGCCGTACCAGCCGGGCAGCAGGACCCGGACCTGGGTCCAGGCCATGACCCAGGGGATGGCCCGGAGGTCCCGGATGTCCCGCACCCGCCCCCGGCGGTACACGGGGCGGCTGGCGATGGGAAGCTCCCCGATCTCCCGGATGGGGGTGAAGGCCTCAAAGAAGTCAAAGAACCCCTCCTCTTGGAGGAGGGCGCGGTAGCGGCGGGTGCTCTCCTCCGCCGCCTGGGCCAGGGCCTCCCGCCAGCGCGCCTCGGGCTCCCGGCCGGGGCCCAGGGCCGCCAGGGCGAAGTGGTACAGCATCTGCTCCAGGTGGCGCACGGCGAGGTCGGGGTGGCCGTACCGGTCCGCCAGGGCCTCCCCCTGCTCCGTGAGGCGGATCCTCCGCCCCACGCTCCGGGGCGGGAGGCTCGCGATGGCCCGGCCCGCGGGGCCCCCGCCCCTCGCCGTGGAGGTCCCCCGGCCGTGGAAGAAGTAGACGGGAAGCCCCACCTCCTCCCCCACCCGGCTCAAAGCCTCCTGGGCCTCGTAAAGGGCGAGGTTGGCCATGAGGAAGCCCGCGTCCTTGTTGGAGTCGGAGTAGCCGATCATCACCTCCACCCCGCCCCGCCCCCGGGCGTGGGCCAGGAAGATGGGGTTCTCCAGGAGGCGGCGGAGCACCCCGGGGGCCCGCCTCAGGTCCTCCAGGGTCTCAAAGAGGGGGACCACGTCAAAGGGGAGGGGGCGGCCTGGGCGGTAAAGCCCCACCTCCCGGGCGAGGAGGAAGACGGCGAGGAGGTCCTCCGGGTGGTGGGTCATGGAGACCACGTGGGCCCCCTTGTCCCGCCAGGCCCGGAGGGCCTCCAGGGCCACCCTTAGGGCCTCCCCCTCCGGGGCCTCCCCCACGGGGAGGAGGGGGCGGGCGGTCTTAAGCTCCTCGGTGAGGAGGCGCTCCCGTTCCTCCTGGGGAAGGGCGAGGAAGTCGGGGTGGACCCCGCCCGCCCGGAGGAGCTCGGCCGCGGCCTCAAGGAGCCTCCCCGACTCCTCCCTGAGGTCCAGGGGGGCGAGCTCCAGGCCGAAGGCGGAAAGGCGGGCCTCCAAAGGGCCCAAGAAGGCCTCGGCCACCCGGCCAAGCCCCACCTCCCTAAGCCCCCGCTCCGCCGCCTTGAGGGCGGCGAGAAGCCCCTCCGTGGTGGCCTCCTCCCGCTCCAAGGCCCGGTACAGGGCGGCAAAGTAGCGGCGGTAGGGCTCCCCCATGAAGCGCTCCACCCCCTCTCCCCTCTCCCGCACCTCCCGGGGAGCGGGGACGCGGGTCTCGGCCAGGGAGAGGTCGCGCACGAGGTCCTCGAGGGCCTCCAGAAACCGCCTCCGGGCCACCTCCCGGGCGTAGCGCCCGGCGAAGGCGGTGACCTCGGGGGTGACGAAGGGGTTGCCGTCCCGGTCGCCGCCGATCCAGCTCCTGAAGCGCACGGGGCTTTTCAGGCGGGGTCTTCGCCCGTACACCCTCTCCAGGGCGGCCTCGAGGCCCGCCACCACCCGGGGCACGGCCTCCCACAGGGTGGTGGGCAGGTAGTAAAGCCCCCCCTTGATCTCGTCCTCCACCGTGGGGCGGGCCTTGCGCACCTCCTCCGTGGCGTAGAGGAGGGCCACCCGGGCGGCGAGCCTTTCCTTCTCCCCCGCCTCCAGCTCCCTCTGCAGGGCCTCGAGGTGGTGGCGCAGGGTGCGGCGCCGGGTCTCCGTGGGGTGGGCGGTGAAGGTGAGGAGGAGCTCCAGGCGGTTCAGGTGGGCCTCGGCCTCCTCCAGGGAAAGCCCCCGCTCCTTAAGCGCCTTGGCCAGGGCCAGGAAGCCCTCGGGCCTGGGGTTTTCCAGGGTCTCGGCCTGGGCCCGCAAGCGGTTCACCCGCACCCGGTGGCGCTCCTCCGCCAGGTTCACCAGGTGGAAGTAGTGGGTGAAGGCCCGCACCAAGGCCTCGGCCTCCTCGGTGGAAAGCCCCTCCACCCGGGCCAAAAGGGCCTCTCCCGCCGCCTCGTCCCCCTGGCGGCGGGCCTTGGCGAGGGCCCGCACCTCCTCCACCAGGGCGAAGAAGCGCTCCCCGGAGAGGGTCCGGATGGCCTCCCCGAGGAGGCGGCCGAGGAGGTCCACCTCGGCCTTGAGGAGGGCGAAGGGGTCCTGGCTCACGGCTCCTCCCAGACGTAGGGGCTTATGGCCACGGGCCTTCCCCCCTCAAAGACGAGCTCCGTGGCGTGGAGGCGGGCCTTGCCCTGGGCGGCGCGGAAGGGCTGGGGGCGCCCCGTGAGGAAGCGGGCGAGGAAGGTCTCCACCTCGCCCCCGATGATGGAGTGGTAGGTCCCGGTCATGCCCACGTCGGTCTGGTAGAGGGTGCCCTTGGGCAGGCGGGTGGCGTCCAGGGTGGGGACGTGGGTGTGGGTACCGAGGACCGCGCTGGCCCTGCCGTCCAGGTAGTAGGCCAGGGCCATCTTCTCGCTCGTGGCCTCGGCGTGCACCTCCACCACCACGTAGTCCGCCTTTTCCACCTCCAAGAGGCGGTCTAAGGCGCGGAAGGGGTCGTCCAGGGGGTCCATGAAGACCCGGCCCATCACCTGGGTGAAGAGGAGGCTCTCCCCGCCCACCTCCAGCCGCCAAAACCCCTTGCCCGGGGTCCCCGGCGGGTAGTTGAGGGGGCGCACCACGGGCTCGGACTCTAGGAGGGCGTAGACCTCCTTGTGGTCCCAGGCGTGGTTCCCCAAGGAGACGAGGTCCACCCCGGCCTCGCGCAGGAGGCGGTAGCTACGCCGGTCCAGGCCCTTGCCTCTTGCGGCGTTTTCCCCGTTGGCGATGACCAGGTCGTAGCGGTCGCGAATGTCCGGGAGGTGGAGGCCCACCGCCCGGAGGCCCGGCTCGGCCATCACGTCCCCGATGAAGAGAACCCGCATGGGGGCATTATATGCCCCCATGCGGGAGGCCCCCGGTCAACCCACCTGGACATAGGCGTGGCCCTTAGCCTGGAGCTCGCCCAGGGCCCCACGCCCGAGGGGACCCACCTGAGAACGTCCCCGGAGCGGAGCCGGTCCATGGGAATAGGGTTCTCATTCCACCCGCTCAAGGGGGATATAAGGGGGGAGTCCCTCCGTGTCAAGGGTCTAGGCCTGCCGCCGCTGGAGGAGGTAGACGACCCCATACCCGATGGCCGCCAGGATGAGGACGGGCACGGCGTACTTGAGGAGGAGGAAGATTAGGTCGGAGAGGGCGAGGAGGACCCTGCCCAGGAAGGTGAAGACCCACCCCCCGAGCCAGAAGGCGAGGAGGACCCCCACGACCACCAAAAGCCCCAGCACCACCCACTCCAGGATGTCCCTCAGCGTGCGCTCCATGGCTCCAGCATACACTGGAAAGGTGGAACGCTACCGGCTGGAAGAGGGCATCGTGGTGGGCCGGAAACCCCTGCCCCAGGGGGACCTCCTCCTCCGCCTGGTGACGCCCAGGGGGAGCCTCGAGGCGGTGGTCCGGAAGGGGCAAAGGCCCACGGGGCGTACGGGGAGGCTCTCCCTCTTCCACCACGTGCGCTTCCAGCTCTACGACAAGGGGGAAGGCCTCCCCACCCTGACCCAGGCGGAGCTTTTGGGCAGGCTCCACGGCCTCGAGGCGCCCCGCCGCTTCCTCCTCGCCGCCTTCCTCGCCGAGCTCGCCTACCGCCTGGCCTCCCCCGAGGCCGCCCCCAGGGTCTACCCCCTTTTGGTCTCGGGCCTTCGGGGGATCGCCAAACACGAGGACCCCCTCCTTCCCCTGGTCTGGGCGGGCTGGCGGGTGGCCAAGGCGGGGGGGATCGGGCCCAGCCTAGAAGGGGAAGGCCTCCGCCTAAAGGGGGGGAGGCTCGGGGAGGAGGGGGTCTACTTGGGGCGGGAGGGGGTGGAGGCCCTCAGGGCCACCCTCCGCCTCCCCGGGGCCCAGGCTCTTCCCCGCCTGGAAGGGGCGCCCCTAAACCGGCTCTTCCTGGCGCTCAAGGCCCACGCGGAGGAGGCCCTGGGGCCCTTGCGCTCGGCGGAGGCTATAGGGGTTTGATCTCCAGGATGGTGTAGACCTGGGCGCCCTTCTTGCCCCGGATCTCCACCACGTCCCCCACCTTCTTGCCCAGAAGGGCCTGGCCCAGGGGGGACTCGTCGGAGATCTTGCCGCTGAAGATGTCCGCCTCGTGGCTGCCCACGATGGCGAGGGAAAGCCTCTCCCCGGTCTCGGTCTCCAGCTCCACCTGGCAGCCCAGGGCCACCTGGTCGTAGGAGCCGTTCCCCTCCACGATGACCGCCCGGGCGAGGAGGTCCTCAAGCTGGGCGATGCGGGCCTCGTTCTGCCACATGGCCCGGCGGGCCTCGTCGTAGCCCGCGTTCTCCCTGAGGTCCCCCTCCTCCAGGGCCTGCTCAAAGTCGGCGGAGATCTCCTGGCGCTTCACCGTCTTCAGGTGGTTGAGCTCCTCCTGAAGGCGCCGGTAGCCTTCCGGGGTCAGGTAGACGGGCTTCTTCATGGGCTCCTCCCGTGCAAAAAGGGGCACCAGCCCAAGGCCTTTGGGCTGGCGGTACCGTTACTCAGTATAGCAGGCGGGGCGGAAGCGCTCTATGAGGGGAAGGAGCTCCACAGGGGGCGGCCCCACGGGGAGGAGGCCCACCCCGCTTCCCGCGAGGAGGAGGTGGCCCCGAAGCCCTTCCGGGCCCAGGCGAACCCGCTCCACCCGGAGGCCCAGGCCCCGGGCGGCCTCGGCCACCTTCTCCCGGGTGATCCCCTCGAGGCCCCCCTCCAGGAGGAAAAGCGTCCCCTCCCGGAAGAGGAGGGGGCTCGTGCGGCTCCCGTCCACCACGTGGCCGGAGGCGTCCAGGAGGAGCCCCTCAAAGGCCCCCTCCTTCCGGGCCTCCTCCAGGGCCAGGCGGTAGGGGAGGTAGTTGCCCGTCTTGTAGCGGGCGAGGTCGGGGTGGACCCGGTAGCCCGTGAGCCGGACCCGGACCCCCTCCCGGTAGAGGGATGGGGGCAGGGGGGCGTAGGGCCTGGCCTCGGAGAGCCGCACCCCCTCCCCCACGGTGAGGCGGAGGCGGAGGCAGGGAGCGTCGGGAAAGGCCCGGAGGAGGGCCTCGAGGTCCTCGAGGAAGGCCTCGTCCCCCGGGTAGAAAAGCCCCAGGGCCAGGGCGTGGCGGCGGAGGCGGGCAAGGTGCTCCTCAAGCCAAAGGGGCCTTCCCCCTTCCGCCCGAAGCGTGGTGAAGACGCTCGCCCCGTGGTAGAGGAAGGCCTCGGGGAGGTCTAGGGCGAGGGGCGTGCCGTTTAAAAGCCTCATCCCACCTCCAGGAACCGGGCGAGAAGGAGCATGCCGTAAGGGGAAAGCAGGCTTTCCGGGTGGAACTGGACCCCATAGGCCCGCCTCCCGTCCCAGATGGCCATGGGCACGCCGTCTTCCGTCCAGGCGAGGAGCCTAAGCCTTGGGGGAAGGCGCCTTAAGGCCAGGGAGTGGTACCGGGCGAAGGGGGCGGGGGTCGGGATTCCCTTAAAGAGGCCCTCCCCGGTGTGGAAGACGGCGTGGGCCTCCCCGTGCACGGGGGCCTCCCGGTAGAGCTCCGCCCCCAGGGCCACCCCCAGGGCCTGGTGGCCCAGGCAGACCCCGAGGAGGGGAAGCCCCGCCGCCAAGGCCTTCTCCGTCCACTCCAGGACGCGCCCCGCGGTGAAGGGGTCCTTGGGCCCGGGGCCCACCACCAGGTGGGTGAAGCCCTTTAGGTCCGGGGCCTCCTCCTGGTCCACCACCAAGACCTCGGCCCCCAAGGCCCGCAGGTAGTCCACCAGGTTGTGGCTGAAGGAGTCCCGGTTCTCCAGGAAGAGGACCCGGGCCCCAAGGCGCCGGGGCGGGGGAGGCGGGCTCCAGGCCGAGGTGGGCTTGGGGGGAAGGGGCCTCTGCCCCGGCCTTCCCCTCTCCAGGGCCAGGAGGAGGCTTTGCGCCTTGTGGAGGGTCTCCTCGTACTCCCGCTCCGCCTCCGAGGCGATGACCACGCCCGCCCCCGCGGAGAAGAGGACCTCCTCCCCCACCCTCTGGAAGGAGCGGATGAGGAGGTTGAAGTCCGCCCCCCGCCCCGAGACGTACCCCAGGCTCCCCGTGTAGGCCCCCCGAGGCACGGGCTCCAGCTCCCTTATGGCCTCCATCACCGTCCCCTTGGGGGCCCCGGTGATCGTCCCCCCGGGGAAGAGGGCGGCGAAGACCTCCCCCAGGGAAGCGTCGGTGAAGCCCTCCACCTCGGAAACGAGGTGCATCACGTGGGCGTAGCGCTCCACGGTGAAAAGCTCCCGCACCCGCACCGTCCCCGGGCGGGCCACCCGGGCGAGGTCGTTCCGGAGGAGGTCCAGGA
The DNA here is from genome assembly GCF_019974155.1 of Thermus thermophilus. NCBI lineage: Bacteria > Thermotogati > Deinococcota > Deinococci > Thermales > Thermaceae > Thermus > Thermus thermophilus. The sequence continues at coordinate 1,475,127 of NZ_AP025158.1, forward strand.
GCATCACGTGCTCCGCCCGCTCCTTGGGAGAGGCAAGGAGTTCTCCCTCTAAGGCCAGGTCCTCCGCCTCCGTCTTTCCCCTAGGCCGCGTGCCCGCGATGGGCCGGGCCAAGACCCTGGGGCCCACCTTCTTAAAGAGCCTCTCCGGGCTCCCCGAGACCACGGCCCACCCCTCCCCCTCCAAAAGCCCCATGAAGGGGGAGGGGTTCAGGGCGCGAAGCCTGGCGTAGAGGAGAAGGGGGTCCACGGGGCCCAGGAGGCGGAAGCGGTGGGAGAGGTTCACCTGGTAGACCACCCCGGCGCGGATCCTCTCCCGCACCTCCTCCACCCCGCGCAAGAAGGCCTCCCGGGGGAAGTCCGAGACCAGGGGGTGGCGGGGAAGGGGCGGGGGGGCGTAGGGAAGGGGCCGCAAGGGAAAGGAAGGGGCCTCCACGAGCTTCCCCTCGAGGAGGGCGAAGCCTTCCGGGTAGTAGAGGAAGAAGGCCTCGGGGAGGCCGGGGAGGGGCTCGTGGGTGGGAAGGCCCAGGTGGCGGGCGAACTCGTAGGCGAAAAACCCGATCCAGGCGGGGAAAAACCTCTTACCCAGGCCCCTTTCTAGGTAGCGGAAGACCTCCCGGGCCTCCCCCACCCTCTTCCCGTCCAGGTAGAGCCTCCCCTCCCAGACCTCGAGGCGGTGCGCGGGCCTCACCCCGAGGAGGGAAAGCCGGGAAAAGGGCGTCCTCGGCCCCAAGGACTCCAGGAGGGCGGGCCTTAGGCCCAAGCGCCTGGCGGCGTGGTAGAGGCCCAAAAGACCCCCGGCCACAGGCGCAGTATATTGCGGGCAAGGATGGACAAGCACCGCTTCACCGTGGAGGCCTACCGCAAGGCCCACGAGGCCGGGGCCTTACCCGAGCGGGTGGAGCTTCCGGAAGGGGAGGTTTACGCCGTATCGCCCATGGGGAAAGGGCACCGCCTCTACGTGATGCCCCTGGACCGGCTCTTCCAAAAGCCCCTGGGAAGCGAGGCCGCGGTCATGGTGCGGTGTCCCCTTCTCCTCTCCGGGACGTCCGAACCCGTGCTCGATCTCGTCCTCCTGCGCCCGCCCCTGGAGGCCTACCGGGAGAGGGACCCCGGGCCGGAAGACGCCCTTTTGGGGGTGGAGGTGGCCGAGACCGCCCTGGTCCAGGACCGCGCCCTCAAGCCTCCCCTCTAAAAGGCGGGCATCCCCGAGGCCTGGATTGTCCACCTGCTGGAGGAAGCGCTGGAAAGCTACGCCTTCCCTCACTACCTCCCCGAGCGCCACCCCAAGGGGGAAAAGGTGGCCCCCAAGGCCTTTCCTAGGAAGAAACTCGCCTGGTGGGTTTAGTCCACGCTGAAGTAGCGGGCCTCGGGGTGGTGGACCACGAGGGCGCTGGTGGCGTGCTCCGGCTCCAGCTGGAAGTTCTCCGTGAGGCGCACCCCCACCCGGTGGAAGCCCATGAGCCGGTCCAGCTTGGCCTGGTCGGCGAGGTCGGGGCAGGCGGGGTAGCCGAAGGAGTAGCGGGCCCCCTGGTAGCCCTGCTGGAAGAGCTTCGGGATCTCGGTGGCGTCCTTGTGGGCGATGCCCCACATCTGCCGCATCCTCTTGTGCCAGTACTCCGCCAAGGCCTCGGTCATCTCCACGCTGAAGCCGTGGACGAAGAGGTAGTCCTGGTAGGCCCCGGACGCGAAGAGGGCCTGGGCCTTTCGGGAAGGGGCCTCCCCCATGGTGACGAGCTGGACCCCGAGGACGTCCCGGGCCCCCGCCCGGAAGGCCTCCTCGGGCATCCAGTCCGCCTCGTCCCCCAAAGGCGCGGCAAACCGGGGGCGGAAGTAGTCCACGAGGCTCAGGCCCCCGCCCTTCTGCCGGGGGAAGCGGAAGCGTTCCAGCACCTCCCCCGTCTCTGGGGAGAAGACGAGAAGCTCCTCCCCCTCCCGGGCCACGGGGAAGAAGCCGTAGAGGACCTTGGGCTCAAGCCACCCTTCCGCCATGGCCTCCTTGAGGAGCCTCCGGAAGACGGGCTCCGCCTCCCGCTCCACCAGGGCCTGCCACGCCTCCCGGTCCATCCCCTTGCGGCTATAGCCCCACTGGCCCCGGTAGAGGGCGAGCTTGTTGACGTAGTGGGCGATGGTGGCGAGGTCCAGCCCCTCCTCCACCCGCACGCCGAAGAAGGGGGGCCGGGGGATAAAGGGGGCCTCCCCCACGGGCCGGGGGCGGGGCGCCGCCTTGGGGGCCTCCCTCTTGGGCCTAGGGGGGGCCTTCCGGGTGAGCTCGGGAGGGGCGTGGCCCGTGAGCTCCTCCATGAGCCTCAGGCCCTCAAAGGCGTCCTCGGCGTAGTAGACGTTGGGGTAGATGGCCTTGAGCTCCTCCACGTAGCTCCGGGTGAGGGCGGCCCCGCCCAGGATCACGGGGAGGGTGTAGCCCCTATCCCGCATGTACTCCAGGTTCTCCTTCATCACCAGGGTGCTCTTCACCAGGAGGCCCGACATGCCCACGGCGTGGGGCTTGTGCGCCTCCACGGCCTTCAGGATCTCCTCAATGGGCACCTTGATCCCCAGGTTCACCACCCGGTAGCCGTTGTTGCTGAGGATGATGTCCACCAGGTTCTTGCCGATGTCGTGCACGTCCCCTTTGACGGTGGCGAGGACCAGGGTGCCCTTGCCCTCCCCCTTCTTCTCCATGTGGGGCTCGAGGTAGGCCACGGCCCGCTTCATCACCTCGGCGGCCTGGAGGACGAAGGGAAGCTGCATCTTCCCCGCCCCGAAGAGCTCCCCCACCTCCTTCATCCCCGCGAGGAGGGGGCCGTTGATGAGGTCCAAGGGCTTGTGTCCCGCCTTTAGGGCCTCCTCCAGGTCGGCCTCGAGGCCCCCCTTCCTCCCCTCCACCACGCGGCGCTTGAGCCTCTCCAGAAGGGGCAGGGCCAGGAAGGCGTCCTCCTTCTGGGCGGGGTCTTCCTTGTGGGCCTCAAAGTAGGCCATGAAGGCGAGGAGGGGGTCAAAGCCCTCCTTGCGGCGGTCGTAGATGAGGTCTAAGGCGAGGGCGTAGGCCTCCTCGGGGATCTGGCTTATGGGGAGGATCTTCCCCGCGTCCACGATGGCCGCGGTGAGGCCCCTCTTCCTCGCCTCGTCCAGGAAGACGGAGTTGAGAACGCGCCTGGCCCGGGGCTTGAGCCCGAAGGAGACGTTGGAGACCCCGAGGATGAACCCCACCCCGGGAAGCCTCTCCCGTAGCTCCTCCAGGGCGAAGAGGGTCTCCTTGGCGAGAGGGCGGCTTTCCTCGTCCCCTTGGGTGATGGGAAAGGTGAGGAGGTCAAAGAGGAGGTCCTCGGGGCGGAAGCCGTGGTGCTCCGTGAGGCGCTCGTACATCCTGAGGGCCACCCGCACCTTCTCCTGTTGGGTCTTGGCCATCCCCCTCTCGTCAATGGCGAGGACCACGAGGGCCGCCCCGTGGGCCTTGGCCAGGGAGGCCACCCGGTCAAAGCGCTCTAGGCCGTCCTCGAGGTTGGCGGAGTTCAGGAGGACCCGGCCCGGGAGGTGCTTGAGGGCGAGCTCCATGGCCTCGGGGGAGGTGGAGTCCACCATGACGGGGACGGTGACGGCGGTGGCGAGGTGGGGAAGGAGCCACCGGAGGTCCTCAAGCTCGTCCCGCCCTGTCCAGGCCACGGAGAGGTCCAGGGCGTGGGCCCCCTCCTCCACCTGCTCCCGGGCGAGGGCGAGGAGGCCCTCGAGGTCGCGGGCGAAGAGCATCTCCCGGAAGCGCTTGCTCCCCGTGGCGTTGAGCCTCTCCCCCACGAGGAAAAGGCTCGCCTCTTGCCTCAGGGGCACCGCCTGGTACAAGGAGGCCACCTGGGGAGGGAAGCTTTCGGGCCTTGGCCTCGGGGTGAGGCCCTTCACCGCCTCGGCCACCTTTCGGATGTGCTCAGGGCCCGTGCCGCAGCACCCCCCCACAGCGTTCACCCCGTACTCGGCCACGAACTTGAGGTGCCACTTGGCGAGCTCCTCGGGGGTGAGGTCGTAGACCACCCTCCCCCCCTCGTTCCGGGGAAGGCCCGCGTTGGGGAGGCAGGAGACGAAGCGGGTGCTGTGCTCGGCGAAGTAGCGCACCTTGCTGTCCATGAGGTCGGGGCCCGTGGCGCAGTTCATCCCCACCACGTCTATGGGGAGGCTCTCCAGGGCGGCCAGGGCCGCCTGCTCGTCCGTGCCCACGAGCATCGTCCCCGTGGCCTCAAAGGTCACCTGGACCTGGAGGGGCACCTCCCGGCCCACCTCGGCCATGGCCTCCCGCACCGCCAAGACGGCGCAGCGCACCTGGAGGATGTCCTGGGCGGTCTCCAGGAGGATGAGGTCCACCCCGCCCCTAAGGAGCCCCCGGGCCGCCTCCTTATAGGCCCGGTGGAGCTCGTCCCAGGAGATCTGGCCCAGGGAGACGAGCTTGGTGCCCGGGCCCAAGGCCCCCGCCACGAAGGCCCCGTAGGGGTCGGCGGCCTCCCGGGCGATCTTGGCCCCGAGGAAGGCGAGCTCCTCCGCCTCCTCGCCAAGGCCGTACTCGGCGAGGACGTGGCGCAGGGCCCCGAAGGTGTTGGTCTCTATGACCTCGGCCCCGGCCTCGAGGTAGGCGAGGTGGATCTCCCGCACCACCTCGGGCCGGGTGCGGTTCAGGACCTCGGGGCAGCCGAAGTAGGCCTCCCCGCCGTAGTCCTCGGGGGTGAGGTCCTTTTTTTGGAGCTCGGTGCCCATGGCCCCGTCAAAGACCAAGGGCCTCTCCAGGAGGGCCTGGAGGTAGGGAAACTTCTTCGCCCGGGCCTCCTTGTTGTAGCCGAGGCGCACCAAGGGGGCGTCCCCCCAGCCCGCCCCCCCGAGGTGGTGGCGGCAGCCGGGGCTGCAGGCGTGGACCTCCACCATATCCCGCTAGTGTAGCGAACCGGGCGGGGCTATGCTAGGCCCATGGACCCCTTCGGCATCCTCTACACCGACCTCTACCAGCTCACCATGGGCCAGGTCTACTTCCGCATGGGCCTCCACGAGAAGGAGGCCCTCTTTGAGGCCTTCTACCGGAAAAACCCCGACTACGGGGCCCACCAGGCGGGCTACACCGTCTTCGCCGGGCTGGACCCCTTCCTAAGCTGGATGGAGGAGGCCCGCTTCGGCGAGGAGGAGCTTGCCGCCCTCCGCAGCCTAAAGGGCCCCTCGGGGAAGCCCCTCTTCGCCGAGGACTACCTCCGCTACCTCAAGGCGATGGGGGGGTTTTCCGGCCTCACCCTAAGGGCCCTCCCCGAGGGGCGGGTGGCCCACCCCCAGGTGCCCCTGGTGAGCGTGGAAGGCCCCCTCCTTCAGGCCCAGCTCCTGGAGACCGCTCTCCTCAACCGCCTCAACTACGAGACCCTCATCGCCACCAAGGCGAGCCGGGTGCGGGAGGCGGCGGGGGAGGCTGTGGTCTTGGAGTTCGGCCTCCGCCGCGCCCCGGCCAAGGGCGGGGAGAGCGCCACCCGGGCGAGCCTCATCGGGGGGGCGAACCGCTCTAGCGCCGTGAGCCTCTCCCACCTCCTGGGCCTTCCCGCCTCCGGCACCCACGCCCACAGCCTGGTCCAGGCCTTCATGGCCTTGGGCTACGGCGAGGAGGACGCCTTTCGGGCCTTCGCCGAGGTCTTCCCCGACGACACCATCCTCCTTTTGGACACCGTGGACACCCTCCACTCGGGGCTTCCCCACGCCATCCGGGTCTTTGAGGAGCTTAGGCGCAAGGGGCATAGGCCCCTAGGGGTGCGCATAGACTCCGGGGACCTGGCCCACCTCGCCATCCAGGTGGCCAGGGAGCTGGACAAGGCGGGGTTTCCCGAGGTCGTCATCGTCCTCTCCGGGGACCTGGACGAGCTCGTCATCTGGCAGATCAAAAGCCAAATCCTGGAGGAGGCCCCCCGCTACGGGGTGGACCCCGACCGCCTCCTCAAGCGCTTGGTCTACGGGGTGGGCACGAGGATGGTGGTCTCCTGGGGCGCTCCGGCCCTGGGCGGGGTCTACAAGCTGGTGGCGGTGCGGGAAAACGGCACCTGGGCCCCGGCGATGAAGGTCTCCAACTCCCTGGAGAAGGTCCTAAACCCCGGGCACAAGCGGGTCTATCGGGTCTACGACGAGCGGGGCCTCGCCACCGCCGACCTCCTGGCCCTGGCCGAAGAGGAAGTGCGGGAGGACGCCCCCCTCACCCTCCGCCACCCCACGGACCCCACCAAAAGGCGCACCTTAAGGCCGGGAAGCTTCCGGCTCGAGCCCCTCCTGGAGGAGGTGTACCGGGGAAGGAGGCTCTTCCCTCCTCTCCCCCTGGAAGAGCTCAGGAAGCGCCGGGACCGGGACGTGGCCCTCCTGGACCCCGGGGTGCGGCGGCTCGTGAACCCCCACGTCTACCACGTCTCCCTCACGGAGAGGCTTTTCGCCCTGAAGGAGGAGCTGGTGCGGCGGCTTGGGGGCTAAGTACCCCGCTCTGGCTTGCGCCAGAGCGGGGGCCCCAAAAGAGCCTTCGCAAAGCCCTACTTCCGGCGTCCCATGTGGCGAGGTCAAGGTGCGGGCCCTCAGGAGGCCTGCTTGAGCCGCGCCTCCTCCAGGGCCTTCAGGGGGTGGTCCAGGTGGGGGAGGTCAAAGACGATCTCCCGCACCCCGCTCCCCGGGGCCTCAAACATCAGGTCCACCATGGCCTTCTCCAGGATGGCCCTGAGGCCCCTCGCCCCCGTGCCCCGCTTGAGGGCGCGCCGGGCCACCTCCTTGAGGGCCGCCTGGGTGAAGCGGAGCTCTATCCCTTCCATGCGGAAGAGCTCCTGGTACTGCTTCACCAGGGCGTTTTTGGGCTCGGTGAGGATGCGCACCAGGTCGTCCTCGCCCAAGGGGTGGAGCTGGACGATGAGGGGGGCCCGGCCCACGAACTCGGGGATCATGCCGAACTTGATGAGGTCCTCGGGGATGACCTCCAGGGGCTCCTCCCGCTCCTTCCTCCCCCCGGTGAAGCCGATGGCCGTCTGGCCCACCCGGGCCTTGACGATGTTCTCCAGCCCCTCAAAGGCCCCGCCCAGGATGAAGAGGATGTTCTTGGTGTTCACCGGGATGAACTCCTGGTGGGGGTGCTTCCTTCCCCCCTGGGGCGGGACGTTGGCGATGGTCCCCTCAATGATCTTGAGGAGGGCCTGCTGCACCCCTTCCCCGGAGACGTCCCGGGTGAGGGAGGGGTTTTCCGACTTGCGGGCGATCTTGTCAATCTCGTCAATGTAGACGATGCCCATCTCCGCCCGCTCCACGTCAAAGTCGGCGTTCTGCAGGAGGCGGAGGAGGACGTTCTCCACGTCCTCGCCCACGTACCCGGCCTCGGTGAGGGTGGTGGCGTCGGCGATGGCGAAGGGGACCTCCAGGAAGCGGGCCAGGGTCTCGGCGAGGAGGGTCTTGCCCGTGCCCGTGGGGCCGATGAGGAGGATGTTGGCCTTGCCGATCTCCGCCTCGGGGTGGAGGAGGCGCTTGTAGTGGTTGTAGACGGCCACGCTTAGGGCGCGCTTGGCCGCCTCCTGCCCCACCACGTACTGGTCCAGGTGGGCCTTGATCTCCTGGGGCCGGGGGAGGCGGCTCGGCCCCTTGGGGGCGCGGCGCCCCTCCTGGGCCAGGAGCTCCTGGGCCCTTTCCACGCAGTCCTCGCAGATGTAGACGTCCTCAATGGGGCTTTCCAGAAGCCGCCCCGTCTCGGGGGGGCGGAGGCCGCAGAAGCTGCAGTGGGGCCTAGGCCTCTTCACGGGTCACCACCTGGTCAATGAGGCCGTATTCCAGGGCCTCCTGGGCCGAGAGGTAGTAGTCCCGGTCCGTGTCCTTCTCCACCTTCTCCAGGGGCTGACCGGTGTGCTTGGCCAGGATCTCGTTGAGGAGCCTCTTCGCCTTCAGGATCTCCTGGGCCTGGATGGCGATGTCGCTCGCCGTCCCCCGCACCCCGCCCCAGGGCTGGTGGATCATGACCTTGGCGTGGGGAAGGGCGTAGCGGCGGCCCTTCTCCCCCGCCGCCAGGATCACCGCGGCCATGCTGGCCGCCAGGCCGATGACGATGGTGGACACGGGGGCCCGGACGAACTGCATGGTGTCGTAGATGGCGAGGCCCGCGTCCACCTCGCCCCCGGGGGAGTTGATGTAGAGCTTGATCTCCTGGTTGGGGTTCTGGGCGTCCAGGAAGAGGAGCTGGGCCACCACCACGTTGGCCACCTGGGCGTCTATGGGGGTGCCCAGGAAGATGATGCGGTCCTTGAGGAGGCGGGAGTAGATGTCGTAGACGCGCTCGCCGCGGGCCGTCTGCTCAATGACGTAGGGTATGACCATACCAATCCTTAGTTTAGCGGCAAACCCAGGGGGGAAACCCCCCTGGGCCACCATGCGCCAGGCCCTCAGCCCAGGGCCTTCAGGGCCTCCTGCACCGCCTTGTCCTGGCGGAGGCGCTCCTTAAGCCGGGCGAGGCCCTCCTCGCCGAACCGGCGGCGGAGGTCCTGGACGGAAACGCCGTAGGCCCGGGCCGCGGCCTGGAGGTAGGCCTGCCACTCCTCCTCGGAGACCTCGGGGTTGAGCTCCTCGGCGAGCTTCTCCCGGGCGAGGGCGATGCGGACCCGCTTCTCCGCCTCCTTGCGCAGATTCTCCTGGAACTTCTCCAGCTCCCCTTTCTCCTTCAGGGCCTCGAGGTAGGCCTCCAGGCCGATCCCCTGCCGGTAGAGGTCCTCGGCCAGGTGCTCCAGGAGGTGGCGCTCCTCCGCCCGGAGCATGGAAGGGGGGATCTCCACCTCCAGGCCCTCGGCGAGCTTCTCCAAGAAGGCCCGCTCCCTGACCTCCTCGTAGGCCCGCTCCGCCTGGCGCTTGAGGCTTTCCCGCACCCGGTTCTTGAGGTCCTCGAGGCTTTCCGCCTCCAGGGTCTTGGCGAACTCCTCGTCCAGCTCGGGGAGCTTCAGGGTCTTGACCTCGAGGACCTCGGTCCTGACCTCCCGCACCTTCTCGCCCCTCTCGTTCAGCACGGGGACCATGACCACGTCCCCCGCCTTCCTGCCGAGGAGGGCCTCCCGCACGTGGGGAAGGGCTTTGGCGAGGTCAATGGGGAACTCCACCCCCTCCTCGGTGCGGACGAAGAGGTGGTCCCCCTCCTGGGCCTCCCGCTCCACGGGGACGAGCTCGGCGTAGCGCTGGCGGAGCTCCTCCAGGGCCTTCTCCACCATCTCCTCGGTGACCTCGGGCGGGGAGACCTCCAAGGCGAAGCCCCGCCAGTCGGGAAGCCTCACCTCGGGGTAGTTCTCCACCTCGGCCACGTAGCGGAAGCCCTCCACCTCGCTCAGGTCCTGCTCCACCACGCGGGCGGCCACGGGGCTTAGGCCGAGCTCCCGCACCGCCTCGGGGTAGGTCTCCTCCACCAGGCGCTCCTTCAGGTCTTGGAGGAGCGCCTCCCGGCCCAGGCGGGCCTCCACCACCTTCAGGGGGGCCTTGCCCGGCCGGAAGCCGGGCACCCGCACCCGGGAGGCGAGGTCCTTAAGCAGGGCCTCGTAGCTCGCCTTCACCCGGTCGGCGGGCACCTCCACCCGCACCTTGACCAGATAGCCGGAACGCTCCAGGATCTCCGCCACGTTTCACCTCGTCCCGATGAAGGGGGGGCCGCCCGGATGGTGCGAGGAGCGGGACTTGAACCCGCACGGGTTGCCCCACCGGATCCTAAGTCCGGCGCGTCTACCGATTCCGCCATCCTCGCATGGGGGCGACCCCCCCTTTAAAATACCACCCCTTTCGGGGTGGCGGCTTGGGGTGAGCGATGGGACTTGAACCCACGACCCCCGGATCCACAGTCCGGTGCTCTAACCAGCTGAGCTACGCTCACCGCGCTCAGCATCCGCCATTCTACGGGGCTACTTCCCTTGCGTCAAGGCCTGGAGGCCGCCCTCGAGGCTCATGGCCTCGTACCCCTCGGCCTCGAGGTAGAGGGCCGCCACCTGGCTCAAGAGGCCCTTTTCGCAGACCAAGAGGAGGGGCCTGCGGGGCAGGCCGTGCTCCCCCTTCTGGATCTTCTCCAAAGGAACCCACTCGGCGGCGAAGGGGAGGGGCGTGCTCCTGCGGTCCGCAGGGCGGACGTCCACCACAAGGACGCCCTCCTCCAAGAGGGCGGGGAGCTCCTCGGGGCGCACCTTCCGCACGCCTTCCAGCCTACCCCGCCTCCCGCCCTCCGTCCAGCCCCAAGGCCCCATTGCATATTTATGCCACAACCCCTGGCCCTTGCCCGCGCCTTCATGCTATCCTCTTCCACCGGGTGCACGATGCCGCCGCGGAAAGACCTGAAGAAGATCCTCATCATCGGTTCCGGGCCCATCACCATCGGCCAGGCGGCCGAGTTTGACTACTCGGGAACCCAGGCGGTGAAGGCCTTGAGGGGGGCGGGCTACCGGGTGGTCCTGGTGAACTCCAACCCCGCCACCATCATGACCGACCCGGAACTCGCCGAAAAGACCTACATTGAGCCCCTGGACCTGGAACACCTGGAGGGCATCCTCGCCCGGGAAGCCCCCGACGCCCTCCTCCCCACCCTGGGGGGGCAGACGGGCCTTAACCTGGCCATGGCCCTCTACGAGGAGGGCATCCTGCAAAAATATGGCGTGGAGCTCATCGGGGCCAAGGCGGAGGCCATAAGGAAGGGCGAGGACCGGGAGGCTTTCCAGGAGGCCATGCGCAGAATCGGCCTCGAGGTTCCCAGGGGACAGCTTGTGAGGAGCGTGGAGGAGGGCCTCCACTTCGCCCGGGAGGTGGGCTTCCCCGTGGTCGTCCGCCCCTCCTTCACCCTGGGGGGCACGGGGGGCGGCGTCGCCAGGAACGAGGCCGAGCTCAAGGAGGTGCTTGGACGGGGCCTCACCCTCTCCCCCGTCCACACCGCCCTCGTGGAGGAGTCGGTCCTGGGCTGGAAGGAGTTTGAGCTGGAGGTGATGCGGGACCACGCCGACACCGTCGTCATCATCACCAGCATTGAGAACGTGGACCCCATGGGCGTCCACACGGGGGACTCCATCACCGTGGCCCCGGCCCAGACCCTCTCCGACGTGGAGTACCAGAGGATGCGGGACGCCGCCAAGGCCATCATCCGGGAGATCGGGGTGGAGACGGGGGGGTCCAACATCCAGTTCGCCGTGGACCCGAAGACGGGCCGCCAGGTGGTCATTGAGATGAACCCCCGGGTCTCCCGCTCAAGCGCCCTCGCCTCCAAGGCCACGGGCTTTCCCATCGCCAAGATCGCCGCCCTCCTCGCCGTGGGGTACCGCCTGGACGAGCTCCCCAACGACATCACCCGCAAGACCCCGGCCTCCTTTGAGCCCACCATTGACTACGTGGTGGTGAAGATCCCCCGCTTCGCCTTTGAGAAGTTCCGCCCCTTGAGGAACACCTTGGGGGAGCTCAAGGACGAGCTCACCACCCAGATGAAGTCCGTGGGGGAGGTGATGGCCATCGGCCGCACCTTCAAGGAGGCGCTGATGAAGGCCCTGAGGGGCCTGGAGCGGGACGTGAGGGCCCTCGCCGGGGTCAAGACGGAGGAGCTGGAGCAGAAGCTCTACCCCAACCCCGACCGGATCTATGCCGTCATGGAGCTCCTTAGGCGGGGGATGCCCGTGGAGGAGCTTTACCAGGCCACCCGGATAGACCCCTGGTTCCTCCACCAGATGAAGGAGATCGTGGAGGCGGAGGAGTGGCTCAAGGGCCACCCCCCCAAGGACCGGGAGGACTGGCGCTTCTACAAGGGGCTTGGCCTCACCGACCGGAGGATCGGGGAGCTTTTGGGGAAGGGGGAAAAGGAGGTGCGGGCCGAGAGGAAGGCCCTAGGGGTGGGGCCCGTCTACAAGACGGTGGACACCTGCGCCGCCGAGTTTGAGGCCTACACCCCCTACCACTACTCCACCTACGAGCTGGAGGACGAGGTCTGGCCGTCGCAAAAGCCCAAGGTGGTGATCCTGGGCTCGGGGCCCATAAGGATCGGGCAGGGGGTGGAGTTTGACTACGCCACGGTCCACGCCGTCTGGGCCCTGAAGGAGGCGGGGTTTGAGACCATCATGGTGAACTCCAACCCCGAGACGGTTTCCACGGACTACGACACCGCGGACCGCCTCTACTTTGAGCCCTTGACCCTGGAGGACGTCCTCAACATCGTGGAGCACGAGAAGCCCCTGGGGGTCATCGCCACCTTGGGGGGGCAGACCCCCCTGAAGCTCGCCAAGGGCCTGGAGGAGGCCGGGGTGAGGCTCCTCGGCACCCCCTTTAGCGCCATCCACCAGGCGGAGGACCGGGAGGCCTTCCACGCCCTCTGCCAGAGGCTCGGGATCCCCCAGCCCGAGGGCCGGGTGGCCCAAAGCCCCGAGGAGGCCTTAAGGCTCGCCCCGGAGGTGGGCTTCCCCCTCCTCGTCCGCCCGAGCTACGTCCTGGGGGGGCGGGCCATGCAGGTGGTGCGGGACGAGGAGGAGCTTAAGCGCTACCTGGAGGAGGTCTACGCTCCCCTGGAGGAGAGGCCCTCCATCCTCCTGGACCGCTTCCTGGAAGGGGCCATAGAGCTGGACGTGGACGCCCTCTCGGACGGGCAGGAGGTCATGGTGGCCGGGATCATGGAGCACGTGGAGCGGGCCGGGGTCCACTCCGGGGACTCGGCCACCCTCCTTCCCCCCGTCCACGTCCCCGAGGAGGCCCTGAAGAAGGTCCGGGCCTACACCCGCCGCCTGGCCTTGGCCCTCGGCGTGCGGGGGCTTCTCAACGTGCAGTACGCCGTGGTGGGGGAGGAGGTGTACGTCCTCGAGGCCAACCCCCGCGCCTCCCGCACCGTGCCCTTCGTCTCCAAGGCCATCGGCGTCCCCCTGGCCAAGCTCGCCGCCCTCATCGCCGTGGGCAAGACCCTAAAGGAGCTCGGGGTGCGCGACCTGGACCCCGTCCCCCCCTACTACGCCGCCAAGGAGGTGGTCATCCCCTGGATCAAGTTCCCCGGGGTCATCCCCGAGCTCGGCCCGGAGATGCGCTCCACGGGGGAGAGCATGGGGATAGACCCGGACCCCTACCTCGCCTACTACAAGGCGGAGCTCGGGGCCGGGCAACGCCTCCCCCTCTCGGGCCGGGTGCGGTTCATCGGGGAGGGGCTGGAGGACCTCAAGGCCCTCTACCGGGAGGCGGGCTTCGCCCTCACCGAGGGGCAGGACTACGACCTCCTCATAAGCCCCGTCCCCGACCCCGAGCTGAGGCGGGCCGTGGAGCGGGGCCTCCCCTTCATCACCACCCGGGAGGGGGCGTGGTGGAGCCTGAAGGCCATCCTGCGCGCGCGGGAAAGCGGCCTTAGGGTGCAAAGCCTTCAGGACTGGCACCAGAAGGCCCCCCGGGGGTAGGGTTCCGGGGCCCTCCCGGCCCCAAGCCCCCCGCCCTCCGTGTACAATAGGCCCCAATGAAGCTGGTCATCGCCATCGTCCAGGACACGGACGCCCCCGGGCTCACCAAGGCCCTCCTGGAGCGGGGCTTCCAGTCCACGAAGCTCGCCTCCACGGGGGGGTTTCTGAGGGAGGGGAACACCACCTTGCTCATCGGCCTGGAGGACGAGAAGGTCCCCGAGGTGCTGGAGCTCATCAAGGAGAAGTGCCGCACCCGCACCCGCCTCGTCTCCCGGGGCCTCCCCTTCGCCGAGGCCCCCGATCCCTTCCTGGTCCAGCCGGTGGAGGTGCAGGTGGGCGGCGCCGTGGTCTTCGTCCTGCCCGTGGAGCACTTCGTCAAGCTATGAGGCGCCTCGCCGTCCTCCTCCTCGGCCTGGGGGCCGCCTGGGCCCAGATCGCCGCCCCCCTGGAGCGCTTCTCCCCTGGGCCCCTGCCGGAAGGGGCCCGGGTCCAGACGGAGGCCAGGTCCGGCCGCCTCTACGCCGTGCGCTACGAGGGCCCGGCGAACGCGAGCCTCATGGGCCGGATCCTCTCCGCGGCCACGGGGGTCCCGGGCCACGCCCAGGGCTTCGTGGCCTGGTACGGGAAGAACCAGGCCCTCCTCCGCCGGGGCCCCGTGGAGCTCAACGTGGAGGGCGCCTTCCTCCTCAAGCTCGCCGTGGGGGCCTGGGCCGAGATGGAGGTGCGCCCCCTCCTCACGGAGGAGGCCTTCTTCGGGAAGGACCGGCACGTCCTCGGGGAGAAGGGGGTGGTGGTCCGGGTCTTCTCCGACTTCCAGTGCCCCTACTGCCAGCGCCTCGCCCGGGAGGTCCTTCCCGCCCTTAAGGCCATGGCCCGGGAAGGGCGGCTCCGCCTCGCCTACCGCCACTTTCCCCTCTACGAGATCCACCCCGAGGCGGTGCCCGCGGCGGTGGCCAGCGAGTGCGCCGCGGCCCAGGGGGCCTTCTGGGCCTACCACGACTTCCTCATGGCGGGGTCCGGGCGGGACTACCTGGCCCTGGCGGGGCGGCTCGGCTTGGACCCCAAGGCCTTCCAGGCCTGCCTCGAGGACCCCGCCTCCCGGGCCCCCGTGGAGGCGGACCGGGCGCTGGCGGAGAGGCTCGGCCTGCCCGGCACCCCCTCGGTCTTCGTGGGGCCCTTCCGGCTCCCGAACCCCTTTGACCTGGAGCGGTACCGGGACTACCTGGCCCTAGCCGAGGCCCTTTAGGCCTCCCGAGGAGGTGCGCCGTGGCGTGGCCGGGACCGCTATTGCTCAAAGACCGCAAAGGCCGGGCCTACCTGGTCTTCCCCAAGGAAGGGGGCGTCTTCCACCACCACAAGGGAAGCGTCCCCCACGAGGCCCTCCTCGAGGCGGGCCCCGGGGGGGTGGTGCGGACCCACCTGGGGGAGGAGCTTTCCGTCCACCGCCCAACCCTGGAGGAGTACCTCCTCCACATGAAGCGGAGCGCCACCCCCACCTACCCCAAGGACGCGAGCGCCATGGTGACCCTCCTGGACCTCGCCCCGGGGATGCGGGTCCTCGAGGCGGGAACGGGCTCCGGGGGCCTCACCCTCTTCCTGGCCCGGGCCGTGGGGGAGAAGGGCCTGGTGGAAAGCTACGAGGCCAAGCCCCACCACCTGGCCCAGGCGGAACGGAACGTCCGGGCCTTCTGGCAGGTGGAGAACGTCCGCTTCCACCTGGGAAAGCTTGAGGAGGCGGAGCTGGAGGAGGCGGCCTACGACGGGGTGGCCCTGGACCTGATGGAGCCCTGGAAGGTCCTGGAGAAGGCGGCCCTGGCCCTGAGGCCGGACCGGTTTCTCGTGGCCTACCTGCCCAACATCACCCAGGTCCTGGAGCTCGTCCGGGCCGCCGAGGCCCACCCTTTCCGGCTGGAAAGGGTTTTGGAGGTGGGCTGGCGGGAGTGGGAGGTCCGGCTTCCCGTGGCCCACCCCCGGTTCCAGCAGGTGGGGCACACCGCCTTTCTCGTGGCCCTTAGGCGATGGAAGGCCTCCTGATCCACGCCGTCTTGCGGGAGCTTGAGCAGGAGCTCCCCGCCCAGAACCTGGGCCTCGCCTTCCCCGAGGAGGGGACGGTGGCCGTTCTCCTCAAGGGCCGGACGGGGAGGCTCTTCAACCTCGTCCTCCACTACCGCCCGCCCACCCCGAGCCTCGCCCTGGAGCCGGGGAAGCTGCTGGGCGAGCCCAAGACCCCCTTCCAGCGCCAGCTCCAGGCCCGGGTCAAGGGGCCCTTGGCGGAGGCGAGCCAGCTCAAGCTGGACCGGGTGGCCTTCTTCCGCTTCGCCGGGGAGCAGGGCTTCGTGGACACGCCCCCTTCGGTCCTCGTCCTCGAGGCCACGGGCCGCAACGCCAACCTCCTCCTCCTGGACGAGGAGGGCCGGATCCTCGGGGTGGACCGGGTCATCACCAAGGAGGTGAACCGCTACCGGGAGCTGAGGCCGGGCCTCCCCTACACCCCCCCGCCCCCCTACCGGAAGCTGGACCCGAGGACGCTTGCCGAGGAAGACCTCCGCCCCCTCCTGGGCAAGCCCCTCAAGGAGGTGATCCGGCACGTGGACGGGGTGGGGCAGGAGCTCATGCGGGAGCTCGCCCGGAGGGCGGGCCTCACCCCCGAGACCCCCCTGGACGAGGCGGGGCTTGGGCGGGTGTACCGGGCCCTAAAGACCCTGGTGGAGGACCCCTCCTTGCGCACCGAGCTTTCCGAGGAGCTGAGGCGGCGCTGGGCCGAGGAGGAGAAGGAGGCCTTGAGGAAACCCCTCCTCGAGGCCCTGGACCGGGAGATCCGGACGCTGAAGGCGAGGCTTGGCGACTACCAGGAGGCCCTGGAGCGCCTGGAGGAGGCCGAGGCCCTGAGGAGGCGGGCCGACCTCCTCCTCGCCCGGCTCAAGGCGGTGCCCAAGGGGGCGGAAAAGGTGGTCCTCGAGGGCTTTGACGGGAAGCCCGTGGAAATCCCCTTAGACCCCGCCCTCTCCCCCCAGGAGAACGCCCGGAAGCTCTACGACCGGGCGAGGCGCCTGGAGGAGCTCGCGGAAAAGGCTCTGGACCTCATCCCCAAGACCGAGGCCCGGATCCGAGAGCTGGAGGCGGAGAAGGAGAGGCTCAAGACCCTGGACCTGGAGGGCCTCCTCGCCCTCGCGCAAAGGCCCAAGGGGGAGAAGGGCCTTAAGGTGGGCCTCCGCTACACCTCCCCTTCCGGGTTTTTGGTCTTGGTGGGCCGGAACGCCAAGGAGAACGACCTCCTCACCCGGGCCGCCCACTCCGAGGACCTCTGGTTCCACGCCCAAGGGGTGCCGGGAAGCCACGTGATCCTTAAGGCCGAGGGGAAGAACCCGCCCTTGGAGGACCTCCTCTTCGCCGCGAGGCTCGCCGCCTACCACTCCAAGGCCCGGGGGGAGAGGCAGGTCCCGGTGGACTACACCCGCAAAAAGCACGTGTGGCGGCCCAGGAAGGCCGCCCCAGGCCAGGTGCTCTACACCCAGGCCAAGACCCTCTTCGTGGAGGGGCTTCTCCCCGAGCCCAGGGAGGAAGCCTAGCCCGCCGCTAGGCTTCCTCCCTGGGCCTCAAGACCCGCCGCCAAAGCCGACCTAGGCACACGGGCGGGCGCCAACCCCTAGGGCCTCCAGGCGCCCCGCACCGCAGGCTTTGGACCAGCGTGGGGTGGTATTAGCCGCACGCTCCCTCCTCCACATCAAGGCCCAGGCTTTCCCACAGGGCCCTGTCCCGCTCCCAAGGGCTCCCCGGCTGGGTAAGGTAGCCCTGGAGGAAGATGCTGTTCACCATCCGGAAGGCCAGGGGCTCGTACGGGCCCAGATACCTTTCCCGCCCCGCCGAGGCGCGGAGCTCGGCCTTGGGGTTCAAAAGGCGGAAGAGGATCAGGGCCTTCAAGGCACGCTCGGGGGTAAGCCCCGCCACCGTGCGGCCATCCCCTAAGGGGGTGCCGGGGATGGGTAGGAGAAAGTTCACGGGAAGGCTCTCTACCCCTAGCTCCCTCAGGGCCAAGGCCATCTCGTACACCTCCTTGGGACCTTCCCCCATCCCCAGGATGACCCCCGAACAGAGCTTTAGCCCCGCTTCCCTAGCCCGCTTTAGGGTCCACAAGCGGTCCTGGTAGGTGTGGGTGGTGGCGATCCTAGGGTAAAGGCTTGGGGCGGTGTTGAGGTTGTGGTTGTAGTAGTCAAAACCCGCCGCCTTTAAGGCCTCCGCCATACCCTCTTCCAAGAGCCCTAAGGAGGCGCAAAGCTCAAGGGGAAAGCGCGCCTTGATGGCTTGCGCGGCCTCACCGAGGCGCTCCAAAACCTTAGGGGTAGGCCCCCGCAAGGCGGCCACTAAGCAGAAGCGGCGGGCAGAAAGGCGTTGGGCCTCCTCGGCCCTCTCCAAGATCTCCTCCAAGGAGAGCAGGGGGTACCGGGCGATGGCGGCTTGGGATCTAGCGGACTGGGCGCAGTAGGCGCAGTCCTCTGGGCAGAAGCCGCTTTTAACGTTGAGAAGACGGACCAGCTTGAGCCGCCGTCCGAAAAAGTACTCCTTGACCCGGATGGCCGCCTCCGCCAAAGCAGGCAGGGCCTCGGGTGGGGCCTCGAGGACAAAAAGGGCTTCCTGTAGGCTCAAGGGCCTTTCGGCCAGGCGAGGAGGGTCCAGATCGGGCCACGCCATGTTCGTAAACCAAAATAAACTAAGAAAGTTTACGAAAGCAAGGGGCGCGTTGCCCAAATCACGGCCGTGCCCTAAACTTAGACCTCGTGAAGAGGGTGATGTTCCACGCCAAGATCCACCGGGCCACCGTGACCCAGGCCGACCTCCACTACGTGGGCTCGGTGACGGTGGATCAGGACCTCCTGGACGCCGCCGGGATCCTTCCTTTTGAGCAGGTGGACATCTACGACATCACCAACGGGGCCCGGCTCACCACCTACGCCCTTCCCGGGGAACGGGGGTCCGGCGTCATCGGGATCAACGGGGCCGCGGCCCACCTGGTGCGGCCAGGGGACCTGGTGATCCTCGTGGCCTACGGCGTCTTTGACGAGGAGGAGGCGAGGAACCTCAAGCCCACCGTGGTCCTGGTGGACGAGAGGAACCGGATCCTCGAGGTGCGCAAAGGGTAACCCCCGCGCCCGCGGGGAAAGAGGACATGAAGCGCCTCAAGCTCTACCTGGAGCTCGTCCGCTTTGAGCACACCCTCTTCGCCCTCCCCTTCGCCTACGGGGGGATGCTCCTTGCGGCCGGAGGCTGGCCGGGGTGGCGCACCTTCCTCCTCGTCACCCTGGCCATGGTGGGGGCGAGGACCATGGCCATGGCCCTGAACCGCCTCATTGACTGGCGGCTGGACGCCTTAAACCCCAGGACCAAGGACCGCCATCTGCCCAGGGGGCTCGTCAAGCCCGGGGAGACCCTGGCCCTCGCCCTCTTCGGCCTCCTCCTCCTGGTCTACGCCGGGCTCCACCTCAACCCCCTCACCGCCAGGCTCCTCCCCGTGGCCGTCTTCTTCCTCGTCTTCTACAGCTACACCAAGCGCTTTACCTGGCTGTGCCACTACGTCCTGGGCCTCACCATCGGGGCGGCGGCCGCCGGGGGGTGGATCGCCGTCACGGGGAGCTTCGCCCCCACGGCCTACGCCCTTTGGGCGGGGGTGGGGCTTTGGATCGCCGGGTTTGACATCCTCTACGCCACCCAGGACTACGCCTTTGACCGGGCCTATGGGGTGAAGAGCATCCCCGCCCGCTTCGGGATCCCCCAGGCCCTCCGGGTGGCCCGGGCGAGCCACCTCCTGGCCTGGCTCGCCTTCCTCTGGGCGGGGGTGAGCTACGGCGCCGGGCCCCTTTACTACCTGGGCCTCCTCCTCGTGGGGGGGCTTCTCCTCTTTGAGCACCGCCTCGTCTCCCCCGAGGACCTCTCCAAGGTGGACGTGGCCTTCTTCCAGGCCAACGTGGGCGTAAGCCTGGGGATGTTCCTCTTCATCGTCTTGGACCTCCTCGCCCGCGGGGCTTGACGGGGAGGGGCAGACGGGAGTAATCTAGGCCTACCGACCATTCGGTAGGCTATGGTGACTGCAACTAAAGACCGCATCCTAGAGGAGGCCGCCAGGCTCTTCACGGAGAAGGGCTACGAGGCCACCAGCGTCCAGGACCTCGCCCAGGCCCTGGGGCTTTCCAAGGCGGCGCTGTACCACCACTTCGGGAGCAAGGAGGAGATCCTCTACGAGATCAGCCTCCTCGCCCTGGAGGGCCTGGTGGCGGCGGGGGAAAAGGCCTTGGAGGTGGCGGACCCTAAGGCCGCCCTTCTTCGCTTCATGGAGGCCCACGCCCGCTACTTTGAGGAGAACCGCCCCTTCTTCGTGGCCATGCTCCAGGGCCTGCAAAGCCTCTCCCCGGAGCACCGGGAGGCCACCGTCCGCCTCCGCGACCGGCACGAGGAAAACCTCCGGGCGATCCTGAGGCGCGGGGTGGAAAAAGGCGTCTTCCGGGAGGTGGACGTGGCCCTGGCGGGGCGGGCCGTCCTCTCCATGCTCAACTGGATGATCCGCTGGTTCCGGCCCGACGGGCCCATGCGGGCGGAGGAGGTGGCCCGGGCCTACCATGACCTGATCCTGAGGGGGTTGGAACGTGGAAGTGCCTGAGCACAAGGAGATCCGGGAGCTCGCCCGGAGGTTTCTCTCCGAGCGGGGCGGGGCGCTTAGGGCCTACGAGGAAGAGGAGGCCTTCCCCTGGCCCCTGGTGGAGGAGATGGCGGAGCTCGGCTTCCTCGGGGTCTTCGTCCCCGAGGCCCTGGGGGGAGCGGGGCTGGACTTCTTCGCCTACCTCGCCCTCCTGGAGGAGATGGGGGGGTGGGCCTCCTTGCGCTCCATCCTCTCGGTGCAGCAGAGCCTCGTCCTCACCCCCCTCCTCGCCTACGGCACGGAAGCGCAAAAGGCCCGCTACGTGCCCCGCCTCGCCCGGGGGGAGGTCCTCGGGGCCTTCGCCCTCACCGAGCCCGAGGCCGGGTCGGACGCGGCAAGCCTCAAGACCCGCGCCCACAAGGAGGGAGACTTCTACGTCCTGGAGGGGCAGAAGACCTTCATCTCCCACGCCAACGTGGCCGAAGTCTTCCTCGTCTTCGCCAAGACCGACCCCGAAAAGGGGGCCAAGGGGATCACCTGCTTCCTGGTGGAGCGGGGAGACGGGGTGAAGACGAGCCCCCTGAAGGGGAAGCTCGGCCTAAAGGCGGCGGACACGGGGATGGTCTTTCTGGACGGGGTGCGGGTGCCCAAGGACCGGGTCCTGGGGAAGGAGGGGGAGGGGTTTAAGATCGCCCTCTCCACCCTGGACACGGGGCGGGTCTCCCTGGCGGCGGGGGCGGTGGGGCTCATGCAGCGCGCTTTGGACCTCTCCTTGGCCTACGCCAGGGAGAGAAAGCAGTTCGGCCGGCCCATCGCTCAGTTCCAGCTCGTCCAGGAGCACCTGGCCGCCATGAAGCTGGACCTCGAGGCCGCCCGCCTCCTCACCTACCGGGCGGCCTGGAAGAAGGTCAAGGGGGAGCCCTACACCCTCGAGGCCAGCCTGGCCAAGCTCTTCGCCTCGGAGGCGGCCAACCGGGTGGCCTACCGGGCCATCCAGGTCCACGGGGGGTACGGCTTCTTTGAGGAGTACGAGGTGGCAAGGCTCTATAGGGACGCCCGCATCCTCACCCTCTACGAGGGGACGAGCGAGGTGCAGAAGCTCATCATCGGGGCCCATCTCACGGGAGTAAGGGCCTTCGCCCAAGGAGGTAGGTATGTTCCGCATAATCACTTGGATTCTTGCTCTGCTAGTAGGTAAGCTTTACAAGCTTCAGCTGATAGCTCGGGCAAACATGCCCTGGATCCCCGATTCGTCTCGTGGCTGGTGGTGTAATTTCGGAGTCTACTCTAAAGCCTTGGATATAAGGAGGTGTGCTGTGAGGTTTGCATGGGCTTTGGTGGTACTTTTGGGATCGGCTCTGGCTCAGTACCGGATCGGGTCCCACTTACCCCTTACGGGTAGCTTGGCCCGCATAGGTGGTGAAATGGCCAACGGCGTCCGGTTGGCAGTGGAGCATTTCAACCAGGCAAATCCAAACCTCAAGGTGGAACTCGTCCTTCTGGACGATGAAAGTTCACCCGCAAAGGCAGTGGCCGCGGTGGAGCGTCTCGTGGGGAGAGAAAGGGTATTGGGGATCACAGGAGGATATGGCTCCAATTTAATTGGACCTGCCTCGGAAGTGGCTGAAAGGGCTCGGGTACCTTACATTACCAGCGGAGGTCTGGCCCGGGAGCTCACAGAGCGAGGCTTCAAGTACTTCTTCCGCTTCACAAACGTTCAGGGCTACACCGTGGTGGTTGACCTAATTGCAAGGGGGTTCGGGGCTAAGCGCGTGGCCCTACTCCACGACGATGGGGCCGGGGGTACAGACGTTGCCAAGGCCGTCCTTGAACGCATTCAAGAAGCCGGTCTAGAGGTTGTTTTTCAAAGTAGCTACCCTGGCCGGGCTACCGACCTTAGGACCCCATTGGAGCGAGTGAGCCGCTCGGGGGCCGAAGTTTTGATCTTTATCGGCTACGAGAACAACTACGCTGTTGCTTTACGAAACGCACAAGTGGTCCGGCCAAATCTAAATGCCTTTGTGGGACTCTACAGCCTGATCACACCTTCTCTCCTCAAGGACTTAGGATCCCTCATGGAGGGGGTCTACGGGACTGAACCCTGGACAGACGGCTCGGCTCCTGTAGCCCTTCGGGCCGAGGAGGCCAGGTTTGTCAGGGATTATAGGGATCGTTTCAGGGAGCGCCCCGGCTATCTGGCTGCCCTGGGTTACGTCCAAACGAAGCTTCTCCTTGAAGCGTTGAAACAGGCAGCTTCTCAAGGAACGCCCACACCCCAGGCAGTACGGGATGCCCTTGCGGTTCAGCAAGGCCAAACCTTGGTATCCGAGGTCCGTTTTGACGAGAAGGGAGACAATGTCGTCTACCGCACGGTTGTTTCTCAGGTCCAAGGGGGCAAGGGAGTCCCGGTCTGGCCTAGGGAACGGGCCTACGGCCGCTTTATCTACCCCAAGGTGCCATGGCGATAGAGCTTGCCCTAAGTGCTCTTACCTCGGGTCTTGTCCAAGGGAGCCTCTATGCCCTTATTGGGCTCGGACTTGGCCTGATCCTTGGCGCCATGAGGATTGTAAACCTCGCCCATGGAGAGGTGCTGGTGGCTGGGGCCCTTCTGGCCTATGTCCTAATAACGACGTTGGACCTTCCCTTGGGATGGGCCATTATTTCGGGCGCGGTCTTAGGAACTCTCCTCGGCCTCTTGATCTACTTTTCCCTACTTCCTGTTCGCAAAGAACCTCCTCTAAGCGGGATGACCCTTACCTACGGCGTTGCGCTCATTTTACTCTACGGGATGCTGGAGCTTTTTGGGGCAAATCTCCGTAACATCACACCCTCGGAATGGATTCGACCCATCACCCTGGGTCCCATCCGCTTGGCCCTAGGGGAAGCGGTTGTCCTCCTCGTAGCCTTCTTCTTGGTCGGGGGAACAGCCTGGTTCCTACAAAGCACTTGGACTGGACTTGCCGTTCGGGCTTTGGCCCAAAATAGGGAGGCCGCCTTGGCTTTGGGTATATCACCCCTACGCACCGAGGCTTTAACGCTCGTTTTGGGCTCAAGCCTAGCCGGTTTGGCAGGATCTCTCTTGGTGACCCTCCAGCCAGTGGCACCGTTGGCGGCACCCCTTTATACAGCCAAGGCCTTCGTGGTGGTGGTCCTAGGGGGGCTTTCTTCTCCATTGGGAGTTGGCTTGGCAGGCCTTTTCCTTGGAGTTTTTGAGGCCCTAGCTGGCCTCCTTAATCCCGCCTTAGGGGAACTCTTCGTTTTTGGAGCTTTTCTGCTAGCTCTTCTTCTCGGGCGTCAAGGCCTCCTCGGAGGGCGGGCATGAGAGAGAAGGTAATCTTGCAGGCCCTTTTCCTGATCCTCTTTTTCCTACCTCTAGGGCTCGACGATTACCTAATCCACCTTTTTACCTCCTCCTTTGTCTTGGCCCTCTTGGCTTTGGGCTGGAACATCCTCGGTGGATACGCCCACCAGGTTTCCTTTGGCCATGCTGCTTTCTTTGGCTTAGGAGCATATGGTGCCGCTATCCTTGCTCATCGGGGCCTTGATCCTTGGTTGGCCCTAGCCTTGGGTGGAGTTGTATCCATTTTGGGCGGCGCACTGGCCCTACCTACCCTGAGGCTACACGGAGCCTACTTTGCCCTGGCCATGTTGGCCTACGCCGAGGTGTTGCGCGTTGTAGCTACGGTGTGGGAAGGTGTTACAGGTGGAGCGCAAGGGCTCCTCAATCTCCCTTCTCTTCACCTTCCCGGCGTGGATTTTGGGAGCAAGATCCCCAACTACTTCGTTGCGTTAGCCCTTTTGGCTTTGGGAGCCTTCTTAGCCTACCGGATCCGCTATGGTGCCCTTGGGCTTGGGATGGCCACCCTAAGTGATGAAGAAGCTGCCAGAAGCGGGGGGATTCCTGTTTTTCGGCTTAAGGTGCTGGCCCTCGCACTAAGTGCTTTCCTCGCGGGGCTAGCCGGGGCCTTCCAAGCTCTTTATGTAGGCTTCCTCGAGCCCCCCTATGCCTTTAACACCGAGTGGTCCGTCTTTCCCCTCGTAGCGTCCACTATTGGCGGCCGAGGTACCGTCCTAGGGCCAATTCTGGGAACACTGGGCCTATATTTGGGAGCCGAGCTATGGATCAAACCTCTTCTTGAGCGAGGGTACCACATCCTAACCGGGGTTCTGGTTGTGCTGGCGGTTATTGCCCTACGCAAGGGATTTCTAGGCTTCTTGGAGGACCGCTATGCCCCTTACCGCCCACGCAGTTAGTGTCCGGTTTGGTGGACTCTTGGTCCTAAATGGAGTAAGCCTCCAAGTAGAAAGGGGCCAGCGGGTAGGCCTCATCGGGCCTAACGGGGCAGGAAAGAGCACCCTCTTCGGCGTCTTAAGCGGCCATATCCGGCCTCAGAAAGGACAAATCTACCTGGAAGGGTCTCCCTTGGGCTCCCTTCCTCCGGAAGTCCGAGCCCATCTAGGTCTGGCCCGAACTTTCCAGATTCCGAGGCCCTTTTTAGGGCTTACGGTGTACGAGAACGTTTTGGCTTTCGCCCGGTTTGGAAAACGAAGCCCGGACCCTGAGAGAGAAGCTGAAAAAGCGCTGGCAGCCGTAGGCCTAGAAAACTTTGCCGAAAGGCCAGTAGAAGCCCTAAACCTTGCTCAGCTCAAGCGGTTGGAGCTGGCTCGCGCCTTGGCCCTAAAGCCCCATTACCTCCTAGTGGACGAGGTTTTTGCCGGGCTGAACCCGAGGGAGAAAGACGATTTGGCTAACCGCGTTTCCGAGTTGGTTAGAGAAGAAGGATTCGGTCTCCTCTTAGTTGAGCATGATCTCAAGACAGTCTTTAAACTCTCGGATTGGGTTTTTGTTCTAGCCTTTGGGGAGATCATAGCTCAAGGTCCTCCCGAGGTAGTAGCCCGGGATGAACGAGTGATCGCTGCTTACACCGGGGGTGGGGTGTGAAAGTTCTCGAAGTAGCAGGTTTCCAAGCAGGCTATGGCCCTTTTCAAGTTCTGTTCGGCGTGGATCTTGAGGTGAGGGCTGGGGAAATGGTGGCCCTCCTCGGCCCTAATGGGGCAGGCAAGACCACCTTTTTTAAGGCTCTCCTCGGTTTTACCTGGCGGAGGGGCCAGGTTCTCTTTCAGGGCCGACCCATCCACGCCCTCCCTTCTTTCCAAATAGCTCGCCTCGGCGTGATTCTTGTTCCAGAGGGCAGGGGCATATTCCCCGACATGACTGTTTGGGAAAACCTCCTTCTCGGAGCCTATCGTCTCGGAGGCTCCTTTGGCTTTCACAAGGCTCGCCTCAAGGAGATCTTCGCACTGTTTCCGGTCTTAGAAGAGCGATTAGGACAAAGAGCTGGAAGCCTTTCAGGCGGAGAACAGCAAATGCTCTCCATCGCCAGGGCCCTCATGTCTGAGCCGCGCCTCCTTCTTGTAGACGAACCTACTCTAGGGCTTGCTCCCCGGCTGGCTAGGGAAGTTCTGGAGATTTTAGCACAGCTCAAAAGTCGGGTGCCCATTCTCCTGGCAGAGCAGAACCTGACCCTAAGCCTAAGCCTTGCTGACCGGGCTTACGTCCTCGAGGGCGGCAGGGTCATCCTAGAAGGAGAAGCCCAGGCCCTCCTGGATGATCCAAAGGTGCGGCAAAGCTACTTGGGGGTGCTATAAGGTGAAAAGTAGGCTTGTAGTTGCTCTTGGGTTCCTCTTGGGTCTAGCGCTGGCCCAGATCCAGGAAGGTGTGGACCTCCTTTCGGAGGAAAGTGGCTTCATCACGGGCCAGGCCATTTACGTGGACGGAGGCCGCTCCGTGGCCGGGCCTGTGTGGTTTGGGAGGTGATGGGGATGCCCATGTACTTTGAGGACTTTGAAGTCGGCCAGCGCTTCACCACCCCGGCCCGCACGGTGACCGAGGCGGACGTGGTGAACTTCGCCGGGGTCTCGGGGGACTACAACCCCATCCACACCGACGCCGAGTTCGCCAAGGAAACCCCCTTCGGTCAGCGCATCGCCCACGGGCTTCTGGTCCTTGCCATGCTCACGGGGCTCAGGCAGCGCACCGGCCACTTTGAGGGCACGGTGATCGCCTGGCTGGAGATCCGGAACTACAAGTTCCTCAAGCCCGTCCTCATCGGGGACACGGTGCGGGGGGAGAGCGAGATCCTGGAGAAGCGGGAGACCTCCAAGCCCGACCGGGGGATCCTGGTGCAGCGGGTGAGGGTCTACAACCAAAGGGGCGAGGTGGTGCAGGAGGGGGAGTTCGTGACCATGGTGCGGAGGAAGCCTGCTTGACGCCATCCCATCCCGGCGTGGGCCGGGAAGGGAGCCCCGTGAGGATTACGTATGAGCCCCTTTGCCCGCTGGTTCCAGGCGGAGGTCCTGAGGAGGGAAGAGGGCGAGGCAGAGCTTCGCCTTAGGGTGCGGGAGGAGTTCTTGCAGGGCCAGGGCCTGGTCCACGGGGGGATCTTGGCGGCCCTTCTGGACAGCGCCTTAGGCCAGGCGGTGGAAAGCCTGGGGGCGAAGGTGGTCACCGCCGAGCTTTCCGTGAGCTACCTCAGGCCCGTGAGGGAAGGGGTGCTCCTGGCCCGGGGGTGGGTGGTCCACCCCGGGCGTCGCCTCCTCCACGCCGCCGGGGAGGTCATTTTGGAGGGAAAGCGGGTGGCCTTCGCCAAAGGGGTCTTCTACCGGGTGGGCTAAAAGGCCTTATACTGGGTTCAACCCAAAGGGGGTGCCCATGTTCCCGAGCACCATGATGGAGGAAGAACTAAACCTTTGGGACTTTTTGGAGCGGGCGGCGGAGCTTTTCGGCAAGAAGGAGGTGGTCTCCCGCCTCCACACCGGGGAGGTCCACCGCACCACCTACGCCGAGGTCCACCGCCGGGCGCGGAGGCTCATGGGGGGCCTCAAGGCCCTCGGGGTGGGCGTGGGGGACCGGGTGGCCACCCTGGGCTTCAACCACTTCCGCCACCTCGAGGCCTACTTCGCCGTCCCCGGCATGGGGGCGGTCCTCCACACCGCCAACCCCCGCCTCTCCCCCAAGGAGATCGCCTACATCCTGAACCACGCCGAGGACAAGGTCCTCCTCTTTGACCCGAACCTCCTCCCCCTGGTGGAGGCCATCCGGGGCGAGCTCAAGACGGTGCAGCACCTCGTGGTCATGGACGAGAAGGCCCCGGAGGGCTACCTGGCCTACGAGGCGGTCCTGGGGGAGGAGGTGGACCCCGTGCGGGTGCCGGAGCGGGCCGCCTGCGGCATGGCCTACACCACCGGGACCACGGGCCTCCCCAAGGGGGTGGTCTACAGCCACCGGGCCCTGGTCCTCCACACCCTGGCGGCGAGCCTCGTTGACGGCACCGCCCTCTCGGAAAGGGACGTGGTCCTGCCGGTGGTGCCCATGTTCCACGTGAACGCCTGGTGCCTGCCCTACGCCGCCACCCTGGTGGGGGCCAAGCAGGTCCTCCCCGGGCCCAGGCTGGACCCCGCCTCCCTGGTGGAGCTCTTTGACGGGGAGGGGGTGACCTTCACCGCCGGGGTGCCCACGGTCTGGCTCGCCCTGGCGGACCACCTGGAGGGCACGGGCCACCGCCTGAAGACCCTGAGGCGGCTCGTGGTGGGGGGCTCGGCCGCGCCCAGGAGCCTCATTGAGCGCTTTGAGCGGATGGGCATTGAGGTGCGCCAGGGCTACGGCCTCACCGAGACCTCCCCCGTGGTGGTACAGAACTTCATCAAGAGCCACCTCCAGGGCCTTTCCTTTGAGGAGAAGATCACCCTCAAGGCCAAGACCGGCCTTCCCATCCCCCTGGTGCGCCTCCGGGTGGCGGACGAGGAGGGTAGGCCCGTGCCCAAGGACGGGAAGACCCTAGGGGAGGTCCAGCTCAAAGGGCCCTGGATCGCCGGAAGCTATTACAAGAACGAGGAGGCCACCAGGAGCGCCCTCACCCCGGACGGCTGGTTCCGCACCGGGGATATCGCCGTTTGGGATGAGGAGGGGTACCTGGAGATCAAGGACCGCCTCAAGGACCTCATCAAGTCGGGCGGGGAGTGGATCTCCAGCGTGGACCTGGAGAACGCCCTCATGGGCCACCCCAAGGTGAAGGAGGCGGCGGTGGTGGCCATCCCCCACCCCAGGTGGCAGGAGCGGCCCCTGGCGGTGGTGGTGCCCAGGGGCGAGAAGCCCACCCCAGAGGAGCTGAACGAGCACCTCCTAAAGGCCGGCTTCGCCAAGTGGCAGCTCCCCGACGCCTACGTCTTCGTGGAGGAGATCCCGAGGACGAGCGCGGGCAAGTTCCTGAAGCGGGCCTTGCGGGAAAGGTACAAGAACTTCTACGGGGGTGCCTAATGTTCCTGGAAAGGTTTCGCCTGGACGGGAAGGCCGCCCTGGTGACCGGGGGGTCCCGGGGGCTCGGCCTCGAGGCCGCCTTAGCCCTCAAGGAGGCGGGGGCGAAGGTGGCGGTGGTGGCCCGGCGGGCGAGCTTCTTTGAGGAAGCCCGCAAGGCCTTAGGGGAGGACGCCCTCTACCTGGAAGGGGACGTGCGGGACGAGGCCCGCCTGGAGGCCATCGCCGAGGAGGTGGAGGAGAAGCTCGGGCCCCTCACCATCCTGGTGAACGCCGCCGGGATCACCTGGGGGGCCCCTTCCCTGGAGATGCCCGTGGAGAAGGTCCGGGAGGTCCTGGAGGTGAACCTGGTGGGAGCCTTCCTGGCGAGCCGGGTGGCGGCCCGGCGCATGAAGGAAAGGGGCTACGGCAAGATCATTCACATCGCCTCCGTGGCCGGGCTCAAGGGGGAGTACCCCGAGGTCCTGGACGCCGTGGGCTACTCCGCCTCCAAGGGAGGCCTCATCGCCCTCACCCGGGACCTGGCGGTGAAGTGGGGAAGGTGGGGGATTAGGGTGAACGCCCTCGCCCCAGGGTTTTTCCCCACGCGGATGACGGAGAAGGTCCTCCCCCGGGCGGAAGCCTTCCTCAAGGCCACCCTGCCCCTGGGCCGCCCCGGGGCCCCGGGGGAGCTCGGCGGGGCGGTCCTCTTCCTGGCGAGCCCCGCCTCGGACTACGTCACCGGGGCCGTCCTCCCCGTGGACGGCGGGGCCACGGCCCTCTAGCCATGCCCTTCCGCACCCTGCTCGCCGTCCAGGCCGAGGCCAGGCCGGAGCCCTACCGCACGGCGGAGGCCTTTAGGGAGCGGGTCTTCGCCCTCCTCGAGCCCCTAAGCGGCACCCCCGCCCCGAGGCTCGCCGCCTTCCCCGAGCTCTTCGGCCTCCCCCTCCTCCTCCACCTGGACGGTGGGCTCGCCCCCAAGGCCCTCCTCCTGGACCCCCTCCTCCCCTGGCGGCGGGCCCGGCGGGCCTACGGCGTCTTCCTCGAGGTCATGGCCGAGGCCGCACGGGCCTTCGGCGCCTACCTCCTCGCAGGCTCCCTCCTCTCCCCCCCTACGAGGAGGAGCTCGCCCGGGGCCGGTTCAGCCGCACCCCCTTCTTCCAGAACCTCGCCCTCTTCTTCAACCCCCGGGGCCGCCTCCTCGCCCAGGTGCCCAAGATGGAGCTCACTCCCCCGGAAAGGTGGCTCCGGCGGGGCCGCTTCGGCCCCCACCTGGTGGAAACGGAGGCGGGGAAGGTGGGGATCCTCATCTGCCTGGACGGCTTTTACGAGCGGTACCTCGCCCGCCTGGACGCTCTTGGAGCGGAGGTCCTCCTCCAGCCCTCCGCCAACCCCGCCCCCTGGGAAAGGCCCTGGCCCCCCGACCCCGCCCGCAAGGAGGGGGAGGTGTGGGTGGCCTCGGCCCAAGAGCGCCTCCTCGGCCGGGAGCACCTCCGCCTCCTCCTCAACCCCATGCTGAACGGGAAGGTGGCGGGCCTGGGCTTCCAGGGGCGAAGCGGGATCTACGCCCCCGGGGAGGTCCTCCGCTTGGCCCAGGCCCCCACGGGGGACGAGGCCCTACTCCTCCGCCTCTAGGCGCTCGGGGTAGAGGCGCACGGGCACGGCGCGGACCAGGGCCTCCTCGAGCCGCTCCCAGGCCCGGTCCGCCACCTCCTTCTCCAGAAGCGGGGCCACCTCCTCCAGGGGGTAGCGGCCCGGGGGGACCACCCGCTCCAGAAGGATCAGGTGGTAGCCGAACTCCGTCCGCACGGGGCCCGAGACCTCCCCGGGCCGGAGGCGCACGAGGGCCTCCTCAAAGGCGGGGACGTAGGTGCCCTCGGGGGCGCACCCCAGGTCCCCGCCCTCCTCCTTGGAGCCCGGGTCCTGGGAGACCGCCCGGGCCACCTCGGCGAAGGCCTCCCCACGGGCAAGCCGCAGGCGGGCCTCCTCCGCCTCCTCCCGGGTGGGGACGAGAAGGTGCCGGGCGCAGTAGAGGGTGGGGTGGCGGTACTCCGGGGAGAGGAGCCAAAGGGCCTCGAGGGCCGCCCGGGAGACGACGAGCCGGGAGCGGTACCGGGCCTCCAGGGCCTCGAGGGCCATGACCTCGGCCACGAGCCCGCGGTAGGCCTCAAGCCCCGGGACCCCCGCCTGACGGAGCGCCTCTTCCAGGGCCTCCTCCTCGGGGAAGGCCTCCTTCAGGGCGTGGACCCGGGCCTCAACGGCGGCAGCGTCCGGGTAGAGCCCCTCCTTCCGGGCCCGCTGGAGAAGGGCCTTCTCCCGGGCCAGGGCCTCGAGGAAGGCAGGCCGATAAGCGGCGAGGAGGGCCCGGGCCTCCTCCGTGTCGGGCAGGCCGAGCTGGGCCAGGGCGCTCCGCACGAAGAGGCCGTAGCGGAGCTCAAACGCTTCCCGGGTGATCGCCTCGGGGCCCACCTGGGCCACCACCTCCCCCTGGGCCAGGGCCATGGGGGCGAGGACCAAGGCCAGGGCCAAAAGAAACGCGCGCATGCCCCATGCTAGCATGGACCTCGTGAACGACCTCATCCTCCGGGCCGCCCGGGGCGAGCCCACCCCGAGGCCCCCCGTGTGGTTCATGCGCCAGGCCGGGCGCTACCAGAAGGCCTACCGGAAGCTCCGCGAGCGCTACACCCTCCCCGAGATCGTGCAAAACCCCGAGGTCTGCGCCGAGGTGACCCTCCTCCCCGTGAGAACGCTCGGGGTGGACGCGGCCATCCTCTTCGCCGACATCACCACCCCCCTCTACGGCATGGGGGTGGACCTCTCCCTGGTGGAGAACAAGGGACCGGTGATCCATAACCCCGTCCGGGACGAAAAGGGCGTGGAGGCCTTGAGGCCCCTCGTGCCCGAGGAGGCCGTCCCCTTCGTCCTAGAGACGATCCGGATCCTCAAGCGGGAGCTTCCCGTCCCCCTCATCGGCTTCGCCGGGGCCCCCTTCACCCTGGCGAGCTACCTGGTGGAAGGGGGGCCGAGCCGCCGCTTCCTCCGGGTCAAGGCCCTGATGTACGGGGAGGAGGCCCTGTGGCACCGCCTCATGGAGAAGCTCACCGAGGCCATGGCCCGTTACCTCCGGGCCCAGGCCGAGGCGGGGGCCGACCTCCTCCAGGTCTTTGACTCCTGGGTGGGGGCGCTCTCCCCCGCGGATTACCGCCGCTACGTCAAGCCCCACATGGAAAGGCTCTTCCAAAGCCTCAGGCCCGCGGGGGTCCCCGTGATCCACTTCGGCGTGGGCACCATGGGGCTCCTCGAGGACATGAAGGAAGCGGGCGGGGACGTCCTGGGCCTGGACCACCACACCCCCCTCCCCTGGGCCCGCGCCCTCCTCGGGGCCACCCCCGTCCAGGGGAACCTGGACCCCGCCGTCCTCCTCGCCCCCAAAGGGGTCATCCGCCGCGAGGTGCAGAGGATCCTGGAGGAAAACGGCGGGAAAGGCGGGCACATCTTCAACCTGGGGCACGGGATCGTGCCCGAGACCCCCGAGGAGAACGTGCGCTACGTGGTAGAACTCATCCAGGAGGTAACGGCATGAACGTCCTTCTCATGGCCTACGGCACCCCTTACGCCCCCGAGGAGGTGGAGCCTTACTACACGGACATCCGCCGGGGGCGCCGCCCCTCGGAGGAGCTCCTCAAGGAGCTCGCCGAGCGGTACGAGGCCATCGGCAAAAGCCCCCTGAACGAGATCACCCTGGCCCAGGCGGTCCGCCTCCAGGCCCTCCTCAACCTGGAGGCCCCCCCCTACCCCAAGCGCCTCCTGGGCCCCTTCCCTCCCCGCGCCCCCCACGGCCCCGCCCGGGTCTACGTGGGGACGAAGCACTGGCACCCCTCCATCGGGGAGGCGGTGGCCGCCATGCACGAGGACGGGGTGCGGCGGGCCGTGGCCATCGTGGCCGCTCCCCACTACTCCTTGAGGAGCGTGGCCGAGTACCGGGAGAAGGTGGACTCGGCCCTAAAAGCCCTCCCCGAGCCCATAGACTTCGTCTGGGTGGAAAGCTACGAGGCCCACCCCGGCCTCATCGCCGCCTACGCCCGGAGGCTCGAGGAGGTGATCTGGCGCCTGAAGAACCCGGGGAAGGCGGCCTACGTCTTCACCGCCCACTCCATTCCCCTCTCCGCCGTGGAGAAGGGGGACCCCTACCCCAGGCAGGTGGAGAAGACGGCGGAACTCATCGCCAAGAGGCTCGCCCTCCCCCGCTTCTACGTGGCCTACCAGTCGGCGGGGCGCACCCCGGAGCCCTGGCTCGGCCCCGACATCAACGAGCTTCTGCGCACGCTGAAGGAGGAGGGGTACGAGGAGGTGGCCGTCCAGGCGGTGGGCTTCCCCGCCGACCACCTGGAGGTCTTCTACGACCTGGACCTCGAGGCCCAGGCCACGGCGAGGGCGCTCGGCCTGAGGCTCCTTAGGGCCCGGAGCCTGAACGCGGACCTGGACTACATCCAGGTCCTCAAGGACCTGGTGGAGGCGGCGTGGCCGAGGTAGGGGTGGCCGTAGTGGGCGGGGGGTGGGCGGGGCTGGCCGCCGCCTTAGCCCTCAAGGAGGCGGGGGCGGACTTCCTCCTCCTGGAGGCCAGCCTCCGCCTCGGGGGGAAGGTGCGCACCGCCCGGCAGGAGGGCTTCCTGGTGGAGGGGGGGCCCGACGCCAGCGTCCGCTACAAGAAGGAGGTGCTGGAGCTCGCCCAGGCCTTCGGCCTCGAGCCCATCGGCACCCTTCCGGAAAAGCCCGCGGCCTACATCCTCTACCGGGGGAAGCGCCACCCCCTGCCCGAAGGCCTCCTCCAGGTGGTGCCCGGGGACCTCAAGGCCCTGGCCCGCACCCCCCTCCTCTCCCTCCCGGGGAAGCTCCGGGCCCTCTACGACCTCTTCCTTCCCCGGGGGGCGAAGGAGGACGAGACCCTGAGGGAGTTCGTGGAGAGGCGCCTGGGGCCCGAGGTCTACCGGGCCCTGGTGGCCCCCCTGGCCGGGGGGGTGTACGGGGGGGAGCCCGACGACCTCTCCATGCGGGCCGCCTTTCCCCAGCTCTGGGAGCTGGAGGGGAAGCACCGGAGCCTCCTCCTCGGGGCCATGCGGGCGCGCAAGGGGCGGGGAAGCCGGGAGGGGGGCAGCCTCTTCTTCTCCTTCGCCGAGGGCCTCCAGGCCCTCACCCGGCGGATGGCCGAGGCCCTGGGGGAGCGGGTCCTGCGGGGCACCCCCGTCCTCGGCTTGGAGCCAGGGCACGGAAGGTGGCGCCTCCACACCCCTAAAGGGGCCCTCCTCGCCGAGGCCGTGGTCCTCGCCGTCCCCGCCCCCCAGGCGGCGGGCCTCCTCAGGCCCTTCCTCCCGGAGGCCACCGCTTTGCTCAAGGGGATCCCCCACACCCCGGCGGCCACGGTGAGCCTGGCCTTCCCCGGGGCGCTCCCCGTGGAGGGGCACGGGCTGCTTGTGGCCAAGGGGGAGGGGCTTCGGGCCCGGGGGTTCACCTGGACGCACCGGAAGTGGCCGGGGCGGGTCCCGGAGGGGTTCAGCCTGGTGCGGGCCTACTTCTCAGGGGAGGCCGCCCGGCTTTCCGAGGAGGCCCTCATCCGGCTGGCCCTGGAAGACCTAGCCCGCCTCCTCCCGGGCCTTCCCCGGGTCCACCGGGCCTGGGCCTTCCGCTTCCCCGAGGGGATGCCCGCCTACCGGGTGGGCCACCTGGACCGGGTGGAGCGGCTGGAGATGGCCCTGGTCAAGGCGCCCGGCCTCTTCCTCGCGGGGAACTACCTCCAGGGGGTGGGCCTGCCCGAGGTGGTGCGCTCGGGGAGGCGGGCGGCGCAAAGGGCCCTGGCCCACCTCTCCCTAGGCGAGGCCCATGGAGCTTCTCGGTGAGGAGGGAAGAAGGCTTCTTCGGCTCGGCCTCCTTCCCGGCCTCCTGGGCGGGGGGCTCGCGGTGGCCTTCCGCCTCCTCCTCCTGGTCCCTCCCCTCGCCCTGCCCCTCGCGGGCGGTGGGGCTTTTCATACCACCCCATGCTGGCTCGCGCCAGCATGGGGGCCCCGGCAAAAGGTCCCTAAGGAGCTTCCCTGGGCCAGTCGGGCGAAGGAAACCGGAAGAAAGGGTATCAGCGCCTGGCTTTAAAGCCGGGGCCTGGCCCAGCTTCCCCCGGGCCGGCCCCTCCTCCTCGGGGACCTGGTTTCGCCGCGGCGGGGGCCCCCAAAGGACCTTCCCAAGCCTTATTTCGGGCAACCCGTGTTGCGAATCAACGTGCGGCCACTTAAGCGTTCGCACGGGGCGGCCTCAGACCTGGACCACCTCGAGGCCCCGGAGCCGGTTGACGGCGGCGGCGAGCTCCAAGGGGCGCACCCAGGCGAGCTCGGGGGCCTCCTCCAGGGCAAAGAGGTCCTCCACCCCGAGGAGGGCCCGCTCCACCAGGGCCTTAAGCGGCGTCCGCCCGTCGGCAAGCCCCCCCAGGCGCTTGAACAGGGCCCCGAGGGCCCGAACCTGGGCCTGCTCAAAGAGGTCCAAGGCGGAGAGGTCCACCGTCTCCTCCCCGTAGACGAGCTCCCGCAAGCCCCGGCCCTTCACCTTCTCCTTCCGCCCCCGCCTGGGGTCAAAGCTCGCCGGCAAGGGGGCCCGGGGCACGGCCCGCAAGGGGTGGCGGGGCTCGCCGAAGGCCCGGCCCGTGGGGTGGGCCCGGGCGATGGCCTTCGCCTCGGCCGTCACCTCCCGGGGGCGGTACGCCTCCATGAGGACCACGGTGTCCGCCAGGTCCAGGTAGTCCCCCACGCCCCCCACCACCAGGACGAGGCTCACGCCCAAGGCCTTGAAGTCCCCTACCCGGTCCAGGATGGGCGTCAGGGTCTCCCGCCGCACCAGGGCCTGCATCCGGGCGTCCCGCACCAGGAGGTTCGTGGCCGAGGTGTCCTCGTCCAGAAGGAGCACCCTCGCCCCCATCTCCAGGGCCTCGAGGATGGCCGCGGCCAGGCTCGTGGAGCCCGAGGCGTCCTCCGTGGAGAAGAAGGCGGTGTCCTGGCCCAGGGGGAGGTCGTGGACGAAGGGCCTCAGGTCCACGCCCTTCACGCTCCGGCCGTCCTCGGACTGAACCCTCTGGGCGAGGGGGTCCGTCACCACCCACTCCCGCCCGTCCCCGGGGACGTGGGGGAAGACCCCGTGGACCAGGGCCTCCAGGAGGGTGGTCTTGCCGTGGAACCCGCCCCCGGTGATCAGGGTGAGGCCCCGGGGAAGCCCCATCCCCCACACCTCCCCGGCGTGGGGGGTATGGAAGGCCACCCTGAGGGCAGGGGGGCTCTGGAAGGGCACCGCCCCCTTCAGGGGCCTCTGGCTCACCCCGCTTTCCCGGGGAAGGACGCTCCCCTCCCCCACGAAGGCCACCAGGCCCCGCTCGGCGAGGCGCTCCTGGATGAAGGCGAAGTCCTCCGCCTGGCGGACGTGGCGGAGGAGGGCCTCCCGGTCCAGCTCCTGGAGGAAGGCCTCCAGGTGGCGGGAGAGGGCCTGGAAGAGCCGCCTGGCCTCCCGCCCGAGGATGCGCCTTCCCTGGGCGGGAAGGCCCACCCGGAAGCGCAGGAAAAGCCCCTCCTCCCCAAGGTGCGCCCCGGCCCGGCGCAGGACCTTGGGGCTTTCCACCTCCACCCGCACGGCCCCCGAGTGGCCGGAGCCCGCAAGGCGGGGCAGGTCCCGCAGCCGGGCTTTGAGGGCCCGGAGGAGGAAGTCCTCCACCGCCACCCGCCCCTCGGGCCGGGTGTAGACCCGGAGGGCCTCCAGGGCCTGGCCCGGGTAGATCACCTCCAGGACGCTTGGGGTGGCGAAGGGGTCCCCCTGCACGTGGACGAAGCGGAGGGCGAAGCCCTTTCCCCGCCAGACCCCCTTCAGGTCCTTGTAGAAGGGGTAGGGCTTGCCTTCCAGGGCCTCGAGGCGGTCCAAAAGGTCCTCCAGCCGCATCGCCCCCCCAGGCTACGGGGAAGGCCCCGGGGGGCGCAACCGCGGGAGGTTGACAAAGCGAGTTTGATAATGAAATATCACTTTTGCCATGCGCGCCCTAGCCCTCCTTCCCTGGCTCCTCGCCGCCGCCTTGGCCCAGGTCCAGGTGGCGGCCACCACCCCCATCCTCGCCGACCTCGTCCGGCAGGTGGGGGGAAAGCGGGTGGCGGTGGTGGCGGTCGTCCCCCCGGGGGCCGACCCCCACACCTTTGAGCCCACCCCCTCCGTGGCCCAGGCCCTAAGCCGGGCCCGCCTCCTCTTCGCCAACGGGCTCGGCCTCGAGCCCTACCTGCCCAAGCTCCAGGCCCTCCTCCCCAAAAACGCCCGGGTGGTCCTCCTCGGGGAGGGGCAGCCGGGCCTGATCTGCGGGGAGGACCATGCGGAGGAGGACCACGGCCACGGCCCCTGCGACCCCCACCTCTGGCTGGACCCCGCCTACGCCGTCCGCTACGCCGAGCGGATCCTCGAAGCCCTCGCCGCTTTGGACCCCGGGGGCCGTGACCTCTACCGGGCCAACCTGGAGCGCTTCAAAAAGGAGGTGGAGGCCCTGGACCGGGCCTATAGGGCCTGCGGGCTTAAGGGAACGAAGGTGGTGGTCCAGCACGACGCCTTCCGCTACTTCGCCAGGCGGTACGGCCTGGAGGTGGTGGGGGTCCTGAGCCAGGGCGGGGCCCAGGAGGTGGGGAGCCGGAGCTTCCTCGCCCTGTTGGAGAAGGCCAAGAGGGAGGGGGTCAGGCTCGTCCTCGCCGAGCCTCAGTTCCAGGGCAAGGCCCTAAGGGCCCTGGCCGAGGCCCTCGGGGCCCGGGTCGCGGTCCTGTACACCGACACCCTGGACGCCCGGGTGAAGACCTACCTGGACCTCCTGCGCCACAACCTGCGGGCCCTCTGCCCATAATGGAGGCATGGGCTTCCAAGAGGTTTACGGCGTCCTGCCCCAGGCCAGCGCCCAGGCCCCCGGCCGGGTGAACCTCCTGGGGGAGCACACGGACTACCAGGAAGGCTACGTCCTCCCCACCCCGGTCCCCTACTTCACCCGGGTGGAGGCCGCCCCCCTCGAGGGGGCGGTGGAGGCCTTCAGCGAGAACCTGGGGGAGCTCCGGGCCCGCCCCCTCTCCTCCCCGCCCCAAGGGGACTTCCTGGACTACCTCCTCGGGGTGGTCCGGGCCCTCCGGGAGGCCGGGCACGGGGTGGAAGGGGCCCGGTTCTACGTCCGCAGCGACCTCCCCATGGGGGCGGGGCTTTCCAGCTCCGCCGCCCTCGAGGTGGCGGCCCTCAGGGCCCTCCGCACCCTCTACCGCCTCCCCCTCTCCGACCTGGAGGTGGCCCGCCTCGCCCAGAAGGCGGAGGTGGAGTACGTGGGGGTCCGGTGCGGGATCATGGACCAGATGGCGGCGAGCCTGGGCCAGCCGGGCCAGGCCCTCTTCCTGGACACCCGAACCCTGGCCTACGAGAACCTTCCCCTTCCCCCGGGGGTGCGGGTGGCCGTCCTGGACCTCGGGCTTGGGCGCCGGCTGGCGGAGGCCGGGTACAACCAGCGCCGCCAGGAGGCGGAGGAGGCGGCCAAGAGGCTCGGGGTGCGCTCCCTTAGGGACGTGGCCGACCTCTGCCTGGTGGAAAGCCTCCCTTCGCCCCTGGACCGGCGGGCCCGGCACGTGGTGAGCGAGAACCTTAGGGTCCTTCGGGGGGTGGAGGCCCTAAGGCGGGGGGACGCCCGGGCCTTCGGGGAGCTCATGACCGCAAGCCACCGCTCCCTGGCCCAGGACTACGAGGTGAGCCTCCCCGAGCTGGACCTCTTGGTGGAGGAGGCCCTGAAGGCCGGGGCCTACGGGGCCAAGCTCACGGGGGCAGGCTTCGGCGGGGCCGTGGTGGCCCTGGTGGCCGAAAGCCGCTTCCCCGCCTTCAGGGAGGCCCTGGCCCGGCGCTTCCCCGACCTCAAGGTCCTCTAAACCGCGGGGAAGGCGAAGGCCTCGTAGCCCAGCTCGGCCACGGCGAACCAGCGGAAGACCTCGCCCCGGAAGGCCCAGTAGGCGGTGTAGACCCGGCGGTACCCCGCGTCCTTGGCCGCCTGCTCCTCGTAGAGGGCCCGGGCCTCCTCCTCCGCCTTGCGCAGGATCTCGGCAGGCCACTTCCTCAAGCGCACCCCGGCGGCAAGGAGGCGCTTCAGGGCGGGCGGGTTCAGGGCGTCGTATTTGGCCATCATGGTGAGGTTCACCTCGCTCGCCGCCGCCTGGAAGGCCTCCTGGAACTCCTTGGGAAGCCTCGCCCACTCCCTCTGGGCCACGAGGAAGGAGACCTGGGCGCTGGGCTCCCAGAAGGAGGGGTAGTAGTAGTAGCGGGCCACCTTGTAAAAGCCCAGCTTCTCGTCGTCGTAGGGCCCGGCAAACTCGGTGGCGTCTATGGCCCCCCGCTCCAAGGCGGGGTAGATGTCCCCGGCCGCCAACGTCTGGGGCACCACCCCAAGCCGCCCCATCACGAGGCCGCCGAGGCCCGGGATGCGCATCCTGAGGCCCTTGAGGTCCTCCAGGGTGCGGACCTCCCGGCGGAACCAGCCCCCCATCTGGGCCCCGGTGTTTCCCCCGGGGAACTGGAGGACGCCGAAATCGGCGTAGACCCGGCGGAGGAGCTCGAGCCCCCCGCCGAAGAGCATCCAGGCGTTGTGCTGCCGGTAGGTCAGGCCGAAGGGGACGCCCCCGTCAAAGGCCAAAGCCGGGTTCTTGCCCACGTAGAAGGGACCGTAGGTGTGGCCGGCCTCCACCGTGCCCTGCTGCACCGCGTCCAGCACCTGCCCCCCGGGGACGAGCTCCCCGGCCTGGTAGACCCGGATCTGGAACCGCCCCCCGGTGAGCTCCGCCACCCGCTTCGCCAGCTCCTCCGCCCCGCCGTAGAGGGTGTCCAGGCTCCTCGGGTAGCTGGAAGCGAGCCGCCAGCGCACCGTGGGGCTCCCCTGGGCGAAGGCGCGGTAGAAGAGGCTCGCCCCAAGGCCTACGCCCACCTTCCTGAGAAAGCTCCGCCTTTTCATCGTGCCCTCCGGCGTTGACCAATATACCACTTCGCTGGTATCATGGGGCCATGCTCCAGTACCCCGAGCTTCCCTTGGAAAGCCCCCTCATTGACGCCGAGCTTCCCGACCCGAGGGGCGGGCGCTACCGGCTTTCCCAGTTCCAGGAGCCCCTTTTGGCCGTGGTCTTCATGTGCAACCGCTGCCCCTACGTGAAGGGCTCCATCGGCGAGCTCGTGGCCCTGGCGGAGAGGTACCGGGGCAAGGTGGCCTTCGTGGGCATCAACCCCAACGACTACGAGAAGTACCCCGAGGACAGCCCCGAGGCCATGGTGGCCTTCGCCGAGGCGCACGGCATTTTCTTCCCCTACCTCCTGGACGAGACCCAGGAGGTGGCCAAGGCCTACCGCGCCCTGCGCACCCCAGAGGTCTTCCTCTTTGACCAAAGGCGCCTCCTCCGCTACCACGGCCGGGTGAACGACAGCCCCAAGGACCCCAGCAAGGCGCAAAGCCACGACCTCGAGGCGGCCATAGAGGCCCTCCTCCGGGGCGAGGAACCCCCCCTCAAGGAGGCCCCGGCCATCGGCTGCACCATCAAGTGGAGGCCGGGGAACGAGCCCGAGGTGCGGATCGGCTAACCCATCTGGTAGACTGCCCCCGGGCTTCGGCCCGGGGGGTTTTATGCGCGTGTTGGTGACGGGCGGCGCCGGTTTCATCGGAAGCCACATCGT
Organism: Thermus thermophilus; assembly: GCF_019974155.1. Classification (NCBI taxonomy): domain Bacteria; kingdom Thermotogati; phylum Deinococcota; class Deinococci; order Thermales; family Thermaceae; genus Thermus; species Thermus thermophilus. The sequence continues at coordinate 1,515,157 of NZ_AP025158.1, forward strand.
GGAGGACCTCCTCGCCAAGGGCCTGGAGGTGGCGGTCCTGGACAACCTGGCCACGGGCAAGCGGGAAAACGTGCCCCAAGGGGTCCCCTTCTTCCAGGTGGACCTGAGGGACAAAGAAGGGGTGGAGCGGGCCTTCCGGGAGTTCCGCCCCACCCACGTCTCCCACCAAGCGGCCCAGGCCTCGGTGAAGGTGAGCGTGGAAAACCCCCTCCTGGACTTTGAGGTGAACCTCCTGGGGGGGCTTAACCTCCTGGAGGCCTGCCGCCGCTATGGGGTAGAGAAACTGGTCTTCGCCTCCACGGGCGGGGCCATCTACGGGGAGGTGCCCGAGGGGGAAAGGGCCGAGGAGACCTGGCCCCCCCGCCCCAAGAGCCCCTACGCCGCGAGCAAAGCGGCCTTTGAGCACTACCTCTCCGCCTACGGGCAAAACTACGGGCTCAAGTGGGCCGCCTTACGCTACGGCAACGTCTACGGCCCCAGGCAGGACCCCCACGGGGAGGCGGGGGTGGTGGCCATCTTCGCCGAGCGGGTCCTGAAGGGCCTACCCGTGACCCTCTACGCCCGGAAGACCCCGGGGGACGAGGGGTGCGTGCGGGACTACGTCTACGTCAAGGACGTGGCCGAGGCCCACGCCCTCGCCCTCTTCTCCCTGGAAGGGGTCTACAACGTGGGCACCGGGGAAGGGCACACCACGGAGGAGGTCCTAAGAGCCGTGGCCGAGGCCGCGGGGAAGGCCCCCTTGGTCCAGCCCGCCCCCCCGCGCCCCGGGGACCTGGAGCGAAGCGTCCTTTCCCCCATGAAGCTCATGGCCCACGGCTGGCGGCCCAAGGTGGGGTTTGCGGAAGGCATCCGCCTCACCGTGGAGCATTTCCGGGGCGCTTGATACACCCACCCGGGGTAATCTACCCCGCCCTCTGTGGGCGTGCGGCTCTTCACCCGACCTGGCTCGCCGCCGTCATGGGGGAAGCGGGGTGGCCCTGGCCCTAAAGGCCTCCAGTTTTCCCTTCCTCGCCTTCCTCCGGCCTGAGGCGCTGGCCCCGGCGGGGCGACGCCAACCCCAGGTCGGCTAACCCGTTTCGCAACATGGGAGGCCCGAACCGGGGCTGCGGAGAGGTTTTTTGGGGCCCCCACCGCTTTCGCCGCGGTGGGGGACCTGCCCAAGGTGCGGGCGCTTAAGGGGCTCCCCGGTCTTGCAAAAAGGAAGGGGGCATGCTTTTTTGACCCAAGTACAGCCGGAAAGGAGGCGAACATGAAGCGCAGGGAGTTTCTGAGGAGGCTTGGCGTGGGTTCTCTGGCGGCCATGGGCTTCTCCCGCTTCGCCCTGGCCCAGGCGAGGCCCGTGAAGCTCGCCGCCCTCCTCCCCCTCACCGGGCCCTTCGCCTTCGCGGGCAACGCCGGGCGGGAGGGGTTCGTGGACGGGGTGGACTACGTGAACGAGGTCCTGGGGGGGATCGCCGGGCGGAAGCTGGAGCTCATCGTGGAGGACACGGGCTACGACGTGGCCAAGGGCACGGCCGCCTTCAACCGGGTCCTCTCCCGGGAGCGGCCCGAGGAGCTCCTCTTCGTCTACGGCGACTCCACGGGGCTTTCCAAGGCCCTGGCCCCGGAGATCGCCAGGATCGGCCTCCCCTACTCGGCCACGAGCTTCGCCAGCGAGCTCGCCGACCCCGAGAAGTACCCCACCATCTTCGTCTTCGGCCCCACCTACAACGACATGATGGAGGCCCTCCTCCGCCAGATCCGCCTGCAAAAGGGCAAGGCCCGCATCGCCCTCGTCTACTCCAACACCGAGTTCGGCCGCGACCCCATCCCCTACGTCAAGGAGCGGGCCAAGGCCTTGGGGATGGAGGTGGTCCACGAGGAGGTGACGCCCCCCGCCTTCACCGACGCCACCCCCGTGGTCCTGAACCTCCGCCGGGCCAACCCCGACTTCGTCCTCCTCCAGGGCTACGCCCTCTCCGCGGAGCCCCTGATCCTAAGGGCGGCGCGGGAGCAGGGCCTAAGGGCCCAGTTCATGGGCACCTACTACTCGGCGGAGCTCGTCCTCATCCAGCGGGCAGGCCCCGCGGCCGAGGGCTTCACCGTCACCTACCACAACCCCTACTGGTACGACACCCTGGTGCCCGCGGTGGACGAGATGCGGAAGTTCCGCCAGCGGAAGGGCCGGGACACCTCCTACCGCCCCACCTACTACATGGGGAGCCTGGCCGTGGCCCTGGGGGTGGCCGAGGCCATGCGCCGGGCGGCCCAGGCGGGGAAGCTCACCCGGGCCGGGGTGGCGGAGTACCTGGAGAAGATCGGGGACTACACCGCTTTGGGCCTCACCCGGGGCTACCAGTTCGTGAACCACCGCATCCCCTACACCAAGCTCTACCGGGCGAGCGTCAAGGACGGGCGCTTCAACGCCATCACCGACTGGCTGAAGCTGGCCTAAGGCCAGGCCCCTTCCCTCGGGAGGAAACGTGGCCGACCTCCTTCCCTACCTCATCGGCGGCCTGGCCAACGGGGCCCTCTACGGCCTCCTGGCCCTAGGGTTCGTGCTGGTCTTCCGCGCCACCAGCGTGGTGAACTTCGCCATCGGGGAGTTCCTGCTGGTGGGGGCCTACCTCACCTACACCTTCGCCCTCCTCCTTCCCCTCCCCTTGGCCATCCTGGCCGCCCTGCCCCTCGCCTTTCTCTTCGGGGTCCTGGTGGAGCGGGGCTTCGTGCGGCCCCTCCTGGGGCGGAACGTGGTGGCGGTGATCATGGCCACCATCGGCCTCGCCGCCGCCCTGGACGGGGGGGTGCAGCTCCTCTGGGGCCCGGACCTCAAGTACCTGCCGGGAAGCCTCCCCGACCTGGGCTTTGAGGCGGGGGGGGTTTACGTCTCCTCCCGGGCGGTCTGGAACCTCCTCCTGGCCCTGCCCTTGGGGCTCGGCCTCCTCTGGCTCCTCCGGAAAAGCCGCTACGGGATCCTGGTCCGGGCCATCTCCGAGCGGGAGGTGGCGGCCTTGGCCCTGGGCATCCCCACGGCCCGGATCCTGGCCGGGGTCTGGGGGCTTTCCGCCCTCCTCGCCACCCTGGCCGGGGCCCTCCTCGCCGTGGCGAGCGGGGTGGGGTACAACCTCGTCTTCTTCGGGCTCAAGGTCTTCCCCGTGGCCATCCTGGGGGGGCTTGACGCCGTGGGCGGGGCCTTGGCGGCGGGGTTTTTGCTGGGGGTCCTCGAGGCCCTCTCCCAGCGCTACCTGGAGGCCTACCTCCCCGGCTTCACCGAGGCCCTGCCCTTCGTGGTGGTCCTCCTCGTCCTCCTCATAAGGCCCTACGGCCTCTTCGGGGAGCGGCAGATTGAGAGGGTGTGATGCTTTCCGTGGAGAACCTCAAGGTGGTCTACCGCGGGGTGATCCTGGCCCTGGACGGGGTCTCCTTGGAGGTGGGCGAGGGGGAGGCCGTGGCCCTCCTGGGCCCCAATGGGGCCGGGAAAAGCTCCTTGGTGCGGGCCATCGCCGGCCTTCTCCCCAAGTTTGAGGGGCGGGTCCTGGACGGGAGGGTGCGCCTCTTCGGCCAGGAGGCCACCCACCTGGACCCGGTGGGGATCTCCCGGCTCGGCCTCACCGCCATCCTGGAGGGCCGCCCCCTCTTCCGCTACCTGACCCCGGTGGAGAACCTCATGGCCGCAGGCCACCGCCTCCCCCCAAAGGCGCTCAAGGAGGGGATGGAGGAGGTCTTCGCCCGCTTCCCCCGCCTTTATGAACGCCGCCACGAGCAGGCGGGCTACCTCTCCGGGGGGGAGCAGCAGATGCTCCTTTTGGGCATGGCCCTCCTCACGAGGCCGAGGCTTCTGGTGGTGGACGAGCCCTCCTTGGGCCTCGCCCCCAAGCTGGTGGAGGAGGTGATGCAAACCCTCGCCGCCCTAAGGCGGGAAAAGGGGCTCTCCCTCCTCCTCGTGGAGCAGAACGCCCGGGCCGCCCTCGGCATCGTGGACCGGGTGTACGTCCTGGAAAGGGGCCGGGTGGTCTTTGAGGGGAGCGCCAAGGAGGCCATGGAGGACCAGGACGTGATGGAGTTCTACCTGGGCAAGGAGGAGGTGGGCTTCCGCCAGGCGAGGCGGTACCGGAGGAGGAAGCGGTGGGTGTGATCCTAGAGGTGCAGGACCTCCACCTCTCCTTTAAAGGGGTGAAGGCCCTCGCGGGGGTGGAGTTCTCCGTGGCGGAGGGGGAGTTCTTCGCCGTCATCGGCCCAAACGGCGCCGGGAAGACCACGCTCTTAAACGTCCTCTCCGGGGTGTACGAGCCCGAGAAGGGCGAGGTGGTCTTCCTGGGGGAAAGCCTTAGGGGGAAAAGCCCGCAAGCGCGGGCCCGCATGGGCCTCGGGCGCACCTTCCAGGGCCTGGAGATCTTCCGGGGGATGAGCGTCCTGGAAAACGTCAAGCTGGGGGCGGAGCTCGCCTTCCCCGGCTACCCCATGGCCCTACCCCGGGCGGAAAGGGAGTGGCGCCTAAGGGCCTGGGCGGAGGAGGTCCTGGACTACCTCCACCTCTCCCCCTTCCGCCACGCCCCGGCGGGGATGCTCCCCTATGGCCTCCAGAAGCGGGTGGAGGTGGCAAGGGCCCTCGCGGGCCGGCCTAAGCTCCTCCTCCTGGACGAGCCCATGGCGGGGCTTGCCCTGGAGGAGAAGCAGGACCTGGCCCGCTTCCTCCTGGACGCCCGGGAGGAGTGGGGGGTGACCCTCCTTTGGGTGGAGCACGACCTTAGGGCCGTCCTGGAGCTTTCCGACCGGGTCTTGGTCCTCTCCTACGGGGAGGTCCTCTACTACGGCCCCCCCGAAGGGGTGAAGAAGGACCCCAAGGTGGTGGAGGCCTACCTGGGCCAGGGGTGAAGGCGTATGCAGGGGACCCTCTTGGAACACCTCGTGAGGCACGCCAAGGAGCGCCCCGAGGCCCCGGCCCTAAGGGTGAAGCGGCTTGGCGTCTGGCAGAAGACCTCCTGGCGGGGGCTTCTGGACCGGGTCCTAAGCCTCGCCGGGGGGCTTTCCGCCCTGGGCCTTAAGGAGGGCGAGGTCCTCGCCATCCTCGGCCACAACGCCCCCGAGTGGGTGGAGGCGGAGCTCGCCGCCCAGGTCCTGGGGGCCCTCCCCATGGGCATCTACGCCGACGCCATGCCCGAGGAGGTGGGCTACTTCCTGGAGTTCACCGGGGCGAGGGGCATCGTGGTCTCCGACGAGGAGCAGCTGGACAAGGTCTACCCCCACCTCCACCTGGTGGACTTCGTCCTGGTGTGGGAGGAGGCGGGGATGAGCCGGCACTTCCGGGGGAAGGTCAGGCGCTTTAGCCAGGCCTTGGGCGACCCCAGGGTGGGGGAGGAGGCCCTAAGGAGGCGGCGCCCCGAGGAGACCGCCCTCCTCGCCCCCACCTCCGGCACCACGGGGCGGAGCAAGCTCGCCATGCTCTCCCACCAAAACCTCCTCGCCGGGCACGAGGCGTTGGGCAAGGCCCTGGGCTTCCAAAGGGGAGCCTGGGTCTTCAGCTACCTCCCCCTTCCCTGGATCGGGGAGCAGATGCTCACCGTGGTGCAGAGCCTGGTGGAGGGCTCCACCGTCCACTTCCCCGAGGACCCCACCACCCTCAGGGAGGACCTCAAGGAGGTCCAGCCCGACTTCTTCCTGGCCCCGCCCAGGCTTTGGGAGGAGATGGCGAGCCTCATCCAAAGCCGCATGGCGGACGCCGACCCCATCAAGGCCTTCTTCTACCGGGCCGGGATGGGGGCCCTTTTGGAGGGGGCGAACCGGGAGTTCCGGGGGGAAAGGGTGGGGGTCTGGCTCAACCTCAAGCGGGCCCTCTTCTACCCCCTCATCGCCAGGCCCCTTAGGGCGAGGCTCGGGCTTGCCGCCTGCCGCATCGCCGTCACCGGCGGGGCGCCCTTGGGGCCTGAGGTCTTCACCTTCTTCCGCGCCCTGGGCCTGGACATCCGCCAGGTCTACGGCCAATCCGAGACCGCCGCCGCCACCACCGCCCACGCCACCGGGGACGCCCCCCCGGAGACCGTGGGCCCCCCGCTTCCGGGCACGGAGGTGCGCATCGGCGAGGAAGGGGAGATCCAGGTGCGGGGCCCCCAGGTCTTCCAGGGCTACTTCAAGGGGGAAAAGGCCACCCGGGAGAGCTTCACCGAGGACGGCTTCTTCCGCACGGGGGACGCGGGCTTCTTTGACGAGCGGGGGCACCTGGTGATCCTCGGGCGGGTGAAGGAGGTGGGGGCTTTGGCGGACGGCACCCGCTTCGCCCCCCAGTTCCTGGAAAACCGCCTCAAGTACTCCCCCTACATCCGGGAGGCCGTGGTGCTCGGCCACGGGAGGCCCTTCGTCACCGCCCTCATAGAGCTTGACCCGGAAAACGTCCAGAACTGGGCGAGGAGGCGGGGCATCCCCTTCACCACCTACCTCTCCCTCACGGAGCGCCCCGAGGTCCAGGCCCTGATCGCCGAGGAGATCCGCATGGTGAACCAGACCCTTCCCGAGAAGCTCAGGATCCGGCGCTTCGCCCTTTTGCCCAAGGAGCTCCACCCCGACGACGAGGAGATCACCCGCACCCGGAAGGTGCGCCGCCAGATCGTGGAGGCCCGCTACGGCCCCGTGATCCAGGCCCTCTACGGCGAGGGCGGCCGCGTGAGCCTCTCCCTGCCCATCCGCTACCTCGAGGGGGAAGGGAGGCTGGAGGCCACCCTCGAGGTCCAGGAGGTCTGAGGTGTACGCCCTCTCCAAGCGCCTCACCGACGCCTTCAGCCGCCGGTTTGCCCGGGCGGTGCGGGAGACCTACCGGGAGGACGAGGCCTACGCCAGCACCCCCTTGGGCCGCCTCGCCCTCTACGCCTTCCTCCTCCTGCTCCTCCTCCTTCCCCTCCTCCTCGGCCCCTACCCCATGTACGTGGCCACCCTGGTGGCCATCGGGGCCCTCTCCGCCCTGGGCCTCCACCTCCTGGTGGGGGGCGCGGGGCAGATCTCCTTGGGCCACGCCGCCTTCATGGGGGTGGGGGCCTACGCGGCAAGCCACCTCACGGGCCCCCTCGCCCCCTTAGGGATCCTCCTCGGGGGCGGGATCGCCGCCTCCTTGGGGCTTCTTTTGGGCCTCCCCTCCCTCCGCATCAAGGGGGTCTACCTGGCCATCGCCACCCTGGCCTTCCAGTTCCTGGCGGACTACGCCTTCAAGACCTGGGAGGCGGTCACGGGGGGGATCCGGGGCCGGACCCTCCCTCCCCCTGAGGTCCTGGGCCTCGTCCTGGACACCCCGGAGAGGCTCTGGTACCTGGTCCTCCTCTTCGCCCTCCCCCTCTTCTTCTACGGCAAGCGCCTCCTCATGACCCGCGCCGGGCGGGCCTTCCGGGCGGTGCGGGACAACGACCTCTCCGCCCGGGTGGCCGGGGTGGACCTCACCCGGACCAAGCTCCTGGCCTTCGCCCTCTCCGCCTTCTACGCCGGGGTGGCCGGGGGGCTTCTGGCCCAGCTCTACAAGGCGGTGACCCCGGAGTACTTCCCCCTCTCCGTGAGCATCCAGTACCTGGCCATGGTCATCGTGGGCGGGGCGGGGACGGTTTTGGGAGCGGTCTTGGGGGCCTTCTTCGTCCTCCTCATCCCCGAGGTGCTCAATAGCTTCGTGGGGGCCCTGGGCCCGGAGTACGCCGCCCAGCTCGCCGCCTGGCGCAACGTGGTCTTCGGGGGCCTCATCCTCCTCTTCCTGGTCCTCGAGCCCCTGGGCCTGGTGGGGCTTTGGGGGCGGGTGCGGGACTACTTCCGCACCTGGCCCCTGCCCTACTAGGGGGCGACCAGGGCCTTGGCGTAGGCCTTCTGGAGGAGCTTGCAGGGCCTCTTCACGTCCGCCCAGGCCGTGTGGGTGGATGAGGAGGACCGCCTGGTCAAGTATAGCGCACATTAGCGCACTCCGGCCCTCCACCAGGAGGAGGACCTAAGCTTCCCCTCCACCCCTCCCACGATCCCCCGAAGAGGATGGGCTTGAGGCGAGAAAGGTCCCTCGGCACCTCGCGCCCAAGGAGGGGAAGGAAGAGGCCTGCCCTCAAGACCCTCCAGGGATTGGCGCCAAAGGAGTTCCTTCCCTCGGTTGACCCCTCTTGGCTCCCCGGTGAGCCCTGAAGGCTTGAAAGCAAGGAGAGGTGGCGCTTCGCCCTCCCGATCTCCCGGGAAAGCCTGCGCCTCAGGTAGGGGTTGCGCTCCTGCGCTCTTTTGGCCCGGAGTTCCTGCACCCTGGAGGCGTAGAAGCCCTGGACGTGGCCCCTGAAGCTTTCGTCCCGGAGAAGCCTCTCGTACCCCCTGGGAAGCTTCTCCCTGAACCCCAAGGCCCTCCTCCCGATGACGTAAGCGGCGGCCACGTCCTTGGAGAGGGAGAGCTGGGGGGCGTACTTCAGCATCCCGATGGTGGAGGTGTCCCGCGGGTTCACCTCCACCACCTGGACCCCTCTCTTCCGGGCCAAGGAGTGGACCTTCCGGAGAAGGGAAGCGTAGGCGAAGCGGTGGGCCTTCCTCCTGAAGACCCTCCCCGAACCGTCTCCTCTCCTCCCCTTGGGGAGGTATTTGAGCCTCTCGGTGGCGATGGCGGTCCCATACTGCTCCGCCAGGGAGACGACCTGGTGGGCGATCTTCCAGAGGAGGAGTTCCCTCGCCCCCCTGTTCGGAGCGCGGTCCACCTCCTCCAGGGAGAGGGTGAGGTGCCTCCTGAGGTTTCCATCAGGGCTCACCACCGCCAGGGCCAGGTGGTAGGGGTCCGAGTTCACGTCCAGGGCGAGGACGCCGTTTTCCTTCGTGGCCGCGAGAGGAACGGGCTCCTCCTCCCAGGTGAAGTGGGCGTAGACCTTCCCCTCCCGCAAGGAGAGGGCCACGTTGTAGGGGAGGGAGGCGTAGACCCTCCCCACCAGGGCGCTCAGGTTGGGGTGCTTAGTCCTCACCAAGGCCTGAGCGTAGTTCCCGTCTCCAAGGTTGATCCGGAGTAGCAGAACTCCGTCCTTGACGAAGAGCCTCAGGTTGAGGTTGCCCCCCTTGGTCCTGTCCCCTCGGGAGTAGAGGAGGCCTTGCCTCCTTTCCCTCCAGTCCCGCTTGAGCCTCTTCAGGGGTTTACCCGAGAGGTGTCTGCGCTTGAGCTGTTGGAAGAGCTTTCTCCCCCCGAAGACCACCTTCCGGGGGTCTTCTCCTCTCTCCCTGGCGGAGTCCAGGACGGCCTGGGCCTTCAGGATCGCGTCGTCGGCGTAGCGGGTGTTGAGGCGGAAGGAGGTGCAGAGGAAACCGTCTGCCCGTTTGAGCTCCTCCCTGGTCTGACCTTCCAGGAGGCGGTTGTAGGCGTAGCGCACCCCAGCGGAGAAGCGGCGCATGAGGTCCAGGGTGGCCTTGCGGTCTTCTTCAGAGGGGAAGACGAGAAGAGCATGGACTCCGGTGAAGGCCTTCGCCTTCTCCTTTGAGGTACGCTCCCGCGTGGCTTTGGGCTTGGCCTTCACCTGGGGCCTCCTGGGAGGGAGTATACCCGTCTGTGGGCTTTACATTGGGGGAGTTCGCTAGGGTGAGGTGCCGCAAAGCGGGAGCGTTTGAGCGTCAGGGTGAAGTAGGGTGCGTTATTTTTCAACTGTTTGCACCTCCACCTGCCTGGGGTAGCGGAGGACACAGGTGTGCTCCTCGGGGCCTGCCGAGGCGTAGAGGTCCCCGGGGTGCCACACCCGGGCCGTGGCCTCGTCCCCTGGGTAAGGCCCCCCCTGCCCCGCCGGGTACCAGCCCCAAAGCCGCAGGAGCCTCTCCTCCCGCATCCCCTTGGGGAGGAGGACCTCGGTGCGCAGGGGGTAGGCCGGAAGCTGGGCCAGCTCCAAGGCCGAGAGGCGGAGCCCCAGGTGCCCCCCGCAGGCGTCCGGGGACGGGGCGAAGCTTTGCCCGGCCACCTCCTCGTGGACGAAGTCGTAGGCCAGGGCCTCCCCCTGGGGCCCGGCGTGCGGTCCACCCAGGAGAGGCCCGCAGGCTCCAGGAGCCACCTGCAGAGGTACTCCAGCGTAGACGGAGCCCACCGTCTCTTTGGAAAGGGGGCCAGGGCGCCTTTCGGGCTACCATGGAGGCATGGAGGGCATTCGGCGCACGGCGCAGCGGGCTGTGGAAGAGTTCCTCCAGGCCTTCCCCATGGCGCCCGGGAGCCTCTTCGTCCTCGGGGGCTCCACCAGCGAGGTCCTGGGGGAGAGGGTGGGGACGAGGCCGAGCCTCGAGGCCGCCCACGCCCTCCTGGAAGGCCTCCTCCCGCCCCTCCTGGAAAGGGGGGTCCACGTGGCCGTCCAGGCCTGCGAGCACCTGAACCGGGCTCTGGTGGTGGAGCGGGAGACCGCCCGGGCCTTTGGCCTGGAGGAGGTCACCGTCTTCCCCCACCCCAAAGCGGGGGGGGCCTTGGCCACGGCGGCCTTCCTCCGCTTTAAAGAGCCGGTGGTGGTGGAGTCCCTAAAGGCCCAAGCCCACGGGGGGATGGACATCGGGGGCGTCCTCATCGGCATGCACCTTCGCCCCGTGGCCGTGCCCCTGAGGCTTTCCGTGCGGAAGATCGGCGAGGCGGTCCTTCTCGCCGCCAAGACGAGGCCCAAGCTCGTGGGCGGGGCCCGCGCGGTCTACACGCGGGAGGAGATGCTCAAGAAGCTGGAAGAATTTCTTCCAAAACCTCCCTGAACATGGCGGCCACCCCCAGGGCCTCGTAGCGGTCGTAGGCCCCCATGAGGGAGAGGCGGAAGACCTTGCCCTTCAAGGGCCCCTGCCCCCCGGCGATGACGGCCCCCCTTCGGGCGAAGGCCTCCTTCACCCGGGCGTAGGGCACCCCTTCCGGCAGGTAGAAGGCGGCCACGGCGGGGCTTCGCCGCTTGGGGACGGGCCTAAGGCCCCCCTCCTCCCCCACCCCGTAGAGGAGGGCGTTCTGCCAGGCCTTGAGGGCGAGGTGGTGGGCAAGGCGGGGAAGGACCTCTTCCAAGACGGCGGCCACCGCGAGGACCAGGTTGATGGCCGGGGTCCAGGCGCTCTCCCCCTCCCTCTGGGCCTTGAGCTCCCGGGCGAGGTCCAGGTAGTAGCCCCTGGGCCTTAGGCGCTCCAGGGCCCTGGGGGAGAGGGCCACGAAGCCGAGGCCTGGGGGGCACATGAGGCCCTTCTGGCTCCCCGAGGCGGCGGCGTCCACGCCCATGGCCTCGAGGGCCACCTCCCCCACGAGGAGGCTTGTCACCATGTCCGCCCCCACGAGCCCCTCGGGGTTCTTCTCCTTGAAGGCCCGGGCCAAGGCGGGAAGGTCGGCGAGGGCCCCGGTGGAGGTCTCCGAGTGGACCAGAAGAAGCCCCGCGTACCCCTCTTTGGCCACGTCCTCGGGGCGGGGGATGTCCCCGTAAGGGTAGTCCAGGCGCTCCACGACAAGCCCCGCCTCCAGGGCGATCTCGTAGAAGCGCTCGGAGAACTTGCCGTAGACCGGCACCAAGACCCTCTCCCCGGGGGCGAAGAGGTTCTTCACCAAAGCCTCCATGGCCAGGGTGCCGCTTCCCGTGAGGATCAAGACCTCCCCCTCGGTGCGGAAGGCCTCCCTTAGGAGCCCCCTCGCCTTCAGGAACACCTCCCGGGCGGCCTCGGTGCGGTGGTGGAGCTGGGGCCGGGCCAGGGCCTCCAAGGCCTTGGGGTGCAGGCGCACGGGTCCTGGGGTGAGGAGCCAGTCCATGGGAGCAGTGTAGCGGAAAGGGGGCCCGGACGGGGTAGCCTAGGCGTGTGCGCTACGCCCTCCGCTTCCGCCCCCTCGCCGGCGGGGAGTACCTCCTCCCCCTGCCCCACACCCTCCCGGGGCAGGAGGTGGAGGAGGTCTCCCTTTCCCACAAGCCCCTCGAGGTCTACGAGGCCCAAGGCAACCTCCTCGCCCGCTTCGCCCTGGAGGAAGGCGAGGCCCTGGAGGCCCGCTTCCGCCTCCGCACCACCCCCTTTCGGGCCAACCCCCCGTGGGGGAAAGCCCTCCTCCGGGAGCCCCCCGAGGCCTGGCCCGGGATCCTGGCCCACCGGGGCCACCGGGTGGAGCGCGCCCTAGGCTTTCTCCTCTCGGGAAGGCCCCACGCCTGGTACCTGGTGGACGGCCTTCCCCTAGACCCCCTCCTCTTCCAGGCCCTCAGGGAAAACCCCGCCCTCCTCCTTCCCCTCGGGGTGGCCCCGGACCCCAGGGGCTACCTGGGCGGGCACGAGGGGAAAAGGCTCCTCCTCCTCAAAACCCCCTGGCCCGGGGAAGAGGAAGCCCTCTGGGGCGAGCTCAAGCCCCTGGGCCTAGACCCCCTACCCCCGGCCCGAGCCCTGGCCTTCCTGAGCCTTGGGGCCTCCGCCCTGGGCCTGGCCACCGGGCCCTGGCCCTACCTCCCTTACCTCGCCCTCCTCGCCCTGAGGCAGGGCCCTGCCCTCAAGGACCTCCTCCGGCAAAGCCCCCGCCACGCCCTGGAAAGCCTCCTCTTCCACGCCTTCGCCCTCTCCGTGACCACGGAGGTCAGGCCCGAGCTTGGCCTCGCCTACCTGGGCCTCCTCTTCTGGAACCGGACCCGCCCCCCGTGGCGGGAAGGCCCCCACCTCGGGTAAAATGCCGGGGAACCCCCGATGGGCCAAAGACGCTCAAAGCGCGGGGTTCGCGTGGAGGTACCGCATGGCCAAGGTCAGGCTGGAGCACGTGTGGAAGCGCTTCGGCAAGGTGGTGGCCGTCAAGGACTTCAACCTGGAGACGGAAGACGGCGAGTTCGTGGTCTTCGTGGGGCCCAGTGGCTGCGGCAAGACCACCACCTTGCGCATGATCGCCGGGCTGGAGGAGGTCTCCGAGGGGAAGATCTTCATCGGCGACCGCCTGGTAAACGACGTCCCCCCCAAGGACCGGGACATCGCCATGGTCTTCCAGAACTACGCCCTCTACCCCCACATGAACGTCTACGAGAACATGGCCTTTGGGCTCCGCCTCCGGCGCTACCCCAAGGACGAGATTGACCGGCGGGTCAAGGAAGCCGCCCGCATCCTCAAGATTGAACACCTCCTCAACCGCAAGCCCCGGGAGCTTTCGGGCGGGCAGCGCCAGCGGGTGGCCATGGGGCGGGCCATCGTGCGGGAGCCCAAGGTCTTCCTCATGGACGAGCCCCTCTCCAACCTGGACGCCAAGCTCCGGGTGGAGATGCGGGCCGAGATCGCCAAGCTGCAAAGGCGCCTTGGGGTCACCACCATCTACGTGACCCACGACCAGGTGGAGGCCATGACCCTGGGGCACCGCATCGTGGTCATGAAGGACGGGGAGATCCAGCAGGTGGACACGCCCTTAAACCTCTACGACTTCCCCGCCAACCGCTTCGTGGCCGGCTTCATCGGCAGCCCCTCCATGAACTTCGTCCGCGCCGGGGTAGAGGTCCAAGGGGAGAAGGTCTACCTCGTGGCCCCCGGCTTCCGCATCCGGGCGAACGCCGTGCTGGGAAGCGCCCTGAGGCCCTACGCCGGAAAAGAGGTGTGGCTTGGCGTCCGGCCCGAGCACCTGGGCCTCAAGGGGTACACCATAATCCCCGAGGAGGAGAACGTCCTCCGGGGGGAGGTGGAGGTGGTGGAGCCCCTGGGGGCGGAGACGGAGATCCACGTGGCGGTGAACGGCACCCTCCTCGTGGCCAAGGTGGACGGCCACGCCCCCGTGAGGCCCGGGGACAAGGTGGAGCTCCTCGCCGACACCCAAAGGCTCCACGCCTTTGACGTGGAAACCGAAAAGACCATCGGCCACGCCCAGGAGCGGGCGGCCGTGGCCCGCTAGGGCCCGAGGGAGGGCGGGGGGGAGGCCCCCGCCCCTTTATCATGGAGGGGTGAGCGCGCCCAAGCCCTTCGTCATCGGGATCGCCGGGGGAACGGCGAGCGGCAAGACCACCCTCGCCCAGGCCCTGGCCCGGACCCTGGGGGAGCGGGTCGCCCTCCTCCCCATGGACCACTACTACAAGGATCTGGGCCACCTCCCCCTGGAGGAGCGCCTCCGGGTAAACTACGACCACCCGGACGCCTTTGACCTCGCCCTCTACCTGGAGCACGCCCAGGCCCTCCTCCGGGGCCTTCCCGTGGAGATGCCCGTCTACGATTTCCGGGCCTACACCCGAAGCTCCAGAAGAACGCCGGTCCGGCCCGCCCCCGTGGTGATCCTGGAAGGGATCCTGGTCCTCTACCCCAAGGAGCTCCGGGACCTCATGGACCTCAAGGTCTTCGTGGACGCCGACGCCGACGAGCGCTTCATCCGCAGGCTCAAGCGGGACGTTCTGGAACGGGGGCGAAGCCTGGAAGGGGTGGTGGCCCAGTACCTGGAGCAGGTCAAGCCCATGCACCTCCACTTCGTGGAGCCCACCAAGCGGTACGCCGACGTGATCGTGCCCAGGGGCGGCCAGAACCCCGTGGCCCTGGAGATGCTCGCGGCCAAGGCCCTCGCCCGCCTGGCCCGGATGGGGGCAGCGTGAGGGCCCTCCTTCACCTCCTCCTCTTCCTCGCCCTCCTCCCCTCCCTCCTCGCCCTCGCCCCGAGGTTCCGCGCCCAGGCCCCGGGGCCCGTGGCCCTGGTCCTGGACGCGGAGGCAGTGCGGGAGGAGGCGCGGGCGCGGGGCGAGGACCTCATGGCGGCCCTCGCCCGCTACCAGGCCCTCGGGGTGAACGGCGTCGCCTTCCCCGAGCGCCTGGTGCGGGACTGGGTAGGGGAAGGGACCCTCCTCTACCGCCAAGGGCGGGAGCTCGTGGAGATGGGGCTTTCCGCGAGGCCTGGCTGGCACTACCTGAAGGGGGACCCGGCCCTTCTCGCCCTCCTAGAGCGGGCCTACGATCTGCCCTCGGAGCGGCTTGGGGAGTGGCTGGGCTTTCCCGTGGACATCCAGGCCCTCCCCGCCTTCTACAACCTGGAAGAACTCCGCCAGGCCAAGGCCATGGGCCTCTACGTGATGGTCCGGCCCCTGAACCACAGGCTTCGCCGCCTCGAGGCGGGCCTGCCCCTGGTCCCGGAGGAGGCGGACGCCGTGGTCTTCCAGGGCCTCGAGGCCCTGGGCTACCCCTACCGCCTCCAGGAGGCCAAGGCCCTTGTCCCCGTCCCCGTGGCCCTCATTGAGGGCACGCCCCAGGCGGGGATAGGGGCCTTCCGGGACAAGGGGATCCTCCGGCTCTTCAGCCTCCGCTACGAGTGGCTCCTCACCCTGAAGCCCGAGGAAGCGGCGGAGAAGTACGGCCTCGCCGCCCGGGAGCGGAGCCACCAGATCCTCTACCTCCGGCCCTACCCCTACCCCGAGGACACCGCCCGCCTCCTCAAGAGGCTCCAGGAAGAGCTCAAGGCGAGCGGCCTCCCCCTGGGGGCGCCGAGCCCAAGGGCGCTCGCCCCAAGCCCCCTGAGGTACGCCGCCTGGGCGGGGGTCTTGGCGGGGCTTGGGCTTTTGGCCCTGGGGCTTCCCGTGTACGGGCCCCTAGTGGCCTTCCTCCTTCTCCTCCTGGCCCTGGGCTACGCGGGAAGCCAGGCGGGGCCCTTGCTCGCCGCCCTGGTCTTCCCCGTCCTCGGCTTCCTGGGCCCGAGGAACGGGCTTTGGATGTGGGCGAGGAGCCTGGGCTACGCCCTTTTGGGCGCGGCCTTCCTCTCCGCCCTGGGCTCCACGGAGGAGGCCATCGCCGGCCTCACCCCCTTCAAGGGGGTCTCCCTCACCCTCCTCGTCCCGCCCCTCCTCGTGGCCTACAGCTTCCTGGAAAAAGACTTTAAGGAGGCCCTCACCCGCCTCTTCCTCCACCCCGTCCGCCTGGGAGAGGTGGCCCTGGGGGGGGTTGCCCTGGGGCTCCTCCTCCTCGCCCTCCTGCGCCGCGGCAACGACGCCCCCATCGTCCCCGAGCTGGAGCTCAAGCTTAGGGCCCTCCTCCAGGACGTCATGGTCCGCCCCCGGTTCAAGGAGGTCTTCGGCCACGCCCTCTTCCCCCTGGCCCTCCTCCTCCCCTGGCCCCGCTGGGTGCAAAACGGCCTCCTCTTCCTCGCCTCCTTGGGCATCGCCTCCATCCTCAACACCTTCAGCCACTACCACACCCCCCTCCCCATCTCCTTTTTCCGGGTGCTGAACGGCGCCCTCCTCGGCCTTTCCCTTGGGCTTCTCGGGGTTATCCTGGTAAGGAGGCTTAGGGCATGGTGGTCGGCGTAGCGGGGTACTACGGGTTCAGGAACGCCGGGGACGAGGCCATCCTCGAGGCCATCGCCCGGGAGCTCAAGGCCCGCGGCCATGAGGTGGTGGCCCTCTCCGGCGACCCCAAGGGCACCCGGGAGGAGCACGGGGTGGCGGCCTTCCACCGCCTGAACCCCCTGGCCCTCCTCCGGGCGGACCTCTGGCTCCTTGGAGGAGGAGGGCTTCTGCAGGACGCCACCAGCGCCTTAAGCCTCACCTACTACCTTTCCGTGCTCCGCCTCGCCCGCCTCTTCCGCAAGCGGGTCGTGGTCTTCAACCAGTCCTTGGGGCCCCTCTCCCCTTGGGGGGAGAGGCGGGTGCAAAGGGCCCTCCAGGGCGTGCCGGTGATCCTCAGGGACCAGGACTCCCTGGAGTACGCGCGGCGCCTGGGGATCCCCGCCGCCCTCGGGGCCGACCCCGCCCTCCTCCTCACCCCGCCCCCCGTGCCGCGGGAGGAGGACCTCGTCCTCGTCATCCCCCGGGCGGGGGTGCAGGAGGAGGCCCTCACCACCCTCTACGTGGCCGCCAACCACCTGGTCCACGAGGGCAAGCAGGTCCTCGTCCTCCTCCTCCAGCCCGGCTACGACGACGAGGTGGCCAAGACCTTCTACCTCCACCGCATAGAGCGCACCTCCGACCCCCGCCGGGTCCTCTACCTCGCGGCCCAGGCGGGGTACGTGATCTCCATGCGCCTCCACGGCCTCATCCTGGCGGCGGCCGCGGGCACCCCCTTCGCCGCCCTCTCCTACGACCCCAAGGTGGCCGCCTTCGCCAAGGAGACCGGGGCCTACTACCAGGAGCTCCCCGGGGAGCCCATCAAGCTCTACAAGGCCGCCCTTTACGGCCGCTTCCCCGACTGGGAGAAGGTGGCCCGGCTGAAGGAGCGGGCGCGGCAGAGCTTTGACCTGGCCTTGGGGGAGGGCGTCCCCATCAAAGGCTCCGGGCGCGGCTGAGGCGGCCCGCAAGCCCCTCGGCGAAGGCCCTGAGGTCCTCCAGGGCCTCCTCCACGCTTTGGCGGAGCAAGAACTCCCCGGGGGAGAGGCGCTTGAGGAGGAGGAAGGGGGGCTGGGCGAGGACCTCCACCCCCTGGCGGACCACCTCGGGGACGAGGCCCTCCTCCAGGGCCTCCGCCTCGAGGTCCGCGAGGAGGAAGACCTCCCCGAGGGGCTTGCGGGCGAGGAGGAGGAGGAGGGCGGCGAAGGCCCCACGCTCGGAAAGCTCCGCCGCCAGCCGGTCCTCGAGGGCCTCCACCGCCTCGAGGTCCACCCGCCCCTCCTTGAGGAGGTCCTCCAGGTCCCAGGGGGTAAGGGGGAACCGCCCCTTGAGGCGGGCGAGGCGGGTCAGGGCCTCGGGGGAGACGAAGCCCACGCCCTCCGGGACCCGGTCCCGCTGGGACTCCGGGGCGAGGAGGGCGGTGTAGGCCCCCTGGAGGCGGTAGGGCTTCAAGCGCTCCACCTCCCCCTCGCCCAGGCGGAGGAGGACGAGGGTGAGCCGGCGCCTCCCGGAAAAGGCCCGGTAGACCCAAGGCGGCCCCTCCTCCAGCTGGAAGCCGAGCCGCCGGAGGTCCTCCGTGGCCCCCGGGGGCTCCAAGGGCTGGTGGGGAAAGAGCACCTCCTTGGGGTAGGGGGTAACCCGGACCCGGCGTTTCTGGGGCTCAGGAGGAAGGGAGGCCTCCTCCGGCCTGGCCTCCCGCTCCCGGGCCGGGGGCCTTTGGCCCGGCCTGGGGGCCGCTTTAAGCTCCACCTCCTCCCCCCGGAAGAGGAGGAGGACGGTCTCGTTGGCCGAGAGGCGGCGCTTCTGGTAGTAGGGGCCGAGGCCCCTGAGGACCCCGGCCTTCCAGTCCACCTCCACCGTGTAGGCCTCCCCGTCCTCGTCCACGAAGCGGACCTGCTCCCGCCCGAGGAGGCGCTGGCGGAGGGATGCGGTCAAGGCCATGGTACCGGTCTGGATACAGGCGCTGGTGAGCACATACCGTGCGGTCATGTTACCTCCCAAGCTCCCAAAGCGCGCGGGGACGGCCGGACGTAAGCACATAGTACACCTCGTGCACCACGGCGAGGGTGCGCTCCACGTCCTCGAGGGCCCGGTGGCAGGTCCTTTGGGGAAGCTCCAGGACCTCGGAGAGGGCGTCCAGGCCGTAGCGCCTAAGCCCTGGGAAGCCCCGCCTGGCCAGGCGCAGGGAGTCCACCACGGGGTTTTCCAAGCGGTAGCCCAGGCCCTCCAGGGCCGGGCGGAGGAAACCCAGGTCAAAGGCGGCGTTGTGGATCACCAAGGTGGCCTCGGCGAGGAGAGGATAGGCCTTCTCCAGGACCTCTTCCAGGGAGGGGGCCTCCTCCAGGGCCTCCCGGGGGATGCCGGTGAGGCGCTCCACGAAGGGGCTCGGCGGGCGGGAGGGGCGGACGAGGCTCTGGAAGGGGAGGCGCCTCCCCCCCTCCAGGCGGAGGAGGCCCACCTCAATCACCTCGTCCAGGCCCGGGGCGAGCCCCGTGGTCTCCAGGTCCAGGACCACCACCGCCTCCCCTTCCAGGGGAAAGGGGTAGCGCCACTCCCAAAGCCCCACCGCCTCCTCCAGGAGGAACCTCCCGTCCAGAAGGGGCCGCACCACCCGCTCCACGGGGCCGCGAAGCCCTAAGGCCTCCCCCAGGGCGGGGAGGGGAAGGGGGCGCCCGGCCTCCCTGAGCCTGCGGGCGAGCCGGGTGGCGAGGCGGAAGCGAAAGGCGGGGTCCATCCTAGAAGGCCTCCCCTAAAGGAGTGCGGAGGAAGGCGCGGTCCGTGGCCTCCTCAAAGGCGAGGGCCGCCCGAAGAAGCCTCTCGTCCTCCCCCCAGGGGGCGAGGAGCTGGAGGCCCACGGGCAGGTGCCCCTCAAACCCCGCGGGGAAGGAGAGGGCGGGAAGCCCCGTGAGGTTCGCCCCCACGGTGTAGAGGTCCTCCCGGTACATGGCGAGGGGGTCGCGCCGGGCCCCGAAGGGGAAGGCGGGGTGGGGGGTGGTGGGGAGGAGGAGGAGGTCCACCTCCTGGAAGAGGGCCCGGGCCTCGGCCCTAAGGCGGCGGCGGAAGGCCTGGGCGCGGCCGTAGTAGGCCTCGTAGTAGCCGCTGGAGAGGACGAAGGTGCCCACGAGGACGCGCCTTTTCACCTCGAGGCCGAAGCGGGCCCGGGTGGCCTCCATCATCCCCTCCACCTCTTCCCCCTCCGCCCGCCGCCCGTAGAGGGTGCCGTCGTAGCGGGCCAGGTTGGAGCTCGCCTCCGCCGGGGCGAGGATGTAGTAGGCGGCGAGGGCCTGGGGGAGGGAGGGCCAGGAGACCTCCCGCAGGGAAAGGCCAAGCCCCCGGAAGACCTCAAGGGCCTCCTCCAGGGCCCTTTCCACCCCGGGGCTATTCCCCACAAGGGCCTCCCGCACCACCCCGAGGCGCAAGGGGGGAAGGGGCCCCTCCAGGGCCTCCTGGAAGCGGGGGGGGAGGTCCAGGCTCGTGGCGTCCAGGGGATCGGGCCCGGCCACGGCGTCCATGAGGAGGGCGAGGTCCCGCACGGAGCGGGCCATGGGGCCGATCTGGTCCAGGCTCGAGGCGTAGGCGATGAGGCCGAAGCGGCTCACCCGGCCGTAGGTGGGCTTGAGGCCGTAGACGCCGCAGAAGGCGGCGGGCTGCCGGACGCTTCCCCCCGTGTCCGAGCCCAGGGCGAGGGGGGCGAGGTCGGCGGCCAAGGCGGCGGCGCTTCCCCCACTGGAGCCCCCGGGGACCCTATGGGGGTCAAAGGGGTTCTTGGTGGGGAAGAAGGCGGAGTGCTCCGTGGAGGAGCCCATGCCGAACTCGTCCAGGTTGGTCTTGCCCAGGACCAGGGCGCCCAGGGCCCTAAGCCTCGCCACCGCCGTGGCCTCGTAGGGGGGCACGAAGTTCTCCAGAAGGCGGCTTCCCGCCGTGGTGCGGAGGCCCCGGGTGGCGATGTTGTCCTTCACCGCCACCACGAGGCCCGCCAGGGGAAGCCGGGGGTCCACCCCTTCCGCCTCCTCCAGAAGCCTTTCGTTCAGGGAGAGGAAGGCGCCGAGGCCCGGGTCCAGCTCCTGGACCCGCTTCAGGTAGGCCTGGGCCACCTCCAGGGGGGAAACCTCCCCCCGGGCCACGCGGGCGCGGATCTCGTGGGCCAACATGCCCCCACTATAGCCCGAAGTGGAGGCGAAGCCAGTCCCGGAAGCCCCTGTACGCCTCCTCGCCCCCCCGGGGCAGGTAGACCACGTCCCCGGGCTCGTGGCGGAACCAGGTGTACTGCCTTTTGGCGTAGGCCTTCACCGCCCGGATGTCCCGCTCTAGGGCCTCCTCCAGGCCGTAGGCCCCCAGGAGGTGGCCCGCCACCTCCTTGTAGCCGATGGCCTGGAGGGCGGTGGGCATCCTGGGGTAGCGGGCAAGGAGCCCCCGCACCTCCTCCACGAGCCCCCGGGCGAACTGGGCCCTGGCCCGTTCCTCCAGCCTCGGGAAAAGCCAGGCCCGGTCGGGCCAGAGGACGAGCTTCCTGTAGCGGAAGCGGGGGGGCCTCTTGGGAAACCGGGCCGGGGGGGTGCCCGTGCGCCTCAGGACCTCCAGGGCCCGGACGAGCCTCCTGGGGTTTCTCCCCACGCGGCGGGCGTCCTCGGGGCTTGCCTGGGCGAGCTCGGCGAGGAGGGCCTCAAGGCCCCGTTCCTCAAGCTCCGCCCACAGGGCCTCCTGGACCCCGGGGTCCGGCGGGGGAAGGTCGTGAAGCCCCTCGGAAAGGGCGCGGATGTAGTAGCCCGTCCCCCCCACCACCAGGGGGAGCTTTCCCCGGGAGAGGACCTGGGCGATGGCCTCCTCGGCCAGGGCGAGGAAGCGGGCCACGCTCATGGCCTCATGGGGCTCGAGGACGTCCACCAGGTGGTGGGGCACCCGCGCCCGCTCCTCGGGCGTGGGCTTGTCCGTCCCGATGTCCAGACCCCGGTAGACCATGGTGGCGTCGGCGGAGACCACCTCCACGGGGACCTCCTCCCCCAGGCGGAGGGCCAGGAGGGTCTTGCCGCTTCCCGTGGGGCCCGCGAGGACGGGGATCGCCTCCACGTCCCTTATGCTAAGGGCATGCTGGAGCGCCGCGACCGCTTGGAAACCCTGAGAAAGTTGAAGGAACTACAGGAGCGCATCGCCGAACTCGCCTACCTCCTCACCGGGGAGGAGCCCGCCGCCTGGACCCCCAGGGTGGACCTTCTGGAAACCGAGGAGCACTACGTCCTCCTCGTGGACCTCCCCGGGGTGCGCCCCGAGGACCTGGAGCTTCTGGAGGAGGGGCAGCGGGTGACCCTGGCCGGGGTGCGCCACCCCCTGCCCGGCACCTACCTCCTGGAGGAGAGGCCCATGGGCACCTTCCGCCGCACCCTGGACCTCCCCGGGCCCATTGAGGAGGGGACGGCCCAGGCCACCTTGCGGAACGGGGTCTTGGAGGTCCGCTTCCGCAAGAAGCCGGCCACGGCCCTCCCCCTAAAGGAGGCGTAGCACCCGGTCGTCCCCCGGGCGCACCTGGCCCCTTCCGTCCCGGTTGGAGGTGGTGACGTAAAGGGCCCCATCGGGGCCCACCTGGACCTCCCTCAGGCGGCCGAAGCCGGAAAGGGCGGTCTCCACCCGCGAAACCCGCCAGCGGCCCTTCTCCCCCTCGAGGACGAGCCTCAAAAGGGCCTGCCCCCGGAGGCCCGCCACGTAGAGGTCCCCCCGGAAGAAGGCGAGGTTCCCCGGGGGGAAGCCCTGGGGCCAGACGTAAAGGGGGTCCCGGTACCGGGGGTCGTTCCCCCTCCCCACCACCCTGGGCCAGCCGTAGTTCCCCCCGGGGACGATCAGGTTCACCTCGTCGTGGCCAAAGCCCTCTTCCCCGCTTGGCCCGTGCTCGCTAGAAAAAAGCTCCCCGGTCCTTGGGTGCCAGGCAAGGCCCTGGGGGTTGCGGTGGCCGAGGCTATACACCTCGGGCCTCGCCCCCCTTCGCCCCAGGAAGGGGTTTCCCGGGGCGGGCTCCCCTTCCGGGGTGAGGCGGAGGACCTTCCCCCCCAAGGAGGCGAGGTCCTGGGCCATCTCCCGCTCGTAGACCTCCCCCGTGGCGACGTAAAGCATCCCGTCCGGGCCGAAGGCGATCCGGCCTCCCGAGTGGAGGCCGTGGGGCCGGGCGGGGATCCCGTCCAGGACCACCCGGTCCAAGACCCCCCTTTCCCCCAGGTGCCTCAGGCGCACCACCTGGTTCCTAAGCCCTCCCTCCTCCACGGTGCGGTAGGCGTAGACGTAGGGCTCCCGGGGAAACCCCGGGTGGAGGGCGAGGCCCAAAAGCCCGGACTCCCCCCGGTGGTAGACGGGAAGCTCGGCGTAGGTGGAAAGCCTCCCCTCCTTAAAGAGCCTGATCCTCCCGGGCCTCTCCGCGATGAGCATCCCCCCGCCGGGCAGAAAGGCCAGGGCCCAGGGGACCTCGAGGCCCCCCACCACCTCCTCCGCCCTTAGGCCCTGGGCCCGGGAAAGCCCCAGGCCCAAAAGCCCCAAAAGAAACCGCCTACGGCTCAGCATGACCCCTCCTTGAGGAAGAGGCTACCCCAAGGCCAGGCCCCGCCCCAAGGGCGGGGCCCACGTTCCCAAAGAAGGCTCCTAGGGGCGCACCGTCCCGGAAAGCCGGAGGAGGAAGCGCTCCGTCTGGTAGCGCACCGTGGCCCCCTGGGCGCTGGTGGCGTCCCCGGAGATCCTGGCCCCCACGTAGAAGGTCCCGCTCTGCAAGGCCTGGACCTGGGCCGCCGTGGCCTGGGCCTGCCCCTCCACGCACACCGGCCCCGTGGAGAGGGCCGAGACCTCCTTGGTGCCCTCGGCGAGCTTGTTGGCGTCCTGGAAGAGCGTCTCCTCCTCCCCGCCGAGGTAGGCGGTGTAGCTCAAGCTCCCTTGGAAACTCGCCCCCGGGGTCTCCGAAGTGAAGCACACCTTGTAGTCCAGGGTGGCCCCCGTGAGGTTCACCCGGGGGTCGGGGGTGTAGCGGATCTCCACGGGGCCCACCGTCTTGGGGTTGGGGTTGATCCCCCCCTGCCCCACCGTGAAGGTGCCCGAGAGGTCGTCGTGGTCCAGGACGTTGACCGGGTAGTTGAAGGGGAAGCTGCAGGCGGCAAGCCCCAAAAGAAGCCCTGCCCAAAGCCAGCCCCTAACGAGAAGCCCATACCTCTTGCCCTGACGCATACCGCCTCCTTTCCGGGACCCCTGGGGTCCCTACTCCCATCCTCCTCAGGGGGGCTTACAAAAACCTTAACGGGGGAGGGGGGCCACGCCCCCTCTCCCCTGACCAGAAAAAGGCGGCCTCAGGCCCTAGGGTCCAGGATCACCTTCACCGCCTGGCCCGAGGCCAGGAGGCCGAAGGCCTCCCGGTAGCGGCTAAAGGGTAGGCGGTGGGTGAGGAGGGGCGTAAGGTCCACCCTCCCCGAGTAGACCAAGGCGGTGCCCTGCATCCAGGTCTGCCAAAGCCTCCGCCCGGCGATGCCGAAGGCGGTGATCCCCCGCATGACGAGCTCCCCGGCGAGGTCAAAGCGGATGGGGTCGGAAGGGATCCCCAAAATCCTCGCCTCCCCCCCGGGGATGAGGGCCATGAGGCCCTGGTGGATGGCGGCCTCGTTCCCGGAAAACTCCAAAAGCACCTCCACCCCCCTTCCCGTCACCCGGCGCACCACCTCCAGGAGGTCCTCCTCCAAGGGGTTCACCAGCCGGTCGGCGTAGGGCCTGGCGAAGGCGAGGCGGTAGGGGTTCGGGTCGGAGACGAGGATGGGCCCCGCCCCGCTTGCCCGGGCCACCATGGCCGCCATGAGGCCGATGGGCCCCGCCCCCGTGATGAGGACGCTCTTCCCCGAGACCCCGCTTCCCGCGTAGACGGTGTGCACGGCGTTGCCGAAGGGCTCCAGGATAGCCGCCACCTCAAAGGGGAGGTCCTTAGGGTTCACCCAGGCGTTCTCCGCAGGCACCACCACGTACTCGGCGAAGCCGCCGTCCCGGTCCACGCCGAGGATCTGGGTGTTGAGGCAGACGTGGTAGTTCCCCGTGCGGCAGGCGGGGCAGGCGTGGCAGACGATGTGGCTTTCCAGGCTCACGTGGTCCCCCACCTGGGGGCGCTTCACCCCGGGGCCCACGGCCTCCACCACCCCGCTGAACTCGTGCCCGGTGACGAGGGGGGGCCTGATCCTCCCCCGGACCCAGGCATCCCACTTCCAGATGTGGAGGTCGGTGCCGCAGATGCTCGCCGCCTCCACCCGCACCAGGATCTCCCCCGGGCCCGGCTCGGGCACGGGGCGGTCCACCAGGGTTAGGCCCTCCTCGGGGGCCAGCTTGGCCAAGGCGCGCATACCGGGGCCATGCTACCACCGGTAGGCCGCGCCCACGCTGAAGCGGGTGTCCTCCCCCGTCTCCAGGGTGAGGGTCAGGGAGAGGGCGTCGGTGAGGTCGTAGCCCAGGCCGAAGGCCAGGCGGGAAAGGAGCCCCTGCCCGAAGGCGGAGGAGAGGGTGAAGGTGATCCCGTCCGCCCGGTACTCGGCGGCGAAGGTCTGCTCCCCCCGAAGGTCCACCCGGTACCCCAGGAAGAGCTCCGGGGTCAGGTACTTGCCCACGGAGAAGCGGGTCTCCTCCAGGCTCCCCCCCTGGATGGCGGGCACCTCCACCTGGAACCGGTCCAGCCCCAAGGTCCGGGAGAGCTCCCGCTCCAGCTGGCCTAGGACCAGGTTCTCCAGCGCCGCCCCCAGGGCCACCTGGGGGAAGACCTCCCCCAGGCGGCTCACGTCCGGGGTGCCGAGGGCGAGGAGGGCGTAGATCTCCACCTGGGAAAGCGGGGGGGTGGAGGAGAAGGTGGGCTCCAGCCGCACCTTGACGCGGCCGTTCTCCCGGAGGAACTCCCCGTCCACCCCAAGGCCCACCTGGTACCCCCGGACCTCCGCCCGGGCCGCGAGGGCGAACCGGGGCAGGATCCCCCGGTCGGGGCTGAAGTAGAGGCGGCTTTGCCCTGGCTCCAGGGAGAAGAGGGCGTCCCAAAGGCGAAAGCTCCCCCAAAGAGGCCAGACCTCCCCGGAGAGGTAGGGGTCCCCGTAGGTGCCCCCGAGGTAAAGGTCCCCGGCGAGCTCCCCCTGGGCCAGGCTCTCCTGCACCAGGACCCCCCGTTCCGCGTAGAGGTGGACCCGGTCAAAGACGAGGGGGACCTTGGCCCCACCCCCTTCCTGGGCCGCCACCCCCTCTTGCCCCAGGCGGCGCACCGCCTCCTCGGGGAGGGCGAGCCGGGCCCGCACCACCTGGGCCTCCCCGGTGAGGTGGTAGGTGCCGCCTTCCTCGTAGAGGAAGAAGCCCTTCACGTCCAGGAGGCCCTCTTGCAGGTAGTACTGGGGGTAGTAGAGGGGAAGCTTGCCGTAGCCCGCGAGGCGCAAGGGGAAGAGGGTGCCCTGGGCCAGGGCCTCCCCCAGGCGGATCTCCACCCCGTAGGTGGGGTAGCGGAGGGCCACCTCCGCGGGAGTGTCCTCTTTGAGGCCAGGAAGGGAGACCACGCCCTTCGCCGTGACCCGGAAATCGCTCAGGCTGCCCTCGAGGCCGAGCCGCGCCCGGCCCGGGAAGGGGGCCGAAAGGCGGAGCTCCCCTTCCGCCCTCGCCCCCCCGTTCAGGGAAAGGAGGCCCTCGGGCAGGTAACCCGCCACGGGCCCCAGGCGGAAGCGGAAGTCCCGGAAGTCCACCTGGAAGCCCTCGTCCTTAAGGCGCAGGACCAGGGTCCCCGAGCCCTCGGGCCTATAGGGCTTGAGGGCGGGCACCACCTGGAGGACGGGGGTGAAGACCGTGTCCCGCAGGGCGAGGTAGAGGTCGCTCCCCTCGGGGCTCCAGTAGCCCTGCCCCTCCCAGGTGCCCTTGCCCGTGAGGCGGAGGGCCTCCACCAGGAGGCGGCCCCCCTCGAGGCGGAAGGCCGCCCGGCCCTTGAGCTCGTCCCCACCCCCGACGAAGCGGAGGCTTTCCCCCACCAGCACCCCCTCTCCCCGCAAGGGATCCCCGAGGGGAAGCCGCAGGCGCAAAACCCCCGTCCAGTAGGCCTCCCCCTCCAAGGGCCCCGCCACCGCGGCGAGGAGGAGGTGGAGGGGGAAGGCGCGGGGCGCGGCGAAGAGGTCCAGCCTTCCCCCCTCCAGGTCCACCCGGAAGGCCGTCTCCCCAAGGCGACCCTCCCCCCGGGCAAGCCCCGCCCCCAGTTCCCCGGAGAAGCGGAAGGGGAGAGCGGTCCCCGCCACCTCCACCCGCCCCGAGAGGGCACCCCGGGCCTCCAAGCCCTCCAGCCGAAGCCTCCCCGAAACCCTCCCCCGGAGGTGGGGGGCGTACCGGGCCACAAAGTCCTCCAAAGCGGCCTCCTCCAGGACGAGCTCCCCGCGCAAGGGAAGGAGCCTCCCCTCCACGAGGACCCGGCCGCCTCTGGCCTCCAAGGCCCCCTCCACCCCGTAGCCCTCCCCGCCCACCCGGCCCCGGAAGCGGCCCTCCAGGGGGGGGAGGGGGAGGTCCACCCGGAGGTCCCCGCCCGCCGGGTAGGTGAGCCGCCCCGAGGCGTAGGGCCCCTCCGCCTCGAGGACCGCCTCCAGGAGGCGTCCCGTGAGGGTGAGGCGCTGGGGCCCGGCGGCGTAAGCGAGCCGGTAGGCCCCCGAGAGGTCCACCTCCCCCTCCAGCCTCCCCTCCCCCGCCGCCCACCAGGGGTAGGCGGGGTGGCTCCCCGAGACGGCCACCCGGTCTCCCTTCCCCTCGAGGGCCAGGGTGAAGCCGTTGACGCCTAGGACGAACCTCCCCTCCACCTTCCCCCCGGCGTAGCGCAAGGCCCCTTCCCCTTCCGGGCTCGTGAGGGCGAGGGAGAGGTCCTTTAGGTCCACCTCCCCCTCCAGGGGAAGGCCGAGGCCCGGGACGCGGTAGGCGAGGAAGAGCCTTCCTCCCTCCCCCCAGGCCTCCACCCCTTCCGGGACCAGCCGGGAAAGGAGCCGCGCCCTGCCCCCAGCCTCCCGCGCCCCAAGGTCCAGCCAAAGCCCCTCCACCTGAAGCCTGGGCCAGAGGAGGCGCACCGCCTCCCCCAAGACCTCCCCCTCAAGCTCCGGGACCCCCTGCCCCGAGAGGGCCACCCACCCCTCCCGGAAGGCGAGCCTCCCCGTCCAGGCCCCCTTCCAGGCCACCTCCCCCTCGAGGTCCCCGGAGAGGGCGAGGCGGAGCCCCTCGGCGCCGAACCTCCCCGAAACCCGGGCCTCGCGGCCGAAGGCGGCAAGCCGCCCCGACCCCGAAACCTCCCCCCAGGCCCCCTCTACCCGCCCAAAGAGGGCAAGGGGCCCGTGGCGGAACCCCTCCAGGACCAGGGCCACCCCTTCCGGCCCCACCTCCCCCCTCACCCCTTCCCCGGAAAGGCCCACCCGGAACCCGGGAAGCCCCTCCAAGGCCAAGGCCACCTCCCCGTAGCGGTACGTCCCGGAAAGCCAGGCCCCGGGGTAGACGCCCTCCGCGTTAAGCTCGCCAAGGCCCAAAGGAAGCGCCCCGGCGTACCGGTAGGCGAGGCGGAAGGGATGGAGGTCAAGCCGCCCCGCCAGGGGTAGGCCCTCCCCTTCCAGGTCCAGGCCTAGCCCCCGCCCCGAAAGCCGCACCTCCCCATAAGGGGTGGAAAGCCGCCCCTCCCCCGCGACCTCCCCCAGGTACCCCTCGGGCGCGGCGTACCGGTAGCCTCCCGCAAAGGCCAGCCCCCCGTAGGCGAGCCTTCCCGAGGCCTCCAGGGCGAGGCCGGAACAGGCCCCCAAGGGGGCGGGGAGGCAGAACCTCCCCGTCCACGCCCCTTTCCAGTCCCCCTCCCCCTGGAGGAGGAAGCGCCCCTCCCCCAGGTCCACCTCGCCCCTAAGGCCCCCCCCGGGAAGGGGGTAGCGGAGGGCAAGCCGCCCCGAAAGCCCTTCCCCGTACCGGGCCTCCCCGAAGAGGTGGGGGCCGGCGAAGCGGAGGGAAAGCCCCTCCGTCCAAAGCGCCTCCAGCCGCTCCCCGTAGGCCTCCCCCTGAAGCTCGGCCCGGAGGGGCCGAAGCCAAGCCTGCCCCGAAAGCCTCCCCTCCTTCCCCTCCAAGGTGAGGGCGATGGGGGCCTCCAAAGGCCCCTCCCCCCGGGCCTTCAGGCGCAGGGGAAGCCCGAAGGGGGTGAGGTCCCGGTCCACCTCCAGGGCGAGCCGTCCCCCCTCCAGGGCAAGCCCCACTCCCTCCGCCTCCGCCCGGAGGACGAGGCCTTCGGGGTCCGGGGCCCCGCCCCGGTGGCGGTAGGTGAAGCGGAAGGGAACCTCCGCCCCCTCGCCCCGAAGGACCCCGCCCCCCTCGAGGTCCAGCCGGGGCAGGTTCCCCTGGAAGCGGGCCGAGGCCGTGAGGCGGGCCTTGCCCAAGGCCCGGGTGAAGGCGGCCTCCCCCTCCAGGGCGAGGCCCGAAAGCCGGGCCTCGGCCTCAAGCCCCTCCCCCACGAGCCGCAAGCGCAACGGCCCGGCCCCCTCCCCCTCCAGGCGGAGGCCCGGGCCAACGGCGGAAAACCCACCCCGGTACCCCTCGGGGCCGTAGGCCAGGTCCGCCCGCACCTCTAGACCCAGGACCTCCCCCTCGCCCCGGAGGGCGAGGGCAAGCCCCTCCCCGTAGGCCGCCCTGAGGGCCAGGGGCGCCTCCCAGGAAAGCTCCGCCCTAAGCCCCTCTCCCCGGAGGCGCAAGGGGCCCTCCTGCTCCAGGTAGACCAGGCTCCGCAACCACCCCTCTCCCCGGTAGCGGGCCCCTTGCCAGCGGAGGGCGAGCTCCCCTTCCGCATAGGGGGAGGCATGGTGCAAGACCCCCTTCCCCTCGAGGGCGGCCAGGTCCAGGCGGGCCTCGGCCCAGGTGGTCCCCAGGCCCTCCGGGGCGAAGCGGGCCTCCAGGGCCACCTCCCTCCAGGGCCCCGCGAAGGAGAGCTCCAGGCCCCGGTAGCCTAGCCGCCCCGAAACCTCCTCCCCCAAGCGGAGCCTCCCCTCCCCGGAAAGCCCCAGGAGGCCCTTAAAGTCCCCTCCCCGCCAGTCCCAGGAAAGCCCCGCCTCCCGTCCCGGGAGGAGGAGGGTGAGGGTCGTGCCCCGGTAGCGGGCCACGAGGGGCTCCCCAAGGAGGCGAAGCCTGGCCTCCCCCTCGCCCTCCCCCGAGAGGGCGAGCCTTCCCCGCGCCTCCCCGGCGAGGGGGAGGCCGAAGGCCTGGGCCAGGGGGGCCACCTCGGCAAGGGCGAGGCGCACCGTCCCCTCCTCCAGGGCCACCTCCCCCCCGGCGTAGCGGACCTCGAGGAAAACCCCTTCCCCAACCCCCCCCCGGAAGGCGAAGGGAAGCTCCCCGTAGACCCCCTCCCCCGCGCCCTCCAGGCGGAGCCCCTCCCCCCGGAAGCTTCCCCGCACCTCCCCCGCCTTCCCGAGGAAGGCGAAGGGAAGCCGGAAACTCCCCCTGTACCCCGCCCCCTCCCCCTCGAGGGCAAGGGGACCCTGGAGCCGGTAGCGGACCCCGTCCGCCACCTCCACCTCCCCCCGGAAGGGCAAAGGCTCCAGGTAGGGCACCCGGGCCTCCCCCGCAAGCCGGAAGCGGAGGGCCCCCCAAGGGCCTCCCCCTCCCCCTCCCCCTCCACGGCCACCCCGCCCGCCCGGTAGCGGCCGGAAAAGCGCAAGGAAAGCCCCTCCGGAAGGACCTCCCCTTCCCCCTCCAGGTAGGGGCCTTCCAGGAAGAGGCGGGCCCGGAGGAGGGCCGTCCCCTCCAGGACCGCCTGGCCGTAAGGGGTCTCCACCCGAAGCCTCCCCCCCTCGAGGCCCCACTCCCCCCAAAGCCTTGCGGGAAGCCCGAAGGGGGCGAGGTCGTACCCCCGGGCGGCAAGGCTTAGGGCAAGGCCCTCCCCGTACCCCCCGGCGAGGACAAGGCCCGGCGCCTCTCCCCTAAAGCGCAAGGCCTTTCCCTTCCCGGAAAGCTCCAGGACGAGACCCGCCCGGGGGAAGGCGGCCTCGCCCCGGTAGGCGAGGGCGAAGAGGTCCGCCTCCCCCTTAAGGGTCCAGGGGCCGAGGGCCGGGAGGTCCCCCGACCCCTCCAAGGCAAGCGCCCGCCAGGCCCCCGCGCCCCGAAGGGCGCCGAAGGGGGTGGAGAGGGCCACCGACCCCCCTTCCAGGTCCCCCTGGGCCCAAAGCCGCCCCTCCACCCCCCGGTAGCGGAAGGGGAGGTCCAAAAGGAAGGGGTAGCGCCCGGAAAGCTCCACCCGCCCCGCCCCGGCCAGCTCCAGGGCCTCCCGGGTGAGCCGGAAGGCGAGGGGCGGGGTGGCAAGCCCCTCGGGCCAAGGGGGGTGGATGCGGCCGGAAAGGAGGAGCCCCGGGTAAACCTCCCCCTCCCCCTCCACGGGGCCGGAGAGGGCAAGGAGAAGCCGCCCCCCCTCCCCCCAAAGCCTCCCCCGAAGCCCCAAGGGGCCCTCCAAGGAGGCCCACCCCGAGAACCCCTCCCCGTAGGCCAGGTCCGCCCGGAGCCGGAACCCCCCAAGCGCCGCCTCCCCCACAAGCCTCAGGGCCTCCCGGTAGGTGAGGCGTAGCCCCCCGGCGCGGAGGCGCAAACCCTCCTCGAGGTCGTAGGCCCCGGAAAGGGGAAGGCTTCCCAGCGGGGTGGAAAGCCGCCCCTCCAGGTCCGCCCCCAAGCCCCTGAGCCGGGCCCGGGCCTCGAGGGCGCGCCCCTCCAGGCGCAAGGCCCCGGAAAGCGCCCCCTCCCGGTAGACCGCCTCCCCGTAAAGGCGGGCCTCTTCCAGAAGGCGGAGGGGAAGCCCCTCAAGCCTCAGGGCGAAAACGCCCCCCCGGTAGCTCCCCTCCCCGTAGGGGCTTTCCAGGAAAAAGGCCCCCTCCCCCTGCCGCACCCGGACCGGAAAGGCGGCGTAGGGAGAAGTGTAGCGGAGGTCGGCGAGAAGCCGCCCGCCCTCAAGCCGCCCCTCCCCCTCCACCTGCCCCACGAGGAGGGGCGTGGGCCGGAGGCGGAGGGCGAGGTCATCCCAGGTCCCGGAGAAGGTCAGGGGGCCCACCCGGCCGGAAACCCTCTCCCCCTCCCCCACCACCTCCCCGGAGAGGTCCAAGGGGGGGAAGAGGGGAAGGCGGGCCCCTGGGCCCTCCACGACCACCCGGTAGCGGCTCCCCTCCCCCCGAAAGCGCACCGCGGCGAGGCCCTCTAGGGGCCTGGGCCAGGCCGCCCGCCCCTCCCCCTCGTACCGCTCCCCCTCCCCAAAGAGGGCGAGGGCGCTTCCCAGGCTGTCCCGGTAACGGGCCCGGTAGCGGCCGCCTTCAAGCCCCGCCTCCAGGATGTAGGTGCGGTCAAAAAGCCGGCCCTCCACCCGCGCCTCTAGGGCGAAGACCTCGCGGAAGGAGAGGGTGCCCTGGTGGCGGAAGGGCTCCCCCAAAAGCCTTCCCTCCCCTTGGAAGGCCCCCTGGAGGCGCAGGGCCTCCCACCCCTCCCCCTCCAGGACGAGGCGGCCGTCCCCCTCCACGGGCAGGGCAAGGCCGTAGTGGAGGGCGAGGGCCCTCAGGCTCGGCCTTCCCTCCACAAGGAAGCGGTAGCGGGGGGCCCCGAGGTCCACCTCCGCGGTGGCCGCCACAGGCCCCTCGAGGCCCCGCCCCCGGAGGCGGGCCTCCACCCGGCCCTCCTTCAAGACGATCTCCCCCTGTATGGCGGTGAGGAGGAAGCCCCCCACCTCCACCGCCCCCTCCCGCACCTCGGCCTCCCCAAAGACCCCTTGGGGCCCAAGCCGCAAGGCGCCGGAAAGCCTCCCCCCTTTAAGCCCCTCGTAGAAGAAGGAAAGCCCCCGCACCTCCCCGGCGAAGCCCACCTCCCAGGCGGCGAGGTCCGGGGAGAGGGCCTTGGCCTCCCCCTGGAAGCTCCCCCCGGGGAGCCGGGCCAGGAAGCGGTAAGGGTTCTCCCCGAGGAGGGTGAGGCGGAGGGGAGGGAGGAAGAGGCGCTCCCCTCGGGGAAGCTCCACGGCCACGTCCTCGAGGCGGAGGCTCCGGAAGAGGAGCCGGAAGGCGGGGGGCGGGCCTCCCCCCTCGGGCACCAGGGCCTCCCAGGTGGGGCGCACCACGGCCTTCCTGAGGCTCAAGGAAAGGGGGAGCTCCCGCCGGAAAAGGCCCAGGAGGTCGTAGGCGAGGTCCACCTCCTCCGCCTCTAGGGCGAGGCCCTGGCCCTCCAGGCGCACCCCCTTCAGGCGCAGGCCCAGAAGCAGGTGCCCCCGCACCTCCCGCACCTCCCCCCGGAAGCCCAGGAGGGGAAGCCCGCCCTCCACCGCCCCCTTAAGCAGGGGCGGAAAGGCGAGGAGGAGGGCGAAAGCCAAAAGCCCGAGGGAAAGACCCCACCCCCACCGCATCCCCTTCAGGATAGGAGGCGGGGATGAAAACCGGGTGGCAACCCCGGTAGAATGCCCCCATGCCGCGCCTCGTGGCCTTGGTGCAGGGAAGGGTGCAAGGGGTGGGGTACCGGGCCTTCGCCCAGAAGAAGGCCCTGGAGCTCGGCCTTTCCGGCTACGCCGAGAACCTCCCGGACGGCCGGGTGGAGGTGGTGGCCGAAGGCCCCAAGGAGGCCCTGGAGCTCTTCCTCCACCACCTCAGGCAAGGCCCCCGCCTCGCCCGGGTGGAGGCGGTGGAGGTCCAGTGGGGGGAGGAGGCGGGGCTAAAGGGCTTTCACGTGTACTGAGCCCAGGCCTGGGGACGGACCCCAAGGTCCAGCAGGGCCCGGGCGAGGGCCTCCTTGAGTTCCTTAAGCCCCGTCCCCTTGAGGGCGGACACGGGGACGCCTCCCAAGCGCTCCCCCAAAAAGAAGAGGTCGTAGGGGGCCGCCCGGTCCGCCTTGTTGAGGGCGAGGACCACGGGGGCCTCCACCCCGAGGTCCAAAAGCAGGTCCCGCACCACCCGGTGCCGCTCCAGCGCCCCCTCCTCCGAGGCGTCCAGGACGTGAACCAGGACGTCCGCCTCCCTCACCTCCTCCAGGGTCGCCCGGAAGGCGGTGAGGAGCTCCTCCGGCATGTGGCGGATGAAGCCCACGGTGTCGGTGAAGAGGACCTCCCCCACCCCGGGGAGGAAGCCCCTGCGGGTGAGGGGGCGCAAGGTGGCGAAGAGCTTGTCCTCCCCCTCCTCCCCGGCGCGGGTCAGGGCGCGGAGGAGGGTGGTCTTGCCGGCATTGGTGTAGCCCACCACCGCCACCAAGGGCACGCCCCGCCGCTTCCGCTTCTGCCTCGCCTCCTGGCGGCGGAGGGCGTAGTCCTGGAGCTTACGGGAGAGGTGGGCGATCCGGTCCTGGAGGCGGCGCCGGTCCACCTCCAGCTTCGTCTCCCCGGGGCCCCGGGTCCCGATCCCGCCCCCGAGGCGGCTCATCTCCTTCCCCTTCCCCACGAGCCGGGGGAGGAGGTAACGGAGCTGGGCCAGCTCCACCTGGGCCTGGGCCTCGGGGGTCTTGGCGTGGAGGGCGAAGATGTCCAGGATGAGCTGGGTCCGGTCCAGGACCTTGAGGCCCGTGACCCGCTCAATCTCCCGGGCCTGGGCCGGGGTGAGGTCCACGCCGAAGATGAGGGTAGAGGCGTTCTCGTGGTAGGCCAGGCTCTTGAGCTCCTCCAGCTTGCCGAGGCCCACCAGGTACCGCGGGTCCAGGCTCTTGCGGAAGACCAGGATCTGCTTCACCGGCACGCCCCCCGCGGTCCGGGTCAGCTCGGCGAGCTCCCGCAAGACCGCCTCCGCCTCCGGGCCTTCCCCCGTGTCCACCCCCACCAGGAGGGCCCGCTCCCCGCTCCCGTCCCGGACCTCGAGGACCCGGGCCTGGCGGGAAAGCTCCTCCTCCAGGGCCATGACCTCGCCCCAGAGGTCCAGGTCCAGGTACTGGTGGAAGGGCTTGGGGGGCAGGATCCGCCAGTCCTCCTCCAGGGCCCTGGGCGGCGAGAGGAAGGCGAGGTGCAAAAGGCCCGGGCGCCCGTCCGCCTCCACCTCCAAGGCGGCCAGGTTGTCCAACCGCCTGAGGAAGAGGACGGAGAGGTCGGGCCGGGAAAGCCCCCCGGGGCCCAGGTGGGTGTGGAGGAGGCGGTAGCCGGAAAGCCGCCTCTCGCTCCACCCCTCCTCGGGGAAGGGAACGTCCTTGGCGTCCCCCACGGCCACCCGCACCACCCGCCCCTCCCGGTCCAGGACGAGGCTCAAGGGCCTCCCCACCTCGGCGGAGAGGGCCGCCAGGGTGTGGGCGAGCTCCGGGGTGAGGACCCGGTCCTTGGGGAGGCGCCTCCGGTACAGGTTGGAAATCCGCTTCAGTTCGCTCTTCTTGAGCCCTTGCGTGCGCCCGAAAACCTTATCCAATCTGCCCCCATTATAGCAGGAAGGCCGGTAAGATGGGGCGGGTGGTCTTCTGGCTTCTCCTCCTCGCCCTCCTTTCGGCCTACGCCCAGGAGACCTACGACTGGATCGTGGTCCTAGGGGCGGCCCAGTACGGGGGCAGGCCCTCCCCCGCCCTGGAGCGCCGCCTCCAGGCCGCCCTCCACCTCTTCCAGGAAGGCCGGGGGCGGAGGATCGCCGTGGCCGGGGGCAAGGCCCCGGAGGACCTCTACAGCGAGGGGGAGGTGGGCTGCCGCTACCTCGTGGCCCGGGGCGTGCCCGAAGAGGCCCTTTTCTGCGAGACCCGAAGCCGGAGCACCTACGAGAACCTCCTCTTCCTCAAACCCCACCTGGAGGGGCGCCTCCTCCTCGTCACCGACGCCCCCCACCTCCCCCGGGCCCTCTTCCTGGCCCGGCTTTTGGGCCTGGAGGCCGAGGGGTACCCCGTGCCCGGGAACTACCCCCTGGGCTACTGGGCCAAGGAGGCCCTTTACCGCCTCTGGCTCTACCTGGGCCTAAGGCCTCAGGGCGTCTTCTCCAGCCGCTTCAACGCCTCCAGATAGCCCTCAAAGAGGGCCCTCACCTGGCCGAGGAAGAGGGCCTTCTCCTGGCGGGCCCGCTCAATCTCCGCCCGGAGGCGCTTGAGCTCCACGGCGGCCTCCTGGAGGAGCCTTTCCTTGGCGGCCTGGGCCTCCTTGCGCAAGAGCTCCGCCTCCCGCTCCGCTTGGGCCTTGAGCTCCCGGGCGATCCGTTCGGCGGCCACCACCGCCCGCTTGAGCTCCCCTTCCGCCTCCTTGAGGCGGGCGTTCTCCTCCTCCAGGGCCCGAAGGCGCTCCTTCAGGGCCTCGTTCTCCTGGATGAGGGCCTCCATGGCCTCGGCGACCCGGGCCAGGTACTCCCGCACCGCCCCCCGGTGGTAGCCGCGAAAGGCCCTGGGGAACTCCTGGTAGCGTACGTCCAAGGGCGAAAGGTCCATGAACGCCCCTAGTCTACAAAAAGGGCCCGGCCCACGCGCACCAAGGTGGCCCCCTCCTCCACGGCCCACTCGTAATCGTCGGACATGCCCATGGAGCGCTCGGGCAGGCCATACCGGTCGGCAAGCTGGGAAAGCCTGCGGAAGATGGGGCGGACCACCGCCTCGGGACCGATGGGGGGCACGGTCATGAGGCCCAGGACCTCGAGGTGGGGCATCTCCCGGAGGCGGGGGAGGAGTTCCGGGAGCTCCTCCTCCAAGACCCCGTGCTTCTGCGGCTCCCGGCCCAGGTTCACCTCCACCAGGACCTTAAGCCGGACCCCCGCCTTCTCCCCCACCTTCTCCAAGGCCTCCGCCAGGCGCAGGGAGTCCAGGGAGTGGACGAGGGCGAAGCGGGGGGCGAACTTGGCCTTGTTGCGTTGCAGGTGGCCGACGAGGTGCCACTCCGCCTGGAGGAGGTCCATCTTCTTCAGGGCCTCCTGGACCCGGCTCTCCCCCAGGGGAAAGGCCCCGTAAGCCAGGACCTTCTCCCGGATCTCCTCCACCGAGCGCCCCTTGGTCACCGCCACGAGGCGGACCTCCTCGGGCCTGCGCCCCGCGCGGCGGCAGGCTTGCGCGATGCGCTCCAGAACCTGGGGAAGCCCCATGCGCCCCTCACCTCCCGCGCCCCACCTGGAAGCCCGGCGCCGCGCGGCCTCAGAGCTCGGCGAGGATCCCCCGGACATACCGGCGGAAGACGGGGCCCGTCTCTGCGGCCACGCGCAGGACCTCCTCCTCCGTGGCGTGGTGCTCCCGTTCGGGCACGGCCATGTCGGTGATGGTGGATAGCCCCAGGACCCGGGCCCCCAGGTGGCGGAGGGCGATGACCTCGGGCACGGTGGACATGCCGATGGCGTCCGCCCCGAGCTCCCGCAGAAGCTTAAGCTCCGCGCGGCTGGCGAAGCTCGGCCCCATGAACCAGGCGTAGACCCCCTCAAAGAGGTGGAGGTCCTGCCTGCGCGCCACCTTGCGGGCGAGCGCTATGAGTTCCGGGTCGTAGGCCTCAAACATCACGGGGAAGCGGGGGCCCAGGCGCTCGTCGTTCGGGCCCCTTAGGGGGTTCGCCCCGGCGAAGTTGATGTAGTCCAGGTGGAGCATGATCCCGCCCGCCCGGAAGCGGGGGTTGAGCCCCCCGGCGGCGGAGGTGAGGAGGAAGGTCCTGGCCCCGAGGAAGAAGCCCACCCGCACGGGGAAGACCACCTCCTCGGCGGAGTAGCCCTCGTAGTAGTGGACCCGGCCCTTGTAGACCAAAACGGGCTTGCCCTCGAGGCGCCCCAGGATGAGCCTCCCGGCGTGCCCCGGGGCGGTGGAGACGGGGAAGTGGGGGATCTCCCCGTAGGGGATCTCCGCCACCTTCTCCACCTCGTCGGCCAAGGGGCCGAGCCCCGAGCCCAAAACCAGGCCCACCTCGGGGACGAAGTCCGTCTTGGAGCGGACGTAGGCCACAGCCTCCTGGATCTTGTCGTAGAGCTCCATAGCCGGCATTTTACTCTCACCCAGGCTTCACGGCCTTTGGGTAAGCTTCCGGCCATGAAGCGGCTTCTCGCCCTGGGCCTACTGGCCCTTACGGCCCTCGCGGCCCCCCTGCGGGAGATCGTGGTGGAGGGGGCGGACCCCGTCCTCCAGGCCCTGGCCCGGGCCGCCCTCCCCTTCGGGGTGGGGGAGGAGCCCCAGGACCTGGAGGCCGCAAGGCGGGCCATCCTGGAAACGGGATACTTCCGGGACGTCCGGCTTGCCCTGGAGGGGGACGTCCTCAAGATCCTCCTCGTCCCCAACCCCCCCATCGCCGCGGTCCGGGTGGAGACCGAGGCCTTCCCCGAGGAGCGGCTCCTCACCTTCCTGGAGCAGAACTTCGCCATCGGCAAGGGGGCGACCTACAACCCCGTCCGCGCCCAAGAGGCCGCGGAGGCCCTGGCCCGGGCCTACCGGCAGGCGGGCTTCCCCTTCACCCCCAAGGTGGCGGTGGAGGCCAAGGAGGACAAGGAGGGGATCGCCCTCACCTTCCGGGTGGAGGAGCGCCCGGAGGTGAAGGCGGTGCGCCTCCTGGGGGTAAGCCTTCTTCCCGAGGAGGAGCTCCGCAAGGGCCTCGAGGCCCTCAAGGGAAGCTTTGACTTCGCCAAGTACCAGGAGGCCCTGAGGGCCATCGCCAGGCGGTACGAGGAGGCGGGCTACCGCTTTAGCGGCCCCGACCTCGAGGCCTCCACCCTGGAGGAGGGCGTCCTCACCGTGCGGGTGCGGGAGCTCAAGGTGGCCCGGGTGGAGGGGGAGGGGCTTCCCCTGGAGGACTTCCCCCTGAAGCCGAAAGACCCCTTGAACTACCCCAAGCTCCTGGAGGGGATCCAAGACCTCTCCCGGAAGCTCTCCCGCGTGGTGAACTTCACCCTCCTCCCCCAGGGGGACGAGGTGGTGGTGCGCTTGGAGCTCGGCCCGGAGGGGGGGAGGATTGAAGGGGTGGAGGTCTCGGGGAACACCGCCCTTCCCACCGAGGCCCTCCTCGGCCTCCTCCGCCTCAAGCCCGGGGAGGTCTACACCCCCGCCCTCGCCCAGGAGGACACGGCCCGCGTGGCCGAGCGCTACCGGGAGGAGGGCTACGAGGTGGCGGACGTCCGCTACAGCTTCCAGGACGGGGTCTACCGCCTGGAGGTGGTGGAGCTGAAGATCGGGGGGTACCGCCTGGAGTGGCAGGGAGGCCACCGCACCCGGGACGAGGTCGTCCTGCGGGAGCTGCCCAAGCCGGGAAGCCTCCTGAACGTCCAGGAGCTCAGGAAGGCCATCGCCCGCCTCATGGCCACGGGGCTTCTCGCCGAGCCGCCCCGCGTCTCCCTCGCCCCCGGGGAGAGGCCGGACGAGGCCGTGGTGGTCCTGGGCCTCAAGGAGGCGCGGACCGGCCTCTTCCAGCCCGCCATCGGCTGGAGCTCCCTGGAGGGATGGTCGGGGAGCCTCTCCTTCAAGGAGACCAACCTCTTCGGCCTGGCCCACCAGGTGAGCCTGGACCTCGCCTTCGTACAGAACGAGGCCCGGGACAACCTTTCCCTCTCCTTGGGCTACGCCATCCCCTGGCTTTACCTGGACTACCTGGACCTCAAGGAGGTGCGCACGAGCCTTTCCCTAAGCGCCTTCTCCACCCCCATCGGCAACAACAAGCTCCTCCAGGGGACCACGGACACCGGCTGGGAGTACACGGAGAGGCGCACCGGGGCGGCCTTCAGCCTCTCCCGCCCCTTTTCCAAGGACCTGGAGAACCTAAGGCTCACCCTCGGCCTCTCCGCCCGCCGCTCCACCTACGCCCTGGAGGTCTACGACCCGAACGCCCCCTGCGATCCGAGCGTGAGCGACACCGCCAACCCCAAGTACTGCGACGGCACCGGCTACAAGGACCCCTCCCTGGCCCAAAGCCTCCTCCCCACCCCCGGCTGGACCGTCCGCCTGGACACCACCTTGGGCTACCTGGACGTGGACGACCCCCGCTTCCGCACCCAAGGCTACGAGGCGAGCCTCGCCACCGGCCTCGGCCTCTCCCTGCCGGACGCGGGCGGGCGGAGCTTCTTCGTCCCCCTGGTGGCCACGGGCAAGACCTACCTGCCCCTGGACGCGGAAAAGCGCCAGGCCCTCGCCTTCCGTCTCTCCGCGGGGACCCTTTTGGGCTACCCGCCGGAAAGCGAGCGCTTCTACCTCTCCGGAGGCGGCTCCGAGGCCCTCCTCCTCAGGGGCTACGAGGACCGGAAGTACGGCGGCCTCTCCTTCGCCACCGCGAGCGTGGAGTACCGCTACGACTTCCGCCTCTCCCCCCAAGGGGGCACCAACCTCTACGGCATCGTCTTCGCCGACCTTGGCCTCGCCGACAACACCGGGGGGGTGAAGTGGGGCGCGGGGATCGGGGTCCAGCTGGATCTGGACGTCTTCGGGGCCCTCCTCCCCTCCCTGCGGCTGGACTACGCCTTCAGCCCCGAAAGCCCCACGGGGCGGATCCACTTCCGCATCGGGCCCATGTTCTAAGGGGCCTCGAGGGGCATACTGGTCTTAAGGGCCATGAAGGCCTACCTCGGCCTTTACACCGCCAGGCTGGAGACCCCGGCCCGGAGCCTCAAGGAAAAGCGGGCCCTCATCAAGCCGGCCCTGGAAAGGCTCAAGGCCCGCTTCCCCGTTTCCGCGGCAAGGCTTTACGGCCTGGACGCCTGGGGCTACGAGGTCGTGGGCTTCACCCTCCTCGGCAACGACCCCGCCTGGGTGGAGGAGACGATGCGGGCCGCGGCCCGCTTCCTGGCGGAGGCGGGGGGGTTTCAGGTGGCCCTGGAGGAGTTCCGCCTCGAGGCCTTTGAGCTGGACGGGCTCCTCTAGGGGCGCCCCGCTACACCGCCTCCACCGCAAAGGCCACCGAGCCCCCGGTCCCGTGGCAGATGGCGGCAAGGCCCCGTTCCTCCCCCTTCGCCCGCAAGGCGTTGAGGAGCGTGACCAGGATCCTCGCCCCGCTCGCCCCGATGGGGTGGCCCAGGGCCACCGCCCCTCCGAAGACGTTGAGCCGCTCGTAGGGGACGTCCAGAAGGCGGCTGAAGAGGACGTTGTTCAGGGCGAAGGCCTCGTTGTTCTCAAAGAGGCCGAAGTCGGAAACCCGCATCCCCAGACGGTCCAAGAGCCTTTTGGCCGCGGGGATAGGGGCCTCGGGGAAGCGCCAGGGCTCCCCGGCGGCCCAGGCCCCTCCGAGGACCTTGGCGATGGGCTTCAGGCCGTGGGCCTTGACCGCCTCCTCGGAGGCGAGGAGGAGGGCCGCCGCCCCGTCGGAGATCTGGCTGGAGTTCCCCGCCGTGAGGACCCCGTCCTTCTTGAAGGCGGGCCTGAGGGCGGCGAGGGACTCCGGGGTGGTCTCAGGCCGGATCCCCTCGTCCCGGTCCACCACCACCGGGCCCTTCTTCCCTTGAACCTCCATGGGGGCGATCTCCCAGGCAAAGAGGCCCTGCGCCGTGGCCTCCGCCGCCCTCTTGTGGGAAAGGTAGGCGGCCTCGT
The DNA here is from genome assembly GCF_019974155.1 of Thermus thermophilus. Classification (NCBI taxonomy): domain Bacteria; kingdom Thermotogati; phylum Deinococcota; class Deinococci; order Thermales; family Thermaceae; genus Thermus; species Thermus thermophilus. The sequence continues at coordinate 1,555,691 of NZ_AP025158.1, forward strand.
CCACTTCCTGCCGCGTCACCCCGTGGTCCTGGGCGAGCCTTTCCGCCTGCTCCCCCATGGCCTCCCCGGTGAAGGGGTCGGAAAGCCCGTCCCGCAGGAGGACATCCTGGAGGTTTTCCGGAGCGCCCAGGAGGAACTTGTACCCCCACCGCGCCCGGTGGGAGAGGTAGAAGCCCGCCTGGCTCATGGACTCCATCCCCCCGGCGAGGACGAGGTGGGCCTCCCCGGTGCGGAGGAACTGGACGGCGTTGAGCGCCGCCATCATCCCCGAGGCGCAGACCATGTCCACCTGGTACCCGTCCACCTCCTTGGGAATGCCCGCCTTCAGGGCCGCCTGCCGGGGGAGGAGCTGCCCGTGCCCGGCCCTGAGGACGTTGCCGAAGACGTAGAGGTCCAAGGCCTTTCCCTCCACCCCCGCCCGGGCCAAAGCCTCCCGCATGGCGTGGGCGCCGAGGTCCACGGGGCTTACGTCTTTGAAGACCCCCCCGAACTTGCCGATGGGGGTCCTCACCGCGGCGACAACGTACACCTCGCGCATGCCCCCATCATACGCCGAACCTTGGGGGTAGAATCCCCTTGGGAGGTGCCCTATGGAATACCGGATTGAGCGGGACACCATGGGCGAGGTGCGGGTGCCGGCGGACAAGTACTGGGGCGCGCAGACCCAGCGCTCCCTGGAGAACTTCAGGATCGGGACCGACCGCTTCCGCATGCCCCTGGAGATCATCCGGGCCTACGGGATGCTGAAGAAGGCGGCCGCGAGAGCCAATCTGGAGCTCGGGGAGCTCCCCGAGGAGATCGCCAAGGCCATCATCCAGGCGGCGGAGGAGGTGGTCCAGGGGAAGTGGGACGACCACTTCCCCCTGGTGGTCTTCCAGACGGGAAGCGGCACCCAGACCAACATGAACGTGAACGAGGTCATCGCCAACCGGGCCTCGGAGATCCTGGGGAAGCCCCTGGGCTCTAAGTACGTCCACCCCAACGACCACGTGAACCGGGGGCAGAGCTCCAACGACACCTTCCCCACCGCCATGTACGTGGCCGTGGCCCTGGCGCTCCACCAGAGGCTCTATCCCGCGGTGGAAGGCCTGATCCGGACCCTTACGGCCAAGGCCCAGGCCTTTGACCACATCGTCAAGGTGGGGCGGACCCACCTGATGGACGCCGTGCCCATCACCCTCGGACAGGAGATCGGCAGCTGGGCCGCCCAGCTCAAGACCACCCTCGCCGCCGTCAAGGAGATGGAAAAGGGCCTCTACAACCTCGCCATCGGCGGAACGGCGGTGGGCACGGGCTTAAACGCCCACCCCCGCTTTGGAGAACTCGTGGCCAAGTACCTCGCGGAGGAGACGGGGCTCCCCTTCCGGGTGGCGGAGAACCGCTTCGCCGCCCTGGCCGCCCACGACGAGCTGGTCAACGTCATGGGGGCCCTCCGCACCCTGGCCGGGGCCCTGATGAAGATCGGCAACGATGTTCGCTGGCTCGCCTCCGGCCCCTACGCGGGCATCGGGGAGATCACCATCCCCGCCAACGAGCCCGGGTCCTCCATCATGCCCGGGAAGGTGAACCCCACCCAGGTGGAGGCCCTCACCATGGTGGTGGTCCGGGTCTACGGCAACGACCACACCGTGGCCTTCGCGGGAAGCCAGGGGAACTTCCAGCTCAACGTCTACAAGCCGGTGATGGCCTACAGCACCCTGGAGAGCATCAACCTCCTCGCGGACGCCGTGGCCTCCTTTGACGCCCATCTGGCCCAGGGGATTGAGCCCAACCTGGAGCGCATTGAGGAGCACCTGCAGAAAAACCCCATGCTGGCCACCGCCCTCAACAAGGCCATCGGCTACGACAAGGCGGCGGAGATCGTCAAGAAGGCCCTCAGGGAGAAGAAGACCCTGAAGCAGGCGGCCCTCGAGCTCGGCTACCTCACGGAGGAGGAGTTTGACCGCATCGTGGTCCCCATGAGGCTCGCCAAGCCCCACGAGGGGGCGTAGGCGGCGCGGGGCTTTGTGAGAAAGGCCACCCCCAGGGGGGTGGCCTCCTTTATAGTGGGAGGCGGAGGTGAAGTATGCCGTACCCGTTCAAGCTTCCGGAGCTAGGCTACCCCTACGAGGCCCTCGAGCCCCACATTGACGCCCAGACCATGGAGATCCACCACCAGAAGCACCACGGGGCCTACGTGGCGAACCTCAACGCCGCCCTGGAGAAGTACCCCTACCTCCACGGGGTGGAGGTGGAGGTCCTCCTGAGGCACCTCGCCGCCCTCCCCGCGGACATCCAAACCGCCGTGCGCAACAACGGCGGCGGCCACCTGAACCACAGCCTCTTCTGGAAGCTCCTCACCCCAGGGGGCGCCAAGGAGCCCGTGGGGGAGCTGAAGAAGGCCATTGACCAGGAGTTCGGGGGCTTCCAGGCCCTCAAGGAAAAGCTCACCCAGGCGGCCATGGGCCGGTTCGGCTCGGGCTGGGCCTGGCTCGTGAAGGACCCCTTCGGCAAGCTCCACGTCCTCTCCACCCCCAACCAGGACAACCCGGTGATGGAGGGCTTCACCCCCATCGTGGGCATTGACGTCTGGGAGCACGCCTACTACCTCAAGTACCAGAACCGCCGCGCCGACTACCTCCAGGCCATCTGGAACGTCCTCAACTGGGACGTGGCCGAGGAGTTCTTCCAGAAGGCCTGATCCCCATGGCCTTCGGCCGGGGGGGCCTACGGGCCCCCCCCTTCTTCGGCGATAAGCCGCCCCACCGCCCAAGCTAGGGCAGAAAGGGCTTCCTTGGTGCGCCAACGGGCCTTGTCCCGCACCCCGGCGGGGTTGGAGAGGGCCCTAAGCTCTGCCCCCCTCACCCCCAGGGCCAGGCAGGCCCGGGCGAAGGCCGCCCCCTCCATGTTCTCCAGGGAGGCCCCCCACCGCCGGGCCAGGGCCAGGGCCTCCTCGAGGGTCTCCGAGACCAGGTCCCGGGTGAGGCCCACGGCCACCTTCAGGCCAAGCCCCCGGGCGAGCTCCCCGGTGAGGCCGGGGTCTAAGGGAAAGCGGTTGAAGTAGCGCCTTTCCCCAAGGACCAAGGCGGGAAAGCCCAAAGGCGCTAGCCCCTCCTTGAGGCCCAGATCCGCCTCCACCTCCTCCCCCACCAAGACCGCCTCTCCCAGAGGAGGCCCCCCGGGGTAGGCCCCGGCGAGGCCAAAGAGGAGGGCCTTTTCCACGGGGTTGCGGGCGGCGTAGGCCGCAAGGGCCATGGCGGCGTTCACCTTGCCGATTCCCGTCTCCAGGTAGACGAAGCCCTTTCCCTTAAGGCCCCGCCAGGCCAAATAGGCGAAGGGCTCCCCTTTGAGGAAGGGGGCCTCGAGGCGGGTGGGGGAAAGGAGGAGCCACACTACTCCACCACCTTAAACCCCAAGGCCTCGGCCCGCTCCACGAAGAACTGGATGTTCTCCGCCCTGACCTCCCCGCCGAGGCTTTTCCGGTCAAAGGCCTCCTCCGCCGCCAGGATCATGGTCTCGGCAAGGCAGGCGGGGACCTGGTCGGGGGCGCCGAAGTGGAGGTCCAGGGTGGCCCTCGCCTCCCCGGGAAGCCGCACCACCCCCCCGGGGATCACCCTTACCCCCGGCACCTCCCTGACGGAGGGGTGGACGTCGGGGGGGACGCCCTCGTCGTAGATCCAGGCCCCGGGCTTCACGTGCTCGGGGTAGATCACGGGGTTGGGGTCGCTGGTGGCGGTGAAGACGAGGTCCGCCTCCCGGATGGCGGCGACCTCCGTGGTGGCCAGGATCTCGGGGGCCTCCCCCTTTCTTTCCAGGTTCTTCCTGAGGCTTTCCGCCGCCCGCTCAAGCCTTTCCAGGTCCCGCCCCACCAGGATGAGCCGCCCCACCAAGGGGGCGATCTGCCGGGCGATGCCGAAGGCCACCACCCCGTTCGCCCCCACCACGGCCGCCGTGACGGCCTTCAGGTCCTTGCCGCTTTGGGCGAAGTGGGCGAGGATCCTGGGGATGGCCGCGCGGACGGTGCCCGCGGTGTAGGCCCCGCCGTTCGTCACCTCAATGCCCGGCACGGCCTCCTGCACCCTCTTCCCCTTCTCCCCCACCACGCTCCAGAAGGCCCCGAGGCCCACCACCGTGGCCCCGAGCTCCTGAGCAAGCCGCGCCCCCTGGATGGCCCGCCGCACGGCGAGCTCCGGCTTGGCCTTGATCTGGTGGGGAAGGAGGGGGGCGGAGAGGAGGTGGCATAGGACCTCCCGCCCGTCCGCCGTCCGCACCCCCCGCACCTCCCCCACCTTCATGGGGCGGAAGCGCTCGGCGAGGCGCTCTATCCACTCCTGCTTAAGGAGGCCCAGGCGCACCAGGGGCCTGAGCCAGCGGAAGCGGGGGCTCTGCCAGAAGTCCTCCACGGTGAGGGGGTGGATGAGGAAGGCGCAGACCACCTGCTTCTCCGAGGGGAGGGGCAGGGGCTCGCCGAGCCTGGGCTCCGTGCCCTCGAGGATCCGCCCCAGGTTCTCCTTGTAGCGCCAGAGGGCGAGGAGAAGAAGGGCAAAGGCGAGGAACTTTTCCCCAAGGCCAAACCCCCCGAAGAGCACCACCCCCAAAAGCCCCAGGGGAAGCCCCAAGGCGGCCAAGGAGGCGTAGCCGGTGAGGGCGTAGAGGACGAGGCCCAAGGCCACGGGGACGAGGCCTAAGGCGGGGGGAAGGGGAAGGCCGGAGAGGATCCCGAGGAGGACCCCCGCCCCCTTGGCCCTTAGGGGCCAGGGGTCCCGGAAGAAAAGGGGGTAGAGGTGGCCCAGGTAGACCGCCACCCCCAAGGCGAGAAGCCCGGCAAAGTCCAGCCCCAAGGCCCGCCCCAGGAGGAGAGGCAGGTAGCCCTTGAGGAAGTCCAGGAGGAAGGAGAGGAGGAGAAGGCCCAGGCCCAGGCGCCTCAGGGCGCTTTCCAGGCCCAGGGTGTAGGGGCTTGCCGTGCGCAGGTCCACCCCGCGCCGCCTGGCGAGCCAATACCCCAAAGGCAACGCCCCCACGAGGTAGGCGAGGGGAAGGAGAAGCGCGGTCATCGCAGGTAGTTTAGCCCGTACACCGTCCCCCCCGTGAGGAGGAGGACGAGGAGGCCCGCCGCCAAGACCCCCAAGGAGATGGCGAGAAGGGCGTAGCGCCGTTTAAGCCCGAGGACCACGGCGAGCACCGCCCCGCTCCAGGCCCCGGTCCCCGGCAGGGGCACGGCCACGAAGAGGAAGAGGCCCAAGGCCCCCAGGCGCTGGACCTGCTCCTCGCCCCTCAGGCGCACCCGGGCCTCGAGGGCCCGCCACGCCCGGGCGAAAAGGGGCACCCGGGTGGCGACCCCCACCGCCCAGGGCAGGAGCCAAAGGGCCAGGGGCACCACGAGGAGGTTCCCCAAGAGGGCCCAAAGGAAGCTCTGCCAAGGGGAAAGGCCCAGGGCCACCCCTAGGGGAATCGCCCCCCTGAGCTCCACCACCGGGAGGGCCGCCACCAGAAGGACGTAGACCTCAGGAGGGACGGGCATAAGAGGGAGGCGCCGGGGCTCCCCGGCGCCTCTAAGGGCCTTTTAGCCCTGGGCGGCCTTGGCCCGCTCCACCAGCTCGGCGAAGACCTGGGGCTCCCGCACCGCGAGGTCCGCCAGGTTCTTCCGGTCCACCTCAATCCCCGCCTTCTTCAGCCCGTGGATGAAGGTGGAGTAGTTAAGCCCGTGCTGGCGGCAAGCGGCGTTGATGCGCACGATCCAGAGCCTGCGGAAGTCCCGCTTCCTACGCTTGCGGTGGGCGTAGGCGTAGTTCCCCGCGGCGAACAGGGTCTCCCGGGCCTTGCGGAAGCTCTTGGAGCGCAGGCCCCAGTACCCCTTGGCCAGCTTCAGGATCTTCTTGTGCTTCCTGCGGCGGACGACACCGGTCTTGGCGCGCGGCATCCTCTACCCCCTTACGCGTAGGGGAGGAGGAGCTTGATCCGCTCCGCCTCCGGCTTGGCCAGGACGAACTTCCGCCCCTTCTGGCGGATCTCCTTCCCGGACTTCTGCCAGTTGAGGTGCCGCTTCCCCGTCTTCATGGCCACCACCTTGCCCGAAGCGGTGATCTTGACCCGCTTCTTGGCGCCCTTGTGGGTCTTCATCTTCGGCATAGCGCTCCTCCGCCCTGGGAAGCGCCCCTGGCGGGGTCTTGGGTGCTCCCCAAAGCCTTCCCACTATACCAAAGGGGGGGCACCCGGTCTAGGCCGACACCTTGGCCGGGGCCAGGAGCATGTTCATGTCCCGGCCGAGGATCTCGGGCTTCATCTCCACCACGGCGAGGTCCTTGAGGTCCTCGGCCACGCGGTTGAGAATCCTTTCCCCGAACTCGGGGTGGGCCATCTCCCGTCCCCGGAACATGATGGTCACCTTGACCTTGTGGCCCTCCTGCAGGAAGCGCTTGATATGGCCCAGCTTGGTCTGATAGTCGTGCTCGTCTATCTTGACCCGGAACTTGATGGACTTGACCTCGGTGCGCTTGGCCTTCTTCCGGGCCTCCTTCTCCGCCACCTGCTGCTCGTAGCGCCACTTGGAGTAGTCCATGATCCGGGCCACGGGCGGATCGGCGTTGGGGCCCACCAGGACCAGGTCCAGGTCCATCTCCTGGGCCAAGCGCAGGGCCTCCCGGGTGTCCATGATGCCGAGCTGCTTGCCGTCGGGACCGATGACGCGAACCTGTTTGGCGCGTATGCGTTCGTTGGTCAGGTACTCCTTTATCTACATCACCTCCCAGCCCGCTCCGTTCCTCGGTCAAAGGGTTTGCGGGCTAAGGTGAAGTCTAGCAAGAAACCCCCTCGGCTACAATGGGGCCATGGTTCAGGTGGAAAAGGGCCGCGTGGCCGTGGTCTTTCTCAACGATCCGGAAAGGCGCAACCCCCTCTCCCCGGAGATGGCCTCAAGCCTCCTCCAGGCCCTGGACGACCTGGAGGCCGACCCCGGGGTGCGGGCGGTGGTCCTCACGGGAAGGGGAAAGGCCTTCAGCGCCGGGGCGGACCTCGCCTTTTTGGAGCGGGTCACGGAGCTCGGCGCCGAGGAGAACTACCGCCACTCCCTCTCCCTCATGCGCCTCTTCCACCGCGTCTACACCTACCCCAAGCCCACGGTGGCCGCGGTGAACGGCCCGGCGGTGGCCGGGGGAGCGGGGCTCGCCACCGCCTGCGACCTGGTGGTCATGGACGAAGAGGCAAGGCTCGGCTACACCGAGGTGAGGATCGGCTTCGTGGCCGCCTTGGTCTCGGTGATCCTGGTGCGGGCCGTGGGGGAGAAGGCCGCCAAGGACCTCCTCCTCACGGGAAGGCTCGTGGGGGCAGAGGAGGCCAAGGCCCTGGGCCTGGCAAACCGCATCGCCCCCCCCGGAAAAGCCCTGGAGGAGGCGAAGGCCTTAGCGGAGGAGGTGGCGAAGAACGCCCCCACCTCCCTCCGCCTCACCAAGGAGCTCCTCCTCTCCTTGCCGGGGATGGGCCTCGAGGACGGCTTCCGCCTCGCCGCCCTGGCCAACGCCTGGGTGCGGGAGACCGGGGACCTGAAGGAGGGCATCCGGGCCTTCTTTGAGAAGCGGCCGCCCAGGTTCTGAGTAGACTCTCCTTATGGGCCTTGTCCCCGAGTGCTTCATCACCGAGATCGTGGAGCGGGACCTCAAGGAGGGGAAGTACGCCAAGCTCGTCACCCGCTTTCCCCCGGAGCCCAACGGCTACCTCCACATCGGCCACGCCCGGAGCCTCGTCTTGAACTTCGGCCTCGCCCTGGACTACGGCGGGGAGTGCAACCTGCGCTTTGACGACACCAACCCCGAGACGGAGAAGGAGGAGTACGCCCGGGCCATTGAGGAGGACGTGCGCTGGCTGGGCTTCACGCCCACCCGGGTCCTCTATGCCTCGGACTACTTTGAGAGGATGTACCAATGCGCCCTGGTCCTCATCCGGGAGGGCAAGGCCTACGTGGACGACCTCCCCGAGGAGGAGATGAGCGCCCTAAGGGCCCAGGGGAAGCCGAGCCCCTACCGAGAAAGGAGCGTGGAGGAGAACCTGGAGCTCTTTGAGAGGATGCGCCGGGGGGAGTTGCCCACGGGAAGCCGGGTCTTGAGGGCCAAGATTGACCCCGCCCACCCCAACTTCAAGCTCCGCGACCCCGTGCTCTACCGCATCGTCCACGCCCCCCACTACCACGTTGGGGACAAGTGGGTCATCTACCCCATGTACGACTTCGCCCATCCCCTGGAGGACTTCATAGAGGGGGTCACCCACTCCCTCTGCACCCTGGAGTTTGAGAACAACCGCGCCGTCTACGACTGGGTCATTGAGAACCTCAAGGGGAAGTGCGGGCTTCCCACCTCCCCCAGGCCCCACCAGTACGAGTTCGCCCGGCTGGACCTAAGCCACACCGTGCTCTCCAAGAGGAAGCTCATCAGGCTGGTGGAAGGGGGGTACGTCTCGGGCTGGGACGACCCCAGGCTCCCCACCCTGAGGGGCCTGAGGCGAAGGGGGGTGAGGCCCGAGGCCATCGTGGAGTTCGTGCGCAAGACGGGGATCTCCCGCAACGAGGCCCAGATTGAGATGGACCTCTTTGAGGAGGTGGTGCGGGACGACCTGAACCCCATCGCCCCCAGGGTCTTGGGCGTGGTGGAGCCCCTGAAGGTGGTCCTCACCAACTACGAGGGGGAGGAGTGGCTCGAGGCCCCCTACTGGCCCCGGGACATCCCCAAGGAGGGAAGCCGGCCCCTTCCCTTCTCCCCGGAGCTCTACATTGAGCGCACGGACTTCAGCCTCAACCCCCCTAAAGGTTGGAAGCGCCTCGCCCCGGGGCAGAGGGTGCGCCTGAGGCACGCCTACGTCATAGAGCTTGAGGACGTGGTGGAAGAGGGGGGCGAGGTGAGGCTCCTCAAGGCCCGGATCGTCCCCGGCACCCTGGGGGCGAACCCCGAGGACGGGGTCAGGCCCAAGGGGGTGATCCACTGGGTCTCCGCCCGCCACGCCCTCCCCGTGGAGTTTAGGCTCTACGGCAGGCTCTTCCGCACCAAGGACCCGGAGGAGGGGGGAGACTTCCTGCAAAACCTCAACCCCGAGGCCCTTGTGGTGAAGCGGGGCTTCATTGAGCCGAGCGTGGCCCAGGGCCCCAAGGACACCCGCTACCAGCTGGAGCGGCTTGGCTACTTCTGGCAAGACCCCGTGGACTCGAGGCCCGAGGCCCTGGTGATGAACCGCATCGTACCCCTAAAAGAGGGTTACAGGGTCTGACCCCGTTCGGCCGCCGCCGGACATCCCCGGGTCCCCCATGCCGGCCTTGGCCAGCATGGGGTCGCTTTAAAGCCCCACGCTCACCCCCAAGGCCAGGCCCACGCCGAAGGATTGGACCGGGGCCAGGTAGTAGACGGGCTGGACCTCCAGGTAGGCCCCCAGGAGGGGCAGGGGCAGGTTGAGCCAGGTGCCGAGGACCATCCGCACGCCCCCCTGGCCCCGCCCCTCCTGGGGGAAGGTGAGGGCAGGCCCCGTGCCGTAGAAGCCCCCAAGGCCCAGGTAGAGGTCGGTGAGGGGCACCTTGAGGAGGAGGTCCACCCCGCCCCCCAAGGCCTCGAGGCCCACCCCCCCGTAGGCCCGCCCGTCCAGGAGAAGGGGAAGGAGGGGGAAGCGCACCCCCCCTTGGAGGCCGAAGGGGCTCCCCACGCTGAGCTCGGCCCGCTGGGCCACGCCGAAGGCCAAGACCAGAAAAAGGGCCGCCAAAAGCCTACGCACGCCGCACCTCCTCTAGAAGGTCCTCCACCTTGGCCACCTGCGCCCGGTGGGTCCCGGGGCGGTAGTCCACCATGACCGCCTCCACCTGGAGCATCCCGAGGGCCCTCAAGAAGGCCTCCTTCAGGGCCCGGCTCTCCAAGGCGCTCACCCGCATCCCCAGGTGGGGGTGGTGGGCCAGGAAGGCCTCGGCCAACTCCCGGCTGGTCCAGATGCCGGAAAGCCTCTCCCCCAAGGCCTCCACCACCAGGTGCTCCCCCGGGTCTCCCTCCAAAACGTACCAGGTCCCGGAAAGGTCGGGCGCCACCCCCCCATAATACCCTTGTGCGCCTGGACCGCTATTTGGTGGAACGGGGCCTGGTGGAAAGCCGGGAGAAGGCCAAGCGCCTGATCCAGGAGGGCAAGGTGCGGGTGGGGGGCAAGGTGGTGCAAAAGCCCGCCCACCCCGTGCCCGAAGGCGCCGCCGTGGAGCTCTTGGAGGAGGAGCGCTACGTGGGCCGGGGGGCCTACAAGCTCCTCGGGGCCCTCTCCGCCTTCCCCGTGGCGGTGGAGGGAAAGGTGTGCGCCGACCTCGGGGCGGGCACCGGGGGGTTCACGCAGGTCCTTTTGGAGCGAGGGGCGAGGCGGGTCTACGCCGTGGACGTGGGCAAGGGCCAGCTCCACCCCCGCCTCCGGGAAGACCCCCGGGTGGTGGCCCTGGAGGAAGAGGACGCCCGCACCCTGGTCCTGCCCGAGCCCGTGGACCTCGTGGTGATGGACGTTTCCTTCATCTCCTCCACCCTCCTCCTCCCCAAGGTCCTGGAGCTCCTCAAGCCCCAAGGGGAGGCCCTGGTCCTGGTGAAGCCTCAGTTTGAGCTGGGGCCCAAGGCCCACAAGGGGGTGGTGCGGGAGGAGGCCAAGCGGCGGGAGGCCCTAAGGCGGGTGCGGGAAAAGGCCTTGGCCCTGGGCTTCCAGGCCCTGGGGGAAGGGGAAAGCCCCCTCCCGGGGAAGGAGGGGAACCTGGAGTACTGGCTTTGGCTCAGGCGCCCTTAAGCCACTCCTCGGCGATCTGCACGGCGTTTAGGGCGGCCCCCTTCAGGAGCTGGTCCCCCACCACGAAGAAGTCCAGGCCGTTCTCAAAGGCGAGGCTTTTCCGGATCCTCCCCACCTCCACGTCCCACTTGCCGCTTGCGGTGAGGGGCATGGGGTAGCGCTTGGCCCCGGGCTCGTCCACCACCTCCACCCCCGGGGCCTCCTCGAGGACCTCCCGGGCCGCCTCCGGGGTCACGGGGCGGGCGAACTCCACGCTCACCGCCTCGGCGTGGGCCCTTAGGGTGGGCACCCGCACCGCCGTGGCGCTGATCCTAATGGTGTCGTCCCCGAAGATCTTGTGGGTCTCCCAGACCACCTTCATCTCCTCGCGGGTGTAGCCGTTCTCCTGGAAGGCGTCAATGTGGGGGATGACGTTGAAGGGCAGGGGGTGGGCGAAGGCCTCGGCCTTGGGGGCCTCCCCGTGGAGGAAGCGGTGGGTCTCGGTAAGGAGCTCCTCCATGGCCTTGGCCCCGGCCCCGGAAGCCGCCTGGTAGGTGGCCACGATGACCCGCTTGGCCTGAAAGGCCCGGTGCAGGGGCCAAAGGGCCATGGCCAGGATGGCCGTGGTGCAGTTGGGGTTGGCGATGATCCCCCGGTGCTGAAAGATCTTCTCCCGGTTCACCTCGGGCACCACCAGGGGCACCCAGGGCTCGTAGCGCCAGGCGCTGGAGTTGTCCACCACCAGGGCCCCGCCCTCCGCCCAAACCGGGGCGAGGGCCTTGGAGACCGCCCCCCCGGCGCTCGCCAGGACGAGGTCCACAGGCAAAGGCCCCTCGGGCAGGGGCTCCACGGGGACCTCCTCGCCCCTAAAGGGAAGGCGCACCCCGGCGGAGCGGGGGGAGGCGTAGAGCCTGAGGTCGCTTAGGGGAAAGTTTCGGGCCTCGAGGACCTTGAGGATCTCCCGCCCCACGGCCCCCGTGGCCCCCACCACGGCCACCCTCATGCGTCCTCCTCTAGAAACTCGGCCTCTTCCCACATGGCGCTCACGTGGCCCACCAGGTGGGTCAAGGCGCCAAAGAGTTCCCGCTCCAGCTCGCGGGAAGGGGCCACCTGCATCTCCTGGTAAAGCGCCCGTGCCCGCTCTACCTCTTCCCAAAGCTCCCGCCAGATTGGCTCGGGGATGCCTAGGACCTCCTGCCTAGGCGCCGTAAGATGCGTTCCCTTCTTCTTTCCCATGACCGGATCTCCCGCTCCCAGTGGGCGATGACGCCCCAGTTGGGTTGAGGTCTAGCTTCCTCTTCCCGGATCTTCCGCCAATGCTCCTCTATGCGCGCCTCCAGCTGAGCCAGAACCTCCTTCCAGTGCTTCCGGTTTTGCGCCACTCCGGGCCCCTCAAAAACGGATCGTTCCTCCAGCTTACCACCTAAGCCTCTCCCGAAGGAAGCCCTCCAGCTCGTCCACGTGAAGCCTGATCTGCTCCATGGTGTCCCGGTCCCGCACCGTGACCGTGTCCTTGAGCCGGGTGGTGCCGTCCTTGCTCTGGCCGATGGTGTCGTAGTCCACGGTGACGGCGAAGGGGGTGCCCACCTCGTCGTGGCGGCGGTAGGCCTTGCCGATGTTGCCCGTGTCCTCGTAGAGCACCCGCCCGAGGCCCAGGGCCTGAAGCCTGGCCTTGAGGCGCTTGGCGTACTCGGTGATCTCCGGGCGGTTCTTCACCAGGGGGATCACCGCCACCTTGATGGGGGCGAGCTGGGGCTTGAGCTTAAGGACGATGCGCTCTTCCCCGCTCGGAAGCTCCTCCCGGGTGAAGGCCTCGGCGAGGAGGGCCAAGACCCCCCGGTCCACCCCGGCGGAGGGCTCAATCACGTAGGGGACGAACCACTTCCCCGTCTCGGGGTCGCGGTAGGCGAGGCGCTGGGTGGAGTGCTCGTTCTTCAAGACCTTGGCGGTGATCCCCAGGGCCTCCTGGTCCTTGGTGTGGCTCCCCAGGTCAAAGTCCGTGCGGTTGGCGATGCCCTCGAGCTCTTCCAGGCCGTGGGGGAAGCGGTAGAGGATGTCCACCGTGGCCTTGGCGTAGTGGGCGAGCTCCTCCGGGGGCTGCTCGTAGGGGACGAGGTTCTCCCGGCTTAGGCCCATCTCCTGCCACCACCTAAGGCGCTCCTCCACCCAGTAGCGGTGCCAGTACTCGTCCTCCCCCGGGCGGACGAAGTACTCAATCTCCATCTGCTCAAACTCCCGCACCCGGAAGATGAAGTTCCTGGGGGTGATCTCGTTGCGGAAGGCCTTGCCGATCTGGGCGATGCCGAAGGGCAGCTTGCGGCTCGTGGCGTCCAGGACGTTCTTGAAGTTGACGAAGATGCCCTGGGCGGTCTCGGGGCGCAGGTAGGCCAAAGAGGCCTCGTCCTCCACGGGGCCCACGTAGGTCTTGAACATCATGTTGAAGTAGCGGGGCGGGGTCCAGTCCCCGGGCTCCCCGCTTGCGGGGTCCAGGACCCCGGCCGCCGTCATCGCGCCTCCGGCCCGCTCGGGGGCCTGCATCATCGCCTGGACCAGGGCGTGAAGGTTCCCCTCCTCCACCTCCATGGCCCGGTAAAGCCTCTTGAGGACCTCCTCCGGCTGCTCCTTGAGGAGGTGGTCCAGGCGGTAGCGCTTCTTGGTGATGCGGTTGTCCACCATGGGGTCGGCGAAGGTGGCCTCGTGCCCGGAGTAGTGGAGGACGAGGCGGTGGGTGAGGACGCTGGCGTCCAGGCCCTCCATGTCGTCCCGCTCGTAGACGTTGCGTCGCCACCAGGCCTGCTTGAGGTTGTTCTTGAGCTCCACGCCCAAGGGCCCATAGTCGTAGACGCCCTGAAGCCCCCCGTAGATCTCGGAGCTTTGGAAGATGAAGCCGCGCCGCTTGCACAGCGCCACCAGTTCGTCCAGGCTGCTCGCAGGCATCCCAATCCTCCCCACCGGGGCCAAGCCCCGATTACCAGGCATCTTACCCAAAGCCCCCCCTAAGGTGAGCCGGGGCGCAAACGCCAAGCCGCCCTCCCCCTAGGCTAGAATGTGAGGTAGAGGGGAGCATGAACCGATACGACGACCGCGCCAGGCTGGTCTTTCACTACGCAAGAGAGGAGGGGAGCCGCTTAGGCCACTCCATGATCGGCCCGGAGCACCTCCTCCTGGGCCTGATGCGCGAGGGGGGGACGGCGGCCCGCATCCTCCAGGAGTACGGCGCGAGCCTCGAGGCCATGCGGCGCATGGTGGAGGAGCTGGTGGGCCGGGGGGAGGGCGGGCGCACCGGGGAGCCCCCGGCCATCACCCCGAGGGCGAGGCGGGTCATGGAGCTCGCCAGCGCCGAGGCCCGCAACATGGGCTCCCCCGTCATCGGCACGGAGCACATCCTCCTCGGCATCATCCGGGAGGGGGACGGGATCGCCTACCGCATCCTCAGCCACTTCGCCAAGGACGTGGACGCCATCCGCTGGAGGGTCCTGGCCATGGCCGAGGGGCGCGAGCGGGAAAAGCCCGTGAACACCCCCTTCCTGGACGAGTACGGCCGCGACCTCACCAAGGAGGCCCGGGAGGGGAAGCTGGACCCGGTGATCGGCCGCCAGGAGGAGATCAATCGGGTGATCCAGATCCTCGCCCGGCGCACCAAGAACAACCCCGTGCTCATCGGGGACCCCGGGGTGGGCAAGACGGCCATCGTGGAGGGCCTGGCCCAGGCCATCGTGGAGGGCCGGGTACCCCCCATCCTCAAGGGGGCCCGGGTGGTGGCCATTGACCTCGCCGGGGTGGTGGCGGGGACCAAGTACCGGGGGGAGTTTGAGGAGCGGCTGCGGCAGATCATTGAGGAGCTCAAGAACGCCAAGGTCATCGCCTTCATTGACGAGCTCCACACCCTGATCGGGGCCGGGGGGGCCGAGGGCACCCTGGACGCCGCCAACATCCTCAAGCCCGCCCTGGCCCGCGGGGAGATCCAGGTGATCGGGGCCACCACCACCGGGGAGTACCACCGCTACATAGAGAAAGACGCCGCCCTGGAACGGCGCTTCCAACCGGTGATCGTCCTCGAGCCTTCCCCGGAGGAGACCTTGGAGATCCTCAAGGGCCTCCGCCCCCGGTACGAGGCCCACCACGGGGTGATCATCCCCGACGAGATCCTGGAGCTTGCGGTGAAGATCGGGATCCGCTCCCTTCCCGGGCGCAACTTCCCCGACAAGGCCATTGACCTCATTGACGAGGCGGCCTCGAGGGTGCGCCTGAACGCCTCCCTGGGCCTCCCGGTGGCGGAGGAAGAGGACGGCACCCCCATCGTCACCCGGGAGGACGTGGAGGCGGTGGTGGACTCCTGGGGCGGGGTCTACGTGGACGACAAGGACGACGAGAAGCTCATGCGCCTGGAGGAGGAGCTCAGGAAGCGGGTGGTGGGCCAGGAGGAGGCCATCCGCGCCCTGGCGAACGCCCTCCGCCGGGCCCGGGTGGGGCTTGGGGGAAGGACCCGGGTGGCGGCGAGCTTCCTCTTCGTGGGGCAAAGCGGCGTGGGCAAGACCCAGCTCGCCAAGGCCCTGGCCGAGGTCCTCTTCGGCTCCGAGCGGGCCCTCATCCGCTTTGACATGTCCGAGTTCCAGGAGCCCCACTCCATCTCCAAGCTCATCGGGGCCCCGCCGGGGTACGTGGGCTACGAGCAGGGGGGCCGCCTCACCGAGGCCGTGCGCCGCCAGCCCTTCAGCGTGGTCCTCCTGGACGAGATTGAGAAGGCCCACCCCGACATCTACAACACCTTCCTCCAGGTGCTGGACGAGGGCCGCCTCACGGACGGCATGGGGCGGACCGTGGACTTCCGCCGGGTCATCCTCATCATGACCTCCAACACCGGCTACAACGTGGGCCCCGCCATCGGCTTCACCTCCAAGGAGGTGGACACGGAGTCCCCCCTGAAGGCCCTCTTCACCCCCGAGTTTCTGGACCGGCTGGACGAGGTCATCCGCTTCCGGCCCCTCACGGAGGAGGAGCTGGTGCGGGTGGCCGAGATGATGCTGGAGGACATCCGCAAGGAGCTCCAGGCCCGGGACGTCCAGGTGAGCTTCGCCCCCGAGGTGGCCCGCTTCCTGGTGGACCAGGCCCCCAAGACGGGGAGCGCCCGCGCCCTGCGGGGCGTGCTGCGGGAGCGCATAGAGGACCCCTTGGCCATTACCCTCCTGCGGAAGCCCACGGGCCGGATCCACGTGAGCGTGGAGGGAGGCCAGGTGGCCTTCCACGAGGTGGAGGGGGAGGAGCTCCTCGTCTAGCCCCCCGAGGATGGCCAAGGCCGCCTACGCCTGCGTGGAGTGCGGTTACCGCACCCCCAAGCCCTTGGGGCGGTGCCCCTCCTGCGGTTCCTGGGAGAGCTTCCGGGAAGCGGCCCCCGCCCCGGCCTCGAGGAGGGCCAGGCCCTCCCCCCTCCCCCTCCTCGCCCTCTCCCAGGTGGACGAGGCCGAGGAGCGCCGCTTCTCCTCGGGGCTTTCCGAGGTGGACCGGGTTCTGGGCGGGGGGTTCGTGACGGGGGAGGTGGTCCTCCTGGGAGGGGAGCCGGGGGTGGGCAAGAGCACCCTCCTCCTGGAGATGGCCAAGCGGATGCCCCAAAGGGTCTACTACGTGGCCGGGGAGGAGTCCCCCGCCCAGATCAAGCTCCGTGCGCAGCGCCTCGGGGTGAAGGACCTCCTCCTCGTGCGGGAGACCCGCCTCGAGCCCCTCCTCACCCTCCTGGAGGAGGACCCCCCGGAGGTCCTCTTCGTGGATTCCGTGCAGACCCTCGAGGCCGGGGGGAGCCCGGGGAGCCTGGTGGCCGTCCGGGAGGCGACCTCGGCCCTGGTGCGCTTCGCCAAGGAGCGGGACGTGGCCGTGGTCCTCGTGGGCCACGTGACCAAGGAGGGGGTGGTGGCCGGCCCCAAGAGCGTGGAGCACGCCGTGGACGCCACCCTCTACCTGGAGACCGCAGGACCCTACCGGGTCCTGCGGAGCGCCAAGAACCGCTTCGGCCCCGTGGGGGAGATCGGGGTCTTCCGCATGGAGGAGACGGGGCTTCTGGAGGTGGAAAACCCCTCCGAGGCCTTCCTCAAGGAGCGCCCCCTGGGGGTGCCGGGAAGCGCCGTGGCCCTGGCCCTGGCCGGGGAAAGGGCCTTGGCCCTGGAGGTCCAGGCCCTGGCGGCCAAAACCCCCTTCCCCGCCCCCCGCAGGGTGGTCCAGGGGCTGGACGGGAGGCGCGTGGACGTGGTCCTCGCGGTCCTGGAGCGGAGGCTTGGCCTACCCCTCGCCAACCTGGACGTCTACGTGAACCTCGCCGGGGGGCTCAAGGTCCAGGACCCGGGGCTGGACCTGGCCGTAGCCCTGGCGGTGTACTCCGCCGTGGTGGGCCGCCCCCTGCCCGCCGACCTCGCCCTGGTGGGGGAGGTGGGCTTGGCCGGGGAGGTGCGGCGGGTGGCGGGGCTGGAGCGGAGGCTTAGGGAGGGGGAGCGGGCGGGGTTTGGCCGCTTCCTCCACCCGGGAAACCTTAAAAGGCTTCAGGAGGCTGTGGAGGCGTACCTGGCATGAGGACGCGGCACCTCGTCTACCTCGCCTCCGCCCTTTTTGGGCTAGGCCTCGCGGGGTTTCTGGAGGACTGGGGGCTCCTTCCCCAAAGCCCCTCCCTCCTCTCCCTCAACCGGCTCTACCTGGCCCTGGCGGGCCTCCTCACCGGCCTCCTCTTGGGGCCGAGGCTGGAGGGGGCGCTGGAGGCGCGCCTGAGGCGTCTCCGGAGCCTCCCCCCCGAGGTGGTCGTGGCCGCCACCCTGGGCTCCACCGTGGGCCTCCTCCTCGCCGTCCTCCTCACCACCCTCCTCGCCCAGGTGCCGGGCTTCTCCCCCGTCCACAGCCTCCTCCTCGCCCTCGGGCTCGTGGCCCTCTTCGTCTACCTGGCTTTGGGCTACCGGGCCTACTTCCGGCTGCCCGAGCCCAAGCCCGCCCCCCAGGGGGGAAAGGTGCTGGACACCAGCGTCCTGGTGGACGGCCGCGTGGCCGAGGTGGCGGCCGTGGGGTTCCTGGAGGGGCCCCTGTGGGTGCCCCACTTCGTCCTGAAGGAGCTCCAGCACTTCGCCGACAGCCAAGACCCCTTGAGGCGGGCCAAGGGGAGGCGGGGGCTGGAAACCCTGGAGCGCCTCAGGGAGGCCGCCCCCCTCGAGGTCCTGGAGACGACCCCCAAGGGGGAGTCCGTGGACGAGAAGCTCCTCTTCCTGGCCCGAGACCTCGAGGCCGCCTTGGTCACCAACGACCACGCCCTCCTGCAGATGGCCCGGATCTACGGGGTGAAGGCCCTCTCCATCCAGGCCCTGGCCCAGGCCCTAAGGCCCCAGCTCCAGGTGGGGGACACCCTGAAGCTCCTCATCCTCAAGGAGGGGAAGGAGCCCCACCAGGGGGTGGGCTACCTGGAGGACGGCTCCATGGTGGTGGTGGACGGGGGGAGCCGCTACCGGGGCCAGGAGATTGAGGTGGTGGTCACCCAGGCCATCCAGACCCAGGTGGGCCGCCTCTTCTTCGCCCGCCCCGCCCAAGGGGCTCAGTAGGTGGTGGCCTCCTCGTCCTGGAGGTCCCCCTCCACCCGCGCGTTCTCCAGGTCCGCCCGGCGGAGGAGCTCCAGCCGGATCAGGGCCGAGGTGTACCAGGGCTTCTCGGGGCGGCGCTTGACGGGAAGCCAGGGCCAGGCCCGCATCTGCTCCATGTACCCCCAGTTCTCGTAGATGTGGAACCCGTCCCGAAGCTCGGTGATCACGGCCCCGTTTTCCAGGAGGAAGCGCTGGAAGTCGGCCCACTTGGCGAGGCTCGCCTCCACGTGGGTCAGGCCCACGTAGCCGGCGCACCCCTCCCCCTCCAGGGCCAGAAGCCCCCGGCCCACGAAGGCCTGGAGGCCCAAAGGCCCTTCCACCGGGTCGGTGAAGAAGGTGTGGAAGGCGTGGACCCAGGCCTCGGGCAGAGGCTCCCGCAGGTCGTGGACGTGGGCCTCGAGGGGAAGCCCCTCGGCCTTGGCCGCCCGCTCCAGGAAGCGGACGATCCTGGGGTCGGCGTCCAGGACCACCACCCGCTTGGGCAAACCCGTGAGGGCGGCGGCGAGGCCCGTGAGGTCGTCGTCCCCCAGGACCAGGACCTCCTTGCCCTCGAGGTCGCCCCAGTCCCAGGCCAAGGCCACCCGGGCCAGGGTGGACTCCGGGGTCACGTACCCCTGGTCAAAGTCCTGGATGGCCTCGGGCCGCTCCTTGGCCCAGGCCAAAAACCGCTCCGCCGTCCGCCCCGGAAGCCTCTCCCCCACAAGCCCCCGGCCCTCGCAGGCGGGGCAGGCCGCCTCCCCAGGGCGGGGTGCCGGGACCTCCGCCAAGAGGTCAAGCCCCTCCTCCACCCGGAGAAGCCCCCGCCGGGCGAGGCCCTCCCAAATGGGCACGAGGAAACGCAAGGGCACGCGGGAAAGCCGCACGGCCTCCCAAAGGTCCCGGGTTGCCCGGAGCGCCCCAAGGGTCCTCTCCACGTCCCGCCAGCCCACGGGAAGGCCCGTGGCCCGGCGCACCTCTTCCGCCACCTGGACCAGCGCCTCCTTGTTCACGCTCACCCCCTTTCCGGCCGTTTCCGCGGCCCAAGGCCTATATAATGCCCTTGACCGGGGTCGCCCGGCAAGGGAGGTGGGTCTTGAACCTGCACGAGTATCAAGCGAAGGAGATCCTGGCCCGCTATGGGGTGCCCGTGCCGCCGGGGAAGGTGGCCTACACCCCCGAGGAGGCCAAACGGATCGCCGAGGAGTTCGGCAAGCGGGTGGTCATCAAGGCCCAGGTGCACGTGGGAGGGAGAGGAAAGGCGGGGGGCGTCAAGCTCGCCGACACCCCCCAGGAGGCCTACGAGAAGGCCCAGGCCATCCTGGGCATGAACATCAAGGGCCTCACGGTGAAGAAGGTCCTGGTGGCCGAGGCGGTGGACATCGCCAAGGAGTACTACGCCGGCCTCATCCTGGACCGGGCCAAGAAGCGGGTGGTCCTGATGCTCTCCAAGGAGGGGGGCGTGGACATTGAGGAGGTGGCCGCGGAGCGCCCCGAGGCCATCCACAAGTTCTGGATTGACCCCCACAAGGGGTTCCGCCCCTTTGAGGCCCGGGAGATGGTGAAGCGGGCGGGGCTGGAGGGCAACCTCAACAAGCTCGCCCAGGTCCTGGTGGCCCTCTACCGGGCCTACGAGGGCGTGGACGCCTCCATCGCCGAGATCAACCCCCTGGTGGTGACCACGGACGGCCAGATCGTGGCCGCCGACGCCAAGATCGTCCTGGACGACAACGCCCTCTTCCGCCACCCCGACCTGGCCGAGCTCAGGGAGGTGGAGGCCGAGCACCCCCTGGAGGTGGAGGCCAGCAACTACGGCTTCGCCTACGTGAAGCTTGACGGCAACATCGGCATCATCGGCAACGGGGCGGGCCTCGTGATGTACACCCTGGACCTGGTGAACCGGGTAGGGGGCAGGCCCGCCAACTTCCTGGACATCGGCGGCGGGGCCAAGGCGGACGTGGTCTACAACGCCCTCAAGGTGGTCCTCAAGGACCCCGACGTCAAGGGGGTCTTCATCAACATCTTCGGCGGCATCACCCGGGCGGACGAGGTGGCCAAGGGGGTGATCCGCGCCCTGGAGGAGGGGCTCCTCACCAAGCCCGTGGTCATGCGGGTGGCGGGCACCGCCGAGGAAGAGGCCAAGAAGCTTTTGGAGGGGAAGCCCGTCTACATGTACCCCACGTCCATTGAGGCGGCCAAGGCCATCGTGGCCATGGTGGGAGGTGTGGCGTGATCCTGGTGAACCGCGACACCCGCGTCCTGG
The DNA here is from genome assembly GCF_019974155.1 of Thermus thermophilus. NCBI lineage: Bacteria > Thermotogati > Deinococcota > Deinococci > Thermales > Thermaceae > Thermus > Thermus thermophilus. The sequence goes on from NZ_AP025158.1 coordinate 1,576,265, forward strand.
TCCAGGGCATCACCGGCCGGGAGGGGCAGTTCCACACCAAGCAGATGCTGGACTACGGCACCAAGATCGTCGCCGGGGTCACCCCGGGTAAAGGGGGAACGGAGGTCCTAGGGGTCCCCGTCTACGACACGGTGAAGGAGGCGGTGGCGCACCACGAGGTGGACGCCTCCATCATCTTCGTCCCCGCCCCGGCCGCGGCGGACGCCGCCCTGGAGGCGGCCCACGCGGGCATCCCCCTCATCGTCCTCATCACCGAGGGCATCCCCACCCTGGACATGGTGAAGGCGGCGGAGGAGATCAAGGCCCTGGGAAGCCGCCTCATCGGGGGGAACTGCCCGGGGATCATCAGCGCCGAGGAGACCAAGATCGGGATCATGCCCGGCCACGTCTTCAAGCGGGGCCGGGTGGGGATCATCAGCCGCTCCGGCACCCTCACCTACGAGGCCGCAGCCGCCCTTTCCCAAGCGGGGCTCGGCACCACCACCACGGTGGGGATCGGGGGCGACCCCGTCATCGGCACCACCTTCAAGGACCTCCTCCCCCTCTTCAACGAGGACCCAGAGACGGAGGCCGTGGTCCTCATCGGGGAGATCGGCGGCTCCGACGAGGAGGAGGCGGCGGCTTGGGTGAAGGACCACATGAAGAAGCCGGTGGTGGGCTTCATCGGGGGCCGCTCCGCCCCCAAGGGCAAGCGCATGGGCCACGCCGGGGCCATCATCATGGGCAACGTGGGCACCCCGGAGTCCAAGCTCCGGGCCTTCGCCGAGGCGGGCATCCCCGTGGCCGACACCATTGACGAGATCGTGGAGCTGGTCAAGAAGGCCCTGGGCTGAAAAGGAGGTGGACGGTGAAGGCACCCGTACGCGTGGCGGTTACCGGAGCCGCAGGACAGATCGGCTACAGCCTCCTCTTCCGCATCGCCGCGGGGGAGATGCTGGGCAAAGACCAGCCGGTGATCCTCCAGCTTTTGGAGATCCCCCAGGCCATGAAGGCCCTGGAGGGCGTGGTCATGGAGCTGGAAGACTGCGCCTTCCCCCTGCTTGCGGGCCTCGAGGCCACCGACGACCCTAAGGTGGCCTTCAAGGACGCGGACTACGCCCTCCTGGTGGGGGCCGCCCCCCGCAAGGCGGGGATGGAGCGCCGGGACCTTCTCCAGGTGAACGGCAAGATCTTCACCGAGCAGGGCCGGGCCCTGGCCGAGGTGGCCAAGAAGGACGTCAAGGTGCTGGTGGTGGGCAACCCCGCCAACACCAACGCCCTCATCGCCTACAAGAACGCCCCTGGCCTCAACCCCCGGAACTTCACCGCCATGACCCGGCTGGACCACAACCGGGCCAAGGCCCAGCTCGCCAAGAAGACCGGGACGGGCGTGGACCGCATCCGCCGCATGACGGTGTGGGGCAACCACTCCTCCACCATGTTCCCCGACCTCTTCCACGCCGAGGTGGACGGCAGGCCCGCCCTGGAGCTCGTGGACATGGAGTGGTACGAGAAGGAGTTCATCCCCACCGTGGCCCAGCGGGGGGCGGCCATCATCCAGGCCCGGGGGGCCAGTAGCGCCGCCAGCGCCGCGAACGCCGCCATTGAGCACATCCGCGACTGGGCCCTGGGCACCCCGGAGGGGGACTGGGTCTCCATGGCCGTCCCCTCCCAGGGGGAGTACGGGATCCCCGAGGGCATCGTCTACTCCTTCCCGGTGACGGCCAAGGACGGGGCGTACCGGGTCGTGGAGGGCCTGGAGATAGGCGAGTTCGCCCGCAAGCGCATGGAGATCACGGCCCAGGAGCTCCTGGACGAGATGGAGCAGGTGAAGGCCCTGGGCCTCATCTGAGAGGCCGGCCTCAGAGCCCCCGCCGCGCCCTGCGGTGGGGGCTTTATACCACCCCATGCTGGCTTGCGCCAGCACGGGGGCCCCGGCAAAAGCTCCCCGGGGAGCTTCCCCGGGCCCGTCGGGCGAAGGCAACCGGAAGGGTATTAGCCTGACGAGGTCAAAAGGCTCCCCGGAAAGGGCCTCCGCCAGGCGGCGGACCAGCCGGAGGAGGTCCTCCCAGGAAAGGTGGAGGCGCTCCATCAGGCCTTGTCCAGCTCAAAGGCCTGGTGGACGGCCCTAAGCGCCGCCTCGGCGTACTCGGCGGGGATGATCACGGAGATGCGCACCTCGCTGGTGGCGATCATCTCAATGTTGGCCCCCACGCTGGCCACCGCCTGGAACATCTTGGCGGGGATCTCCGGGGTGGAGGCGAGGCCCACGCCCACGATGGAGACCTTGGCGATGTCCGGCCTCAGGATGGCCTCGCCCCCGATCTCGGCGAGGACGGGCTCCAAAGCCTCCAGGGCCTCCTGGGCGAAGTCCTTCTTCACCGTGAAGGCCATCTGCTGCCTCGAGGGGTCATGGCCGGGAACCCCCTGGATGATCATGTCCACGGCGATGCCCCGTTCGGCCAGGGCCTGGAAGACCTTGGCCGCGATGCCCGGCTGGTCCGGGATGCCGATGAGCCCAATCTGGGCGTGGTCCAGGTCCAAGGCCACGCCCGTGACCGCCTTGTCCATCTCCATGGCGACCTCCTTCACCAGGGTACCGGGGTTGTAGGAGAAGCTAGAGCGCACGTGGAGGACCACCCCGTAGCGCTTGGCGTAGTAGACCGCCCGGGGGTGGAGGACCCGGGCCCCCAAAGCGGCCATCTCCAGCATCTGGTCGTAGCCGATGACGGAAAGCTTCCTCGCCTCGGGGATCAGGTGGGGGTCCGTGGTGTAGACCCCCTCGGTGTCCGTGTAGATCTCGCACTCCTTGGCCCCGAGGGCGGCGGCGATGGCCACGGCGGTGGTGTCCGACCCCCCGCGGCCCAAGGTGGTGATCTCCCCTTCCGGGGTGGTGCCCATGAAGCCGGCGATCACCGCCACAAAGCCCTGGTCCAGGGCCTCCCGGATGCGGGCCGGGTTCACCTCGAGGATCCGGGCGTCCCCATAGCGCCCATCGGTGGTGATGCCGATCTGGTGCTGGACGAAGCCCTTGGCGGGGATCCCCATGGCCCATAGCTGCATGGAGAGGAGGGCCACGGAGACCTGCTCCCCGGTGGTGGTGAGGAGGTCCAGCTCCCGAAAGGGCGGTCTCGGGTTCACCCGCTTGGCCAGGGCGATGAGCTCGTCCGTGGTGTGCCCCATGGCCGAGACCACCACCGCAAGCCGATGCCCCTTCTCGCGGTAGTGGGCGATGCGCTGGGCCACCTTGTGGATGCGCTCCAGGTCGCCCACGGAGGTGCCGCCGTACTTCTGAACCACCAGGGCCACGCTTCCCTCCTTCCCCGCCCTCCGGGCGGTTTGAAAGAGAATGTTAGCACATTCCTTCGTGTGCTACCTCATAGCTCCACCCCGGCCATCCTGAGAAGCACCCGGCTACGTATGAGGTTGTGAACGAGCAGGATGAGATTCACCCGGGCCACCAGCCCCCAGTAGGACCGCGCTTCTATCCGATGAAGCCCCAAAGACCGCACCATCACGCTAAACCGCGTCTCAATCCAGTTCCGTACCCTCCCCATCCACTCTTTCCATCCCGTCTCCACCACCGTTCCTCCCCTGACCCGATAGGGTGGCGTCTTGACCCCCTGGACCCAGCGAAAGCCCCGGTCCCCCAAGACCGCGGGCAGACCGTCCAGCAGGTCCCTCCCCCAGGTCTCCCGGGCATTCCCGGGGAGGATAGCCCAACGAAAAAAGAGGCCGCGCTCGTTCATCACCGGCATGAGAACGTAGCCCGCGAAAGCCCCCAGGGGGCCCACCCCCACAGCGGCCTCAGGAAGGTCCAAGCCGTGAATCCGGTGGCCGTGGGCCAGGGGGATGGGTTTGAGGTCCACCACCTGCAGAAGACCTTGCCCTCCGGAGAGCCTTATGGCCAGGTGAGCCAACAACCCCTGAGCCTTCTGAAGGACCCGGTAGAAGCGGGAGAGGTGGGGGAGGGAGGGGAAGTAGGCCTTGAGGGTGGTCTTGGCGGCCAGGTAGCCTTTGGCGAGGTCCTGGCCTTGCAACAGGACGAAGATGGCGAGGGTCAAGAGCTCGGCCAGGGTGGCCTTCTGGTGCTTTTGCTTTGGGGGGAGCTTGAATCCTTGGGCCTGCAGGGCTTTCAGTTCGTCATCTACCCAGACGTAGATAGCCACGAGAAGGGTCTCTGCGTCAAGATGGTAAAGGGGGTGCTCACGATCTTGCCGCATGGCACCCCCTCTTTTTTCACACCCCGGGGGTCCAGATCAAGTAGCACACGAAGGCATTTGCCCCCTCCGCCCAAGGCCCTTATCCTGGGAGGACGTGAGCCTGACGCGGGAAGCCTACCACCGCCTCACCCCCCTTCCCCACCCCGGAGGCCGGCTCTTCGTCAAGCCCGGGGCCCGGGGGTACCGGGACCCGGTCTACGACCTCCTGCAGAAGACGGTGGAGCCCTTCGGCGAGCGGGCCTTGGACCTGAACCCCGGGGTGGGCTGGGGAAGCCTCCCCTTGGAGGGGAAGATGGCGGTGGAGCGGCTGGAGACCTCCCGGGCCGCCTTTCGCTGCCTCACGGCGAGCGGCCTCCAGGCCCGACTCGCCCTTCCCTGGGAGGCGGCGGCGGGAGCGTACGACCTCGTGGTCCTGGCCCTCCCCGCCGGGCGAGGGACGGCCTACGTCCAGGCGAGCCTCGTGGCCGCGGCCCGGGCCCTCCGGACGGGGGGACGGCTCTACCTTGCCGGGGACAAGAACAAGGGGTTTGAGCGCTACTTCAATGAGGCCCGGGCCCTTCTGGGCTACGGCGTGGTGGTGCGGCGGGAGGGGCCTTACCGGGTGGCCCTCCTAGAGAAGGAGAAGGAGGCCCCGCCCCTCCCCTCCCTCTGGCGGGCCTTTTCGGCCCGCATCCTGGGGGCGGAGTACACCTTCCACCACCTCCCCGGGGTCTTCTCGGCGGGGAAGGTGGATCCGGCCTCCCTGCTCCTCCTCGAGGCCCTGCAGGAACGCCTGGGGCCCGAGGGGGTCCGCGGCCGGCAGGTCCTGGACCTGGGGGCGGGCTATGGGGCCCTGACCCTGCCCCTCGCCCGGATGGGGGCGGAGGTGGTGGGGGTGGAGGACGACCTGGCCTCCGTCCTCTCCCTGCAAAAGGGCCTCGAGGCCAACGCCCTGAAGGCTCAGGCCCTCCACTCCGACGTGGACGAGGCCTTGACAGAGGAGGCCCGGTTTGACATCATAGTTACGAACCCCCCCTTTCACGTGGGGGGTGCGGTCATTCTGGATGTGGCCCAGGCGTTCGTGGACGTGGCGGCGGCCCGGCTCAGGCCGGGTGGCGTGTTTTTCCTTGTGTCCAACCCGTTCCTGAAGTACGAGCCTTTGCTGGAGGAGAAGTTCGGCGCCTTCCAGACCCTCAAGGTGGCCGAATACAAGGTCCTGTTCGCGGAAAAGCGAGGGAGGTGAGCCTTGAAGAAGAGCAAGCGCAAGAACGCCCAGGCCCAGGAAGCCCAGGAGACCGAGGTCCTGGTCCAGGAGGAGGCGGAAGAGTTCCCCGAGTTCCCCGAGGGGGAGCCCGACCCCGACCTCGAGGACCCGGACCTCGTCCTGGAGGACGACCTCCTGGACCTGCCCGAGGAGGGCGAGGGGCTGGACCTGGAGGAGGAAGAAGACCTCCCCATCCCCAAGATCTCCACCTCCGACCCCGTGCGCCAGTACCTGCACGAGATCGGCCAGGTCCCCCTCCTCACCCTGGAGGAGGAGGTGGAGCTCGCCCGGAAGGTGGAGGAGGGGATGGAGGCCATCAAGAAGCTCTCCGAGATCACCGGCCTTGACCCCGACCTCATCCGGGAGGTGGTCCGGGCCAAGATCCTGGGCTCAGCCCGGGTGCGGCACATCCCCGGCCTCAAGGAGACCCTGGACCCCAAGACCGTGGAGGAGATTGACCAGAAGCTCAAAAGCCTCCCCAAGGAGCACAAGCGCTACCTGCACATCGCCCGGGAAGGGGAGGCGGCCCGGCAGCACCTCATTGAGGCCAACCTTCGGCTCGTGGTCTCCATCGCCAAGAAGTACACAGGGCGGGGCCTCTCCTTCCTGGACCTCATCCAGGAGGGAAACCAGGGCCTGATCCGGGCGGTGGAGAAGTTTGAGTACAAGCGGCGCTTCAAGTTCTCCACCTACGCCACCTGGTGGATCCGGCAGGCCATCAACCGGGCCATCGCCGACCAGGCCCGCACCATCCGCATCCCGGTGCACATGGTGGAGACCATCAACAAGCTCTCCCGCACCGCCAGGCAGCTCCAGCAGGAGCTCGGCCGCGAGCCCACCTACGAGGAGATCGCCGAGGCCATGGGGCCGGGCTGGGACGCCAAGCGGGTGGAGGAAACCCTCAAGATCGCCCAAGAGCCCGTCTCCTTGGAGACCCCCATTGGCGACGAGAAGGACAGCTTCTACGGGGACTTCATCCCCGACGAGCACCTCCCCTCCCCGGTGGACGCCGCCACCCAGAGCCTCCTCTCCGAGGAGCTGGAGAAGGCCCTGTCCAAGCTCTCCGAGCGCGAGGCCATGGTCCTGAAGCTCCGGAAAGGGCTTATTGACGGGCGGGAGCACACCCTGGAGGAGGTGGGGGCCTTCTTCGGCGTCACCCGGGAGAGGATCCGGCAGATTGAAAACAAGGCCCTGCGCAAGCTCAAGTACCACGAGTCCCGCACGCGGAAGCTCAGGGACTTCCTGGACTAAGTCGCTTTCGCCAGAGGGGGGCCCCAAAGACGCCTCCCATGGACGCCCACCTCCTCCTCCCTCTAGGCTTCGGCCTCCTCTCCGCCCTCACCTGGGGGGCCGGGGACTTCGGCGGCGGGATGGCCTCCCGCCGAGCCCACGCCCAGGCCGTGGTCCTCTGGGTCTCCGGCATCGGCCTCCTCCTCTTCCTCCTCCTGGCCCAGGTCTTCGGGGAGGCGCCCCAAGGGCGGGACCTTCCCTACGCCCTTTTGGGCGGGGCCTCCGGGGCCCTCGGCCTCCTCGCCTTTTACCGGGCCCTGGCCCACGGGGAGATGGGCCTCGCCGCCCCGGTGGCCGGGGTGGTGGGGACGGCGCTCCCCGTGGCCCTGGGGGCCCTCCTCGAGGGGTGGCCGGGCCTTTTCCCCGCCCTAGGCATGGGGCTGGGCCTCCTCGCGGTCTGGCTCGTCTCCCGGCCCGAAGGCCGGGCGCGCCCGGGGAACCTGGGCCTCGCCCTCCTCGCCGGCCTCGGCTTCGGCGGGTTCTACGCCTTCATGGACCGGGTGGAGGGGCTCTTCTACCCCGCCGCCTGGGCCAAGCTCACCGCCTTCCTCCTGGTCCTCCCTGCCGCCCTCAGGGCCAGGCCCTGGCCTGGAGGACGCGAGGCCCCATGGGTCCTCCTCGCTGGCCTCGGGGACGCCGGGGGAAACCTCTTCTTCCTCCTCGCGGCCCAGGCCGGACGGCTGGACGTGGCGGCGGTCCTCTCCTCCTTCTACCCGGTCTTCACGGTGCTTCTGGCCTGGCTCGTCCTGAAGGAAAGGCTTTCCCGGGGGCGGCTTACGGGGGTGGGCTTGAGCCTCCTGGCCATGGCCCTCATCGCTTTGGGCTAGGGCCTAGGGGAAAGCGGGCCACCTCCACAAGCCCCTCCCCTTCGTCCCGCACCAAGGCCGCCTCCTTCACCAGGAAGGAGCGGCGGGGCGGGGGCGGGAGGCGTTCCGCCAGGGCCTTCGCCTCCTCCGGAGAGAGGCCCAGGGCCAGGGTCAGGTGGGGGATGTAGCTCGGCCCCTCAATCTCCTTGAGGGGGGGGCCAGGGGCTCCAGGGCGTGGTAGAGGCGCCGGAAGGCCCCGCCCCCGTAGGCCCGGAGGTAGACCACCCCCTGGGGGAAGAAGCCCCAGCCCCCCAGGCGAAGGCGAAAGGGAGGATGGCCCCGCAGGATGCCTTCCAGGGCGATCTTCAAGGCCTCCTCCTCGTAGGGCCAGTCAAAGGGCTGGCGGAGGTTGAGGTGGGGCGGGCCGAAGCCCTTGACCCCGTGGCGGGCCTGGAGCTCTTCCATGAACCGCCTCAGGTCCTCGGGCGGCCACACCAGCACCCCGTACACGCCGCCAGTATACCGAAAGGCCTGGCGAAAACGATTCCAACCTTCCCGGGGCCTTGCCGTGGCCACGGTGGAGGCCAGGGGCGAGACCGCCGCCTACTACGCCCGCTGCCACGGCGAGCAGGGCTTCTTGGCCTGGCTGGAGCAGCTTAAGGGCTTCCCCACCAAGGACCCCATCGTGCGGGCCAGCTGGAACCACCTCCTCATCCAAAACGACGGCTCCAAGAGGGTCCGCAACCCCACCTACACCCGCCAGGTCCTCCTGGCCACCCTGAACGCTCTCCAGTAAAAGGCGCGAGCGCCCCGGGGGCAGGGTGCCCCCGGGGCCTTAACATAAGGGGGTGGAGCGCACCTACCTCTACCGGGGCCGCATCCTGAACCTGGCCCTGGAAGGCCGTTACGAGATCGTGGAGCACAAGCCCGCGGTGGCGGTGATCGCCCTGAGGGAAGGGAGGATGCTCTTCGTGCGCCAGATGCGCCCCGCCGTGGGCCTCGCCCCCTTGGAGATCCCCGCGGGCCTCATAGAGCCCGGGGAGGACCCCTTGGAGGCGGCGAGGCGGGAGCTCGCCGAGGAAACCGGGCTCACGGGAGACCTCACCTACCTCTTCAGCTACTACGTCTCCCCCGGCTTCACCGACGAGAAGACCCACGTCTTTTTGGCGGAGAACCTCAAGGAGGTGGAGGCCACCCCCGATGAGGACGAGGCCATAGAGGTGGTCTGGCTGGAGCCGGAAAGGGCCCTGGCCATGCACCAGAGGGGCGAGGTGGAGTTTTCCGCCACCGGGATCGTGGGGGTCCTCTACTACCATGCTTTTCTCCGAGGTCGCTGACGTCCCCAAGGGCCCCAAGGTGGTGGCCGTGGGCTCCTTTGACGGGGTCCACCTTGGCCATCAGCACCTCCTCCACCAGGCCCTGGCCGAGGCCAAGCGCCTCCACCAGCCCCTCCTCGTCTACACCTTTGACCCTCCCACCAAGGTCTTCACCCGGGGGGAGGGCTTCCTTATGGACCTCACGGAAAAGGTGGAGGCCCTCAGGGCCCTTGGGGTGGAGCTGATCCTGGCGGTGCCCTTCAACGAGGAGTTCGCCAGAAGACCCCCGGAGGCCTTCCTGGAGGACCTAAGGGCCCTTCAGGCGAGCCGCATCTACGTGGGGGAGGACTTCCGCTTCGGCCGGGGCCGGGCGGGGGGCCCGGAGGCCCTGGAGCGGGTGGCCCCCACCCGGGTCGTCCCCCTCCTGAGCCTTGGGGGGGAGGCGGTGAAGAGTAGCCGCATCCGCGACCTCCTCAAGGAGGGGAAGGTGGAGGAGGCCCGCCACCTCCTGGGCCGGCCCTACGGGGCCTACGGGGTGGTGGTGGCGGGGGACAGGATGGGAAGGCGGCTTGGCTTTCCCACGGCCAACCTGGCCGTCCACCCCTTGAAGGTCCTTCCCCCCGGGGTCTACGCCGTGGAGGCGGAAGGAGCCTTTGGCCGCTACAAGGGGGTGGCCAACGTGGGGACGCGGCCCACCCTGGGGGGGGAGGAAAGGCGCTTGGAGGTGCACCTTTTGGGCTTCGCCGGGGAACTTTACGGGGAGGAGATGCGGGTGCGCTTCCTCAAGCGCCTCCGGGAGGAGAGGCGCTTTCCCTCCCTCGAGGCCCTAAGGGCCCAGATCGCAGAGGACGTGGAGGCGGCCCGGGCCTACTTCGGGCTTTGATCCCACCCCATGCCGGCTTGCGCCGGAATGGGGTTTAGCCCTCGTCAAAGTAGGTGAGCTTCGGGCGCTTGTTGGCCCGAACCTCGTCCAGGCGGCGGACCGGGGTGGAGTAGGGGGCGTTTTCCAGCCACTCCTTGGGCCTTTGCAAAAGCTCCCCCATGGCCTCGGCGAAGGCCTCGAGGGTCTCCTTGGCCTCGGTCTCCGTGGGCTCCACCATGAGGGCCTCCTTGACGATCAGGGGGAAGTAGACCGTGGGGGGGTGGAAGCCGAGCTCCAAAAGCCCCTTGGCGAGGTCCAAAGCGCGGAAGCCCTGGGGGGGCTGGGCCACGAACTCGTGCATGGTGGGCCCGTCGTAGGGCACCCGGTAGCCCTTCTCCTTGAGGAGCTCCTTCAGGTAGCGGGCGTTGAGCACGGCGAGGGCCGCGGCCTTCTTAAGCCCCGGAAGCCCCAGGGTGCGGATGTAGGCCCAGGCCCGCACCAGGGCCAGGAAGTTCCCGTAGAAGCTCCGCACCCGGCCGATGCTCTTGGGCCGCCCGAAGTCCAGGTAGAAGCCCTCCTCCCCCCTGGCCACCAGGGGCACGGGGAGGTAGGGGGCGAGGTGGGCCTTCACCCCCACGGGGCCCGAGCCGGGGCCGCCCCCGCCGTGGGGCACGGTGAAGGTCTTGTGGAGGTTCAGGTGGACCACGTCAAAGCCCATGTCCCCGGGCCTGGCCCAGCCCATGATGGCGTTCAGGTTGGCCCCGTCGTAGTAGAGCTGCACCCCGGCCTCCTTGGCCAGGCGGGAGATCTCCAGGATGCGCCTCTCAAAGAGGCCCAGGGTGTTGGGGTTGGTGAGCATGATGGCGGCCACGTGGGGGCCGAGCTCGCGCTTTAGGGCCTCGAGGTCCACCTCCCCATCGGGCCCCGAGGGCACCTCCCGCACCTGGTAGCCCGCCATGCTGGCGGTGGCGGGGTTGGAGCCGTGGGCGGAGTCCGGCACCAAGACCACCCGCCGCGTCCTCCCCTCCCCCCGGTCCTCGTGGTAGGCGCGGATGATCAGAATCCCCGTGAGCTCCCCGTGGGCCCCGGCGGCGGGCTCCAGGGTGATGGCGTCCATGCCCGTGAGGGCCTTGAGGTACTCCCCGAGCTCCCACATGAGCCTTAAGGCCCCCTGGGCCGTCCCCGGGTCCTGGTAGGGGTGGAGGTCGGCAAAAAGCCGCGCCGCCTCCTCGTGGAGCTTGGGGTTGTACTTCATGGTGCAAGACCCCAAGGGGTAGAAGGTGGTGTCCACCCCCACCTGGCGGCGGGAAAGCCCGGTGTAGTGGCGCACCAGGGTGAGCTCGTCCACCTCGGGGAGGCGGGGCGGGACCTCCCGCAGGTGTTCCTTGGGGATCAGGTCCTCCGCCTTGGGCACCGCCTTCACCAGCTTGAGGCCGCGCCTTCCCTTCCGGCTCCGTTCAAAGATCAGGGGAAAGCTCATGCCAAAACCTCCCTAAGGGCCTCCCGGAAGGCCAGGAGGTCCTCCTCCTCGTGAAGCTCGGTGGCGGCGAAGAGGGCAAGCCCCTCCCCGTACTCCTTGGGCACCGGGGTGGCCCCGTGGAAACCCCGTTCCGCCAAGGCCTTCCGCACCGCCTCGGGGTCCTTGGGGAGGGCCAGGGCGAACTCGTTGAAGAAGGGCCTGGGGGTGAAGGGCCTGACCCCCGGGACCTCCAGGAGGAGGGCGTGGAGCTTATGGGCCATCTCCACGCCCTTCAGGGCCACCTCCCTAAGCCCCTCGGGCCCCAAGGCCGCAAGGTACATGGCCCCCATGAGGGCGGTGAGCTGGGCGTTGGTGGTGATGTTGCTCTTGGCCTTGGCCCGCCTTATGTACTGCTCCCGGGCCTGGAGGGTGAGGAGGAAGCCCCGCCTTCCCTCCACGTCCACGGTCTCGGAGACGAGCCTCCCCGGAAGCTGGCGCACGAAGGCCTTTTTGGTGGCGAGAAAGCCGAAGTGGGGGCCGCCGAAGCCCATGGGAAGGCCGAGGCTCTGCCCGTCCCCCACGGCGATGTCCGCCCCATAGGCCCCCGGGGGCTTGAGCACCCCCAAGGAGAGGGGATCGGCCACGGCCACGAGGAGCGCCCCTGCGCCGTGGGCCGCCTCGGCGAAGGGCCCAAGGTCCTCCAGGGCGCCCAGGAAGTTGGGGTTCTGGACCACCACCGCCCCCACCTCCTCCCCCACCGCGGGCACGGGGGTCCTTCCCCCCTCCAGGTGGAGGGTCAAAAGCTTGGCCCCCACGGCCTCGAGGTAGGCCCGAAGCACCGCGCGGTACTCGGGGTGGACCCCCTGGGAGACCAAAACCCCCATCCTCCCCGTCTCCCTGAGGGCGAGGAGGACCCCTTCGGCCAAGGCCGTGGCCCCGTCGTACATGGAGGCGTTGGCCACCTCCAGCCCCGTGAGCTCGGCGATCATGGTCTGGTATTCAAAGGTGGCCTGCAGAACCCCTTGGCTCACCTCGGGCTGGTAAGGGGTGTAGGCGGTGAGGAACTCCCCCCGCCCGGCCAGGGCCTGGACCACGGGGGGCACGTGGTGGCTCCTCACCCCCCCGCCCAGGAAGGCCTTGTGGGCGGGGAGGTTCTGGGCGGCGAGGCGCCTCAGCTCCTCCAGGACCTTCCACTCGGGCAGAGGCTCGGGAAGGTCTATGGGAGGGTTCAAGACCTCCTTGGGCAGGTGGGCGAAGAGGTCCTCCAGGGATTCCGCCCCCACCCGCCTGAGCATCTCCCGGATCTCCTCCTCCGTGTGGGGCGTGTAGTCCATGCTTCCATCCTCAAGCAAAACCCCAGGGCCATTTGCCCCGGGGCCACAAAACGCCCTTCCCGCCCTAAGGCGCGGGCGAGGGAAGGGCCTTTGGGACGCATCCTCTCCCCTAGGCCTCGCTTTCCAGGACCTCCTGGTAGCCCCCGGCGTCCAAGAGCTCGTCCAGGTCGCCCATGTCCCTGGGCTTCAGGCGGAAGATCCAGCCCTCCCCGTAAGGGTCCTGGTTGACGAGCTCAGGGGTCTTCTCCAGGGCGAGGTTGACCTCCACGATCTCCCCGGCCACGGGGGCGTAGATGTCGGAGGCGGTCTTGACGCTTTCCACCACGGCCACGGCCTCGCCCTTCTCCACCGTCCGGCCCACCTCGGGTAGCTCCACGTAGACCACGTCCCCGAGGGCGTCTTGGGCGTAGTCGGTGATGCCGACGAGCACCGTGTCCCCTTCGGGCAGGGCCCACTCGTGGGTCTTGGTGTAAAAGCGGTCCTTGGGTATGTCCATAGCGCCTCCCAACCCCCGCTATTTTAGCGGCACAAAGGGGAGGGGGCTAAGGGCGGCGGGGACCGCCCGGCCCCGGACCTCCACCGCAAAAGGCCCTTCCGCCCCCTCCTCCACGTAGGCGAGGGCGATGCCCTTCTGCAGCAGGGGCGAATACCCCCCGCTCGTCACCCGGCCCACGGGGCGGCCCCCGGAGAGCACCCGGTAGCCCTCCCGGGGGATGCCCGTCTCCAGCACCAGCCCGACGAGCCTTTCCCGGCAGGCCTGGGCCCGCATGGCCTCCTTGCCCAAAAAGTCCTTGTCCAGCTTCACCACCCAGGCCCAGGGGGTGCAGAGGGGGTTGGTCTCCTCGGTGAGCTCGTGGCCGTAGAGGGGGAAGCCCGCCTCGAGCCTCAAGGAGTCCCGGGCCCCAAGGCCCGCGGGCCTGGCCCCGGCCTCCACCAGGGCCAGAAAGACGGGCTCGGCGTCCTCCGGGGCGAGGAAGAGCTCAAACCCGTCCTCCCCCGTGTACCCCGTGCGGGCGAGGCGGGCGGGCCGGCCCGCCACCCGGGCGGGGAAGACGTCGTTCTTCCGCTTCTGGGAAAGGTCCAGATCGGTAAGCCCCTGGAGGAGGGAGGCCGCCTTAGGGCCCTGGAGGGCGAGGAGGGCGGTCCTCTCGGAGGCGTCCTCAAGCTCCACCCTGAACCCCTTGGCCAAGGCCTGGAGGTGGGCGAGGTCCTTGGCGATGTTGGCGGCGTTCACCACCATGAGGTACTCCTCCTCCCCCAAGCGGTAGAGGTAGACGTCGTCCACCACCCCGCCCCGCTCGTTGGGGAGCATGGAGTACTGGGCCCTTCCCACCTTGAGCTTGCCCGCGTCGTTTGCCGTGGCCCACTGGAGGAAGGCCAAAGCCTCCTCGCCCCGGACCAGAAACTCCCCCATGTGGCTCACGTCAAAAACCCCGGCCGCCCGGCGCACGGCCAGGTGCTCCTCAAGGATGGAGGTGTACTGGAGGGGAAGGAGGTACCCGGCGAAGTCCACCATCCGGGCGCCCAGGCGAAGGTGGGCCTCGTAAAGCGGGGTCTTCTTCATGGCCAGGCCATCCTACCCGAAGAACTCCCGGCGCAGGGCCTCGGCGGAGTTGTCCTCCAGGACCTCCTCCCTCTTGGTGGCCCAGGCGGGGAAGGGGAAGTGGACCAAAAGGGGCACGGGGATCTCGGGCTGGTGGAGGATCACCGCCCCCTGGGGGAGGATCAGGGCCCGCTGGCGGAAGGAGGCGGGAAGGTAGCGGTACTCGGGGCGCTCCGCCTCGGCGGCGTCCAGCCGGCCCACCACCCGGATGGCGGCGTTCCCCACCACGCGGCGTTCCACCTCGCTCGCCGTCTGCTGGGCCCCGATGAGGATCACCCCGAGGGAGCGCCCCCTCTCGGCGATGTCCAGGAGCACATCCTTGATGGGGCTTTCCTCCTCCCGGGGGGCGTACTTGTTGAGCTCGTCCAAGACGATGAAGACCCTCCCCCGGTACTGCCCCCGCTCCTTCCTTTCAAAGAGGTCCTTGAGGAGGCTTCCCACCACGAACATCTGCGCCTGGGGGGAGAGCTTGGCCAGGTCCACCACGTGCACCTGGGCCTTCCCCGAAAGGGGGTCCGGGGGGCTTCCGGGCCGGTCCCCTCGGATGAGGTGGGCCACGTTCTCCACGCTGGAGCGGAGGCGGCGGACGAAGGCCTCCAGGGTCCCCTTGGCCTGCCTTGCGGTCCAGCCCCGGTCCCCCTCCCCTTCCCCGGTCTCGGGGCCCAGGAGCTTGTACTCCAGGTAGCGCACGAGGTCGGAGAAGCTCCTGAGGCGCGCCTTTCCCAGCTGGTCAAAGCTCATCCCCTCGGAAGCCTCCCCCCCGGGCCAGTCCTCCACCAGGAGGTGGGGGCCCTTCTGCCCCTCGGCGAGGCGCTTGAGCTTCTCCGTCACGTGGGCCACCAGGAAGCCCAGGTTGGTCATGGCGGCGCGGTCGGCGAAGAGGAAAGGGAGGAGGCCCCTTTGGCAGAACTGGACCAGGTCCCAGTGGTAGGCGTCCACCCCCTCCAGGCGGGTATCCACGTCCGGGAGGTAACCCTCCTTCTTGGGCGGGGCGAGGAAGGCCACGCTCCCGAAGGGGGTTGCGGGGAGGCCAAGCCGCGCGTAGGCCTTCCGCGCCTCCTCGGTGAGGCGGGCGTTGGGCTTGTCCAGGAAGAAGAGGTCCTCCCCTTTGACGTTGAAGAGGAGGACCCTGGCCTGGTGGGCGTCCTCCAGGACCCCGCTTTCCAGAAGGCTTTTGAGGAGGAAGGTGGCGTAGCTCGTCTTGGCCGCCACCCCGCTGATGCCGGAGATGTTGACGTGCCCGCCCTTGACGCCGTTTAAGAACTCCAGGTTGAGGTAGGCCACCTCCCCGTTCTTGAGGAGCCCGGCGGGGAGCTTGGTGCTTCCCCGTTGGTTTTTCATGGCGTCGTAGTAGAGGGCAAGCTCCAGATCCTCCTCCTGGGCCAGGTACACGGGGGAGCCCGGGTCCGGGGGGAAGAACTCCTCGGGGAGGATGCGGGTCACGCTCACGTGGGCCACGTAGGCCAGGCTCACGGGGATCTTGCCCTCCACCGCGAGGAAGGTGTCGGTGTCAAAGCTTTCCCCCTCGTGGACCTTGGCCACGTGGTCCACCATGCCGAAGAAGCGCACCCGGCCCACCTGGGGGTGGAAGCCCTCCACCACCACCAGGTCGTCCAGGCGCAAAAGCCCGTCCCCCTCCACCCCCACCCAGAACTCCAGGGGGGTGGCCTCCCGCCGGCCCAAGACCACGCCGATGCGCTTCACCTCGCACCTCCCAAGTGCCTCGCCAGCATGCGGCCCACCACCTCGGGCCTGCCCATCCTGCGGGCAAGCTCCCGCTCAAGCCCCCCCACGGGCAGGAGGTTCTGGGGGGCCCGGGGGTCCTTCACCGGGTGGGAGGCCAGGGCGGGAAAAAGCCCCAAGGAGAGGTCGGCGAGCTCAAGGAAGGGGCCATGAAGGGGCGTCTCCACCCGCAAAAGCCCCGCCAAGGGGGGGCGGAGCCCCTCCGGGGGCAGGGGCAGGCGCACATACCAGCTCGCGAGTTCCAGCCCCTTCCGGCGCACGCGGAAGGCGGGGGTGCGCTCCCCCGGGGCCAGGGCCTCGAGGAGGGCCTCCCGCTCCTTGGGCAGGTAGCGGACCCAGTGGGTCTTGATGTAACCGAGGAGGGGGCCTTCCCGGAGGAGGCGCACCGGGCCGTCCACCACGAGAAGCCCTCCCTCAAGCCCCTCGGCCACCTCCTTCTCCAGGGCCTCCCGGGCGGCGCGAAGCCCCGCCCAAAGCCCCTCAAGCCCCTCGCCCAAAGTGGGGGCGGGTTCGTAGACGAGCTCCCCCGCCCCAAGGGCCTCCTCCAGCCCCACCCCCACGCGGCGGACCCTCAGGCCCAGGACCTCCACCCTTCCCCCCGTGAGGGCCACGGCCCCCGCGGCCACGCACCCCAGGAGGGCGAGGCGGGGCCCCTGGGCCACCAGGGCCTCGGCCCGCTCCCTCCCGTCCACGAAGTAGAGGGGCTCGGGCCAGGAGGCCCCGCCTCCCCGCTTGGCCTCCCAGGGCGCCTCCAGGGGGTGGAAGGGCCCGGGCTCCGGGGAGGAGGGGAACTCCTCCTGGAGCGAGGCGGGCTCGAGGCGCAAGAGGCGCCAGGCCATGCCCCTAGATTACCGGGGCGGGGCGGTAGGGGAGGTACCTGGGCTCCCAGAAGCGGCTTTTGACGAAGTCCAGGAGGGCCTCAAGGGCAAGCCCCTGGACCCGGGCCTCCTCCGCCACCCCCTCCTCCAGGGCCCTTTGCATCACCCGGGCGGCCACGTAGGGGGAGACCTCCCGCAGCCGGGCCACGGGGGGGTAGATCCGCTCGGGGAAGTGCTCCCGGGTGTAGTCGTGAAGGGCGTAGGCGGCTTCCAGCACCATCCCGTCCGTCACCTCCCGGGCCCGGGAGAGCACCGCCCCGAGGCCAAGCCCGGGGAAGATGAAGGCGTTGTTCCCCTGGCCCACGGGGATGACCCGCCCCTTGAAACCCACCGGGGGGAAGGGGCTTCCCGCGGCCACCAGGGCCCCCCCCTCCGTCCAGTAGACGAGGTCGTCGGGAAGGGCCTCCGTGGCCGAGGTGGGGTTGGAGAGGGGGAAGATCACGGGGCGGGGCGTGTTCTCCAACATGGCCCGCACCACGGGCTCGGTGAAGCTTCCCGCCTGGCCGGAAAGGCCGAGGAGGACCGTGGCCCGGGCGTTTTGGATGGTCTCCAGGAGGTTGGGGTACGGCCCGGAAAAGCGCCAGCCCTGAAGGCGCTCGGGCCTTTGGGCGTAGGGCCTCTTGTAGGCCTCCATGCTCCGCCCCTCCACGAGGAGGCCCTTGGAGTCCAGGACGAGGACCCGGGCCTTGGCCTCCTCCTCGGAAAGGCCCTCCCGCTTCATCCCCTCCACCAGGGCCCAGGCCACCCCGATCCCCCCGGCCCCCGCCCCGTAGACCACCACCACCTGCTCCGAAAGCCTCTCCCCCTTGAGGCGGCAGGCGGAGAGCACCCCGGCCAAGGCCACGGCCCCCGTGCCCTGGATGTCGTCGTTGAAGGAGGGGACCACCTTGCGGTAGCGCTCCAGCACCTGGAAGGCCGTCTCCTTGGCGAAGTCCTCCCACTGGATGAGGGCCTTGGGGTAGCGCCGCCTCACCGCCTCCACGAAGCGGTCCAGGAAGCGGAAGTACTCCTCCCCCCGCAGGCGCCGGTGCCGCACCCCGAGGTAGAGGGGGTCCTTGAGGAGGTCCTCCCGGTCCGTGCCCACGTCCAGCTCCACGGGGAGGGTCTTGTCCGGGCCCACCCCGCCCGCGGCGGTGTAGAGGGTGAGCTTGCCGATGCTGATGGCCATCCCCCCGTAGCCCTGGTCCCCGATGCCCAAAATGGCGGAGGAGTCCGTGGCCACGATGAGGCGCACGTCCTCCAAGGGAACGTTCTGGAGGGCCTCGTCTATGCGGTCAATGTTCCCGGTGCTCGCGGTGAAGCCCCGGGGGTAGCGGTAGATGTGGGAGAACTCCCGCACCGCCTCCCCCACCGTGGGGGTGTAGAGGATGGGGAGCATCTCCTCCAGGTGGTCCACCACAAGGGCATAGAAGAGGACCTCGTTCCGGTCCTGGAGGTTGCGCAGGTAGATGTGTTTTTCCAGGGGGGTGGTCTGGAGGCGGTAGCGGCGGTAGACCCTCTCCTTCTGCTCCTCCAGGGTGTTCACGTGGGGAGGGAGAAGCCCCTCCAGACCCAAGGCGCGGCGCTCCTCCTCGGTGAAGGCCGTGCCCTTGTTGAGGAGGGGAAGCCTGAGGAGCAAAAACCCCGTGACGTAGGGCTCCAGGTAACGCTCGCCTTTCTCGTCCCGCTTGACGTCGTAGTAGCGGCTAACCGGCATGGCCCCATTCTCCCACTTCCCCTCGCCCGGGGCCAGGGGATAGGCGTCCCTAAGGCATCTAAACGTTGAAGCCAAACATGCGCATCATGCGCTTGCCCTCCTCCGTCATGCGGGCAGGGGTCCAAGGCGGGGTCCAGACGAACTCCACGTTCACCCCCTGCACCCCGGGCAGGCGCATGACGGCCATCTCCGCGTCCGCCTTGACCACGTCCTGGGCGGGGCAGCCGATGGCGGTGAGGGTCATGGTGATGTCCACCACCCCGTTTTCGTGGACCTCCACGTCGTAGACCAGGCCCAGGTCCACGATGTTCACCGGGATCTCCGGGTCGTAGACCACCTTCAGGGCCTCGAGGACCTGCTCCTTCGTGGGAAGCTCCTTCCGCGCCTCGTCCATGGCTTTGAGTATAGCCCCAAGCCCCGCCCCCCTTCCCCCCACGGCCTCACCCTTGTATACTGGCCCCGGTTGGGGAGTAGCCCCAAGGCCGGTCCCCCGTCAGGACGGGCCTAGAAGCCCCGGGGGCCGGGAGGGCGGAAGCCCTCGGGCAAGACCACCGTGCCTAGCGGTGGTCCTTTCTTTTTGGGAGGTGAGAACGTGGAACTCATGGGCGCCCTTTCGGCCATCTTCACGCTTGTGGTCTTGGAGGTGATCCTCTCGGCGGACAACGCCCTCATCCTGGGGGTCATGGTGCAGAAGCTCCCCGTGCACCTGAGGCGGAAGGCCCTCTTCTACGGCATCCTGGGGGCGTACATCCTAAGGGGCCTCGCCCTCCTCTTCGCAAGCCTTGTCATCCAGCTCTGGTGGGCCCAGGCCCTGGGGGCGGCCTACCTCCTCTACATCGCCCTGAAGCACTTCCTGAAGCCCGAGGAGGCCCACGCCCCCCCGCCCTTGGAGGTGAGCGCGGCCCAGTTCTGGAAGGTGGTGGCCCAGGTGGAGCTCATGGACCTGGCCTTCGCCGTGGACTCCGTGTTGGTGGCCGTGGCCGTCTCCGACAAGCTCTGGGTCATCTACACCGGGGTCTTCCTGGGGATCCTCGCCCTCAGGGCGCTGGCGAGCCTCGTGGTCTCCCTCCTGGACCGCTACCCCCGGTTCAAGCACCTGGCCTACCTGGTGGTGGGCCTCGCCGGGGTGAAGCTCGCCGTGGGCGGGTGGGACAAGCTGGCCAAGGAGGTCCTCCACCGGCCCGAGCTCGCCCTGGGGCTGGATAAGGAGGCCTTCAGCCTCTTCATCCTGGCCGTCCTCCTCCTGGGAAGCCTCTGGGCCACCCGCAAGCCCGCCCCCGCATGAACGCCCTCCTCCTCCTCGCCCCCCTCTCCCTCTTCCTGGAGACGGGCCTTCCCATCGGCCTCTTCGTGCCCGGGGGGGACACCCTCCTCCTCGCCCTGGGGGCCCTGGCCGCCGAGGGCGGCCTTGAGGCCTTTCCCCTCCTCCCCCTCCTCTTCCTGGGAAGCCTCCTCGGCCACCTCCTGGGCTACGCCCTGGGGCGCTACGGGGGGAAAACCCTGAGGCGGCGCTTCCCCGAGGATCTCTGGCGAAAGGGGGAGCGCCTCGCCCTCCGCTTTGGCCCCCTGGTCCTCCTCCTCGCCCCCTTCATCGGGGGGGTGCGTACCCTGGTGCCCTTCCTTTTCGGGGCCTGGGGCTTCCCCTTCGCCCGCTACCTCCCCCTGGTGGCCCTGGGGAGCCTCCTCTGGACCCAGGGGCTTTTCCTCTTGGGCTACCTGCTGGGGCAGCGCCTCCCCCTTTGGGCCATCCTCTTAGGGCTTCTCCTCCTCGGGGGGCTTGGGCTTCTCCTCTCCCGGCGCCCCTCCCGCACCGGGTAGGGCGCCGGCCTGGGGTGGCCTCACACGTACTTCTCCCCCCGCACCACCCAGACGTTCTCCACGTAGGCGATGACGGCGTAGTGGGGAAAGTACTCCTCCTGAAGCCTTTGCAAAATCTTAAGGGCCACCTCTTCGCTCACGATGGTCTCCAGGCGGATGTTCTGCCCCTCCCAGTCCACGCTTCTAAGCCCCCGGGAGCCCTCGCCCCGGGCGGGGGTGATGGTGTAGCCCTTGGCCCCCAGGCGCTTGACCTCCTCCACGAGCCGCTTTTCCAGAAGGCTTTCCGCCACGATGGTCACGAGCTTCAAGGGCACCAGGTCCATGGCCTAACCTCCCCAAAGGACCGCCAGGGTGTGGTAAAGGGGAATCCCCAGGATCAGGTTAAAGGGAAAGGTGACCGCGAGGCTCGCCGTGAGGTACAAACTGGGGTTCGCCTCGGGAAGGGCGATCCTCACCGCGGCGGGGGCGGCGATGTAGGAGGCGCTCGCCGCCATGGCCCCAAGCACCGCCGCCCCCCCTACCCCGAGGCCCGCGAGGAGGCCCAGGTACACCCCCAAGGCCCCGTGGAAGAGGGCGAGGCCCACGCCGAAGAGGACGAGCCTGAAGCCCACCTGGCGCAGGGCGGAAAGCCTCGAGGCCGCCACCATCCCGAGGTCCAGGAGGAAGAGGGTGAGGGCGCCCTGGAAGGGCTCCACGAAGAAGGCCTCCACCTTCTTCATCCCCTCCTCGCCGGAAAGGAGGCCCACGAGAAGCCCCCCGAGGAGGAGGACCACGCTTTTGCCGGTGAGGACCTCGTGCAAGGCTTCCCCCAAGCGCCCCCCCTTCCGCTTGGCGAGGAGGAGGGCCACCACGATCCCCGGGACCTCCAGAAGCGCCACCAGGGTGGGCATGAACCCCGGGGCGGCGTCCCCCACGGCCTGGACGAAGGTGAGGGCGGCGAGGAAGGTGACGGCGGAGACGGAGCCGTAGTGGGCCGCGAGGGCGGCGGCGTCCTCCCGCCCCACCCGGAGGAACCGCCGGGCGAGGAGGTAGGCGGGGAAGGGGCGGAAAAGCCCAAGGGCCAGGGTGAAGAGGGCGGGAAGGAGCACCGCGGCCAAGGGCGTGTGGGAAAGCTCCACCCCGCCCTTGAAGCCGATGGCGAAGAGGAGGTAGATGGAAAGGGCGGTGTAGAGGGCCTCGGGGAAGGCGAGGTCGCTCTTCAAAAGCCTGGCCGCGATCCCCAAGAAGTAGGCGAGGACCATGGGGGAGAGGAGGTTGAGGCGCAAAAGCTCCAGCGCGTCCATACCCCCACCGCTTTACCAAAGGAGGAAGGGCTTTTACAATCCGGTACGATGGCGCCGTTGGTAGGCCTGATCATGGGTTCCCGCTCCGACTGGGAGACCCTGCGCCACGCGGCGGAGACCCTCGAGGCCCTGGGCATCCCCTACGAGGTGCGCGTGGTCTCCGCCCACCGCACCCCAGACCTCATGGCGGAGTACGCCAAGACCGCCGAGGCGCGGGGGATCCAGGTGATCATCGCCGGGGCCGGGGGGGCGGCCCACCTCCCCGGCATGACCGCGGCCCACACCGCCTTGCCCGTCCTCGGGGTGCCGGTGGAAAGCCAGGCCCTAAGGGGCCTAGACTCCCTCCTCTCCATCGTCCAGATGCCCGCGGGCGTCCCCGTGGGCACCCTGGCCATCGGGCGAGCAGGGGCGGTGAACGCCGCTTTGCTTGCCGCAAGCATCCTGGGCCTCAAGCACCCCGAGATCCGGGAGCGCCTCAAAGCCTACCGCAAGGCCCAGACGGAGGCCGTCCTCGCCCACCCCGACCCCAGGGAGGAGGTGCAAACAGTTGAAAAATAACGCACCCCACTTCACCCTGACACTCAAACGCTTCCGCTTCTCAGCACCTCACTCCAGCAAGTTCCTCCAGTGCGACTGGTATACTCCCTCCCAGGAGGCCCCAGGTGAAGGCCAAGCCTAAAGCCGCGCGGGAGCGCACCTCAAAGGAGAGGGCGAAGGCCTTCACCGGAGTCCATGCTCTTCTCGTCTTCCCCTCTGAAGAGGACCGCAAGGCCACCCTGGACCTCATGCGCCGCTTCTCCGCCGGGGTGCGCTACGCCTACAACCGCCTCCTGGAAGGTCAGACCAGAGAGGAGCTCAAACGGGCAGACGGTTTCCTCTGCACCTCCTTCCGCCTCAACACCCGCTACGCCGACGACGCGATCCTGAAGGCCCAGGCCGTCCTGGACTCCGCCAGGGAGAGAGGAGAAGACCCCCGGAAGGTGGTCTTCGGGGGGAGAAAGCTCTTCCAACAGCTCAAGCGCAGGCACCTCTCGGGTAAACCCCTGAGGGAGCTCAAGCGGGAGTGGAGAGAAAGGAGGCAAGGCCTCCTCTACTCCCGGGGAGACAAGACTAAAGGCGGCAACCTCAACCTGAGGCTTCTCGTGGAAGACGGGGCCTTGCGGCTCCGGATCAACCTTGGGGACGGGAGCTACGCCCACGCCCTGGTGAAGACGGGCCACCCCAACCTGAGCGCCCTGGTGGGGAGGGTCTACGCCTCCCTCCCCTACAACGTGGCCCTCTCCTTGCGGGAGGGGAAGGTCTACGCCACCTTCACCTGGGAGGAGGAAGCCGTTCCTCTTGTGGCCACGAAGGAGAACGGGGTCCTCGCCCTGGACGTGAACTCGGACCCTTACCACCTGGCCTTAGCCCTCGTCTCCCCCGACGGGAACCTGAGGCGCCACCTCACCCTCTCCCTGGAAGAAGTGGACCGGGCGGAGAACAGGGGAACCAAGGAACTCCTCCTCTGGAAGGTGGCGCACCAGGTGGTGGCCATAGCCTTGGAGGAAGGCGTGGCCATCGCCACGGAACGCCTGAAGTACCTGAGGAAGTCCAGGAGGGGTGACGGCTCGGGAAGGGCTTTCCGCGGGAAGCAACACCGCTTCGCTTACGCCTCCCTTCTCCGGAAGGTCCACTCCTTGGCCCGGAAGAGGGGTGTTCAGGTGGTGGAGGTGAACCCGCGGGACACCTCCACCATCGGGATGCTCAAGTACGCCCCGCAGCTTTCCCTCTCCAAGGACGTGGCTGCCGCTTACGTCATCGGGAGAAGGGCCTTGGGATTTGAAGAGAAGCTTCCCAGGGGGTACGAGAGGCTTCTCCGGGACGAACGCTTCAGGGGTCACGTCCAGGGTTTCTACGCCTCCAGGGTGCAGGAGCTCCGGGCCAAAAAAGCCCAGGAGCGCAACCCCTACCTGAGGCGCAGGCTTTCCCGGGAGATCGGGAGGGCGAAGCGCCACCTGGCTTTGTTTTCAAGCCTTCAGGGCTCTTCGGGGAGCCAAAGGGAGGTCACCGACGGAAGGAACTCCCCTGGCGTTAATCC
The DNA here is from genome assembly GCF_019974155.1 of Thermus thermophilus. Taxonomy (NCBI): domain Bacteria; kingdom Thermotogati; phylum Deinococcota; class Deinococci; order Thermales; family Thermaceae; genus Thermus; species Thermus thermophilus. The sequence goes on from NZ_AP025158.1 coordinate 1,599,875, forward strand.
CTGGCGGGTCTTGAGGGCAGGCACCTTCCTTCCCCTCCTCGGGCGCGAGGTGCCGAGGGACCTTTCTCGCCTCAAGCCCATCCTCTTCGGGGGATCGTGGGAGGGGTGGAAGGAAGGTCTAGGTCCTCCTCCTGGTGGGGGGCCGGGGTGCGCTAATGTGCGCTATACTTGACCAGGCGTGATCGGGATCCTGGGCGGAGGGCAACTCGGGCGGATGCTGGCCCTTGCCGGCTACCCCTTGGGGCTTTCCTTCCGCTTCCTGGACCCCTCCCCCGAGGCCTGCGCCGGGCAGGTGGGGGCGCTCGTGGTGGGGGACTTCCTGGACGAAGGGGCCCTTTTGCGCTTCGCCGAGGGGCTTGCCCTCGTCACCTACGAGTTTGAGAACGTTCCCGTGGAGGCGGCGAGGCGCCTGGAGGAGAGGCTTCCCGTGTACCCTTCGCCCCGGGCCCTGGAGGTGGCCCAGGACCGCTTCCGGGAAAAGACCTTCTTCCGGGGCCTCGGCGTGCCCACCCCTCCCTTCCACCCCGTGGACGGCCCCGAGGACCTGGAGGAGGGCCTTAAGCGGGTAGGCCTCCCCGCCCTCCTCAAGACGAGGCGGGGCGGCTACGACGGCAAGGGGCAGGCCCTGGTGCGCAAGGAGGAGGAGGCCCTGGAGGCCCTAAGGGCCCTGGGGGGCAGGGGGCTTATTCTGGAGGGCTTCGTCCCCTTTGACCGGGAGGTCTCCCTGCTCGCCGTCCGGGGCCGGACGGGGGAGGTGGCCTTCTACCCCCTGGTGGAAAACCGCCACCGGGGGGGGATCCTCAGGCTCTCCCTGGCCCCGGCCCCCGGGGCCAGGGAGGCCCTCCAGAAGAAGGCGGAGGCCTACGCCCTAAGGGCCATGCAGGCCCTGGACTACGTGGGCGTCCTCGCCCTGGAGTTCTTCCAGGTGGGGGAGGAACTCCTCTTCAACGAGATGGCCCCCCGGGTGCACAACTCCGGCCACTGGACGATAGAAGGGGCGGAGACGAGCCAGTTTGAGAACCACCTCCGGGCCGTCCTGGGCCTTCCCCTGGGGAGCACCGCCCCCAGGGGCCAAAGCGCCATGGTGAACCTCATCGGGGAGAAGCCCCCCTTCGCCGAGGTCCTGAAGGTAGAGGGGGCCCACCTCCACTGGTACGGCAAGGCGGTGCGCCCCGGGCGCAAGGTGGGGCACATCACCCTGAGGCGGGACGGCCTAGAGGCCCTGGAGGAAGGCCTCGCGCGGCTTTCGCGCCTGGTCTCCGAGCTTCCCTGGGAGGGAGTATGACCATCTCCGAGCTGGAGGAAACCCTTAAGGAGGAGGCCCGGTTCTTCCTCAGCCGGGCCCGGGGGCTTAGGGGCCCCCACACGGAGGACCTCTTCGCCCGCAAGGTGTACATCGGCCCCGAGGACGTGTACGTGGAGAACTACCCCCGCCGCCCGCTGGCGGTTTTCAACCCCGGGGCGGTGCTGGAGGGGGAGGTGGTCCACCTCTTCCCCCGCCTCGTCTTTGAGTACTACAGCTACGCCTCCGCCATCGGCCACGCCGCCCTGCCGCTAAAGGACCTCCTCGCGGGGCGGATCCCCAGGCCCCTCCCCGTGCGCATCCTCCTCTACCCCACGGAGCTCTTTGAGGCGGTGCGGGGGTGCGAGGACGCCCGGGCCCACCGCCAGGAGGGGGGTACGCCCTCTTCTACACGGGGGTGGGGAAGCTGGGGGACGCCCGCAACACCGACAGCAAGGAGGTCTTCACCGCCATCCTCTCCCTGGCGGAGTTTGACGAGGCCTTCCAGCTCAAGCGGAAGGCCCCCATCCGCATCGGCCTCGCCGGGGAGGAGACGGGGCTTGCCCTCTACCTCCCCACCAAGAACGCCACCTTCCTCGAGGGGGACCACATCCTCCTCAGGCCCAGCCTCTCGGGCCTTCCCGACCTCTGCTGGCGGGGCAGGCTGGACCTCAAGACCCTCAAGGCCTACGACCTCCGGCCCGTCCTCGCCCCGGAGGCCTTTGAGTACAAGGTGGGCTGGTCCACCAACGCCCTGAGGCTCCCCGACGGCACCTACCTCGTGGCCTACCACGGGATCCTCCGCCACGACCTCTCCTACCGCCACGGCTTCATGCGCCTAAGCCCGGAAGGGCGGCCTCTGGGGCTTTCCCACTACCTCCTCGCCCCCCAGGGCCTAGCGGAGTGCTACGGGGACCGCCCCCTCACCCTCTACGGCAACGGCCTCCTCCTCCACGGGGAGGAGCTCGTCTTCGTGGGGGGCGTGGGGGACTACGCCATCGGGGTCTTCACCGCGCCCCTGGAGGAGGTGCTGAAGCGGGTGGTGCCCCTCTAAGGCCAAGCCCCTGCCCCAAAGGGTATAATCCCACCCAAGCCGAAGGAGGTGGACGTGGACCGGCTTGCGAGGTTCAGAGAAGTGGTGGCCAAGGCGAAGGCCCATCCCGTCTACCGGGAGAAGCTCCGCGACGTGGACCCGGAAAAGCTCACCCTAAAGGACCTCTCCTCCCTCCCCCCCACCACCCGGGAGGAGTGGCTCGCCTACCTCGGGGAAAACCCCAAGCCCCCGGAAGGGGCGAGCCTCATGCACCTCACCCCAAGCCCCGTACTGGGCTGGATGCCCGAGTACCTCTCCCAGGAGGACCTCCACTACCAGGCCGAGGCCCTGGCCGCGCACTACCGCCGGATGGGGCTGGTGGGGAAAAGGGTCCTGGTGGCCTTCAGCTACCACGTCTTCGCCGGGGGGTGGCTCTTCCACCAGGCCCTTTGGCGGGCGGGAAACCTGGTCTTTCCCCACGGGCCCGGGGAGGCGAAGCGGGTGGCGGAGCTCGGGGAGCGCTACGGCTTTGACGTCCTCGTCACCAACCCCTCCTTCGCCCTGAAGGTAGCCCAGGCGGGGGGGCGGTTCCCCCTGCTCCTTGCCGGAGGGGAGCCTTTCACCTCCGTGCCGGGCTTCAGGGAGCGGGTGGAGGAAGCCCTGGGGGGCGTGGCCCTGGACGCCTACGGCACCAGTGAGCTCGGCATCGTGGCCGGGGAGCGGATGGAGAAGGACGGGCTCTGGGAGATCCCGGAGATGGCCGTCCTCGAGGTCCTGGACCCCGAGACCTTAAGGCCCGTGGCGGACGGGGAGAAGGGGGAGCTCGTGGTCACCGCCTTAAGCCGCACCCTCATGCCCATGGTGCGCTTCCGCACCGGGGACCTGGCGGTGGCGGAAAGGCGGGAGGGCCTCACGGTGCTTCCCCGCGGGGTCTTCGGCCGCACGGACCAGATGGTGAAGGTGAAGGGGGTCAAGCTCTACCCCACGGAGCTCGCCCCCATCCTGGCGGGCTTTGGCCTGGACCCCAAGGGCTTCCAGGTGGTGGTGGAGAGGAAGCTGGAAGGCACCGACAAGCTCGTCCTCCGCCTCAAGGCGGAAAAGGTTCCCCCCGGCCTCTTTGAGGCCATCCAGAAGGCCACGGGGCTCAAGGTGGACGAGGCGGAGCTGGTGGAAACCCTGGAAGGGGGCCTCCTGGTGGACCGCCGCTTCTGAAGGGCCCCGGGGGCTCCCGAAGAGGGCGGGGAAAGAGGGCATGACACCCCTGGAAGCCTTCCAGATCCTTGACCTAAGGGTGGGGCGGGTCCTCCGGGCGGAGCCCCACGAGAAGGCGCGCAAGCCCAGCTACAAGCTCTGGGTAGACCTCGGGCCCCTCGGGGTGAAGCAGAGCTCGGCCCAGATCACGGACCTCTACCGCCCCGAGGACCTGGTGGGCCGGCTCGTGGTCTGCGCCGTGAACCTCGGGGCCAAGCGGGTGGCGGGCTTCCTCTCCGAGGTCCTGGTCCTCGGGGTCCCCGACGAGGCGGGGCGGGTGGTCCTCCTCGCCCCGGACCGGGAGGTGCCCCTGGGGGGGAAGGTGTTCTAAAGACCCCGCCCCCGCCTACCCCGCAAGGAGGCGGTGAAAGCGCCTTAGGACCTCCACCCCCTTCTCCAGGTTCACCAGGTCCAGCTTCTCGTTGGGGGCGTGGAGGTTGTCGTCGGGAAGCCCCAGGCCCAGAAGGACGATGGGCGCCCCCAGGGTCTCCTTGAGCTCGGCCACCACGGGGATCGTCCCGCCCTCCCGGGTGTAAACGGGGGGCCTTCCCCAGACCTCCTCCAGGGCCCGAGCCATGAGGCGCATGGGGGGGCTAAAGGGGTCGGTGAGGACGGGCCTGCCCCCGTGGAGCCTCCGCACCTCCAGGGCGTAGCCCGGGGGGCAGACCGCCTTCAGGTGGGCCTCGGCCCGCTCCGCCACCTCCTCCGGGTCCTGGTCGGGCACCAGGCGCATGGAGAGCTTCATCCCCGCCTCGGCGGGGATCACCGTCTTGGAGCCCTCCCCCTGGTAGCCGCCCCAGATGCCGTTCGGGTCCAGGGTGGGCCGGGCCCAAAGCCTTTCCAAGGGGGCGTAGCCCTCCTCCCCCGGGAGAACCTCCACCCCGAGCTCCCGCTTCAGGGCCTCCTCGTCCAGGCTGGGCCAGAGGGCCTTTTCCTCCTCGGGGACGGGGCGCACCCTCTCGTAGAAGCCCGGGATCAGGACCCTCCCCGTCCTCTCGTCCTTCAACCGGGCGAGGAGCCACCCCAGGGCCTGGATGGGGTTCGGGGCCACGCCCCCGAAAGCCCCCGAGTGGAGGTCCCGCCTCGCCCCCCTAAGGCGCACCTCCAGGTAGCAAAGCCCCCGGAGGCCGTAGGTGAGGGTCGGGGTGTGGGGGGCGAACATGGCCCCGTCGGAGACGATCACCACGTCCGCCCGGAGCTTCTCCCGGTTCGCCCGCACGAAAGGGGGGAGGTGGGGGCTTCCGATCTCCTCCTCCCCTTCCACCAGGAACTTCAGGTTGACCGGGGCCTCCTCCGCCGCGAGGACGTGGGCGAAGAGCTGCCCCTTGTCGTCGGAGGCCCCCCGGGCGTAGATCCGGCCCTCCCGCACCACCGGGGAGAAGGGCGGGCTTTCCCAAAGCTCCAGGGGATCGGGGGGCTGGACGTCGTAGTGGCCGTAGACGAGGACTGTGGGGGCCTTCTCGTCCACGAACCGCTCGGCGTAGAGGATGGGGTGGAGAGGGGTCTCGTGGAGCTCGGTGCGGAAGCCCCGGGCCTCAAGCCTCTCCGCAAGCCAAAGGGCCGCCCGGCGCACGTCCTCCCGCCGGGCCGGGTCGGTGGAGACGGAGGGGATGGAGAGAAAGGCAAAAAGCTCGGTGAGGTCCACGAGGATACCCTAAACGCCCGCACCTCGTTCCCGCAACCGGGGTTTAGCCCCCGCCCAAGGCCTCCTCCTTCTCCTTCTCCAAGAGGAGGAGCTTGAGCCTGGCCACCTCGGCCTCAAAGCGGGCCTGCAGGGCCTCGAGCTCCGCCCGAAGCCGCATGATCTCCTCCACCCCCGCGAGGTTCACCCCCAGCTCCTGCGTCAGGCGGCGGATCTCCCTCAGCTTCTCAATGTCCCGCTCCGAGTAAAGCCGCGTCTTCCCACTGGACCGCTTCGGCTTGATCAAACCCTTCCGCTCGTAAAGCCTTAGCGTCTGCGGGTGCATCTCCACAAGCTCCGCCGCCACTGAAATCACGTACACGGGGCGGTCCTTGGGAGAGGGCTTCTCCGTCTGGCCGGGCGGGGGCAGGGCCTTCCGCTCCAGCTCCTGGAAGCGGTCCCCGATCTCCGCCTTGAGCCTGGCCACCTCGGCCTCAAAGCGGGCCTGCAGGGCCTCGAGCTCCGCCCGAAGCCGCATGATCTCCTCCACCCCCGCGAGGTTCACCCCCAGCTCCTGCGTCAGGCGGCGGATCTCCCTCAGCTTCTCAATGTCCCGCTCCGAGTAAAGCCGCGTCTTCCCACTGGACCGCTTCGGTTTGATCAAACCCTTCCGCTCGTAAAGCCTTAGCGTCTGCGGGTGCATCTCCACAAGCTCCGCCGCCACTGAAATCACGTACACGGGGCGGTCCTTGTCCACCACCTTGTCCATAAGCCCTTAGCTCCTCCCGCTAAGCCCCTCTATCCCCGGACATTATACCTCGCCTGTGTACCCGAGGCGCAGGGAAGCTCTCCGGGCCGCCTCCACCACCCGGGGGGCGAGGCGGTGGGCCTCCTCCAGGGAGAGGCGGCTTGCGGGGGCGGAGAGGGAGAGGGCGGCCACCACGCCCCCTGAGGCCCCGAAGACGGGGGCGGCCACGCACCGCACCCCGAGCTCCTTCTCCTCGTTGTCCAGGGCGTAGCCCCGCCCGCGCACCGCCTCAAGCTCCCGAAGGAGGTCGGGAAGCCGGGTGAGGGTGTGGGGGGTGTAGGGCGTGAGGCTAAGCCCCTCGGGCACCCCCAGATAGGCCAGGAAGACCTTCCCCACCCCCGTGGCGTGGAGGGGGGCCCGGGAGCCGGGGGCGGTGAAGAGGCGGACGAGCTTCGTCCCCTCCACCTGGTCCAGGTACAACGCCTCCCGCCCCAGGGGCACCGCCAGGTTCACGCTCTCCCCCGTCTCCCTCGCCAGGGCCTCCATCTCGGGGCGGACCGCCTGGGAAAGCGAACGCTTGGGGTAGGCCTGGCCCACGGCGAAGGCCTTGGGCCCCACCCGGTAGACCCCGCCCTCCTCCTCCACGAAGCCCGCCTGGGCCAGGGCCCTGAGGAGGCGGTAGAGGGTGCTCTTGGAAAGCCCCGTGCGCCCGGCGAGCTCCCCCAAGCCCGCCGCCTCCAAGGCCGCCAGGGCCTCGAGGACCCGAAGCCCCCTCTCCAGGGTCTTCACCGCCTGGGGCGGCTTCTCCCGCGGACGCGCCATGCCGCTTAGGGTAACGGGGGCGGCCCCGTTTTTCAAGATGCAAAAAATCTTTTTGCTTCTTGACAATCCCGCCCCGCCTCCCGTAAGCTCGGACCACCATGAAGGGCGTGGAGATCCGGAAAGACCACCCCCTCCTGAAGGAGGTCCTGACGGAGGAGGCCCTGGGGTTCGTGGTGGCGCTGCACCGGGAGTTCAACCCGGTGCGCAAGGCCCTCCTGGAGCGGCGTCAAGCGCTTTGGGAGCGGTACAAGGCCGGGGAGAAGCCGGACTTCCTCCAGGAGACCGCCTTCGTCCGGGGCGGAGATTGGAAGGTGGCCGAGGCCCCGCCTGACCTCCAGGACCGCCGGGTGGAGATCACGGGCCCCGTGGACCGCAAGATGATCATCAACGCCCTGAACTCGGGGGCCAAGGTCTTCATGGCGGACTTTGAGGACGCCCTCTCCCCCACCTGGGACAACGTCATCCGGGGCCAGAAGAACCTCTATGACGCCGTCCGCCGCCAGATTGACTTCGTCTCCCCCGAGGGCAAGGAGTACAAGCTCAAGGAGAAGACGGCCACCCTGGTGGTGCGCCCCAGGGGCTGGCACCTCGTGGAAAAGCACGTCTACGTGGACGGGGAGCCCATCTCGGCGAGCCTCTTTGACTTCGGCCTCTACTTCTTCCACAACGCCCACGAGCTGCTAAGGCGGGGAAGCGGGCCCTACTTCTACCTGCCCAAGCTGGAAAGCCACCTCGAGGCCCGCCTCTGGAACGAGGTCTTCAACTTCGCCCAGGACTACCTGAAGATCCCCCGGGGCACCATCCGGGCCACGGTCCTCATTGAGACCATCCTGGCGGCCTTTGAGATGGAGGAGATCCTCTACGAGCTCAAGGAGCACGCCGCCGGGCTCAACGCCGGGAGGTGGGACTACATCTTCAGCTGCATCAAGAAGTTCGCCACCACCGCCCCCATCTTCCCCGACCGGGCCCAGGTGACCATGACCGTGCCCTTCATGAAGGCCTACACCGAGCTTTTGGTCAAGTCCTGCCACATCCACGAGGCCCACGCCATCGGCGGGATGGCGGCCTTCATCCCGAGCCGCAAGGACCCCCAGGTGAACGAGCGCGCCTTCCAGCAGGTGCGCACCGACAAGGAGCGGGAGGCCTCCCAGGGCTTTGACGGCACCTGGGTGGCCCACCCCGACCTGGTGCCCGTGGCCATGGAGGTCTTTGACCGCTACCTGGGGGACAAGCCCCACCAGAAGCACGTGAAGCGGGAGGACGTCCGGGTGACCGCGGCCGACCTCCTGAACTTCCACGTCCCCGGGGGGAAGGTGACGGAGGCGGGGCTTCGCAACAACGTCTCCGTGGCCCTCCAGTACCTGAACCAGTGGCTTTTGGGCAACGGGGCCGCGGCCATCTTCAACCTCATGGAGGACGCCGCCACCGCCGAGATCAGCCGGGCCCAGCTTTGGCAGTGGGTGCACCGGGAGGCCCAGCTGGAAGACGGCCGCACCGTTACCCCGGAGCTTTACCAGAAGATTAAGGAGGAGGAGCTCGCCAAGCTCGGCGGCCGGGACAAGGAGCGTTACCGGGAGGCCGAGGAGATCCTGGACAAGCTCGTCCTCTCGGAGGAGTTCATTGAGTTCCTGACCCTGGCGGCCTACGAGTACATTGACTAACCCCATGCTGGCTTGCGCCAGCATGGGGGCCCCAAAGGGAGGGGGAGAACTCCTCCCTTTTGCCCTAAAGTGGAGGGGAAAGGAGGTCAAGGGTGGGCTTCTTGGAGGAACTCAAGGCCCTGCTTCCCGGTCGGGTCCTCACGGGGGAAGCGGAGCTTGCCCCTTACGAGTCGGACGCCCTCACCGCCTACCGCAAAAGGCCCTTGGCGGTGGCCCTGCCGGAGAGGAAGGAGGAGGTCCTCGGGGTGGTGCGGCTTTGCCACCGATACGGCGTCCCCTTCGTGGCCCGGGGAAGCGGCACGAGCCTCTCCGGGGGCTCCCTCCCCGTGGAGGGCGGGGTGGTGATCGCCCTGAACCGGATGAACCGGATCCTGAGGCTGGACCCCAAGGCCCGGATCGCCGTGGTGGAGCCCGGGGTGGTGAACCTCAAGGTCTCCCAGGAGGCCGCCCCCTTCGGCCTCTACTACGCCCCGGACCCCTCCAGCCAGCCCATAAGCACCCTCGGGGGGAACGTGGCCTTCAACTCCGGGGGGGCCCACTGCCTGAAGTACGGGATGACGGCGAACCACGTCCTGGGCCTCGAGGTCGTCACCCCCACGGGGGAGGTGGTGCGCCTTGGGGGGGAAAGCCTAGAGGGGGTGGGCCCGGACCTCCACGGCTTCTTCGTGGGGACGGAGGGGCTTTTGGGGGTGGCGGTGGAGATCACCCTAAGGCTTCTCCCGAGGCCCGAGGCCTACCACACCGTCCTCGCCGCCTACCCGAGCCTCGAGGCGGCGGGGGAGGCGGTGAGCCGGGTGATCCGGGCGGGGCTTCTCCCCGGGGCCATGGAGATCATGGACCGCCTGAGCATAGAGGCGGCGGAGAAGGCGGTGAGAGCAGGCTACCCCCCGGTGGAGGGCCTCCTCATCGTGGAGCTTGAGGGCCCTAAGGAGGAGGTGGCCGAGGAGGCCCAAGTCCTGGAAGGGGTCTTAAGGGAAAGCGGCGCCCTGGAGCTAAGGGTGGCGCGGGACGAGGCCGAGCGCCAGGCCATCTGGAAAGGGCGCAAGGCGGCCTTCAGCGCCGTGGGGAGGCTTTCCCCCGACTACCTGGTCCAAGACGGGGTGGTGCCCCGCTCCCGGCTCGGGGAGGCCCTGAGGGAGATCCAGCGCCTCTCCCGGGAGTACGGCCTAAGGGTGGCCAACGTCTTCCACGCCGGGGACGGGAACCTCCACCCCCTGGTCCTCTACGACGGGAAGAAGCCCGGGGAGCTGGAACGGGCCGAGGCCTTGGCCGGGGAGATCCTGAGGCTTTGCGTGCGCTTAGGAGGGTCCCTCACGGGGGAGCACGGCATCGGGGTGGAGAAGAAGGGCTACATGCCGGAGATGTTCTCCCCGGAAGACCTCCTGGCCATGGAGGAGGTGAAGCGGGCCCTGGACCCCAAGGGCCTCGCCAACCGGGGTAAGGTCCTGCCGGAGGTGGTCCGTGCCGGCGCTTAGGCCGGAAAACCTGGAAGAGGTCCGGGAAGCCGTGCGGGCCTACCCCCGGCTCCGGGCGCGGGGCGGGGGGACGAAGCCCGCCCTCTCCACCCCAAGGGAGGGGGAGGCCCTTTTGGACCTCTCCCGCCTCCGGGGCCTTTTGGCGTACGAGCCCGAGGAGTTCGTCTTCACCGCCTTCGCCGGAACCCCCGTCGCCGAGGTGGAGGAGGCCCTAAGGGCCCACGGCCAGTACCTGCCCTTCCACCCGCCCCTCGCGGGGAAGGGGGCCACCCTGGGGGGGACGGTGGCCGCGGGGCTATCCGGCCCCTTGCGCCACCGCTTTGGGGGGCTTAGAGACTTCCTCCTCGGGGTGCGGTTCGTGGACGGGGAGGGAAGGGTGGTGCGGGGCGGGGGCAAGGTGGTGAAAAACGCCGCGGGCTTCCCCTTCCACCGCCTCATGGTGGGCTCCTTGGGGGCCTTCGGGGTCATGGTGGAGCTTTCCTTCAAGGTCTTCCCCAGGCCCCGGACCACCCGCACCCTCAGGGTGCGGCGGGAAAACTTGGAGGAGGCCCTCGCCGATCTAGAAAGGCTCAGGCTTCTCCCCCTAGACCTCCTCGCCCTGGACCTCGTCCCCCCGGCCACCTTGGAGCTTCGCCTGGGGGGGTTTGAAAGGAGCGTGGAGGCCCGCCTCAAGCGCCTCCAAGACCTCCTCGGGGAGGGAGAGGTCCTGGCGGAGGACGAGGCCCACTGGGAGGCGGTGCGGGACCTCGGCTTTCTGGAGGGAAGCCCCATCTGGGTCAAGGTGCCCGCCAAGCCTCACCTGATCCCCGAGCTGGAGGGGCTTCCCCTGGGCCCGAGGCGCTACCTGGACGGCGGGGAGGTGCTCTACGCCGGGGCCACGGAGGAGGGCCTAAAGGCGCTAAAGGAGGCGGGGCTTCCCCACCTGGTGCTAAGGGGGGCGGAAACGCCCCTCTTCCCCGAGCCCCAAGGAGCCTTCTTCGCCGGGGTCAAGAAGGCCCTGGACCCCAAGGGCCGCTTTCCCTTAGGGTGAGAGCATGCAGCACCGGATCCCTGTAGAAGAGCTGGGCAAGGAGGGGGAGGTGATGGCCCACGCCGTTGAGGCCTGCGTGCACTGCGGCTTCTGCCTCCCCACCTGCCCCACCTACGTGGTCCTCCAGGAGGAGATGGACTCCCCCAGGGGGCGCATCTTCCTCATGAAGGAGGTCCTGGAGGGGAACCTCAAGCTGGAAGAAGCCCTCCCCTACCTGGACCGCTGCCTCGCCTGCCAGGCCTGCGTCACCGCCTGCCCAAGCGGCGTCCCCTATGGCGAACTCATCGCCACCTTCCGCCTGTGGAGCGAGGAAAAGCGGCACCGCTTCCCCCTGGAGAGGACCTTCCGCCTGGGCCTCCTCCGCACCCTCCCCTACCCGGAGCGCTTCCGGCCCCTGGCGGGGCTCGGCGTGCGCCTGAAGCCCCTCCTCAAGCCCCTTCCCCTCCCCAAGCCCCTGAAGGCCCCCCTCGCCCTCCTCCCGGACCGCCTTCCCGAGGAGGCCCCTTACCGGGAGGTCTACCCCGCCAAGGGGGAGAGGAAGGCCCGGGTGGGGATCCTTTTGGGGTGCGCCCAGAGGGTCTTGAGGCCCTCCATCAACCAGGCCACCATCCGGGTCCTCCAGGAAAACGGGGTGGAGGTGGTGGCGGTGCCGGAGCAGGCCTGCTGCGGCGCCCTAAACCTCCACGCCGGGGACAAGGAGGGGGCGAGGGCTTTGGCCCGGAAGAACCTGAAGGCCTTCCGGGACGTGGACTACGTGGTCACCAACGCCGCGGGGTGCGGCTCGGGGATGAAGGAATACCCCCTCCTCTTCCTGGGGGAGCCCGAGGAGGAGGAGGCCCGGGCCCTCGCCGCCAAGGTGAAGGACCTGAGCGTCCTCCTGGACGAGCTGGGCTTCACCCCGCCCCCACCCCCCAGGCGCCCCTTGCGGGTGGCCTACCACGACGCCTGCCACCTGGCCCACGCCCAAGGGGTGAGGGAGGCCCCGAGAAGGCTTCTCAAGGCGGCGGGCCTCGAGGTGCTGGAGCCCAAGGAGTGGGAGCTCTGCTGCGGGAGCGCGGGCACCTACAACCTCTTCCAGCCGGAGATCGCCGAGGCCCTGGGAAGGAGGAAGGCGGAAAACCTCAAGGCCACGGGGGCGGACCTCGTGGCCACGGGGAACATCGGCTGCCTCACCCAGATCCAGGCCTACCTGGACCTCCCCGTGCTCCACACCGCCGAGCTTTTGGCCCTCCTCTACGAGGGGAAGGACCCTCTGGCTTGACCCGCATACTCTCTTGCAGCCATGCTTAAAGCATGGCCCTCACCATCCGCAACAAGGAGGTGGAGCGCCTGGCGGAGGAGGTGGCCCGCCTCGCCGGGGAGACCAAGACGGAGGCCGTGAGGAAGGCCCTGGAGATGCGCCTTAGGGAGCTCCAAAGGGAGCGGAACTTTGACCGGGTGATCCGCTTCCTGGAGGAGGAGGTCTGGCCCCAGATCCCCCCGGAGCTTCTGGGGAAGGGGATCCCCAAGGAAGAGATGGACGCCCTCTGGGAGGAGTAGATGGTGGTGGATTCCTCGGCCCTCCTGGCCCTTCTTCTACGGGAGCCCGACCACAGGCTCTACCTGAAAGCCATCCGCCAAGCCTCTAGGGCCAAGGTGGGCGCTCCCACCCTGGTAGAAACGGCGGTGGCCCTGGGACGACACCTGGGTTTCGAAAAGGTCCACATGGTGGAGGCCCTCGTCAAAGAACTCGGCCTAGAGGTGGTCCCCTTCACCGAGGCCCACTACCGGGAAGCCGTGAGGGCCTACGCCCGTTATGGAAAAGGCCGCCACCCTGCCCGCCTAAACCTCGGGGACTGCTTAAGCTACGCCCTGGCCCAAGCCGAAGGGGAACCCCTCCTCTACAAGGGCCAGGACTTTGACCGGACGGACCTGGCGTGGAAGCCCTCCTGAAGGAAGCCTTCCTCGAGGCCCTGAAGGCCACGGACCCCTACCGCCTCACGGCGAGGCACCTCCCCCCTTGGCGGCCGGACCTCGTCCTGGCGGTGGGGAAGGCGGCGGCCCCCATGCTCCGGGCCGCCCTGGACCGCTACGGGGAGGTCCCCTACCACCTCACCCTGCCCAAGGGGCAAGAGGCCCCCGGGCTCAAGGCGGTCTTCGCCCGCCACCCCGTCCCCGACGAGGAGAGCGTCCGGGCGGCCGAGGAGGTCCTCGGCCTCCTCCAGGGGCTTTCCTCGAGGGCGCGGGTCCTGGCCCTCCTCTCGGGCGGGGGAAGCGCCCTCTGGTGCGCCCCCCTGGGGATCCCCTTGGAGGAGAAGCGGGCCCTCACCGAGGCCCTCCTCAAAAGCGGGGCGAGCATCCGCGAGATAAACGCCCTTCGCAAGCACCTCTCCCGCATCAAAGGGGGAAGGGCCCTCCTCGCCACCAGGGCCAAGGTCCACGCCCTCCTCCTCTCCGACGTGCCGGGGGACGACCCCTCGGTCATCGCCTCCGGGCCCTTCCACCCGGACCCCACCACCTACGCCGAGGCCCTGGCCCTCTTGGACCGCTACGGCCTCGCCTTCCCCGGGGCCCGGGCCGTCCTCCGTCAGGGGGCGGAAGGGCGCCTCCCCGAGACCCTAAAGCCCCAAGACCCCGCCCTGAGGCGCCTCACCTGGCGCCTCGTGGGGACGAACCTCCACCTCCTCCGGGCGGCGCAGAGGTTCTTGCGGGCCCGGGGCTTCCGGGCGGCGATCCTTTCCGACCGCTTCGGGGGGGAGGCGAGGGCCCTCGCCCGCTTCCACGCCGAGCTCGTGGAGACCATCCGCGCCCAAGGGGTGCCCTTCAGGAAGCCCCTCTTCCTCCTCTCCGGGGGAGAGGCCCAGGTGCGGGTGGTGGGGAGGGGAAGGGGCGGGCGGAACCTGGAATTCCTCCTCGCCCTCTACGCCCACCTCAAAACCCCCCTCCACGCCCTCGCCGCCGACTCCGACGGCCTGGACGGCCCTAGCGGCGCCGCCGGGGCCCTCCTCACCCCGGCGGTGTGGGAAAAGGGCCTAGACCCCAGGCCCTTCCTGGAGGAAAACGACAGCCTCGGCTTCTTCCAGGAGGCGGGAACCCTTCTCAGGACCGGCCCCACGGGGACCAACCTCAACGATTTCCGGCTCCTCTTTGTAGACTGAGGGAGTGGAGTACCCGGAGCTTGCCCCGGTCCTCGAGGCCATCCTCAAGACCGTCCCGGCGCAAAAGGTCATCCTCTTCGGTAGCCGGGCGCGGGGGGAAGCTCGCCCAGAAAGCGACTACGACCTCCTCGTGGTGGTGCCTCCCGAGTACAAGACCATGCGGGTGTGGAAGGACCTCTACCTGGCGGTGAGCAAGGCCAAACGGGGCTTCAGTCTGGACCTCCTGCTGGCCACCGCGGAGGACCTGGAAAAGTACCGGGATGCCTGGGCCACCCTTTACCCCAAGGTCCTGAGGGAAGGCCGGGTGCTCTATGCCGCGTGAAGCCACAGATCCCTTGGCTTGGCTCGTCCGGGCCAAGAGCAATCTGGCCCGGGCCCGAGCCGGGCGAATAAGCCCTGAAGTGCTTTGGGAGGAACCTTGCTTTGACGCGCAACAGGCTGCAGAAAAGGCCCTCAAAGCTCTTCTGGTTGCCTTAGGTATACCTTTTCCCAAGACCCACGACCTGGAAAGGCTCCTGGAGCTGATCCGCCCCCATATCCCCGTGCCCCTAGAGCTGGAAGCCCTTGTCCGGCTCAACCCCTTTGCCGTCGCCAGCCGCTACCCCGGGGACCTCCCGGAAGCCACGGAGGAGGACTGGAGGGAAGCCCTCGCGCTCGCGGAGCGGGCCGTGGCCTGGGTGGAGGAAGTCTTAAAAAGCAGCCGTGGCTAGCCTCTATGTCCACGTCCCCTTCTGCCCCACCCTCTGCCCCTACTGCGACTTCCACGTGGTCCGGCGGGGGCCGGGGTGGGTGGAGGCCTACCTAAGGCGCCTGGCCGAGGAGGCCCAAGCCCTCCACGAGGGCTTCCCCAAGCCCCTACGCACCCTCTACCTGGGCGGGGGAACGCCGAGCTACCTGAGGGACCGGGAGCTCGTGGCCCTCTTCCAAAGCCTTCCCTGGGCGCTTGCCGAGGGGGCCGAGGTGACCCTGGAGGCCAACCCCGGAACCCTCTCCCCTGGCCGCCTCCGGCTCCTCAAGGACCTCGGGGTGAACCGCCTCTCCCTCGGGGTGCAAAGCTTCCAGGAGGGGGTCCTCAAGTTCCTAGGGCGGGCCCACGGGAGGAAGGGGGCGCTAAAGGCGGTGGAGATGGCCTTGGAAGGGGGCTTTCGCGTCTCCATAGACCTCATCCTGGGCCTTCCCATGCAGGACGTGGAAGCCGACCTGAAGGAGGCGGCCCGCCTCGGGGTGGGGCACGTCTCCGCCTACACCCTCCAGGTGGAGAAGGGCACCCCCTTCGCCCTCCTGGGCCTAAGGGAGGACCCCGAGCGGGAGGCCTGGGCCATGGAGCGGGCGGAGGAGGTGCTGGGAGAGGCGGGGCTTTTGCGCTACGAGGTCTCCAACTTCGCCAGGGAAGGGGAAGAGGCCCGGCACAACCTCGTCTACTGGCGGGCGGGCTTCTGGCTCGCCCTGGGCCCCAGGGCCACGGGGCAGTACCCGGGAAAAGGGGGGGCCTACGCCCTAAGGCGCACGGCCCCGCCCCTTCCCCGCTGGCTTTTGGGGGAAGCCCCGGAGGAAGAGGCCATCTCCCCCCTGGAGCACGCCAAGGAAAGCCTCATGCTGGGCCTGAGGCTCCGGGAAGGGGTGGAGGTGGGGGCCGTGGAGAAGAGGACGGGGCTCACCCTCTTCCCCCTCCTCCAAGGGAGGGCGATGGAGCTCGCCCAAGAAGGCCTCCTCCAGGTCCGGGGGAAAAGGCTCCTTCCCACCCCGAAGGCCTTTCCCCTCCTCCACCGGGTGGTCCTGGAGCTTTGGGAGGCCCTTGCCCCCCTGGCCCCGGACCAGGGGGGCTAGGCGAAGGCCAGGGCCTCCCGGGCCCTATCCGCCAGGGCGAAGAAGCGCTCCTTGGTGAGGGGGATTTTCCCCGTGACCAGGCCCTTTCCCGGCTCGTAGTGGGCGTGGAGGTGGATGTGGGCCCGGGGAAGGCGGAGACCGATGCGCTTGAGCTTGGCGTGCCTCGGGGAGACGTCGGCGAGGAGGAAGGGCTCCCCAAGCCCGTCGGAGAGGGAAGCGGTCATGATGGTGGTGGGGAGGTCGTAGGGCCGCTCCATGCGGTAGATGAAGTCGGGGAAGTCCGCCTCCTTCTCAAAGCGCACGCCCTTCTCCCGGGCGTACTCCCGCATCCAGGAGAGGAGCTCCACCCAGGCCTCGTAGAGTTCGCGCTCGGAAGACGCGCTCATGGCTCAAGTATAAGGCCCCGGGGCGGTCCCCGGGGCCCCTTGGTGGGCGCGAGTGGACTTGAACCACCGACCCCTACCGTGTCAAGGTAGTGCTCTAGCCACCTGAGCTACGCGCCCGCGTGTTCTGGAGGCGCCGGCCGGATTCGAACCGGCGAATGGAGGTTTTGCAGACCTCTGCCTTACCACTTGGCTACGGCGCCAAGCCGTAAGGTATGGTAGCACGAAGCCCCAAAGGGTGTCAAGAAAAACCCGTCGCCAGCGGGAAAAGTGGTATCATGCCCACCAGTGGACGAGGTTTTCGTGCGCCTGCGCCGCGGACGCTGGCCCCTTTCCAAGGGGCTTCTGGTGGAGGCCCTCCTTCCCCTCGGGGTCCCCACGGAGATGGCCCATGCCCTGGCCCACACGGTGGAGGAACGGCTTAAGCGCCTTAGGCGCAAGGGCGGGGTGACGCCCCGGACCCTAAGGCGGATCTTCCTGGAGGAGGTGGAGCGGGAGCTTGGGCCGGACAAGGCCCGCCTCCTTGCCAAGCAGACCCTCCCCTTTGAGGAGATCTTCGTGGTGGAGGGCAGAAAGCAACGCCCCTTCTCCAAGGGCCTCCTCACCCGGAGCCTCGAGGACGCGGGCTTCTCCCTTAGGGAGGCGCACGAGCTGGCCAAGGCCGTGGAAAGGCGGCTCCGCCTGGAGGGCGTCCGCCGCATCCCCGCCAAGCAGCTGGAGAAAGTGGTGGCCGAGGAGGCCCGGCGCCTCTACGGCCCCGAGGCGGGGGAGCGCTACCGGGCCCGCCTCCTCTACGCCGGGGAGCTCTTCGTGGAGGAGGCCCCGGGGGCGCCCAGGGTCCCCTTCTCCAAGGGGATCCTGGCCCAGTCCCTCATGGCCATCGGCCTCTCCCCCGACCGGGCCTTCCGGCTCGCGCGGGAGATGGAGGTGGCCCTCCACCGGGAAGGCGTCCAGGTCATCCGCCGGGACGAGCTGAGGCGGCGGGTGCACCAGGCCCTCCTCCGGGAGGCGGGGGAGGAGATGGCCCGCCGCTACCTGATCCTGCGGAGCCTGCGCAAGCAACCCCGGCCCGTCCACATCCTCATCGGGGGGGTCACGGGGGTGGGCAAGAGCGTCCTCGCCTCCGCCTTGGCCTACCGCCTGGGCATCACCCACATCGTTCCCTCGGACGCCGTCCGGGAGGTCTTCCGCGCCTCCCTCTCCAAGGACCTCCTCCCCACCCTCCACCTCTCCACCTTTGAGGCCTGGCGCGCCCTCTCCCCCGGGCTCGGCCTCGAGGGGGAAAGCTACGAGGTCCAGGTGATGCGGGGGTTTTTAGACCAGGTGGCCAAGGTGGCCGTGGGCCTCAAGGCCATCCAGGAGAGGAGCGCCCTGGAGGGCACCTCCATCGTCTTGGAAGGGGTCCACGTGGTGCCCCGCTTCCTGCAGCACCCCTACCAGGACCGGGTCTTCACCATCCCCATGCTCGTGGCGGTGCAGGACGAGAACCTGCACCGGGACCGCTTCCTCCTCCGCGACCGGGAGACGGGGCACGCCCGGCCCAAGGAGCGCTACCTCCAGCACTTTGAGGAGATCCGCCTCATCCAAAACCACCTCCTGCGTTGGGCCCGGGAGGAGGGGATCCCCGTGATCCCGGGGGAGGACTTGGACGAGGGGATTGAGAAGGCCTTGGAGGTCCTGGTGGCCTACCTCGAGGCCCAGGGGCAGAAGCTGGAGGAAGCCCGTGCTTGAGCCCCTCCTCTTCCCCCTTCTCCTCGCCGTGGCCTTCCGCCTGAGGCGGCTCGCCCCCCTCTTCGCCCTAGGGTTTTGGGCCAACCTCCTCTGGTTCATCTACCAGAACGAGTGGGGCTCGGGCTGGCTCACCTACCTGCGGGGCCTCGGGGCGGGCCTCTTCCTCGCCGCGGGCTACGGGGAGCCCCTCCTCGCCTGGAGCCTCCTCCCCTGGCCCCTGCTCCTCTACGCCAAGCTCCAGGTGCGAGAACTCCTCCCCTACCTCCCCGGCCTCACCGAGGGGCTCGGCCTCGGCCTCCTCCTCTACCTCCTGGGCCTCCGCAAGCGGTAGGAGGCGTAAGGAAGCCCGGCGCCCAAAAGCCCCCCGAGGAGGAAGGCCCAGGGGTGGCCGTAGAAGAGCTGGAGGATGAGGATCCCCCCGTAAAGCACGGCGAAGAGGGGGACGAGGAAGGGCCTTTCCCCGTAGGCCACCGCCGCCCCCCCGAGGGCGAGGCCCAGGGCGAGGGCGAGCCCTTCCTGGTTCGGGCGGAACCAGAGGAAGTAGACGTAGCCCGCGATCCCGAGAAGGGAGAGGGCCTGGGAGAGGCGGTCCGGACGCATCCTCAGTCCTTCACGAAACGGCGCACCCCAAGCTGGGAGAGGACGAGGGCCACCCCTCCCCAGGCCACCTGGGGCTCCCGCCCCAAAAAGCCCATGGCCGCCGAGAAGACCCCGGCCAGGAGGAAGAAGGGCACGTACCTGGGGCTCACGGTGAGGCCCAGGACGAAGGCCACCAAAAACCCCGCCACCCCAGGGGGGAGGCTCGCCCCAAGGGCCAGGAAGAGGAGCATGAGGGCGATGGTGATGGCCCCGGCCAGGTAGTAGGCCCCGGGAAAGGGCTCGGGGACTTTCTTGCGGGCGCGCTCGGCCATGGCCCAAGGCTATCACAAAAGCCCCGCGGCCGCGGCCACCGCCTCGAGGCGGGCGGGCACGGGCGGGGGAAGCTCGGCCACCCTCTCGGCGGTGGCCGGGTCCTTGAGGCCGTGGCCCGTGAGGGTGAGGACCACGGTGCTCTCCGGCTCAAGCCTCCCCTCCCGCAACAGCTTGAAGACCCCGGCCATGGCGGCGGCGCTGGCGGGCTCGCAGAAGATGCCTTCCTCCCGGGCCAGGTAGCGGTAGGCGAAGAGGATCTCCTCGTCCGTCACCGCCTCTATGACCCCCCCCGACTCCTCCTTGGCCCGGATGGCCCCTTGCCAGCTCGCCGGGTTGCCGATGCGGATGGCGGTGGCCAGGGTCTCGGGGCGCTCCACCGGGCGGCCCAGGACCAAGGGGGCCGCCCCCGCCGCCTGGAAGCCGAGCATCTTGGGAAGCCTTTTGGCCTTCCCCAAGGCGAAGTACTCCTTGTAGCCCATCCAGTGGGCGGTGATGTTCCCCGCGTTCCCCACGGGGAGGGCGTGGTAGTGGGGGGCGTCCCCGAGCTCGTCCACCACCTCAAAGGCCAGGGTCTTCTGGCCCTCCAGGCGGTGGGGGTTCACGGAGTTCACCAGGGCCACGGGGTAGGCCTCCGTGAGCTTTTGGGTGAGGCGGAGGGCGTCGTCAAAGTTCCCCTCCACCTGGACGATCCTCGCCCCGTGCACCAGGCTCTGGGCCACCTTGCCCAAGGCCACGTACCCCGCGGGGAGGACCACGAGGGCCTTGATCCCAGCCCTTGCGGCGTAGGCGGCGGCGGAGGCCGCGGTGTTCCCGGTGCTGGCGCAGGCCACCGCCTTAGCCCCCCCCTCCACCGCCTTGGAGACGGCCAGGGTCATCCCCCGGTCCTTGAAGCTTCCCGTGGGGTTTAAGCCCTCGTACTTGGCGAAAAGCTGGATGCCCTTCCTCCTCGCCTCCTCCGGGCCCTTAAGGGGAATGAGGGGGGTGGAGCCCTCCAGGAGGCTTACGACCGGCGTCTTCTCCGAGACCGGGAGGAGGTCCCGGTAGCGCTCCATGAGGGGAAGCCGCATGGCCCCATGCTCCGGCCTTAAGGCCTCGCCGTCAAGGGAGGAAAAGGCCCCGGGTCTCCAGGACGAAGCCGGGAAGCTCGGGGTCTAAGGGCACCCGTTCCGGCCCCTGGTGGCCCTCCACCCCTTCCGGGCGGAAGGCCTCCACCCGGTGGAGGTAAGGGTCCAGGAGGACCACGAGGGGCACCCCGTTCGCCAGATACCAGGCCGCCTTCTGCCGGAGCTCCTCGAGGCCCTGGCTTCTGGAGCGCACCTCAAACACCGCGTCCGGGGCCAGGGGAGGAAACCCTTCCCGCGCCTCTTGGGAGAGGGCCTGCCACCTCTCGCCCAGGAGGAAAGCGGCGTCCGGAGCGAGGACCGAGCCGTCGGGGAGTTTGAACCCCGTGGAGGCGTCAAAGACCACCCCCAGGCCCCGCGCCTCGTTCCAGCGGTAAAGCTGGCCAAGGACGGCGGCGCTCATCCGCCCGCTTTCCCCGCCCGTGAGGGACACGGCTAGCCTCCCGTCGGCCAGGCGCTCAAACTGCCAGCCCGGGTTGCTCTCGGAAAGGAGGCGGAGCTCCTCATCGCTCACGGGGCGCAGGAGGTCCAGAAGGGGCACGCCCTCATTCTACCCCCGGCCAGGGGCTTCCCTCCTCCAAAGGGGGCCTTGCCCGGGGGGCGGGGAGGTGCCCCGGGGCCCCGGAGAGGAAGCGGAGGAGGTCAGCGAAAAGCCCGCTCGCCGTGGCCCCGCCCCCCGCCCCGGGCCCCGTGACGAAGGCCTCCCCCAAAGGCCTGGCCCTGACCCAGAGGGCGTTGCCCCGGGCCCTCGCCAAGGGGTGGTCCTGGGGAAGGCGCCTTGGGGCCACCACCGCCCGCCACCTCCCCCCTTCCCCGAAGAGGCTCGCCACGAGGCGCACCCTCTCCCCCCGGGCCTCGGCCTCCTTCAGGGCCTTTGGGGTGAGGCGGGCGATGCCTTGGGCCTCCACCCCGGCGAAGGGGAAGCCGGGGTCCACGAGGAGCCGGGCGAGGAGGGTGAGCTTGTGGGCGGCGTCTATCCCCTCCACGTCCAAGGTGGGGTCGGCCTCGGCGTAGCCCAGGCGCTGGGCCTCGGCCAAAGCCTCGGCGTAGGTCCGGCCCTTCTCCATCTCCTGGAGGATGTAGAGGGTGGTGCCGTTCAGGATGCCGTGGAGCTCCAAGGGCTCGCTTCCCCTCAGGGTCTCCAGGAAGGAGAGGGCGGGGGTGCCCGCCATGACGCTGGCCTCGCAGTAGATGAGCCCTTCCTCGGCGAAGGGCCTTAAGGACTCCCAGGCCTCGGCGAGGAGGGCCTTGTTGGCGGTGATGAGGGGGATGCCGGCCTCGAGGGCGGGGAGGACGAGCCTAAGGGGGGCCTCCACCCCCCCCATGGCCTCCACCACCAAGTCGGCCTCCAGGAGGTCAAAGGGCTCGGCGCGAAGGAGTTCCTTAGGGATGGCCCTGGGCTTCTTCGGGTCCCGCACCAAGACGCCCAGGAAGCGGGGGACGACCCCGAAAGCGGAAAGCTCTTCCGCCCGCTCCAACACGAGGTTGTAGAAGGCGCTCCCCACGGTGCCGCCCCCCAAGAGGGCGATCTTTAAGGCCTCCATGTGGGGGATTATACCCCTTGCGCTTTGTTAGCTAAGCTTGCTAAGCTAAGTCCGTGAAGGCCTTCACCGTGCACCAGGCCAAGACCCACCTCTCCCGCCTCCTGAAGGCCGTGGAGGAGGGGGAGGAGGTGGTGATCCTGAGGGGCAAAACCCCTGTGGCCAGGCTCGTCCCCTACCGCAAGGGGAAGCGCCCCCTGGGGTTTGTCCCGGGGAGGCTACCCGAGAGCTTCTTTGAACCCCTTCCCGAGGAGGAGCTCGCCCTGTGGGAAGGCGCTACCTCCTAGACACCCACGTCCTCATCTGGGCCCTCACGGAACCCGAGCGGCTGAGCCCCAGGGTCCGGTCCCTTTTGGAGGACCCCGACACCCCCCTTCTCGTCTCCTCGGCCAGCGCCTGGGAGATGGCCACCAAGCACCGCCTCGGGAAGCTTTCCGGCGCCGAGGCGGTCTTGGAGGGCCTGGAAGGCCACCTCTCCCGCCTGGGGGCCGAGGAGCTTCCCATAAGGCTCGCCCACGCCCTCCTGGCGGGAAGGCTTCCCGGGGAGCACCGGGACCCCTTTGACCGCATCCTGGCCGCCCAGAGCCTGGTGGAAGGCCTCGTCCTCCTCACCACCGACCGCGCCTTCCACACCTTCGGCGTGGAGACCCTGTGGTGAAGGACCTCCTGGAGGAACGGGCGCGGGCGCTCGGCCTCCTCTTCGCCTGGGCCCCCCTGGACCTGCCCCCAAAGGCCGAGGCCCGCCACCGGGCCTGGCTGGAGGCGGGCCGCCACGGGGGGATGGCCTACCTGGAGTCCCCGGAGCGCTTCCACCCTAAAAGGCGCTTCCCCTGGGCAAAAAGCGCCCTCCTCCTCTTCGCCCCCTACGCCTACCCCGACCCCGGGACCCCCCCTGGGGGCCTCCGGGTGGGCCGGGTCGCCCGCTACGCCTGGGCGCGGGACTACCACCTGGTCCTGGGGGAGGCGCTCAAGGCCCTGGAGGAGGTGGCGAGGGGCCTCGGCCTCGAGGCCAAGGGCTACGTGGACCACGGGCCCCTGCCCGAGCGCACCCTCGCCGCCCTCTCCGGGGCGGGCTGGATCGGGAAAAGCGGCTACTTCCTCTCCCAGGCCTTTGGGGTCCACGCCTTTATCGGCGTCCTCCTCACCTCCCTGGAGGTGGAGCCCGCCCCCCTCCACCCTAGCCGCTGCGGCCGCTGCGCCCGCTGCCTTATGGCCTGCCCCACGGAAGCCCTCCTCGGGGACGGCACCCTGGACGCCAGGCGGTGCGTGAGCTACCTGACCATTGAGCACAAGGGCTTTATCCCCCCCTCCCTCTGGCCGGGGATTGGGGAGTGGCTTTTCGGCTGCGACCTCTGCGGGGAGGCCTGCCCCTGGGAGCGGTTCGGCAAAGTCTGGAAGGCCTTAAGGCCCGAGCCCGAGCTCGCCCACCCGGACCTTCTGGACTTCTTCCGCCTCTCGGGGCGGGCCTTCGGGAGGAAGTACGCGGGCACCGCCTTCCTCCGGGCGGGAAGGCCCCGCCTGGCCCGGAACGCCCTCATCGTCCTCTTCAACCTGGGCCTGGGGGAGGCCCTCTTCCTGGAAGCGGCCAAGGACCCGAGCCCCCTGGTGCGGCGCACCGCCCTCCACGCCCTCTTCCGGGCCGGGAGGGGGGTGGAGGGGTTTTTGCAGGACCCCGAGCCCGCGGTGCGGGCCGAGGCGTTAGCCCTGCTGGGGGAAGCGCCCGGTGCGGTAGACCTTCTCCAAGATGGGAGGAAGCCCCCAGGCCCGGAGGTCAAAGAGGAGGGGGCCTAGGTCGTAGGCCACTTTAAGGAAGCGGGTCTCGAGGGTCTCTGTGTCCAGCACCATGACGTCCGCCCCGTGCTCCCCGGTGAGGCTTAGGCCCACGCTCCCGGGGTCGGCCACGAGGCCCGCCCCCACCCGCCTGGCCAGGGGCAGGTGCCGCCCCCCAAGGAGGAGAACCTCCGCCCCGTAGCGCTCCAGGAGGGCGAGGAACGCCTTGGCCTCCCCCAGGAGGTCGGGCCGGGCCTCGGGGTCCCCCGGCATCCCGTGAAAGGCCACGAGGCGCCTCCCCCCGTAGGCCCTGCGGTGGGAGAGCCTGAGGCTGCGGAGGTAGGCGAGCTCCTTCTCCCCAAGCTGCGCCCGCGTCCACTCCAGGGTGGCCTTCCCCACCCCCTCGGGCAGGGGCTCGGGGAGGGGGTAGGCCACCCTTAGGTCCCAGGCCCCGGCGATGGCGGCAAGCCCTTCCTCCCAGATCCGGTGGATCACCTGCCTAGGGTGGGGCCCGTAGCCCACCAGGTCCCCGAGGACCAGGACCTCGTCCACCCCCTCGGCCCGTAGGGCCTCCAGGGCGGCCTCGAGGGCGGGGAGGTTGGCGTGGATGTCCGAGAGGACCCCAAGGCGCATGGCCCCATTCTCCCACCTCCGCCGTCAAAACCCGGTGAAAAAGGCCCGCCAAGCCCTTATGGTGGAAGGGTGCGGGCCTTGGCCTTGGGCCTCCTCCTCGCCCTCACCCTCCCCCCCTTTCCCCTGGGCTTCCTCGCCCCCTTCGTCCTCGCCTTCCTCCTCAAGGGGGGCTTCCGGGAGGGGTTCTGGGCGGGCCTCGGGTTCTGGGGGCTCCACCTGGTCTGGCTTCCCCAAAGCTTCGCCCAGAACTTCGGGCCCTGGGGGGCGGTGCCCTTTTTGCCCCTCGTCCTCGTCAAGGCCCTCTCCTTCGGCCTCCTCTTCGCCCTCACCCCCAACGCCCCCATGCGCCTCGGGGGGTGGGTCCTCCTGGAGTGGCTCACCGAGCAAGGGGAGCTCGCCTTCCCCTGGGGGTTTCTGGGCTACGCCCTGGTGGAGGCCCCGGGCCGCATCCTCGCCGCCTGGGGCGGGGTCTACCTCCTCTCCCTCCTCGTCCTCCTCATGGCCTACGGCCTAAGGGCGAGGCGGCCTTGGGTCCTCTTCCCTTGGGCCCTCCTCTGGCTCCTTCCCCTCCCCGAGGCGCACCCCGAGGGCAAGGCCCTCTTGGTCCAGGGGAACATCAACCCCTTGAGGAAGTTCCAGGGGGATTTGGACGAGGCGGTCTACCTCAGGCTCACCGAGGCGGGGCTTCGGGCCCACCCCGAGGCGGACCTCGTGGTCTGGCCCGAGACGGCGGTCTGGCGGATTCCCCAGGAGGCAGAGGCCCTCCTCCAGGGCCGTCCCCTCCTCACCGGGCTCAACCTCCTCGGCCCCAACCGGGCGGTGCTCTACCGGGAGGGCGAGCTCCTCGGCCACTACGACAAGACCCGCCTCGTCCCCTTCGGGGAGCGCTTCCCCTTCCGGGAGGCCTTAGGGGGGGTCTACGCCTTCTTCTTCCGGGCCATGGGGCTTGGGGACCTCGCCGACCGCGTCCCCGGGGAGAAGGTGGCCCCCATCGGGCCCTACGGCGTCCTCATCTGCTACGAGTCCGTCTTTCCCTCCGTGGCCCGAAGCCTGGCGCAGGGAGGGGCCGAGGTCCTCGTCCTCCTCACCAACGACGCCTGGTTCGGCCCCTCCTTCGGGGGGAGGCAGCACTTCGCCCTGGGGCGCCTAAGGGCGGTGGAGACGGGGCGCTGGCTCCTCAGGGCGGGGAACGACGGGGTCACCGCGGCCATAGACCCCTTCGGCCGGGTGGTGGCGGAAATCCCGCCCCACCAAGAGGGCTTCCTCCTCGCCCCCTACGCTTTAAGGACGGGCCTCACCCCCTACGCCCGCTTCGGGGACTGGGCGGTGGGCCTGGCGTTGACCATCTTCCTCCTTGGCCTTATCCTTAGGGTGCGTCCGCCGGGGTGGCGGAATCGGTAGACGCGGCAGACTCAAAATCTGCTGTCCGCAAGGACGTGCGGGTTCGAGTCCCGCCCCCGGCACCAAAAGGCCCCTCCGGGGGCCTTTACCTTTTGTCCCAAAGGGCGAGGACGTACCCCTCCTCCAAAAGAAAGCGGGGCGGGCTTCCCAAGGCCTCCCGGAAGAGGGCCTCCAGGGCTTCCAAGGAGAACCTCCGCCCAAGGGGCGGCCCCACCTCCTCTTCCCGATAGGGCCACTCCAAGACGGCCACGCGCCGGGCCACCCGGGAGGCCTCCCGGAGGGCGGGGATGGGGTCCAGGTGGTGGAGGGCGAGGCCGAAGAAGGCGAGGTCAAAGCTCCCGTCGGGGAAGGGCAGGGCCTCGGCCCGCCCCTCCACGAACCGGGCCCCCTTCACCTTGGCCCGGGCCACCTCCAGGCGGTCCGCCCTGGGGTCCAGGCCCACGGCGAAGAGGCCCAAGGCGGCGAAGGCCTCGGCGAAGACCCCGGTGCCGGTGCCGAGGTCCAAGACGCTTTTCGCCTCCAGGCCCTCCAGGACCTTTTGGGCGATCTCCAAGGGGGGAAAGCGGCTAAGCCTTTCCTCCCTGCGGAAGGGGTCCCCTGCCTCGCAGGCGTTGGTAAGGAGGGCCCACATCACCAACGCCCCCTCCTCCGCCGCCTTCCGGAAGGCCCTTTGCAGGGTGAGGAAGACCTCCTCCTCCTCCCCGGAAACCTCCGAGTGGGTGGGGAAGACGCGGTAAGTCGCCCCGCTTTCCTCCAGGGCCAGAAGGGCTTTTTCCACCGCCCTATAGTCCCCCTGGAGGAGGGGGTAGAGGGCGAAGAGGGCCTTCACCGCCATCTCCCCAAGTATAGGGCGGGGCGGTTCCCCGCGCGCCTTCCCGCAAGGTCCGCCTCCTCGTAGGGGGGCTTAGCCTCGGGGGCAAGAAACACCGCTTCCCCTTCCGCCTCCGGAGGCCCCAGGAGGGCCTTCAGGTCCTCCCGGGCGAGGAAGCGGGCCTGGGTCCAGGGGAGGACGCCCCTCTCCCCAAGCCTCCGGTAGAGGGCGGCCCAGGGGGAGAGGGCCTCCAGGACCCCCACCACAAGGGCCCCGCCCGGACGGAGGACGCGCCGGGCCTCGAGGAGGACCCGCCCCACGTCCTCCACGAACTCCAGGGCGGTGAAGAGGAGGACCACGTCAAAGCTCCCGTCGGGAAAGGGCAGGGCCTCGCCCCAAGCCCGCACCCAGGTGGCCTCGGGGGCCCGCTTCCTCCCCACGGCGAGCATGGCCTCGGAGGGCTCCACCCCCACCTTTTGGGGATAGGGAAGGCGCCTGAGCCAGTACCCCGTCCCCGCGCCCACCTCGAGGAGGCTTTCCCCGGGGGGCAGGAGCCCCTTTAGGGCCCTCTCCTCCTCGGCGATGACGTAGGCCCCCAAGGGGGTCTCGTACCAGGCCTCGTAGACCTCGGCCAAGGAGGCAAAGGGGTCCACGCCCCTAGTCTAGCCGCACCACCACGCCCTCGTCCGGGCGCAAGAAGAGCCTTTCCCCCACCCTTTCCTCCCGGTCCAGGTGGGTGGAGAGGACCACCCTCCCCCCGCGCGGCAGCTCCAGGGCCTTCTCCTTCTCCGTGAGGTTCAAGGCCACAAGCCACCCCTCCCCCCGGAGGTAGGCGTAGACCCCCTCCCTCGCCCGGTAGGTGCGGTAGGCCCCGTAGAGGAGGTCGGGGTCCTTCCTCAAGGCGATGAGGCGGCGCACCAGGTGGAGCATGGAGCGGGGATCTTGCTCCTGGGCGGCCACGTTCCGGGTCTTGTAGTCGGGGTTCACGGGAAGCCAGGGCTCCACGGTGGAAAAGCCCGCGAAGGGGGTGTCGTCCCACTGCATGGGGGTCCGCTCGGGGTCCCGGCCCGGGGGCAGGTTGTGCTCCCCCAGGCGGTCCTTCTGGCGGAGGGCGGCGGGGTCTTGCACCCTCTCCGGGGGGATCTCCCCGTTCTTCATCCCGATCTCGTCCCCGTAGTACCAGGTGGGGGTACCCCTCAAGGTGAAAAGGAGCATGGCCGCGACCCGGGCCTGGGCCTCCCCCAGGCGGGAGGCGAGACGGGGCTGGTCGTGGTTGCCGAGGACCCAGTTGGGCCAGTCCCAGCGGGTGAGGAGGCTCTCGTACTCCTCCACGATGCGGGCCAGGTTCTCGGGCCTCCAGTCGGGAAGCCCCCGGAAGATGAGGTGGAAGTTGAAGGGCAGGTGGCACCCGGCCTGGTAGTAGCGCACGAGCTGGGGGTAGGGAAGGTAGATCTCCCCCACCATCACCCGCTCCCGCCCGGGCTCGGAGAACTCGTCCAGGACCTGGCGCATCTCCCGCACGTAGGCGTAGGTCTCCGGCTGGTCCTCGGTGAAGATGTGGAGGTGGCGGCCCCGGTCCCACATGCCCGGGCGCCAGTCGGGGTTTCCGGGCTCATCCCGAAAGAGGAGGTCCTCGGCGAGAAGCCAGAGGACGTCCACCCGGAAGCCGTCCACCCCGCGCCTGAGCCAGAAGCGCATCACCTCGTAAATGGCCTCCCGCACCTCGGGGTTTCGCCAGTTGAGGTCGGGCTGCTCGGGGAGGAACTGGTGGAGGTAGTACTGGCCCGTCGCCTCGTCCAGGGTCCAGGCGGGGCCGCCGAAGAAGCTCTGCCAGTTGTTGGGGGGGCCGCCGTCCGGAGCGGGGTCTTTCCAGATGTACCAGTCCCGTTTGGGGCTATTCCGGGAGGCGCGGGACTCCAAGAACCAGGGGTGCTCGCTGGAGGTGTGGTTCGGCACCAGGTCCACGAGGACCCTAAGCCCTAGGGCGTGGGCCTCCTCTAGGAGCCGGTCAAAGTCCTGAAGGGTCCCGAAGATGGGGTCCACGTCGCAGTGGTCGGCCACGTCGTAGCCGAAGTCCTTCATGGGGCTTTTGTAGAAGGGGGAAAGCCAGAGGGCGTCCACCCCCAAGGACTTGAGGTAGGGAAGCCGCCTGCGCACCCCCTCGAGGTCCCCCACCCCGTCCCCGTTCGTGTCCTGGAAGCTCCGGGGGTAAACCTGGTAGATGACCGCTTCTTTCCACCACATGGCCTCAGTCTACACCCGGGCCTGGAAGCTCTTCCAGAGGGTGGAAACGGGGAACCTCCCGCCCCTCCACCACCGCCTTGGCGAGCCAGAGGGAAAGGGGCCGCGCCCAAAGCCCCCGCTCCCCGTAGACCGCGAGGGGTTCCCCCGTCTCCGAGGGGCGGACCAGGAAGAGGACCCGGTAAGGCCCCCCCTTTGTAGGGGCGGCACACCCCGGGCTTAACCGACACGGAGGGGCTCCACCCGTGGCCGGAAGCGGGCCTCCTCCGGCAGGAGTTTCCGCTTCTTGGCCCGCCGGTAGACGGCGTCCCACATGCGGCAGAAGGCGCACACCGCCCCCGTGGTGGGGTAGCCGCACCGCTCGCACTCCCTCAGGGCCACCTCCTCCCCGGGCTGCAGGCGAGGCTTGATCTTCTCCAGGAAGCCCTCGAGGAAGCGGAGCTTGGCCCCGGGCATCTCCTTCTCCACCAGGTTCAGGGCCTCCTTGTAGAGGAGGCTCTTCGCCCCCTTGGCGTTCGGGCACTCCTCGTGGAGGTAGCGGATCCCCCTAAGGAGGGTGTAGGAGAGGACCTCTCTCTCGCTAAAGCGGTAGAAGGGCTTGACCCGGGCGGCGAGGCCGGGCTTTTCCGGCAGGACGGGCCCCTGGCGGGAAAGGGTTTCCTCCTGGGGGTTCAGGAGGTTCCCGAAGAGGACGGCGGCCTCATCGTCCAGGTTGTGGCCCGTGGCCACCACGCGGAAGCCCTCCTCCACCGCCACCTGGTTGAGGATGTAGCGCTTGGAAAGCCCGCAGGCGGAGCAGGCCACCCGCCCGGAAAGCCGGGCGAGCTCGGGGACCCCGAAGCCGTAGGCCTCCTTCAGGTCCACCACCCATAGCTCCAGGCCCCTTTCCCGGGCGAAGGCCTGGGTGACCTCGAGGCTCCTCTTGGAGTACTCCCCGATGCCGAGCTCAATGTGGAGCCCCACGGCCTGGTAGCCCAGGCGGCTTAGCACGTCCCAAAGGGCCAGGGAGTCCTTCCCCCCCGAGACCGCCACCAAAACCCTCTCCCCGGGGAGGAGCATCCGGTGGCGGCGGATGGCCCTCTCCGTCTCCTTGACGAACCAGTCCAGGTAGTGCTCCCGGCAGAGGGCGAGCCCCCGGGACTTCATCTCCACCTGGGCCTTTTGGCCACAGACCTTGCAGACCACGTTACCCTCCCGAGATGGCGGAGAGGACCTCTATGGTGTCCTCCTCGCGCACCTCATCCTCCAGGGTGAGGAGCTCCTCGCCCCGCACCGCCACCACGGTCTCCGGGTTCAGGCCGAGCTCCTCCAGGACCTGCCTCAGGGGCCGGTTCCCCTTGACCTCCACCTCCTTGCGCTCGGGCAGGCGCAGAACGACCCTCACCCCGCTAGTGTAGCAGGTGGGGGGCCACGAGCTCCGTGAGCCGCTGCAAGGTCAGGCGGTTCCGCTTCGCGATCTCCTCCCGCCTGGGAATCTCCGGATAGGCCCCTTCGGGGTCGTGGAGGGTGGGGGTGAGGGGCTTGCCGAGCCGCGCTTCCCAGGTGCTAAGCCACCCCTCGGGAAGGCGCTCGGGGAGGGGAAGGCCGTGGAAGACGTGGTAGAGAAGGGCCCAGACCCTGACCGCCGCATCCAGGCTGTACCCGCCCCCCAAGGTGAAGAGGACCCTCCCTCCGGCGTAGGCCTCGGCGTACTCCAGGAGGAGGCGGAAAAGCCGCTCGTAGGCCCGGGTGGTGAGGAGGAGGTCGGCCAAGGGGTCCAGGTAGTGGGCGTCCGCCCCCGCCTGGACCACGAGGACGTCGGGGCGGAAGGCCTTTAGGGCCCAGGGCACCAGGGCCTGGAAGACCTCGAGGTAGCTCTCGTCCTCGGTGAAGGGCTCCAGGGGGAGGTTGAGCTTCTTCCCCAGGCCCGCCCCCCGGCCGATCTCGTAGACGTGCCCTGTGCCGGGAAAGAGGTAGCGTCCCGACTCGTGGAGGCTTAGGGTGAGGACCTCCCCCTCCTCGTAGTGGATCCACTGCACCCCGTCCCCGTGGTGGACGTCAATGTCCACGTAGGCCACGCGGAGCCCGGCCCGGGTCATGTGGCGGATGGCCACGGAGAGGTCGTTGTAGACGCAAAACCCCGAGGCCCGGTCGTACTGGGCGTGGTGGAGGCCCCCGCCCAGCTGCAAGACCCGCCTCTCCCCGGCCAAAATCCTTCTCGCCCCCTCCAGGGTCCCCCCCACCAGGACCCGGGCCGCCCGGTCCATGCCGGGGAAGACGGGGGTATCCCCCGTGCCCAGGCCGTAGTGCTCCAGGTCGGGGGAAAGCTCCCCCCGGCTTGCCGCCTCCACCCGCCTCACCAGGCGCTCGGAGTGGACCCAAAGCACCTCCTCCCTCGAGGCCTCAGGGGGGCTAAGGGGCGCCCGCCACACCCCGAGGGCCTGGAGGAGGGAGGTGAGCATCTCCAGGCGCACCGGGCTGAAGGGATGGTCGGGCCCGAAGTTGTAGAGGCGGTACTCCTCCCGGTAGATCACCATGGCTTTTTGGGGGGCCAGAGGACGTCAAACCCCTCCCGGCGCAGGGCCTCCGCCAGGGGGTGGGTCTCCAGGGTGTTCACCCGCACCACCGCCCGCACGAACTCCCCCTCCTCCGGGTAGGAGAGGAGGGAGTGGATGTTCACCCCCCGCCCCGCCAGAAACCCCGTGAGGCGGGCAAGCTCCCCCACCCGGTCCGGCAGGCGCACCTCCAGGCGGCCCGAGGGCTCCGTGACCCCGGTGAGCCTGAGGAGGGCGTCCAGGAGGTCAATCCCCGTGACGATGCCCACTAGGGCGCCGTCCTCGAGGACGGGCAGGCACCCGATCTTCCGCTCCCGCATCACCCGGGCCGCCTCCTCCACGGGGTCTAAGGGGTGGGCGGTGACCACCTCTCGGGTCATCACCTCCTCCACCCGCGTGCACCCGGGGCAGGGCCCCTTGGGGTTCAGGTGGCTCGTGGCCAGGCGGATGTCCCGGTCGGTAATGATGCCCACCAGCCTCCCCTCCGCCACCACGGGGAGGTGGCGGATGCCCTTTTCCAGGAGGAGCCCGTAGGCGTCCTCGAGGGTCACCTCCGGCCCCACGGTGAGGACGGGGCCCTTCATCACGTCCCTTACCAGCATGGGGCCAGTATACGGCGAAAGGACCCAGGCCTACCGGGGCCCCCATCCCGGCTACGCCGGGATGGGGTGGCCCTAGAGGATGTCGTCCCGGATGCAGGCCTTGTAGTGGCCCGGGGCCACCTCCTTGAGCTCGGGCACCACCTGGGCGCACTCGGGCAGGGCGTAGCGGCACCGCGTGCGGAAGACGCACCCCGAGGGCGGGTTGATGGGCGAGGGAATGTCCCCCTGGAGCACGATCCGCTCCCGCTTCACCGTGGGGTCGGGAATGGGCACCGCCGAAAGCAGGGCCTCCGTGTAGGGGTGCTTGGGGTTGCGGTAAAGCTCCCGGGCGGGGGCGAGCTCCATCACCTTCCCCAGGTACATCACCGCCACCCGGTCGGAGATGTACTCCACCACCGCCAGGTCGTGGGCGATGAAGAGCAGGGTGAGGCCAAGCTCCTCCTTCAAGTCCTGCAGGAGGTTCACCACCTGCGCCTGGATGGACACGTCCAGGGCGGAAACCGGCTCGTCCGCCACGATGAACTCTGGGGCCACCGCCAGGGCGCGGGCGATCCCGATCCTTTGCCTCTGCCCCCCGGAGAACTCGTGGGGGTAACGGCGCATGTGGTCCGGGGAAAGCCCCACGAGCTTCAAAAGCTCCGCCACCCGCTCCATGCGTTCCTTCGGGGTCTTCCCGATCCCGTGGATGAGGAGGGGCTCGGCGATGATGTCCCCCACGGTCATCCGCGGGTTCAGGGAGCTGAAGGGGTCCTGGAAGATGATCTGCATCCGGCGCCGGAAGGGCCTGAGCTTCTCCCGGGGAAGCTCCGTGATGTCCTGCCCGTCAAAGAAAATCCTACCCCCCGTGGGCTCAATCAGCCGGAGAAGCGTGCGCCCCACCGTGGTCTTCCCGCTCCCCGACTCCCCCACAAGCCCAAGCACCTCCCCCCTCCGGATGGCGAAGGACACCCCGTCCACCGCCTTGACGCTCGCCACCACCCGGGAAAGCACCCCGCCCCGGAGGGGGAAGTGCTTCTTTAGGTCCCGCACCTCCACGAGGACGCCGTTCGCGCTCACGCCCCCACCCCCTTGCGGATCTCCCGCCAGCGCACGCACCTCACCCGGCGGCCCTCCCCCGCCTCCTCCAAGGGCGGCACCTCCCGATCGCACACCCCCTCCACGTAGTACTTGCACCGCGGGTGGAAGGCGCACCCAGGCGGCAGGTACAAGGGGTTCGGCACGTTCCCAGGTATCGCCTCAAGCCGCTGCCGGTGCTCCGCCGCCAGGTCCAGCCGCGGCACCGAGTGCAAAAGCCCCTCCGTGTACGGGTGCAGCGGGCTCTGGAAAAGCGGCACCACGTCCGACTCCTCCACCGCCCGGCCCGCGTACATCACCACCACCCGGTCCGCCATCTCCGCCACCACCCCAAGGTTGTGGGTGATGAAGAGAATGCTCATCCCAATCTCCTCCTGGAGCTTCTTCATCAGCTCCAGGATCTGCGCCTGGATGGTCACGTCCAAGGCCGTGGTGGGCTCGTCCGCAATGAGGAGCGAGGGGTTGCAGGAGAGGGCCATGGCGATCATCACCCGTTGCCGCATCCCCCCCGACATCTGGTGCGGGTAGTTGCTAAGCCGCTTCTTGGGCTCCGGAATCCCCACCAGCTCCAGCATGTGGGCGGCGAGCTCCATGGCCTCCTTGCGGCTCTTCCCCTGGTGGAGCATGATCGCCTCCGCGATCTGGTCCCCCACCGTGTACACGGGGTTCAGGGAGGTCATGGGCTCCTGGAAGATCATGGCGATGTCGTTCCCGCGAATCCGCCGCATCTCCGCCTCGGAAAGCTTGGTGAGGTCCCGGACCTTCCCGTCCTTCCCGCGGAACCAGATCTCCCCACCCACGATCCTCCCAGGCGGCGAGGGAATGAGCCGCATGATCGCCAACGAGGTCACGCTCTTCCCGCTCCCCGACTCCCCCACAACCGCCAGGGTCTCCCCCCTGTTCACGTGAAAGGAAACCCCGTCCACCGCCTTCACCACACCGTCGTCGGTGAAGAAGTGAACCTTTAGGTCCTTCACCTCTAGAAGGCGCTTTTCGTCCATGCCGTTTCCTCCGGGCGGTGCCCTGAGTCCACCTCATCCGTTATACGCCATGCCCCTCCCAAAGAAAACACCCTCACCGCCGCCGCCTCGGGTCAAAGGCGTCCCTCAGGCCGTCCCCCACGAAGTTCCAGGCCATGATGGAGACGAAGATGAAGAAGCCCGGCCAGAGCACCCAGGGGCGGTCCACGAAGCTGGCGAACCCCCCCTGCTGGGCCGCCTGGAGGAGGAGGCCCCAGCTGGTGTAGGGCTCCGTGACCCCAAGGCCCAGGAAGGACAGGCCCGACTCGGCCAGGATGAAGCCGGGGATGGTGAGGGAGAGGCTCACGATGACGTAGCTCGCCGTGGCCGGGAGAACGTGCCGGGCCAGGATCCTGCCGTCCGAGGCCCCAAGGGCCCTGGCCGCCTGCACGTAGTCCTGCTCCCGCACCGAAAGCACCACCCCCCGCACCACCCGGGCGAGCCCACCCCAGCCGATGAAGCCGAGAAGCCCCACCACCAGGTAGAAGGTGGTGAGGGGGTCCACGTTGGTGGGGAAAACGGCCCGCAAGGAGATGAGGAGGAAGAGGGTGGGGATGGCGGCGATCACCTCCACAAGCCGCATGATGAGGTTGTCCACGTCCACTTGGATGGGCCTAAAGGGCAAGGTGAGGGCGAGGAAGCCCACAAGCCAAAGGGCGGCAAGGAGGGCCAGGGCCTGGAAGAAGCCAAACCCTGTGAGGCGGATATAGGTCCAGGCGAGGTACAAGGCCCCCGCCGCAACCCCGCCCCAAAGGAGCCAGGACAGGGGCCCGAGCACAAGCCCCCGCCCCCGCCAGGCCCGAAGGGGAAGGGCGAGGACGAAGGGCCGCCCGGCGTAAAACCCCGCGATCCCCCCAAGGAGGAGGCCGAGGGCGAAGGAGACCAAGGCGGAGAGGATGCCGATGGTCAAGGACACCTGGGCCCCATAGACGAGGCGGCTGAAGAGGTCCCGGCCAAAGTTGTCCGTGCCCATGAGGAAGATCCTCCCCGGCGGGTCCACGCCGAAGAGGCGCAGGTCCGCGCGGAAGACGCGGAAGACGGTGTAGGGCTGGTCCGGCGTGCGGACGAAGAAGCGGATGTAGAACTTGCCCTGGCTCGGGTCCTCCTCGTAGCGGGGCTGGAGGGAAACGGGGTCAATGGTGCGACGGGTGGCGTAGACGAAGGGACGGGAAAGCCTCCCCGTTTCCGGGTCCACGAAGTGGATCCGCGTGGGCGGGTGATGCCCCTTCGGGGGGTAGAGCTCGTAGTAGTTGGGGTCGTAGGGGCTGAAAAAGCCGGCGAAGGCGGCTACGAAGTAAAGGACCAGGAGGATGCGCCCGCCCCAGACCGCCAGGCGGTGCCTGCGGAACTGGGCCCAGGCCACCTGGAAGAGGCTTTCCGACTTCGGCGCGAGGGCGTCCATAAGCCTCCTACTCGTAGCGGATCCTGGGGTCCACCCAGGCGAGAAGCAGGTCCGAAAGCAGGTTGCCGATCATAAGGAGCACCAAGCCCATGGTGAGGAAGCCCGCGACCACGTAGAGGTCCTGCTGGGAGATGGCGTCCAGGAGAAGGGGGGTGATCCCGGGCCAGGCCATGACCACCTCCACGAGGCCGGCTCCCGAGATCAAGGTGGGCAGGATCCCGCCGATGTTGGCCACGATGGGGATGACGGCGTTCCTCAGGGCGTGCTTGTACACCACCACCCGCTCGGGAAGCCCCTTGGCCCGGGCGGTGCGGACGTAGTCCTGGGAGAGGGCCTCGAGCATCTGCCCCCGCATGATGCGGGAGAACCCGGCGATGTCGCTCGTGGTGAGGACGACGATGGGCAAAACCGCGTGCCAGGCCACGTCCACCACCTTTTGCCAGAAGGAGAACTGCTCAAACCCGCTGGAAGTCATCCCCGAAACTGGGAAGACCATAACCCCCGTGCGGAAGTAGACCTGGAGCACCAGGTACATGAGGATGAGGGCCAGGAAGAAGTTGGGGATGGCGAGGCCCAAATAGGCGAGGAAGGAGACCACCCGGTCCCCCAAGGAGTACTGGCGCAAAGCCCCGTAGACGCCCACGGGCACGGCGATGAGGAAGAGGAGGATCGTGGAGGGAACCACCAGGACCATGGAGTTTAGGACCCTGGGCCAGACGATCTCCAGCACCGGGGCCTGGTAGGCGAAGGAGTAGCCCAGGTTGAGGTGGAGGAGGTTGTGCATCCAGAGGAGGTACTGCTCGTGGAAGGGGCGGTCCAGGCCGAACTGGGCGCGGAGCCGGGCAATGGTTTCGGGGGTGACCTTAGGGTCCAGCTCCAGCTGGGTCAGGTAGTCCCCGGGGGCCATCTGGATGATGAGGAAGGCGAGGAAGGTGGCCCCGAAGAAGGTGGGGATCAGGGAGAGGAAGCGCTTGAGGATATAGTTCGCCATGGCTTTCCAAGACATCCCCGGGGCGACCCGGCCCCGGGGATGAGCGTCGGGCTAGCTCACTTCTTGATGAAGGTGAGCTCCACCTGACGGGAGCCCCAGATGCTGGAGATGATGGCGTCGGGGTGCTCGCCGCCCAGGCGGTTGTTCCAGGCGGGGTGGTAGTTGGGCCCGGCGATGTAGATGACGGGAAGGAGCTCCGCCTCAACCTCCTGCATGCGGTAGCCGATCTCCACCCGCTTCTTGAAGTCCAGCTCCGTGCGGCCCTGGTAGTAGAGCTTCTCCATGAGGGTCTCCCGGGGGTCCAGGCACTGGCCGGACTTGTTCCACATGTGCAGGTTCCCCTTGCAGGGCACCACGTTGGAACCGAAGGGCCAGTCCAGGCCGCCGCCCGTCAGGCCGATGATGATGGCGTCAAAGGGCCGGTCGGGGCCCGAGGAGAGGAGCTGGCCCACCAGGGTGTTGAAGTCAATGGCCTGGAAGTTGACCTTCACCCCCACCTTCTTGGCCTCGTCCACGATGAGCTTGGCGATCTGCTCCCGCTGGGCGTTGCCGGCGTTGGTGGCGAGGTTGAACTCAAGCCGCCGCCCCCTGGCGTCCACCAGGTACCCCTCCCGGTCCTTCTTCGTGAAGCCGAGCTCGGCCAAAAGCTTCGCCGCCTGCTGGGGGTTGTACTCGTACTTGGGCACCTTGGGGTTGATCCACTGGGTGAGGACCGGGTAGACGCTGGAGTACATGGGGGTGCCCAGGCCGCCGTAGACGACGTCAATCACCGCCTGGCGGTTGACGATGTGGCTCATGGCCCGGCGGAACTTGTCGGAGCGGAAGAGGCTCTGCTTGAAGGGGTCCGAGGCCTTGTTCCAGTTGAAGACCATGAACTGGCTGCTGGCCACGGGGGAGGCGTTGACCTTGAGGGTGGCGTCCAGGCGGCCCTGCTGGATGGCCTGGCGGATCTGGGAGATGTGGTCCACGGTGGAGGGGGCCATGAGGTCAATGTTCCCCGCCAGGAACTCGGCGAGCTGGGCGTTCACGTCCTTCACGATCTTGATCTCGTAGCGGTCCAGGTAGGGGAGGGGGTTGCCCGCCTCGTCCTTGTTCCATTCCCCGAAGGCGGGGTTGCGCTTCAGAACCAGGCGCTCCCCGGGGCGGTAGCTCTCAATGAGCCAGGGCCCGCCGGAGACGATGTTCTCCGGCTTCTCGTTCAGGGTCCACATCTTCTTGATGCCCTCCGCCCCCTCCCTCTGGTAGACGGGGCCGAAGACGTGGGCGGGCCAGGGCTCAAATCTGGCGATATTGAAGGCCTCGGCGTCGGTCTTGGGGTAGATGAAGCGGATCGTGTAGTCGTCAATCTTCCTGAGGACGATGGGCTTGCCGTCAATGAAGAAGGAGTCGTAGCTGTTGGAGCCCACCGCCTTGTCCGTGTGGATCCGCCAGGTGGTGATCCAGTCGTCGGCGGTGATGGGCCGGCCGTCCGACCACTTCATGCCCTTGCGGATCTTGAAGGTGATCTCCAGCTTGTTGGGGCTTATGGTCCAGGACTCCGCCATGTAGGGGATCCAGTCCCCGGTGGTGGGGTCGCGGGTCGCCAGGCCGCGACTGCCCGAGATGAGGTCTGGGACGTTGCCCGACTCGGCGGTGACGAAGGGGTTGAAGGTGCGGTAGTCGGAGATCACCGCCGCCCTAAGGGTGCCCCCCCGCTTCGCCTCGGAGGGCTTGGCCACGGTCCACTTCTGCGGCCAGACGAAGGTCTGGGCCGAAGCGACGCCCGCCAAAGCCAAGATGCCGGCCAACAACACCGCTTTTCTCATGCAAGACCTCCCTGCATCGCGTACGGCTCCACGCTACCGGGCGGGGTTAGACCCTGTCAAGGGTTGACCCCCCAAAGCCCTTCGTGAAAGAATCCTCCCCATAAGGAGGGAGCATGCGCGCGGTGGTCATGCGAGCCAGGGGAGGCCCCGAGGTGCTGGAGGTGGCCGACCTTCCCGTCCCCGAACCCGGCCCCAAGGAGGTGCGGGTGCGCCTCAAGGCGGCCGCCCTCAACCACCTGGACGTGTGGGTGCGAAAAGGGGTGGCGAGCCCAAAGCTCCCCCTCCCCCACGTCCTGGGCGCAGACGGAAGCGGCGTGGTGGACGCCGTGGGGCCGGGGGTGGAGGGCTTCGCCCCCGGGGACGAAGTGGTCATCAACCCCGGCCTCTCCTGCGGGCGGTGCGAGCGCTGCCTGGCCGGGGAGGACAACCTCTGCCCCCGTTACCAGATCCTCGGGGAGCACCGGCACGGCACCTACGCCGAGTACGTGGTCCTGCCCGAGGCCAACCTGGCCCCCAAGCCCAAGAACCTCTCCTTTGAGGAGGCCGCCGCCATCCCCCTCACCTTCCTCACCGCCTGGCAGATGGTGGTGGACAAGCTCGGGGTGCGCCCAGGGGACGACGTGCTGGTGATGGCCGCAGGAAGCGGGGTGAGCGTGGCCGCCATCCAGATCGCCAAGCTCTTCGGAGCGCGGGTCATCGCCACGGCGGGCTCGGAGGACAAACTCCGCCGGGCGAAGGCCCTCGGGGCCGATGAGACGGTGAACTACACCCACCCGGACTGGCCCAAGGAGGTGCGCCGCCTCACGGGGGGCAAGGGCGTGGACAAGGTGGTGGACCACACCGGGGCCCTTTACTTTGAGGGGGTGATCAAGGCCACGGCGAACGGGGGACGGATCGCCATCGCCGGGGCCTCCTCGGGGTACGAGGGCACCCTGCCCTTCGCCCACGTCTTCTACCGCCAGCTCTCCATCCTGGGCTCCACCATGGCCTCCAAAAGCCGCCTTTTCCCCATCTTGCGCTTCGTGGAGGAGGGGAAGCTCAAGCCCGTGGTGGGCCAGATCCTGCCCCTGGAGGCGGCGGCGGAGGGGCACCGGCTCCTGGAGGAGCGCCGGGTCTTCGGGAAGGTGGTCCTCCAGGTGGGGTAGACAACCCCACCCACGTGCATAAAATAACAAGCATGGCGGCGGACCACACGGACGTGCTCATCGTAGGGGCGGGGCCCGTAGGGCTTTTCGCGGGGTTTTACGTGGGCATGCGGGGGCTGTCCTTCCGCTTCGTGGACCCCTTGCCCGAGCCCGGGGGGCAGCTTACCGCCCTCTACCCGGAGAAGTACATCTACGACGTGGCCGGCTTCCCCAAGGTCTACGCCAAGGACCTGGTGAGGGGCCTGGTGGAGCAGGTGGCCCCCTTTAACCCCGTCTACAGCCTCGGGGAGCGGGCCGAGACCCTGGAGAGGGAAGGGGACCTCTTCAAGGTCACCACCTCCCAAGGGAACGCCTACACCGCCAAGGCGGTGATCATCGCCGCCGGGGTGGGGGCCTTTGAGCCCAGGCGGATCGGGGCGCCGGGGGAGCGGGAGTTTGAGGGGAAGGGCGTCTACTACGCGGTGAAGAGCAAGGCGGAGTTCCAAGGGAAGCGGGTCCTCATCGTGGGCGGGGGGGATAGCGCCGTGGACTGGGCCTTGAACCTCCTGGACACCGCCCGGGAGATCACCCTCATCCACCGCCGCCCCCAGTTCCGGGCCCACGAGGCGAGCGTGCAGGAGCTCATGAAGGCCCACGAGGAAGGGCGCCTTAAGGTCCTCACCCCCTACGAGGTGCGGCGGATAGAGGGGGACGCGTGGGTGCGGAAGGCGGTGGTCTTCCAGAACCAGACCCAGGAGGAGGTGGAGCTGGAGGTGGACGCCGTCCTCATCCTCGCGGGCTACATCACCAAGCTCGGCCCCCTGGCCAACTGGGGGCTCGCCCTGGAGAAGAACAAGATCAAGGTGGACACCACCATGGCCACCAGCATCCCCGGGGTCTACGCCTGCGGGGACATCGTCACCTACCCAGGGAAGCTTCCCCTCATCGTCTTGGGGTTCGGCGAGGCCGCCATCGCCGCCAATCACGCCGCCGCCTACGCCAACCCCGCCCTCAAGGTGAACCCCGGCCACTCCTCGGAAAAGGCCGAGGAGAAAGCCCCCGCCTGAGGCCCGGGCTACCCCGGGGCCTGGGCTTGCCCTAGGATGGGGGCATATGCGGGTTGCCCTCTTCATTGAGGGTTCGTACATGGACCAGGCGGCCAAGCGCCTGGGGTGGAACGTGGACCACCGGCGGGTGATCACCCAGTTCGCCACCCCGGAGCAGCTTTACAACGCGGAAAAGAACGCTTAAGGGCTCCGCC
Organism: Thermus thermophilus; assembly: GCF_019974155.1. NCBI lineage: Bacteria > Thermotogati > Deinococcota > Deinococci > Thermales > Thermaceae > Thermus > Thermus thermophilus. The sequence continues at coordinate 1,640,118 of NZ_AP025158.1, forward strand.
TGAACCCCCGTGCGGCGAACGCTCCTCCGCCCCGGCCCTTGGCCCGCTTTCCTCATCCTCCTCCTCCTCTTTTTGGCCTCGCCCGAGCCTCCCCCTCCAAGGCCTTCCCCAAGCCTTCGGGACCTTTTGCCCCTCCCTAGGGAGGAACGGGAGGCCTGGGTGGCCCTGCACCTCCGCCTCAAGGCAAGCCTCCACCTCCTCCTAGGAGCGGAAGCCGCCCGGGCCTACGACCGCCTCCTGCGCCTGGAGCTTCGCAACCAGCTTTCCGGGAAGCGCTCGGCCTTCGCGCGCCCCGAGGAGGCCCTTGGGGCGGCCCGCCGCTGGGTCTTGGCCATCGGGCAGGCGGTGCGGAAGGGCCCCGTCAACCTGGAAGGCCTCCCCACCGCCCCCCACCACGTCCTGCCCCACGCCCGGGAGGTCCGGGCCGCCGCCTACGCCCTCGGCCTACCCCCCGGGGTGCTGGCCGCCATCGTGGACAACGAGCAGTATGGGGGGGACAAGGCCTTGGGCCTCTCCCGGGGGGTGCGGGAGGTGGTGGACGCCCTGGCCGAGGAGCTGGCCAAGACCCAGGGCCAAGCCCCCCTAAGCCGCACCCTGGGCCTGGCCCAGATGAGCTGGGAGGACGCCCTAAAACAAGAGGCCCGCCTACGCCGCTTCGGCGCCTGGGACCCCCTAAGGCCCTTCCCCCGCACGGAGGCCGAGGCCCGGGAGGCCCTGCAAGACCCCTACCTCAACCTCCTCTTCGCCGCAAGCCGCCTTCGGGGCTACTTCAACGCCCTCCTCTCCCTCCCCCCGGAGGACACCCGCCCCCTGGAAGACCCCTGGCTTTACTACCTGGGCCCCGCCTGGCACAACTACCCCTTGCGGGCCCAGAACCTGGAGACCTGGGAGGACAGCTTCCACGGCTTCTTCAAGGGCCTCCTCTACCAGGTGGTCCTGGAGGGGCGCTGGGCCCTGGAAGGCCGCCGCCTCCTGCCCATAAAAGCCTGGGGCCCGGGAGCCCCGGAACCCCATCCCTCTCCCCTTCCCCAGGTCATGCCCTAAAGCCGCTCCATCCAGGGGAGAGGCTCCCCCGGGGGAAGCACGGGCCAGCGCCCCTCCCGCATGTGGCGGAAGATGGCCTCCACCGCCTTTTCCGCCTCCTCCACCCAGGCCCTAGGGTACAAGGGGCGTTTGGCCAGGAACTCTTCCCGGTCAAAGACCTCGCAGGTGTGGTCGGCACGGCACTTCACGTCCAGCTCCAGGTCGTACTGGCGGAGGGCCTTTCCCGTCCAAAGGGCCGGGGTCTGGACGTTCCAGTAGTACTCCAGGACCCTCCCCTCCCGCACGTCCGGCCCCCCCGAGTACCAGGCCCCGGGGAAGAAGGCCACGTAGGCGTCGTGGTCCAGGACCACCGAGCGCCCCTTGCCCACGTGGTGGAAGACCCCGCCCTGGGGGAGCAGGGTGAGGACCCCCTCGGGGCGCACCTCCACCACCTCCGCCTCCCAGAGGTAGTGGAGGGCTTCCTCCGGGTACTTGTAGAACTCCACCCGGACCTTCTGGCCCGGGCGGAGGGGCCAGGCCGGGCTCACCGCTTGGTGCTGATGCCCAGGACGCGGTAGAGGCCGCAGAACCCCGTGATCGCCGTGAAGAGGAGGAGGGCGGCCAGGATCCCCAGGATCCAGTTCCAGGGCGCGGCGGACTGGAAGGCGAAGTAGAAGAGGACGAGGGAGAGGAGGAACCGGATGACCCGGTCGGTGGTGCTCTCGTTCACGGGCATAGGCTCACCTCCTTCAAACCCAAGGGTACACCAAAAGGGGCCGGGGTGTGCTACTATCGTTCCCGGACGGGGGCCGTTAGCTCAACGGTCAGAGCAGCCGGCTCATAACCGGTAGGTTGCAGGTTCGAATCCTGCACGGCCCACCACACGCCCCGGCCTCGAGCCGGGGCCTTTTGCGCCCAAGCCCATGCCGCGGTGGGGCCCCTAGAGGTTCCACCCCCCGGCCACCTCCAGCACCTGCCCCGTGAGGTAGGGCTCGCGGACGAAGAAGAGCACCGCCTGGGCGATCTCCTGAAGAAGGGCGAGCCTCCCCATGGGGATCTCGTGGAGGGGCTTGGAGACGGAGTTCTCCGCCACCCCCGGGGCCACCACGTTGGCGGTGATGCCGCTTGCGGCGAAGCGTTTGGCGATGGCCTTGGTGTAGAGGATGACCCCCGTCTTGGCGATGACGTAGGGGGTGATGTGGGGCCGGGCGAGGAGGTTCCCCGCCCCGGCGTAGCCCAGGTTGACGATGCGGCCAAAGCCCTGGGCCACCATGAGGGGGAGGACCCTTTGGGTGAGGAGGAAGGTGGCGGTGAGGTTGGTGTCCAGGATCCAGCGCCACTCCTCCAGGCTCACCTCCTCTATGGGCTTGTAGAGGTAGTCCCCCACGTTGTTCACCAGGACGCCCACCCCCCCCAGGTGGTAGCGGACCTCCTCCACCAGCCGGTCCACCTCCTCCTCCCGGGTGAGGTCGGCCTGGACCTTGATGGCCTTGACGCCCAGGGCCTCCGCCTCTTGACGGGCGGCCTCAGCCAAGGCCTCGGAGGTGCGGTAGTGGACGGCCACGGCGTAGCCCTCCCGGGCGAGGGCCAAGAGGATGGCCCGGCCGATGCCCTTGGCGCTCCCCGTCACCAACGCGGTCCTCATCTCTCCTCCAGATAGCGCACCAAGAGGGCCCGGGTAAAGGCGTTCAAAGGGTAGGCGAGCCCCTTCTCGGGCTCCACCCAGGCCCACTCCAGGATCTCCTCGTTCGGGCGCACCTCCCCTTCCGCCCGGGCGAAGTAGTTGAAGAGGAGCATGTGGGTGGGCTTGTAAAACTCGGGGCTGAAGATGGCCTCCTGGACCAGGGCGAAGCGGACCTGGGAAAGGGCAAGGCCCACCTCCTCCCTGAACTCCCGCCGCAAGGCCTCCTCCAGGGCCTCCCCCCAGGCCACCTTCCCCCCGGGCACCCCCCAAAGCCCCCGCCACTTGGCCGTGCGCACCAAGAGCACAAGGCCTTCCTTTTCCGCCAAGGCCCCTACCGTGGGGATGGGATACTGCGGGCGATCCTCCATAGGTACCAAAGGCCAAGATACACGGCCTGAAGGAGGACAAAGGTGAGGTAGGCGCCAGGCTCGTGGAAGAGGAGGAAAACCCCCAGGAAGAAAAGCTGCGTGGTGAGGCCCAGGTTCACCACCCCCGCCAAGGCCCCCTCGTCCCAGAAACGGGAGGGGTCAAGCCGCAACCGCCCCTGCAGGAAGCGCTCCAAGGCGGCGATGGCCCGGTCCTGGGGGGCGAAGAGGAGGGCGTAAAGCCCCCGGAAAAGCCGAAGCCCAAGGGTCTCCCTGCCCTTGGGCCCTTCGGGCAGGGGAAGGCCTTTGGCCAAGCGGTGGAGCCTTTCCAGGTTAAAGTCGTAGGACTGGACGAAGGTGAAGACCAAAAAGGCGAGGAGGGCCTTCTCCAAGGAGGCGGTGCGTAAGCCCAGGGCCAGGAAGAGGGAAAGGTTCCCCAGGAAGTCCAGGCCGGTGTCCAAATAGCGCCCAAGCTCCGTCACCTCCCCCCGGAGGCGGGCGAGCTGCCCGTCGGCGTTGTCCAAGACGGTTTTGAGCTGGAGGAGGAGGGCGGCCCCGAGGTCCTCCCCCTTAAGGAGCAGCCAGGCGGCCCCCAGGGCCAGGCCCGTGTGGAAGAGGACCAGGTGGTGGGGCCTAACGGGCGTGCCCAGGAGGAGGAGGACCACGAGGTGCGCCAGGGGGCGGAAAAGGAGGACGTTGAGGAACTCCTGGACCGGCCTCTCCTTGGCTCCCGGGACCACGGCCTACCTCCGGATGTGGGCCAGGACCCAGGCCACCACCTCGTCCAGGGTCATCCCCCCGGTGTCCAGGACGAGGGCGTCGGGGGCGGGGGCGCTTTGCGCCTTGTCCCGCTCGTCCCTTTGGAGGAGGTCCCGGAGCACCTCCTCGTAGGCCTGGGGCCTTTCCCGGGCGCGCCGCCACGCCCGCACCTCGGGGCTTGCCGTGAGGTAGAACTTGTGGGCCGCCTCGGGGAAGACCGCCGTGCCCATGTCCCTCCCCTCGGCCACGAAGGGCGGAGGCACCTCCTTGAGCCTGCGGTTGACCCAGGCCCGGACCCCCGGGAGGCGGGCCACCCCTGAGACCACGCGGTCCACCTCAGGGGTGTGCAGGAAGGGGGTGAGGTCCTCCCCGTCCGCCAGAACCCGGTTGCCCTCCGCCTGGGCCAGAAGGCGCACCCCCAGGCCCTCGAGGAGGGCGAGGAGCCCCTCCTCGTCCCCGGGGTCCACCCCTGCCCTCAGGGCGAGGAAGGCGGCCGCCCGGTAGAGGAGGCCGCTGGAAAGGTAGGGCACGCCCAAGGCCGCCGCCACCCGCCTGGCCACGGAGCTCTTGCCGGAGGCCGATGGCCCGTCTATGGTCACGATGCCGCGCATAGCCTAAGGAGGTCCTGGAAGAAACCCGGGTAGGAGATCTCGGCCCAGTGGGGCTCCTCCACCTCCACCCCCACGGGAAGCCCGGCCACGGCGAAGGCCATGGCGATGCGGTGGTCGTGGAAGGGCCGCACCCGGCCCGGCCTCACCCCCCCGCCCCGGATGCGGAGCCAGTCCGGGCCTTCCTCCACCTCCACCCCGAGGGCCCGGAGGTTTTCGGCGATGGCCCGGACCCGGTCGGACTCCTTGACCCGAAGCTCGGAAAGGCCCGGGATGTAGGTCTCCCCTTCCGCCCAGGCGGCGGCCGCCGCCAGGACCGGCACCTCGTCCACCATGAGGGGGATGAGGCCGGGGTCCACGGCCACGCCCTTCAGGGGGCTATGCCGGGCCCGCACCCACCCCACGGGCTCCCCCGCCTCGCCCTCGAGGACCCGCCACTCCAGGTCCGCCCCCATGGCCTCGAGGACGGTGAGGAGGCCGGTGCGGGTGGGGTTCAGCCCCACCCCCTCCACCACCACCTCCGAGCCCGGGGTGACGAGGGCCGCCACCAGGAAGAAGGCGGCCGAGGAGAAGTCCCCGGGCACCACGAGGTCCTTGGCGGGAAAGGGCCCCGTGCGCCAGGTGCGCACCTTCCTCCCCTCCACCTCCAAGGGCAGGCCGAAGTGGCGGAAGAGCCTCTCCGTGTGGTCCCGGGTGGGCGTGGGCTCCTCCACCTCCGTCACCCCCTCGGCGAAGAGGCCGGCAAGGAGGAGGGCGCTCTTCACCTGGGCGCTGGGCACGGGGAGGGTGTAGCGCAAACCCCTCAGGGGCGCCCCCCGGACGGCGAGGGGCGCCCTCTCCCCCTCCTCCCGCCCGTCCACCCTCGCCCCCATGGCCCTTAAGGGGGCCACCACCCGGCCCATGGGGCGGCGCCTCAAGGAGGCGTCCCCGGTGAGGACGGCGAAAAGCCCCTCCTGGCCCGCGAGGAGGCCGAGGAGGAGGCGCATGAGGGTTCCGGCGTTGCCGCAGTCCAGGACGTCCTCGGGCTCCTGGAACCTTAGGCCCCTTCCCCGCACGAGGAAGTGGGGCCCCTCCTCCCGGACCTCGGCCCCGAGGGCCTGGAGGACCCGGGCCGTGGAGAGGGTGTCCCCCGCCTTCAAGGGGTAGAAAAGCCTCCCCTCCCCCTCGGCCAGGGCGAGGAGCATGAGGCCGCGGTGGGTCACGGACTTGTCCCCGGGGACGCGGAGGCGCCCCCGCAAGGGACCACAAGGCGCGAGGCGGAACGCGTCCATCCTCCCTAGTCTTCCGCCCCGCGGGGGCCCGGTCAAGCCCGGGCCCGGGCCACGGCCTCCCGGAAGACCGCCACCGCCCGGTCCACCTCCTCCTCGGTGGTGAAGCGGCCCAGGGAGAAGCGCAAGGAGGCCTTGGCCTCGGCGTAGCTCCGGCCGATGGCGAGGAGGACGTGGGAGGGCTCGAGGTTCCCGGCGCTGCAGGCGGAGCCCGAGGAGACGGCCACGCCCAGGAGGTCCATGGCGAGGAGCAGGGCCTCCCCGTCCGCCCCCTTCACGGTGACGTTGACGAGCTTGGGGAGGCGGCGCTCGGGGTGGCCGTTGAGCTCCACCCCCTCCACCGCGAGAAGCCCCGCCTCGAGGCGCCGCCGCAAGGCCGCAAGGCGCGCCGCCTCCTCGGGAAGGCGCCTCAGGGCGAGCTCCAGGGCCACGGCCATCCCGTGGGCCAAAACGGGGCTCTGCGTGCCGCCCCGCCTACCCCCCTCCTGCTTCCCCGGCACCATGGCCATAAGCTCCACCCCCCGGCGGACGAGGAGCGCCCCCACGCCTTTGGGCCCGTAGAACTTGTGGGCGCTCACGGAGACCAGGTCCGCCCCCACCTCGTCCATGCGGAAGGGGACCTGCCCCACCGCCTGGACGGCATCCGTGTGGAAGAGGGCCCCGTGCCGGTGGGCCACCTCGGCGATCTCCCGCACCGGGTAGAGGTTGCCGAGCTCGTTGTTCGCCGTCATGACGCTCACCAGGAAGGTGTCGGGGCGCAGGGCCTCCTCCACCTGCTCGGGGTAGACCATCCCTAGGGAATCGGGCTTGAGGAGGGTCACGGAGAAGCCCAGCCGCTCCAAGAGGCGCAGGGCCCCGAGCACGGCGGCGTGCTCCACCGCCGTGCTCACCACGTGCCCCCGGCCCCGGGCCAGGGCCGGGCCCAGGAGGGCGAGGGCGTCGGCCTCAGAGCCCCCCGCGGTGAAAACCACCTCCCGGGGCCGCGCCCCGAGGGCTTCCGCCACCCGTTCCCGAGCCTCTTCCAGGACCTTACGGGCCTCTTGGCCAAAGCGGTGGATGCTGCTGGGGTTGCCGAAGACCTCCTCCACCGCCCGCATGGCCTCCCGAACCTCGGGATCCAGGGGCGTGGTGGCCGCGTAGTCCAGATAGACGCCCCGCACGCCGCCTCCCCGCCCTCAGGAGGCGCGAGCCTCGAGGGGGATGACCCCCTTGGCCTCCAAAAGCCGCCTCTCCTCAATGAGGTCCTTGAGGGTGGTGCCCCCGAGGACCTGGCGCATGGCGAGGTCCACCCGGCGCCACAAAAGCTCGGTGGAGCACCGCCCCACCTTGTCGCAGCTCTCCGGGTCCTCCAGGCAGCTCACCGGGGCCAGGCTCCCCTCCAGGGCCTCCACCACCTCGAGGGCGGTGACCTTCTCCGGGGGGCGGGCGAGCCGGTACCCCCCCTTCGCCCCCCGCACGGAGCGGATGAAGCCCGCGTTGCGGAGCTGGGCGGCGATCTGCTCCAGGTAGTGCTGGCTGATGCCCTGGGCTTCGGCCACCTCCTTCAGGGGCACCGCCCTCGGCGCCCTAAGGCCGATCTCCACCAGGGCGCGGAGGCCGTATTGGGCCTTCGTGGACACCCACATGCCCCCAGTATACCCCAAAAGCGGCTATTTCCCCCCGGAAAACGCGGTTTTAAGGAAGGCGAGGCCGAAGAGGAGGGCCTGGGCCAGGACCACGCTGGCCCCGCTGGGCCAGTCCAGGAGGAAGGAGGCGTAAAGCCCGAGGAGGGTGGCCGAGAGGGCGAAAAGGAGGGCAAGGAGGGTCATGCCGGCGAAGGTGCGGCCGAGAAGCCGGGCCGCCGCCCCCGGGATCACCAAGAAGGCGGCCACGAGGAGGACCCCCACCACCTTCACCGCCACCACCAGGGCGAGGGCCAGGTAGGCGGAGAGGAGGTAGTCGTGGAGCCCCACGGGCACCCGGTCGGCGAGGGCGAGCTCCCGGTCAAAGGTGGCGTAGGCCAAAGCGCCCCAGAGGGGAAGGAGGGCGAGGCCCAGAAGGACCACCCCCCCCACGGCCCAGAGGTCCCCGGGCCCCACGGCGAGGAGGGAGCCGAAGAGGTAGCCCATGGCGTCCCCCACGTACCCCCGGGCCTTGGCGAGGAAGACGGCCCCGAGGGCCACGGAAAGGGCGAAGAAGACGCCGATGGCCGTGTCCTCCGAGAGGCCCGAGCGCTCCTTCACGTAGGTGATGGCCAGGGCCACGGCCAAGGTGAAGGGGAGGGCCAGGTAGAGGGGCTCCTCCCTCAGGAAAAGCCCCAGGGCCACCCCGGCGAAGGCGGCGTGGGCGAGCCCGTCCCCAAGGAAGGAAAGCCTTCTCTGCACCACGAAGGCGGAAAGCGCCCCCCCAAGCAGGCTCACCAAGAGGCCGGCGAGGAGGGCCCTCTGGAAGAAGGGGTAGCCCAAGGCCTCAAGCACGGCCGCCTCCCAGGAAAAGGGCGTGCTCGTGCCCCAAATGGCCGAAGGCCCGGCGGAGGCACTCCTCGGAGAGGGCCCGCTCCGGCGGGCCGAAGCCGATCACGCGGCGGTTCAGCACCAGGACGTGGCTGGCATGGTGGGCCGCCTCCCAGTCGTGGGTGATCATGAGGATCGTGGCCCCCGTCTCCTCCTGGTAGGCCTCCAGGTGCCGGTAGAGGTCCACCTCCCCCAGCCGGTCCACCCCGGTGGCGGGTTCGTCCAGAAGGAGGAGGCGGGGCCTGCGCACCAGGGCCCGGGCCAGGTAGACCCGCTGCAGCTGCCCCCCGGAAAGCCGCCCCAAGGGGCGATAGGCGAGCTCCAAAGCCCCCACCCGCCCCAAGGCCTCGAGGGCCCGCCTGCGCTCTTCCTCCCCCACGCGAAAGGGCCAGGCGCGGCGGAGCCCCGAGACCACGAGCTCCAAGGCCAGGGCGGGGAAGGTGCGGTCAAAGGTCTTGATCTGGGGCACGTAGCCGAACCAGAAGGGATCGGCCTGGCCCAAGGGGCGGCCGAAGATCCGCACCTCCCCCCGGAAGGGCACGAGGCCCAAAAGGGCCTTGAGAAGCGTGCTCTTCCCTGCCCCGTTGGGGCCCACCACGGCCACGAAGCTGCCCTCGGGCACCCTCAAGGAGACGTCCTCCAAGGCCTGGTACTGCCCGAAGCGCACCGCAAGCCCCTGGGTCTCCACCGCCCACATACCAATAACGATAGCGCATTTTCATTTACGCCGCCAGGCCCCTGCTTGGGCAGGGGCCTTTTGGGCTCACATGAAGCGCTTGCGCCGCTTGTAGGCCTTGACCTCCTTGAAGCTCTTCCTCCCCCCCTCCTTGGCCACGCCCAGGTAGAACTCCTGGACGTCGGGGTTTTCCAAGAGGTACGCCCGGTCCCCCTCGAGGACGATCCGGCCCGACTCCATGATGTAGCCGTAGTGGGCGATGGAGAGGGCCACCCGGGCGTTCTGCTCCACCACGAGGACCGTGACCCCCTCCTCGGCGTTCACCCGGGCCACGATCCCGAAGATCTCCCGCACGAGGAGGGGGGCAAGGCCCAAGGAAGGCTCGTCCAGAAGGAGAAGGCGGGGCTTGGCGAGGAGGGCCCGCCCGATGGCGATCATCTGCTGCTCCCCTCCCGAGCAGTACCCCGCGAGCCGGTGCCTGAGCTCGGCCAGGCGGGGGAAGTAGTGGTAGATCCGTTCCAGCTCCTCCTTGAGGTTCACGCCCCTCCGGGTCAGGGTGCCCACCTTGAGGTTCTCCTCCACCGTGAGGTGCTTGAAGACGCGGCGCCCCTCCAGGACCTGCACGATGCCCAGCTTGACGATCTCCTCGGGGGGGCGGCCCTGGATGGGCGTTCCCCGGTAGAGGATCTCCCCCCGCACCACCTCCCCGTCCTCGGGGATGAGGAGGCCGGAGATGGCCCTAAGGGTAGTGGTCTTCCCCGCCCCGTTCGGGCCCAAGAGGGCGGTGATCCTCCCTTCGGGGACCTTGAGGGAGACCCCCCGGAGCACCTGGATCACGTCGTGGTAAACCACCTCAATGTTGTTGACGAGGAGGAGGATGGGGCCGAGGTCCTCGGGGCGGATTGGGTTCAAAGCGTCCATGGCCTTGTGGGAAAGGGGCCCGGGGCGCCCCGGGCCCCCGGGGTCTACTTGCCGTAGTGCACCTTGCGGAAGAGGGCCGAGGTGAAGGGCTCCGTGACGGGGACGAAGCGGCCCCCCTTGGCCTCGAGGATCCGGAGGCCCTCCGCCCCGGTGTGCTCGCTCTTGGTGAAGTCAATCTCAATACCCTGCTTGGTGGAGACGGCGAAGCCCGGCTTGAAGGCGTTGGGCCCGTTCATGCCGACGATGGCCTGGTACACGGTCTCGTTGGTAACCCGCTTGAACCGCTCCTGGGCCCTGCGGATGGCCTCCACGGCGATGGCCGCGGCGAGCATCCCGTTGGTGTAGTTGGTGCTCTCGGCGATGGCCTGGGGCCGGCCGTACTTCTGGGCGATCTCCTTCTGCAGGCGGATGCCCGGCGCGTCCTCGTGGTACATGTAGAAGCTCGTGGCCCAGAGGAAGCCCTCCGCCGCGTCCCCCGCCAGCTTGATGAGGTCGGGACCTCCCGTGTAGTGGGCCCCCAGGTGGCGCATCTTCAGGCCCAGACGCTTGGCGTCCTTGAGGATGTTGGCCACGGGGCCCGCCACGTTCTGGTGGACCACGTACTCCACCCCGGCCTGCTCAAAGCGCTTGAGGAGGGCGGTGTTGTCCAGGTTGCCGCTTCCCACCTCCTGGACGTCCACGATCTGAAGCCCGAGCTCCCGGGCGGCCTTCCTCGCGTCCTCCACCGGGGCCCGGCCGAAGGGGGAGGGGTTCACCACCAGGGCCACCTTGGCCCCCTTCTTCTGCTTGGCGATGTACTCCAGGAGGGCCACCACCTGCTCCGAGTAGGTGGAGGTGGGGATGAAGAAGTAGTCGTTGTTGGGAGGGTCCACAAGCTCCACGTGCATGGAGGCGGGGATGGTGGGGATCTTGAGCTCCTGGATCAGGGCCTTGAGCTGCAGGTTCGCCCCGGTGGAGTAGGAGAGGAAGACGGGGATCTTGAAGCGGTCCACCGCCTCCTCAAAGAAGCGCTGGGTGTTGGCGTTGTTGTACTGGTCGTCCCGCACCACGCAGTTGAAGACCACCCCGGGCACGAGCTTCCGCTCGTTGGCCCACTTGCAGTAGTCCTCCACCGCCGCCCCGTAAGGGGCCCCCGCGTCCGAGGTGGGCCCGGTGATGGCCCCCGACCAGAAGAGGGTCACCTGCTGCTGGCCCAAGGCCAACCCTAAAACCGCCGCGATGCCTGCCAGTGTCCTCCGCATACGTTCCCTCCCTTCGCCAACCCCATGAGGGGGGTTGCCTAGTACCTAAAGGGCCAGGTGCGGAAGTAGCTTCGCACCACGCGCCACCAGTTGTAAAGCCCCCTAGGCTCAAACACCAGGAAGAGGACGATGACGAGGCCGAAGGCCAGGGGCCTCAGGGCGCTCGCCACGTCCACCCCGGCCACGCTGAAGCCCAGGGCCTTGATGAGGTTGGAAAGGGCCTCCATGTTCACGTCCAGAAGCTCCAAAAAGGCGGGCCCCAGGAAGCTCCCCACCAGGGTGCCGAGCCCCCCCACGATGGCCATGGCCAGGAGCTTGATGGAGACGGCGAAGGTGTAGTCCTCTATGACCACCGCCCGGGAGAGGTAGGCGTAAAGCACCCCGGCCACCCCGGCGTAGAAGGCCCCCAGGGCAAAGGCGAAGAGCTTGGTGCGCCCCGGGTCCATGCCCATGGCGTCCGCCGCCCGGTCGTTGTCCCGCACGGCCACCAGGGCCCTCCCGTACTTGGTGCGCAGGAGGTTCCGCCAGAAAAGGGCCAGGAGGACCAGCACGGCGAGGCTCACGTAGTACCAGAAGTGGTAGTGGTTGCGGAAACCCACCTCGTACCCCAGAAAGCTCACCCGGGGCAGGTCCATGGCCCCCCCCTGGCGTAAAAGGGGCATATGCCCCACGGTCCATTCAAAGACCATCTGGAAGGCCAGGGTGGCCATGGCCAAATAGAGGTGCTTCACCCTAAGGCTCGGGATGCCCACAAGAAAACCGAAGAAGGCCGCCACCAGGCCCCCCAAGGGAAGAAGCAGCCAGAAGGGCAGGCCTTGGGGGGCGAGAAGAGCCGCGGTGTACGCCCCCACCCCCATGAAGGCCGCCTGGCCGATGTTGATGAGGCCGGCGTACCCCGTGGTGATGTTGAGCCCCAAAACGGCGAGGCTGTAGACGAGGATCAGGTCCAGGATGAAGACCTGGGTGCGGGAGAGGAACTGGGGCAGCACCAGGAGGAAGCCTAGGAAGAGGAGAAGGGAGGCCAACTCCCGGTGGGTGGCGAAGAGGCTCGCGTCCTCCTCGTACCGGGTGCGGTAGTTTCCGGTCTGGGCCCAGGGGTTCTTCATACGCGCTCAATCTCCTCCGTGCCGAAAAGCCCGTGGGGCTTGAACCAAAGAACGAGAAGGAGGACCAGGAAGGGGAAGACGTCCCGGGTTCCCCCGCCGGGGACAAAGGGGTCCAGGTAGCCCGCCGCCAGGTTCTCCAAGACGCCGATGACGATCCCCGCCACCACCGCCCCGGGGATGGAGTCCAGCCCCCCCAGGATGACCACGGGGAAGACCTTAAGGCCAATGTGCACCAGCCCGTCCAGGTTCAGGCCGGAGATGGTGCCCACCACGATCCCCGCCGCCGCCGCGGTGAGCCCTGCCGCCGCCCAGGCCAGGGCGAAGACCTTCTCCACGGAGACCCCGAGGCTCATGGCCGCCATCTGGTCGTCGGCCACGCTCCGCATGGCCACGCCCAGGGTGGAGCGCTGGAAGAACCAGGTGAAGAGGACGAGGAAGGCCAGGGTAAAGGCCACGGCGAGAAGCTGGGCGTAGGAGACCTGCACCCCAAGGACGCTCACCCCCCCAGGGGGCAGGAAGGCGGGGTAGCTGAAGTTGCCCGCCCCGAAGGGGGTAAGGTGGATCAGGCCGTCAAGGAAGGAGGCAAGGCCGATGGTGGCCATGATGACGGAGATGATGGGCTGGCCCACCATGCGCTTCAGGAAGACGCGCTCCACCCCAAAGCCCAATAGCGCGGTGAGGGCCAGGGCCAAGGCCGCGGCCAAAAGGAAGGGCGCCCCCAAGGCGACCATGGCCCAGTAGGCCAGGAAGGCCCCGATGGCGATGAACTGCCCCTGGGCGAAGTTCACCACCCGGCTCGCCTTGTAGATGAGGACGAAGCCCAAGGCGGCGAGGGCGTAGACGAGCCCCAGGACCACCCCCGAGAAGAGGAGCTGGAGAAAGAAGCTCACGCGGGCACCTCCTCGGCGAACCCCAGGACGGGCACCCGCGCCCGGAGGCGCTGGAGGGTGCCGTCCTGGTAGCGGTACTCGGCCTCCACCTCCGCCTCCTTGGCCCCGGAGTAGAGGGCCTCCACCAGGGGGGCGTACTTCTTGGCGATGAGGCCCCGGCGCACCTTGCCCGTGCGGGTGAGCTCCTCGTCGTCGGCGTCCAGGAGCTTATAGAGGAGGACGAAGCGCCGGATCCTAAGCTCCTCGGGAAGCTCCTGGTTCACCTTCTCCACCTCCTTGCGGATGAGCTCGGCCACCTCGGGCTTCAGGGAGAGGTCCAGGTAGGTGGTGTAGGCCAGGCCCCGGTCCTCGGCCCACTTGCCCACGGTCTGGGGGTCTATGTTGAGGAAGGCGGCCAGATAGGGCTTCCGGTCCCCGAAGACCACGGCCTCCTTGATGTAAGGGGAAAACTTCAGCTTGTTTTCCAGGAACTGGGGGCTGAAGACCGTGCCTCTCTCGGTGCGCATCACGTCGGAAAGGCGGTCAATGACCACCAGGTGGCCGTCCTCCGTGAGGTAGCCCGCGTCCCCGGTGTGGAGCCACCCGTCCCCGAAGGTCTCCTGCGTGGCCTCGGGCCTCTCCCAGTACCCGGCGCAGACCGCGTCAGAGCGGCAGAGGATCTCCCCCGCCTCGCTGATCCTGACCTCGGTCCCGGGGATGGGCAGGCCCACGGTGTCGTGGCGCACGTCCCCGTCCCGGTGGACGAAGGCGATGCCGGTGATCTCCGTCTGGCCGTAGATCTGCTTGAGGTTGACCCCGATGGCGTGGAAGAAGCGGAAGACGTCGGGGCCCAAAGCGGCGCCCCCCGTGTAGGCCCGGCGGAGGCGGAGGAAGCCCAGCTGGTCCCGCAAGGGCTTGAAGAGGACCTGGTCGGCAAGCCAGTAGGCGAGGCGGAGCCCTAGGGGCATGGGCCTGCCCCGCATCCGGTACTCCGCCGCCCGGTACCCTACCTTGAGGAGGCGCTCGTAGACGAAGCGGTTGAACCGGGGGCTTTCCGAGATGCGGACCCAGACCTGGCTCTGGATCCCCTCCCAGACCCTCGGGGGGCTGAACATCACGTGGGGGCCGATCTCCTTGAGGTCCTGCAGGGCGGTTTCCACCTCCTCGGGGAAGTTGACGGCGAACCCCCCGGTGAGGGCCATGGCCACGGACATCATCTGCTCCCCGATCCAGGCCAGGGGGAGGAAGGAGAGGTAGTCGTCCGTGGGCAGGAGGGGGTCCACCTCCTGGAGGGCCACCCCCATGTGGATCAGGTTGCGGTGGCGGAGCATGGCCGCCTTGGGGCGCCCCGTGGTGCCCGAGGTGGAGGAGAGGTGGCAGACCTCCTCGGGGTTCGCTTCCAGGAGGAGCTTCTCCACCGCGTCCGGGTGCTTCCTCCGGTGCTCCCGCCCCCGCTCCAGGACCTCGGCGAAGGAGAGGAGCCAGGGGTCCTTGTAGCCCCGCATCCCCTTCTCGTCCTCGTAGATCACGTAGCGCACGTGGGGGATCTCGTTTCGGATCTCGTAGAGCTTGTCCACCTGCTCCTGGTCCTCGGCGAGGACCACGCTCGCCCCCGTGTACTGGAGCATGTAGGCGATCTCAGGGGGAAGGCTGCTCTGGTAGACCCCCACGCTGATCCCCCGCACCGCCTGGGCCCCAAGCTCGGCGTAGAGCCACTCGGGGATGTTGTCGGCGATGATGGCGAGCCGCTCCCCCGGCCCAAACCCCAAAGAGAGGAGGCCGTGGGCGAAGAGGAGGACGTTCTCGTAGTACTGGGCGTAGGTGATCTCGTTCCAGATGCCGTAGTCCTTCTCCCGGAGGGCCACCCGGTCCCCCTCGTGCTCTGCCCTTAGCCTCAGGAGCTGGGGCAGGGTATAGCGCTTCATCTCGTAGGAGGGCCTCAAGGCCTTCACGCTTCCACCCCCATGTAGGCCTCCTGCACCCTGGGGTTCTTCGCCACCTCCTCGGGCCTCCCCTCGGCGATGACCTGGCCGAAGTCCAGGACGTAGACCCGGTCGGAGATGTCCATGACCACCCCCAGGTCGTGCTCAATGAGGACCACGGTGGTGCCCCGGGCCCGGATCTCCAGGATGAAGCGCACCATGTCCTCCTTTTCCTCCAGGGTCATCCCCGCCATGGGCTCGTCCAGGAGGAGGAGCTTGGGGGAAAGGGCCAGGGCCCGGGCCACCTCCACCCGCTTCCTCACCCCGTAGGGAAGGTTTCCCACGAGGGCCTTGCGGTAGGGCTCCAGCTCCATGAAGTCAATGACCTCCTCCACCACCCGCCGGTTGCGCACCTCCTCGGCCAGGGCCCGCCCGTAGAAGAGGCCCGCCTGGAAGAGGCCGTAGGAGAGGTGGGTGTGCCGGGCGAGGAGGAGGTTTTCCAAGACGGTGAGGCCGGAGAAGAGCTCAATGTTCTGAAAGGCCCGGGCGATGCCCTTTCGGGTGACCTCGTGGGGACTTGCCCGGGTGAGGTCCTGCCCCTCAAAGAGGATGCGTCCTCGCTCCGGGTGGTAAAAGCCGGAGATGCAGTTCAGGAGGCTCGTCTTCCCCGCCCCGTTGGGGCCGATGATGGAGACGAGCTCCCCGGCCTCCACCCGCATGGACACCCCGGAAAGGGCGGCCACGCCGCCGAAGGTAAGGGTCACGCTTTCCACGTCAAGCTGCGCCACCTACGCCTCCTCAGGGATGCGATTTGGCGTGAAGTATACCGGGCGGGGCGGCAAATTGTCAACGGGATTACGTATCTGAGCTCTCATCACTTTCCTCCCCCCAGTTCCTGAAGCAACCTGACCAGCTCCTCCACCACTGCTTCCCTCCAAGGCGGGGGCCCCTGGGCCAGGGCGATCCGGCCCAGACGGAAGAGGCTTTGCCGCTCGGGATGGGCCAGAAGCCGGGGAAGCCATTCCCTGCCCTGCAAGCGCGCCCCCAGAAGGACCAAGAGCGCCATCCCCAAGGCCAGAAGCCATAACCACCCCCTGAGGCTCGCCCCCGTCCGCAGCCGATGGCGGTCCAGCCCAAACCCCTGCCCCTTCAGGTCCCTAAACCCCTCTTCAATCCACATCCGCCACCCATAGGGCGGCTCCCCCCCAAAAGGGCCCGAATAGGCCAGATACCAGGGATCCCGACCCCCTGGGTACACCAGGAGGGTGACTTCTACCCCCTCCCCACCGTGTCCGAAAAGGCGGACCTCCTCCCGCAGGGGGTGGACCACACGCTGGTAGCCCTCCTTCAGGGGAAGGCGCTTTCCCCCTTGGGGTTCCACCTCCCGGTTCTGCCGCAGGCGGATGAGGAAGCCCATGCCCCACCCCTGGAGCTTTCGCATCAGGGAGACCCGGTCAAAGCCGCGGTCCAGGAGGAAGAGGGGGTATATCCCAGGTCCTGGACGGCGCGGCCCAGGCGGTGGAGGAACTCCTCCTCCACCCGGTTTTGACTGGGGAAAGGGGAGAGGGGGTGAAGAGCGAAGGCCACCACCAGGGCCCTTCCCTTGAGGGGAAGGGCGGCCACCAGGGCTTGGTGCCTACCGTCCTCTGTGAAGGTCCAGTCCACGATGAGGGGGAGGGGGCGGTCTTTGGGGAAACGAGGGACGAGGAGGGGGAGGAGGGCTTCGGTGAGGGCCCAGGGGTCTTGCAGGGTGGGGTGATGGAGGAAGCGCCAGAGGCGATTGAGGCGGCTTTGGGCCAGGGTGGGGAGGGGGGTTCTGCGGGCGAGGTCGGAGAGGGTGGGGTCCAGGGGGGTAGTGAGGAGGGTGGACAGGAAGAGGGCGAGGTTGGAGCGGATGGTTTTCCTGAGGGAGGCGAAGACCTTATGGACCCAGAGGGTGATAACTTGGGAAAGGGGGGTGGTGGGCGGCACACCTTACTTACCCCCCTCTTCTCTTCCCTTGTCAAGCCCCAGCCCTCAAAGTGATGAGAGCTCAGGATTACGTATGGGTGTAAAAAACCGTCAGCTCAAAACTTGCACCTCCCGCATACCCCGCATAAACCTTCACCCCCTCCCCCCGGCGGCCCCAGACCCAGGGCGTGGAGCTCCCGCAGGATGACCTGCACCACCAGCTCGGGCAAGAGAACCCGAGCTGCCCCCTCCCTGGCCTCCCGCCAGCTCCCCTTCCCCTCCACCCCCACCCAGTGGGCCAGCAGGTAGGCCAGAAGGGAGAGCACCAGAAAGCGGTGCACCCCCAAGGCCGTCCGCTGCCCGAACTGCCCCAGGGAGAACTCACTCTTCGCAGCCCGGAAGAAGTGCTCTACCGTGAACCGCCTCCTTCCCCAGGTGAGCATGGTCCGGGGCGTGGCGGGAAAGGTGGCCACCACGTACCGCCACTCCCAGCCCCCTTGGGGCAGGGGGTAGCGGTACCAGGCCACCCAGACCGGGAAGGAAAGCCCCCACAGGTAGACCCGGCTCCCCTGCCGCCTGAGGTCCAAAAGCCTTCCCCCTCCCCGCAGCCTCCGGTCCCGCCGCATCCCCACCACCGTTTCCAAGCCCAACCGCCTCACCCCAAAGAGGAACCAGGCCGTACCAAAGGCCGCGTCCGCGGCCACCCGTATCCGGAAGGTCCGGCGCATCCAGAGGGGCAGAGAGGCCAGGAGGCTCAGGGCCAGGAGGGAGAGGCCTTTCTCCCCCTTGCCCCGCCATAGACGGTAGGCCCAGGGGACGCGGAGGTCCCCGTAGACGAGGTAAAGGACCACGAGGTGGAGGCCCCACTTGCCGTGAAAGAAGGAGAGGGGGAGGTGGGGGAAGTGGCCCCGCTTTTCCAGGGTGACCAGGTCCAGGACCACCAGGAGGCGGGGCTTGGGGCCCTTTCTCCGCCTGGCCCGGTCCAGGGCTTTCTGGGCCTCCTCGCGGGCCAGGCGGATGAGGGCGCGGGTGGGCCAGGGGTAGCGGTTGAGGAAGCGGGAGAGGGCGGAGGGGGACTTGGTCTTGCTGTGCTGGGGTCTAGCCTTGCCGTGACCGGTGAGGAAAAGGAACAACAGGGCCTTCAAGGATTCCCGCAGGTGGGGGGTTGGCATGAGGGCCAGGATGGTCCAAAGTAGGGATAGGGCTACTGGTCTCATGGCACCCCTCATAAGAGGGGAAACCAGTAGCCCTCTTCAAGTGGTCCCCAAGCATACTCATGCCCGCGGTGAATAAGTGCAAGTTTTGAGTCAGCTTTTGTTTTCCCTGCTCTATGCTACACTCTTAGAGGCATGGGGGGCCATGGCCCCAGGGAGGGAGATGGATGAAAAGGACGTGGCAACCCAACCGCAGGAAACGGGCCAAAACCCACGGCTTTCGCGCCAGGATGAGGACCCCGGGCGGCAGGAAGGTGCTGAAGCGCCGCCGTCAGAAGGGGCGCTGGCGCCTCACGCCCACCGTTCGGAAGCGGTAGGCCCCAAGCCCCCCGCCCCGGGGGGCAAGCTTCTTTCCCTCAAAGGCGACCGGGCCTTCCAGAGGCTCCGCAAGGGCAAGGCGGGGCGGGGGCGGTACGTTTCGGTGAAGTGGCTCCCCGCCGCCGAGCTCCGCGTGGGCATCGTGGTCTCCAAGAAGGTGGGCAAGGCGGTGGTGCGCAACAAGGTCAAGCGCCGCCTCCGGGAGGTCCTCCGCCGCCTCCACCTGCCCCAAGCCCACCTCCTGGTGGTGGCGAGCCCCGAGGCCCGGGAGGCGGACTTCGCCGAGCTCTTCCGGGACGTGGTGCGGGCCTTGCGCAAAAGCGGGTTGGTACAATAGCGGCGTGCGCGAGGTGCTGATCCTCCTCATCCGCTTCTACCGCCGTTTTCTCTCTCCCCTGAAACCCAGGACCTGCCGCTTCCACCCCACCTGCTCCGCCTACGCCCTCGAGGCCCTAAAGCGGCACGGGGCCTTCTGGGGGAGCTATCTCGCCGTGCGGCGGGTCCTCCGCTGCCACCCCTGGAACCCCGGCGGGCTGGACCCGGTGCCCGTCCTCTTCCCCCCGAGGAAGGTCCGGGGAGGTGCGGAATGAAGAGGCTCCTTGCGGCCTTCCTTTTCCTCCTCCCCGCCCTCGCCCTGGAGGTGGGGTTCAAGGACGTGGACGCGAACGGGGACGGGACCTTGGAAAAGGTCGCCGTCACCAACCTCATGGACCTGGCCTTCAATGAAGCGGGCCAGGTGGTGGGCTGGTACGTGAAAACCTACAAGGGCACGGCCTTCGGCGACTACGCCCGCGCCCCCAGCCTGGCGGCGAACGGCCCCGTCCTCTCCCCCGTGGGCTTCCGGCCCCTGGAGGCGGAGTTCGCCGTAGAGGACGGCCATCTCCTCGCCCGCTTCCGGGGGGAAGAGGGGACCCTCACCTACCGCATCCCCAAGGAGCGGTACACCGTGGAGGTGACGGCGGACTTCCCCCTCGCCCTCAAGCTCTCCGCCCAGGGGAACCCCAAGGCGCTATTGGAAGGCGCCGCCGAGCCCGCCCCGAGCGGGGAGGGGCGCCTCGTCTACCTCGCCTGGCAAACCCGGCCCAAGGCGGGCTACGCCCTGGTGGCCTTCGGGGAAGGCCCCTTGGAGGGCAGGCTCGTGGGGCGCGAGGGGGAGGTGCGGCTGGGGCCGGGAGAGGTCCTCAGGGTCTATGGCGGCCAGAACGAGCTCGTCCGCTTCCACGTGGAAGGCCTCCTCTCCTTCCCCGGCCTCTTCAGCCCCAACCTCTGGGGCCAGCTCTCCTTAGGCCTCCTCTGGATCATGGAGGCGGCCTACCGCTTCACCGGCAACTGGGGCCTCGCCATCCTCTTCCTGACCCTGGTGGTGCGCCTCCTCCTCTGGCCCCTCATGCACCAGCAGTTCAAGAGCATGGCGGAGATCCAGCGCCTCCAGCCCCTCATCCAGAAGATCAACGAGAAGTACAAGGACGACCCCAACAAGCGGGCGGAGGCCACCATGAAGCTCTACCAGGAGCACCGGGTCAACCCCGCCGCCGGCTGCCTCCCCCTCCTCATCCAGATGCCCATCCTCTTCATCCTCTGGAAGGTGATCGCCAACTACGAGTTCGGCCAGGGCTTCCTCTGGATCCCCGACCTCGCCCTCCCCGACCCCTACTACATCCTCCCCGTCCTCTACGTGGCCAGCACCTTCCTCTCCACCTGGCTCTCCGCCCACGGGAACCGGGACCTCATCCGGCAAAGCCTCTTCATGAACCTCATCTTCGTCTTCCTGGTCCTCCAGTTCCCCTCGGGGGTCACCCTCTACTGGGTCCTCTCCACCCTCATCGGCCTCGTGCAGCAGTGGCTCATCAACAAAAGCCTGGCCCCCCTTAAGGCGTAAACTGGGGGCATGGACGAGCGCAAGAAGAGCATTGACGAGCTCCTCTCCGACCTCGGGGTCCTCGAGGAGGCCCCGGTGGAGGTGGAGCTCAAAGAATCGGGAGTCCCGGAGGCCCAAGGGGACCCCAGGGCCTTCCTGGAGGAGTTCCTCGGGGGCCTCCTCCTCCTCTTGGACCCCGGCCACCGCCTGGAGGTGCGGGTGGAAGGGGAGACCCTCAAGGCCGAGGTCAAGGGAGGGGACCTGGGCCGCCTCATCGGGAAGGAGGGGCGGACCCTGAGGGCCGTGGAGCACCTGGCCCGGGTGGTCCTGACCCGGCGCTTCGGCACCGGCTACCGCCTCGTCCTGGACGCGGCGGGGTACAGAAGCCGGGCGGAGGCCCGGATCCGCCGCCTCGCCGAGGAGGCGGCCCTCACCGTGGCCATGACCGGGGAGCCCCTCCACCTCCCCCCCATGCCCCCCGGGGAGCGGCGGATCGTGCACATGCTCCTCAAGAACCACCCCCGGGTCACCACGGAAAGCCAAGGGGAAGGGGAGGAGCGGCACGTGGTGGTCTACCCCAGGCGCGAGGCCCAAGGCTGAGGGCCCGAGGCCATGCCGGAAGCCCCGGGGGGTACGCCGCTCGCCCTGGACCTGCTCCGCCGCCTGAGGCGGGCCCTCGGCGCCGCCGGGCTTCCCGAGCTCGAGGCCTGGGACCTCCTCGCCGCGGCCACGGGCTGGCCCCGGAAGGTCCTATATGGCCGCCTCACCTCCCCCCTGCCCCAAGAGGCCTTTGAACGGGCCGAGGCCCTCCTCAAGCGGCGCCTCCAGGGCTACCCCCTCCAGTACCTGGTGGGGGAGGTGGAGTTCTTCGGCCTGCCCCTGCGGGTGGAGGAAGGGGTCCTCATCCCCCGCCCCGAGACGGAGGGGCTGGTGGAGCTCGCCCTAGGCCTCCCCCTGCCTCCCGCCCCCCGGATCCTGGACGTGGGCACGGGCACAGGGGCCATCGCCCTGGCCCTGAAGCGGGCCCTGCCCGAGGCGGAGGTCTACGCCACGGAGGTGGACCCCAAGGCCCTCGCCCTCGCCCGGGAGAACGCCGAGCGGCTGGGCCTCGCCGTGGCCTTCCTCCCCGCACCCCTCACCGGGGGCCTTAAGGGCCTGGACCTGGTGGTCTCCAACCCCCCCTACCTCCCCGAGGCCTACCGGGAGGTGGCCCCGAGGGAGCTCGGCTACGAAAGCCCCCTGGCCCTCTACGCCGGGCCGGAGGGCCTCTCGGTGGCCCGCCCCCTGGCGGAGGAGGCCCGCCGATCCCTGAAGCCCGGGGGGTACCTCCTCCTGGAACTCGCCCCGGAAAACGTCCACCTCCTCGCCCGGGAGCTCCGGGAGAAGGGCTGGAAGGAGGTGGCGATCCTACCGGACCTCGCGGGTCGGGACCGGTACCTCCGGGCCCGGAGGCCCACCGAGGAGGCGGAAGGCGAGGAGGGGCGGCTCCACCGTCCACACCTCCCACAGGGCCACCACCCCCACCCGGACCACCCCGGACCGCCCCCGGAGGAGGAGGAGGCCCTGGGCCAGGTCCGTCTCCGTGGGGAAGCGGGCGTACTCCGGGGGCACGCCCTCCTCCAGAAGGCGCTTCCGGACCCGTTCCCCCACCTCCAGGAGGACGGCCCGGGCCCGGGGCTCCCCCGTGTTGAGGAAGGTGACGCTGGCGAGAACCTCCCCCGCGGGCCACAGGCGCTTTTCCGGGTAAAAGCGGGCCCGGACGAGGAGGACGCCGTCCTCGTACCCCGCCCCCTCCAGGACGGCCAGCCCCGGGCCCTTGGCCCCGCCGATAAGCCGCGCCCCCTTGAAGCCCAGGAGGAGGGCCCGCCTCCGGGCCGCCTCCTCCAAGGCCACGGGGCCCTCCTCCGGGCCCAGGCGCACCTCCCCCAGGTAGAGCCCCTGGCTCAGGCGGGCGAGGCCTTCCGCAAGCTGGCCCTTCTGCCCCTCCAGCACCCGGGCCTGGACGAGGAGGCCCTGGACCCGCCTCTCCTCCTCGGCGAACTCCTGGCGTACCCGGGCCAGGGCCTCCCGGAGCCGGGAGGCCTCCCCCTCCAGAACCTCCCGGGAGCGCCTTAAGTCCAACACCTGTCCCTGAAGGGCCACGAGGTCGGCCTCGAGCCGCTCCTTCTCCCAAAGGAGGGCTTCCCGCTCCTTTCGGGCCCGCGCCAGCTCCGCCTCGGCCTCCCGCAGCCTGGCCTCCAGGGCCCGGAGGGCCTCCTCCTTGGCCTTTACCTCCGCCTCGCGGGCGCGCAAGGCCTCCTCCAAGGCCTTCCCCCGGGCCTCGAGGCGGGCCACCTCCTCCCGGAGGGCGGCAAGCTCCCGGGAGGCCGTCTCCCGCAGCCCCTCCACCCGCTCCAGGGCCTGAAGGAGGGCCCCCCGCTCCCCGCGCAGGGCGTTGACCTCGGCGAGGGCCCGGGCGGCCTCCGCCTCCAGGGCCGCCCTCTGCTCCTTGAGCCGGTCCCGCTCGGCCCGGATGGCCTCCGCCTGGAGGATCACCTCCCGGGCGTCCCGAAAGACCAGGAGGAAGCCCAGGTAGCTCAAGAGGGCGATGCCCACCCCGGTGAAGACGGCGACCAGGGTGGCCGTCTGGCGGGGCCTCAGGCCGAAAAGGCGGTAGTGCCGCTTCCCCGCCCACTTGGCCACCTTGTCCCCCAGGTAGGCCACCAAGGCCGAGAGGAAGAGGATGAGGAAGAGGAGGGCCCAGAAGGTCATGGCTAGAGCTCGTAGTCCTCGCCCAGGTAGTGGCGCCTCACCCCCTGGTCCTTGGCGAAGGTCTCCGGATCCCCGTGGAAGAGGACCTGGCCGTCGTACATCAGGTAGACCCGGTCGGTGATGGCCAGGGTCTCCCTCACGGCGTGGTCGGTGATGAAGACCCCCACGCCGCGCCTTTCCCGAAGTTCGGCGATGACCTTCTGGATCTCCCGGACGTTCTTGGGATCCACCCCGGTGAAGGGCTCGTCCAGAAGGAGGAAGTCGGGGTCGGTGGCGAGGGCCCGGGCGATCTCCAGCCTGCGCCTCTCCCCCCCGGAGAGGCTGTAGGCCATCCGGTCCCGCAGGTGGTAGATGGAAAGCTCCTCCAAGAGGGCCTTGGCCTTCTCCAGGCGCTCCTTTTTAGAAAGGGGCTGGAACTCCAAGACGGCGAGGAGGTTCTCCAAGGCGGTCATCCGCCGGAAGGCGCTGGGCTCCTGGGGGAGGTAGCCGAGGCCGAGCCGGGCCCTCCTGTACATGGGGAGGGCGGTGATCTCCTGGCCCTTGAGAAAGATCCGCCCCCCCGTGGGCCGGATGAACCCCACCACCATGTAGAAGGTGGTGGTCTTCCCCGCCCCGTTGGGGCCGAAGAGGGCCACGATCTCGCCCCGCCTCAAGGAGAGGTCCACGCCCCGGACCACCTCCTTGGGGCCGTAGCGCTTGCGCAAACCCTGGGCGCGAAGCTCCCCGTCCATTGCCCTCAGGCTACGGGGCAACCTTTAGCCCCGGGTGAGATAATGGGCGAGGTATGGTGGTGACCCGCATCGCGCCAAGCCCCACGGGGGACCCCCACGTGGGCACGGCCTACATCGCCCTCTTCAACTACGCCTGGGCCCGGAAGAACGGGGGGCGCTTCCTCGTGCGCATTGAGGACACGGACCGCGCCCGCTACGTCCCCGGGGCCGAGGAGAGGATCCTCGCCGCCTTAAAGTGGCTCGGCCTCTCCTACGACGAGGGCCCCGACGTGGGCGGCCCCCACGGGCCCTACCGCCAGTCGGAACGGCTTCCCCTCTACCAAAAGTACGCCGAGGAGCTCCTAAGGCGGGGGTGGGCCTACCGGGCCTTTGAGACCCCGGAGGAGCTGGAGCGAATCCGCAAGGAAAAGGGGGGCTACGACGGTAGGGCCCGGAACATCCCCCCCGAGGAGGCCGAGGAGCGGGCGAGGCGGGGCGAGCCCCACGTGATCCGCCTCAAGGTGCCCCGCCCCGGCGCCACGGAGGTCAAGGACGAGCTACGGGGGGTGGTGGTCTACGACAACCAGGAGATCCCCGACGTGGTCCTCCTCAAGTCCGACGGCTACCCCACCTACCACCTGGCCAACGTGGTGGACGACCACCTCATGGGGGTCACGGACGTGATCCGGGCGGAGGAGTGGCTCGTCTCCACCCCCATCCACGTCCTCCTCTACCGGGCCTTCGGCTGGGAAGTGCCTAGGTTTTACCACATGCCCCTCCTGCGCAACCCCGACAAGACCAAGATCTCCAAGCGCAAGAGCCACACCTCCCTGGACTGGTACAAGGCGGAGGGGTTTCTGCCCGAGGCCCTGAGGAACTACCTCGGCCTCATGGGCTTTTCCATGCCCGACGGGCGGGAGATCTTCACCCTGGAGGAGTTCATCCAGGCCTTCACCTGGGAAAGGGTTTCCCTGGGGGGGCCCGTCTTTGACCTGGAAAAGCTCCGC
Source organism: Thermus thermophilus (assembly GCF_019974155.1). Classification (NCBI taxonomy): domain Bacteria; kingdom Thermotogati; phylum Deinococcota; class Deinococci; order Thermales; family Thermaceae; genus Thermus; species Thermus thermophilus. Next base: position 1,664,860 of record NZ_AP025158.1, read on the forward strand.
TGGATGAACGGGAAGTACATCCGGGAGGTGCTCTCCCTGGAGGAGGTGGCGGAGAGGGTCAAGCCCTTCCTCCGGGAGGCGGGGCTTTCCTGGGAGAGCGAGGCCTACCTGAGGCGGGCGGTGGAGCTCATGCGCCCCCGGTTTGACACCCTGAAGGAGTTCCCGGAGAAGGCCCGCTACCTCTTCACCGAGGACTACCCCATTTCGGAGAAGGCCAAGAGGGCGCTGGAGGAGGGGCTTCCCCTCCTCAGGGAGCTTTACCCCCGCCTAGAGGCCCAGGAGGAGTGGAGCGAGGCCGCCCTCGAGGCCCTCCTCCGGGGCTTCGCCGCGGAGAAGGGGGTCAAGCTCGGCCAGGTGGCCCAGCCCCTCCGGGCGGCCCTCACGGGGAGCCTGGAGACCCCGGGGCTTTTTGAGATCCTGGCCCTCCTTGGGAAGGAGCGGGCGCTTTCCCGCCTGGCGCGGGTCCTCTCGTGAAGAACACCGCAAACCCGGGTATACTCAGGGGGATGAAGCGGCTTCTTCTCGCCCTCGGCCTCCTCCTGGGCCTCGCCCACGCCCAAGGGGCCATCGGGATGCGTTTCGGCTACGGGGAAGGCCTCGGCCTCACCTTCGGGGCCGGGGTGGAAAACCGCCTGCGGCAGAACCTCTCGGGCCGCCTCCTGGCGGAGCTCTCCCCCGCGGCCCCGGGGCTTGCCCTGGAGGCGAGCCTCCTCTTCAAGCCGGACCTGGGCCAGTACGACCCCGGCCTCCAGGGCCTCCTCCCCTACTTCGGCGGGGGCCTAAGCGGCCTCGTGGGGCCCGCGCCCACCCTGGGGGTGAGCTTCACCCTGGGGCTGGAAGGGCTTTTAGACCCTTACACGGGCCTTTTCGCCGAGGGCACCTACGTCTACGGGTTCGCGGAGTTCCCCAAGGTCTGGCGCCTGGCCCTGGGGGCCAACTTCCGCTAAATGGCCGGTTTCTTTGAGCGCCTAAAGGCGGGCCTCGCCAAGACCCGGGAGAGGCTCCTCAAGGCCATCCCCTGGGGCGGCGACCCCGAGGAGGTCCTGGAGGAGCTGGAGATGGCCCTCCTCGCCGCCGACGTGGGCCTCGAGGCCACGGAAGAACTCCTGAAGGAGGTTCGGGCCTCGGGGCGCAAGGACCTGAAGGAGGCGGTGAAGGAGAAGCTCGTCCAGATGCTGGAGCCGGACGAGCGGCGGGCCACGCTGAGGAAGCTCGGCTTCCGTCCCCAGAAGCTCCGCCCCGTGGAGCCCAAGGGGCACGTGGTCCTGGTGGTGGGGGTGAACGGGGTGGGCAAGACCACCACCGTCGCCAAGCTGGGCCGCTACTACCAAGGCCTGGGCAAAAAGGTGCTCCTCTGCGCCGGGGACACCTTCCGCGCCGCGGGGGGCACCCAGCTCGCCGAGTGGGGGAAGCGCCTCGGGATCCCAGTGATCCAAGGGGCGGAGGGCGCCGACCCCGCCGCCCTCGCCTTTGACGCCGCCCAGGCCAGGAAGGCCCGGGGCCTGGACCTCCTCCTGGTGGACACCGCGGGCCGCCTCCACACCAAGCAGGGCCTCATGGAGGAACTCAAGAAGGTGAAGCGGGCCATCGCCAAGGCGGACCCCGGGGAGCCTGGGGAGGTGTGGCTCGTGCTGGACGCCGTCACCGGGCAAAACGGCCTGGAGCAGGCCAAGCGCTTCCACGAGGCCTTGGGCCTCACCGGGGTCATCGTCACCAAGCTGGACGGGACGGCCAAGGGCGGGGTCTTGGTCCCCATCGTCCGCACCCTAAAGGTGCCCATCCGCTTCGTCGGCGTGGGGGAGGGCCCGGAGGACCTCCAGCCCTTTGACCCCGAGGCCTTTGTGGAGGCCCTCCTCGAGGCCTGAGCGCCCGCCTTCCCAAGGCCCCTTGAGAACCCTTTGCCGGGGCCCCCGTGCTGGCGCAAGCCAGCATGGGGTGGCATGAAAACCCTCCGCCCCTCTTCCCAATAGAAGTCCTCGCCCTCCTTAAGCTCCAGGGAAGCCTCCTCCACGGTCCCGGTTTAGGGGTATGCTACCCCCTGTGAAGCGCGCTCCCCTTCTCCTCGCCTTCGCCTGGGTGGTGGCCCTGGTGGCCACCCTGGGAAGCCTCTACTACTCCGAGGTGCGCCTCTTCCTGCCCTGCGAGCTCTGCTGGTACCAGCGGATCTTCATGTACCCCCAGGCGGTGATCCTGGGCCTCGCCCTCTGGCGGCAGGACTTCGGCGTCTGGCCCTACGGCCTGGCCCTTTCCCTCCTCGGGGGAAGCGTGAGCGTCCTCCACCTCACCCAGGTGTGGTTCCCGGGGCTCTTCCCCCTGGCCTGCAAACCCCCCGTGCCCTGCAGCGCGGAGTACATACCCGAGTTCCCCATCCCCCTCCAGGCCCTCATCGCCTTCACCCTCATCGCCCTCGCCATGGGCCTTCTCGCCCGCCAGGCCCGAGGTGAAAGGCGTTGAGGAAGAGGGGAAGCGCCCGCCCCTTCTCCTCCTGGGCCCGCAAGGCCTCCTCAAAGGCCCAGGGCTCCATGAGGAGGGGAGGGAGGCGGAGCCAGCCCAGGTAGTACTCCCCCGCCTGGCCCGGGTAGCGGAGGCGGGCCCGCTCCTCGGGGAAGAGGAGGCGCTCAAAGGCCTCGGGGTCCGCCAGGTAGGGGCTGTCCCGGAGGGGGTAAAGGTGTTCCCGGAGGCGGAGGGGGTCCGTCCAGAAGCCGTAGCGGAGCCTCCGGTCCAAGGCCTCGAGCTCCCGGAAGCGGCGGGCTCGGGCGAGCTCCAGGCGCTTTAGGCGGAGGCGGGCGTACTGGGCAAGGGTGAGGATCTCCCGGGAAAGGCCCGAGGCCACGAGGAGCCTCGAGGCCATGACGTAGTCCTGGTACTCCCGGTAGGGGTCCACAAGGGCCAGGATGGCACAGGCGCGGGTTTAGGATGGTGGCATGGACCGCAAGGGCTGGGTGATGCGGGCGGTGGAGGCGCTGCGCCTCGCCACCTTCAAGGAGATCCAGCGCTACCTGGACGAGGAAGGGGAGCCCTTCTCCAAGAAGGAGCTTCTGGACACCCTCAAGGCCCTGGTGGCGGAGGGGCTTTTGGAGGAAACGGGCGGCGCTTACCGCCCCGCCCGGAAGAAGGGGAGCGCGGAGGCCTTCCGCCGCCTCTTCGGGGACTAGACCCTCTAGCGGGAGTAGTTGGGGGCCTCCTTGACCACGATCACGTCGTGGGGGTGGCTCTCAATGAGCCCCGCCATGGTCATGCGCACGAAGCGGGCCTTCCTGCGGAAGGTCTCAATATCCGGCGCCCCCACGTAGCCCATGGCGCTCCGCAAGCCCCCCACGATCTGGTAGAGGACATCGGCCACGGGGCCCTTGTAGGGCACCATCCCTTCAATGCCCTCGGGGACGAGCTTCTTGGCCTCGGTCTCCCCTTTCCCGGGGTCCTGGAAGTAGCGGTCGGCGGAGCCCTGCTTCATGGCCCCCAGGGAGCCCATGCCCCGGTAGAGCTTGTAACGGCGCCCGTCCTTCAAGACCTCCTCCCCCGGGGCCTCGTCCGTGCCCGCCAGCATGCTGCCGAGCATCACCGCGTGGGCCCCAGCGGCGATGGCCTTGGCCACGTCCCCCGTGTACTTGATCCCCCCGTCGGCGATCACGGGCACGTCCAGGTCCTTAACCCCCGCCACCGCCTCGAGGATGGCCGTGATCTGGGGCACCCCCACCCCCGTAACCACCCGGGTGGTGCAGATGGAGCCGGGGCCGATCCCCACCTTCACCGCGTCCGCCCCCCGCTCGGCGAGCGCCCTCGCCCCTTCCCGGGTGGCCACGTTCCCGGCGATGACCTCCACCCTCTCGCCGAAGGTCTCCTTGAGGTAGGCGAGGGCCTCCAGGATCCCCTTGGAGTGGCCGTGGGCGGAGTCCAGGACGAGGACGTCCACCCCCGCCTCCACCAGGGCCTGGGCCCTTTCGGGAAGGTCCTTGGAGGCCCCTACCGCCGCCCCCACGAGGAGCCTTCCCTGGGCGTCCTTGACGGCGTTCGGGTACTGGCGCCGCTTGACGATGTCCTTTAGGGTGATGAGCCCCTTGAGCCTCCCCGACTCGTCCACCAGGGGGAGCTTCTCCACCTTGTGCCGCCTGAGGAGCTCCTCCGCCTCCTCCAGGGTGGTGCCGGGACGGGCGGTGACGAGGCGCTCCACCGGGGTCATGACCTCGGTCACGGGCCGCTTGAGGTCCCGCTCAAAGCGGAGGTCGCGGTTCGTCACCAGGCCCAGAAGCCTCCCGTACACGTCCACCACGGGTAGCCCCCCGATGCGGTACTCCCGCATGAGGCGCTCGGCGTCCTCCAGGGTGGCCGTGGGGGGAAGGGTCACGGGGTCTTGGATCATCCCCGCCTCGGAGCGCTTCACCTTGCGCACCATGGCCGCCTGGGCCTCAATGGAGAGGTTCTTGTGGATGACCCCAAGCCCCCCCTCCCGAGCCATGGCGATGGCCATCTCCGCCTCGGTCACCGTGTCCATGGCGGCGGAGAGGATGGGGATGTTGAGGAAAAGGCGCTTGGTGAGCCGCGTCCTGACGGAAACCTCCTTGGGCAGGACCTCGGAGTAGTCGGGAAGGAGCAACACGTCGTCAAAGGTGAGCCCCTCGTAGAGGATCTTCCCCTCGTCCATACTCTCTAGGGTAAGCCTTCCCCGGGCGGCGGTCCACCTCGTTACGCATTTCTCATGTTGGCCGGGTATGCTCCGGGCAAAGACAGGGGTGCCCCGTGGGCTAGACTAAGGGCAGACCCTTGGGCGTACGGGTTAAGGAGGCGAGATGCGGTTCTTCGTGTTGGGAGACGTTTCCGTGGACCTCCTCTTCTTCCTGGAGCGCATCCCCGAGCCGGGGGAGGAGGTGCCCTCGAGGCGGGCCCTGATGAAGCCGGGAGGGGCCGGGGGAACCTTGGCGGCCCAGCTCGCAAGCCTAGGCCACCGGGTCTTTCTGGCGGGCCGGGTGGGGAAGGACCCCTTCGCCGAACTCGCCCTAAGCCGGGTGCGGGAAGTGGGGGTGGACCTCCGCCACCTCCAGGAGGATCCGGAGCACACCACGAGTTCCGTCCTCATCCTGGTGGTGCCGGGAGGGGAGCGGGCCATGGTGAGCGCCGAGGGGGCGAGCCGCCACCTGGACCCCGCCCTCTTCAAGCCCCGCTTTCTGGATCAGGTGGACGCCGTGGTCCTCTCCGCCTACGCCCTGGTGGGGGGACCTTCCCGGAGCTATGCCGCCGAGGTCCTGGAGGCGGCGCGAAGGCGGGAGCTCCCCGTTTTCGCCGATCTCGGGGCCGGGGCGGTGCGGGCCGCGGGAAAGGAGCTCCTGAAGCACCTCCGGGGGGTGAGCTGGCTCCTCATGAACGAGGGGGAGCTCAAGGCCCTCACCGGGGCCTCCTCCATCTCCCAGGGGGTGGCGAGGCTCCGCCAGGAGGGGTTCCAGCACCTCGCCGTCAAGGTGGGGGCCATGGGCTCCATCGTGGTCACCCCGGAGGGGGAGGAGCTCATTGAGCCCTTCCCCGTGGAGGACATCGTGGACTCCACCGGGGCCGGGGACGCCTACACCGCCGCCTTCGCCCACGCCGTCCTGGAGGGCCTAAGCCCCGTGGAGGCGGGCCGCCTGGCCAACCTGGCGGGCGCCTTGGCCGCCACCGCCATCGGGGCCCAGGGGCGGCTCGTCACCCTAGAGGACCTCAAAGTAGCGGCGGGCTAGGGCGAGGAAGGCGAGCCCCGCCTTCCCGCTCTTCTCGGGGTGGAACTGGGGGGCGAGGAGGTTTTCCTTGGCGAGGAGGGCGGTGAAGGGGGTGCCCTCGTACACCCCCTTCCCCAAGGAGTAGGGGGTGAGGGGGCCGTAGTAGGAGTTGGCGAAGTAAAAGTGGCGCCCCGTGAGGGAGGCGAAGGCCCCGCCGAACTCCAGGGCGTTCCAGCCCATCTGGGGGACCCGGCCTCGGGGGAAGCGGCGCACCACCCCCGGGACGAGGCCGAGGCCCTCCACCCCGGGGGCCTCCTCGCTCCCCTCGTAGAGCACCTGCATCCCCACGCAGATCCCGAGGAAGGGTAGGCCCCTTTCCAGGTGGCGGAGGACCCGCTCCACGAAGCCGCTTTCCCGGAAGGCCCGCATCACCTGGCCGAAGTGGCCCTGGCCGGGGAGGACGAGGAGGTCCGCGTCCTCGCGGGCCTTGGGGTCCTGGGCCACCGCCACGTCAAACCCCGCGGCCTCCAGGGCCTTGGCGGCGCTTCTCAGGTTGCCTGAGCCGTAGTCAATGAGGAGGGTCTTCACCTACAGAACCCCTTTTGTGCTGGGAAGCCCTTCCCCGGTAATCCGGGTGGCCCGGTGGAGGGCCCGGGCCAAAGCTTTAAAGCTCGCCTCCACCACGTGGTGGGCCTCCCTCCCGGAAAGGAGCCTCAGGTGGAGGGTGAGCCGCCCGTGGTTCACCAGGCCCCGCAGGAACTCCCGCAGGTGGTAGTGGTTCACCCCGCCCGCCTCCCCCACCACGGGCCAGGCCTCGGGGCGGTACTCCAGGTGGGGCCTCCCCGAGAGGTCCAAGACGCAGAGCACCAGGGTCTCGTCCATGGGGGCGAAGGCCTCGGCGTAGCGCTCCAGCCCCACCCCGTCCCCCAAGGCCTCCTTCAGGGCCATCCCCAAGGCGATGCCCACGTCCTCCACCAGGTGGTGCACGTCCACCTCGAGGTCCCCCCTGGCCTCCACCTCCAGGAGGAAGCGGCCGTGGCGCTGGAGCTGGAGGAGCATGTGGTCCAGGAAGGGGAGGCCCGTGGCCACCTTCCCCCCGGTGGGCCCGTCCAGGCCGAGGCGGAGCCGCACCCAGGTCTCCGCCGTGGCCCGTTCCACCGTGGCCTCACGCATAGGCCACCCCGAAGGCCGCCCCAAGAAAGGCGTCCATCTCCTCCTTCCGGCCGATGGTGACCCGGAGGCACCCCGCAAGCCCCGGGTAGCGGTCCTGCCGACGCACCAGGACGCCCTGGGCGAGGAGGTGGCGGAAGGCCTCTTCGGCATCGGGGGTTCGCACCAGGAGGAAGTTGGTGCGGCTCGGGTAGGGGCGCCAGGTGGGGTGGGCGAGGAGCTCCCGGTAGACCCGCTCCCTTTGGGCCACCACCTCCTCCACCACCTTCTCCACGTAGCCCGGGTTTTCCAAAACCACCTCTAGGATGGCCCCGGTGTGGGCGGGAAGGACGAAGGGGGGAAGCACCTCCCGCACCACCCCCGCCACCTCCGGGCTTCCCAGGAGGTACCCGGCACGGACCCCCCCCAGGGAGAAGGCCTTGGAGAAGGTGCGAAGCAGGGCCACGTGGGGGTTTTCCCGGGCGAGGGAACGGAAGTCCGTCCCGGCGAACTCCCGGTAGGCCTCGTCCACCACCAAAAGCCCCCCCACCTCCCTGGCCCGTTCCGCCAGGGCCCAAAGGGCCTCCTCCGGGAAGAGGACCCCCGTGGGGGCGTGGGGGTTGGGGAGGAAGAGGACCCCGCCCCTGAAGGCGGCGAGGAGGGCGTCAAGGTCCAGGGAGAACCCTTCCCCGAGGGGCACCGCCCGGTAGGGCGTCCCCGCCACCTTGGCGGCGTGGGCGTAGTGGGGGAAGGAGGGGCTAAGGTCCAGGACCTCCTCCGCCGCCAGGCTCAGGGCGAGGATCAGGAGGTTGGAGCCGGGAGAAAGGACGATCCCCTCCTCGGGCCAGTCCAGAAGGGCGGAAAGCCTCTTCCTGAGGCCTTCCGCGTGGATCTCCGGGTAGCGGTTCCAGGGGATGGCCCTAAGGCGTCCCAAGGCCTCCTCCTTGAGCGCCCCGGGGAGGTCAAAGGGGCTTTCGTTCTGGTCCAGCTTCACCGGGGCCTCCACCTTCGTGTAGGGGTAAGGGGTAAGGCCCCGGAGGTGCGCCTTGAAGGCCCGCATGCCCCGAGTATAGCGGTAAACTCAGGGCATGAACCGGGCCCGGGACTGGCTCCTCGCCCGGGTCCTCTGGGAGGAAACCCGCTGGCTCCTCCTCCCTCCCTAGCGCCAGAGGACCACCCGCTCCAGGGGCAGGCGGTGGGAGGGGTAGCCCTCCTCCGCCGGGTAGCCCAAGGCCACCAGGGCGGGGACGGCGGCGTGGGAAGGAAGCCCCAGGATGGCCTTCACCCTCTCGGGGTCAAACCCCAGCATGGGGACGCTTCCGAGGCCATAAGCCTCCAGAAGGAGAAGGAGGTAGCCCAAGAGGATGTAGCTCTGCCCGGAGGCCCAGGCCTTTCGCGCCTCTTGCCCCATGGCGGCGAAGGCCCCTTGGATGGCCTGCTTCTGCGCCTCACGCCTTTCCCCCTGGACCCCGGGGTGGATGACCTCGTCCAGGTGGGCGAGGGCGTCCTCGAGGTCGGCGTAGAGGACCAGGACCACGGGGGCCTCCTCCACGTGGGCCTGGCCGAAGGCGGCCTCCCTCAGGGCCCGCTTGGTGGCAGGGTCTCGCACCACCACGATCCGCCAGGGCTGGAGGTTCCAGGCCGAGGGCGCCCTGAGGGCGGCCTCGAGGACCTCCCTAAGAAGCCCCTCGGGCACGGGGTCCTTCCGGTAACGCCGGATGGAGCGCCTCTTCAGGGCCGCCGTCTTCGCGTCCAAAACGGGAAGGGTCGCCTCCATACGCCGGGGAGTCTACCCCGAGGGGAGGGCCAGTTTTGTGAAATAAAGCACTTTACCAGGCAAAAGCGCCCCTCCCGCCCGAAAACCCAGGGCCGCGGCCTCGTGGAGCGGCGTCAAAAGTGGGCGTACCCCTTTCGGGGAAGGGGCGCCCCCCGGAGGTAGACCCCCTCCCCCGCCACCACCCTCCCGGTCCGGAAGAGGGGAAGGCCCGCCGCCTCCGCCCTTGCGCACACCCTTCCCTCCGCCTCCTCCGGCACCACCAGGACCGCCTCAAACTCCTCGCCCCCGTAGAGGACGAGCTCCAAGGCCGCCTCCTCGCTCCCCGCGAAGGCCAGGACGTCGGGGTAGAGGGGCAGGGCCTCCACCTCCACCCCCACCCCGAGCTCGGCAAGCTGCCAAAGGGTCTCGGCGAGGCCATCGGAGGAGTCCAGGCTTCCCCGGAGGAGGCCGGAGAGGGCGAGGAGCCCCAGCCGGGGCAGGGGGTAGAAGGCGGCCTCCCGGATCTCGGGAAATCCCTCCAAGGAGCGCCCCTCGTAGTGGGCCCGGATGGCCGCCCCCGTCCTCCCCCACCGGTCGCCCGCGAGGTAGAGGAGGTCCCCGGGGAGGGCCCTCCGGGGCAAGGGAGCCTCCGCCAGGGCGTAGCCGGAGACGGTGAGGGCCACCTCCTCCCCCCGGTTCGTGTCCCCCCCGAGGAGGAAGGCCCCAAGCCGCTTTGCCGCCTCCGCCGCCCCGCGCACGAGCTCCAGGACGAAACTCTCCTCCAGGTCCTCGGGCAGGAAGAGGCCCAAGGTGAAGCCCAAGGGCCGCCCCATCTTGGCGAGGAGGTCCGAGGCCGTGGCCGCCACCCCCCGAAACCCCACCTCAAAGGGCCCCATGCCCCTTAGGGCCACCTCCCGGTAGAGGAAGCCGTCCGTCTTGAGGAGCCAGGCCCTTCCCTCCACCCAAACCCCCCCGGCGTCGTCCCCCGGGGGCAGGGGGGCCTCCGGGGGGTAGCCCAGGGGGGCGAGCCTTGCGAGGAGGGCCCGTTCGCCCAGGTCCTTAAGCCGCATACGCCCAGGCTAGGGTATCATGGCGGGGTGTGCCGGGTTGACCTGTGCCTAAGGCCGGCCCGGGGTCCCCTGATCCTGGTGGAGGTCCTGCCCGCGGGAAGCGTCCTCACCCGCCTTCTCGCCCTGGGGGCGCGGGAGGTCTGGGTAGCCCCGGGGCCGAAGGTAGCCCGCCTCCTGGCGGAGGCCTTCCCGGAGGAAGCCCTTCTCCTCGGGGAAGTGGAGGGGTTCCCCCCGGAGGGCTTTCACGGGAGGCTCTCCCTCCTGGACCTGGAGGCCGCCGAGGTCCGGGGCAGGCGGGCCGTGCTCTCGGCCCCCACCCTGAACGCGAGCCTCCTCCCGGAGGAGGGGGAAGTGTACCTCGCGAGCCTGAGGAACGCCAAGGCGATCCTCGAGGCCGCCCGGGGGCTCAAGGCGCCCACCCTGCGCCCCTCGGGGGCGCCCGAGCCCCTGCTTTCGGCGGTGGTGGCCCTGGGGTTTCTGGAGCGCAAGCTCGCCCCCGAGGCCCCGCCGAGCCTTCCCGCCCTGCTCCTCAAGGCCTTCCCTGACCCCCAAGAGGCCCTCTTCCAAAGCCCTGAGGGCCAGGCCCTCCACCGCCAGGGGCGCACCGAGGAGCTGGCCTGGGCGAGCCTCATCGGGGTGGACCCCGTGGTGCCCAAACTCGCCGAGGTCCGCCGCTTCCCCAAGGAGGCCCACGGGCTTAGCCAGGACCGGTACGCCCAAAGGTTCGTCCCATGGAACGGCTGACCCTCCTCGGCCTCCCCTTAGACCCCGTGGACATGGAGGAGGCCCTAAGGCGCCTCGGGGGCTTCCTCCAGGGGGAAAGGACCCACCAGGTGGTGACCCTGAACCCCGAGATCGCCGTAAGGGCCCAGGAGGACGAGGCCCTGAGGCGGGCCGTCCTCGAGGCCGAGCTCGTCACCCCGGACGGGGTGGGGATCCTCTGGGCGGTGCGGCGCCTCCACGGCCTTTCCCTCAAGGAACGGGTCACGGGGATTGACCTCACCCTGGCCCTCCTCAAGCGTTTTCCCGGGGTCCGGGTCTACCTCCTCGGGGGGAAGCCGGGGGTGGCCGAGGGAGCCGCCCGGGAGGTGGAGCGCCTGGGGGGCGTGGTGGTGGGGCACCACCACGGCTACTTCCAGGAGGAGGCCCCGGTGGTGGCGGCCGTCCAAAAGGCCGCCCCCGACCTCCTCCTGGTGGGCATGGGGGAGCGTCAGGAAGCCTTCATCCACCGCCACAAGGCGGTGCTCGGGGCGAGGGTGGCCATGGGGGTGGGGGGCACCCTGGACGTCCTGGCGGGAGAGGCCAAGCGCCCCCCCCTTTGGGCCCAGAGGCTCGGCCTGGAGTGGCTTCTGCGGGTGGGCCTGGACCCGAAGCGCTGGCGGAGGGCTCCCAGGCTTTTCCGCTTCGCCCACATGGTGCTTAGAGAAGGGCGCTAAAATGGGCCCATGCGCTGGATTTCCGGCCTCCTCTTCCTGGGCCTCGCCCTCGCCCAAGGCCTCGTCCTGCCCTTTGAGGGCCCCAAGGGGTACGGCCTCGCCCAGGCCTTCGCCCAGGGGCTGAAGGCCCCGCCCCCCACCCTCCTCGCCCTCCTCCTCCCCGACCTCCCTTGGCGGGGAAGCTACGAGCTCGCCGGGGGGCTTTACACCCGGGCGGGGGCCCGGCTCGCCCGGGCGGCCACGGGGGCGGACTGGGTGCTCCTTGGGCGGGAGGAAGAACGGGGCCTCAGGCTCTTCCTGGCGGACGCCCAGGGGGCTAAGGAAGCCCTCTTCCCCACCCCAGAGCTCGCCTGGCTTTGGCTCCAGGGCCAGGGCCTCGCCCCAAGGCGCTCCCCCCTCCCCGCCCCCGGCCTCCCGGAGGAAAGGCTTCGCGCCCTGGCCCAAGGGGAGGACCCCGACCCCCTCCACCAATCGGCCCTGGACCTGAAGGAGGGCCGGGGAAGCGGGCTTCTTGAGGGGCTTCTCCCCCAAAAGCTCCTTCTCCTCTGGCAGGGGAGGCTTCCCCGGGCCTACGAGGCCTTCCGGCTCCTCGCCGAGGGGAAGCGGGAGGAGGCCTTGGCCCTGGCGGAGGCCATGGGGGAGGGGGACGTGCTGGAGCGCACGGCCGCCCACCTTCTCTTCCGGGCCCTGGAGGACGAGCGCTGGAAGGCCTCGGCGAGGCGGCTTGCGGAGGCCTTTCCTGAGCTTCCCCTGGCCTGGGAGGAGGTGAGCTTCGCCGCCTTCCAGGAAGGCCAGGGAAAGGAGGCCAAGGAGGCCCTCCTCAAGGCCCTCGCCCTCCGCCCGGACTACTGGCTCTACTGGACCAACCTGGGCTGGGCCTACTACCTCACCGGGGACCTCCCCCGGGCCATCCAGGCCTCGGAGAAGGCGGTGCGGCTTCAGCCGAACGCCACCGCCTACTACAACCTGGGCCTCTTTAGGGCCATCTACGGGGACTTCCTCGGGGCCAAGGCCGCCTACGACCGGGCCCTGAGGCTGGACGAGGGGGAGGACTACCCCGAGGCCCTGAAGGACCTGGAGGAACGGGAAGAGCCCCTCGCCCTCTTCTTCCGGGCTTACCTCGCAGAGCGGACGGGCTTGGAGGCCGAGCCCCTCTACCGGGCCTTCCTCGAGGCCTACCCCAGGCACCCCGCCGCCTTCGCCGCGCGAAGGGCCCTCGCCGCTCTAGAGGCGGGGGAGCTTTCCCTGGAGGTGGAGCGCCTCACCCTGGTCCCGGGCGGCCCGGACGCGCAGCCCTTCCGCGCCGGGGAGGCCATCTTCCCCGAGGTGCGGCTGGAGGGGCGGCCCTACCTCAGGCAAGCCTCCTTGTCCACCGCCCTCTACCGGGAGGGAAGGAAGGTGGCCGAGGAGGAGAAGCCCCTAGGCTTCCCGCCCCTCACCGTGGCCCTCCTCGAGGTGGCCCCCCCGGTGGTGCCGGAGGCCCCGGGGCGGTACCGCCTCGAGGTCCGCTACGCCGAGGCCCGGGCGGTCTTGGACCTGGAGGTGGGGGCGCCGAGCCTCGCCCGCAGGCTCTTCGCCCTGGGCCTCGAGGTGCGGGACCTCTCGGGTAGGCCCCTCCTCACCCCCAAGGAGGCCCTGGGGGAGGACGGGGAGCGGCTCCTTTTGGAGCGCACCCGAGAAGCCCTGACGGAGGCCGCCCCCCTGGCCACCACCGAGCGCCTCACCCAACCCTTGGCGAAGGGCCCCGTGGCCGGGAGGAGCGTCCAGGAGGTGCTGCGCGACCCCGACCCCGAAACCCTCCGGGCCTTCTTCCAGGCCGTGCTGGAAAACCCCGAACGGCTCGCGGAGACCGACGTGGTCAACGCCTTCGTCAACTGGCTCCTGGAGCCCTAACCTAAGGGAAGGGAGGTGGAAGCGTGAACCTGGAGGCCAAGAAGAAGGTGCTGCGGAGCTTCACCTACGGGCTTTACGTCCTCACCGCCAAAGACGGGGACGAGGTGGCCGCGGGGACCGTGAACTGGGTGACCCAGGCCTCCTTCCAGCCCCCCCTGGTGGCGGTGGGGCTCAAGCGGGACAGCCACCTCCACGCCCTGGTGGAGCGCACGGGGAAGCTCGCCCTCATGACCCTGGCCCACGACCAGAAAGCCATCGCCCAGGACTTCTTCAAGCCCACGGTTCGGGAAGGGGACCGGCTGAACGGCCACCCCTTTGAGCCCTCCCCCACCTTCGGCCTCCCCCTCCTCACGGAGCTCCCCTACTGGCTGGAGGCCGAGGTGCGCCACCTCTACCCGGGCGGGGACCACAGCCTGGTGGTGGCCGAGGTGGTGGAGGCGGGGGTGCGAAGGGAGGAGAAGCCCCTGGTCATGTGGGACACGGGCTGGTTCTACGGGGGCTGAGGCCACGGCAACCCCCCTTTACCGGGGCGGGGGCCTAAAGCGTCCCCGCCCTAGAAAAAACGCCCCTTCGGCGCTATACTTTTAAGGATATGGACTACACGACCACCACCAGCATCAACCTGGCCCGCCTCCTGAAGGAAGGGGGAACGGCCCGCGCCCAAGGAGTGGTCCAGGAGGCCTTCGTGGTCGGGGAGGAACGCTTCCCCTTGCAAGGGGAGGCCTCTTGGCGGGTCGCCATTTCCTCCGTGGGGGGGAACGAGTACTGGCTCTCCGGGGAGGTGGAGGGGGTGGTGCTCATGGAGTGCCGCCGCTGCCTCAAGCCCACCCCGACCCGGATCCACGCCCACTTCCAGCACCTCCTCCACTACGAGCCTGGCCTCGAGGAGGTCGTCTTCCACGAGGAGGGCGAGGAGGAGTTCTACGCCTTCGGCCTCCCCGACCTGGACCTTCTCCCCTTCCTCACCGAGGCCTTCGTCACCGAGATGCCCTACACCGTCCTCTGCGAGGAGGGGTGCAAAGGCCTCTGCCCCGTGTGCGGGGCGGACCGCAACGTGGAGGACTGCGGCCACGAACCGGAGGCCTTCCACCCCTTCCTCGGCCTCAAGGACCTCCTTCCGGAACTCTAGGCCTTCTGCTATACTACCTGGGGTTTAGCGGGGCTAGGCCCCCGAGTCTGGAGGAGAAGATGGCGAAGCACCCTGTACCCAAGAAGAAGACCTCCAAGGCGCGCCGGGACGCCCGGCGGAGCCACCACGCCCTCACCCCCCCCACCCTGGTCCCCTGCCCCGAGTGCAAGACCATGAAGCCCCCCCACACCGTCTGCCCCGAGTGCGGCTACTACGCCGGGCGGAAGGTGTTGGAGGTCTGAGCCTCCATGGGTTTCGCCGCACGGGATGCCCGAACGAGGACCGGAAGAGGCCTTTTTGGGGCCTCCGCCTAAGCCTTGGCGGGGCGCTTAGAAGGCCCCGGCCGCGGCCGGGGCCTCCGGCCTTTTTGGGTATAGTAAAGCCCATGACGGGAGGTCGGGCATGAGCGGGATCCTGGCCCTAGGGGCCTACGTCCCCGAGCGGGTCATGACCAACGCCGACTTTGAGGCCTACCTGGACACCTCGGACGAGTGGATCGTCACCCGCACCGGGATCAAGGAACGGCGCATCGCCGCGGAGGACGAGTACACCTCGGACCTGGCCTTTAGAGCGGTGGAGGACCTCCTAAGGAGGCACCCCGGGGCCTTGGAGGGGGTGGACGGGGTCATCGTGGCCACCAACACCCCGGACGCCCTCTTCCCCGACACCGCCGCCCTGGTGCAGGCCCGCTTCGGCCTCCAGGCCTTCGCCTACGACCTCCTCGCGGGCTGCCCCGGGTGGATCTACGCCCTGGCCCAGGCCCACGCCCTGGTGGAGGCGGGGCTTGCCCGCAAGGTGCTGGTGGTGGGGGCGGAGGCCCTTTCCAAGATCCTGGACTGGAACGACCGGGCCACCGCCGTCCTCTTCGGGGACGGGGGCGGGGCGGCCGTGGTGGGCAGGGTCAGGGAGGGGTTTGGCTTTAAGTCCTTCGTCCTAGGGGCGGACGGCACGGGGGGCAAGGAGCTCTACCACGCCTGCGTGGCCCCCCGCTTGCCCGACGGCACCTCCATGGAAAGGCGCCTCTACATGAACGGGCGGGAGGTCTTCAAGTTCGCCGTGCGGGTGATGAACACCGCCACCCTCGAGGCCATAGAGAAGGCGGGCCTCACCCCCGAGGAGATCCGCCTCTTCGTCCCCCACCAGGCGAACCTCAGGATCATTGACGCCGCCCGGGAGCGCCTGGGCCTTCCCTGGGAAAGGGTGGCGGTGAACGTGGACCGCTACGGCAACACCTCCACGGCCTCCATCCCCTTGGCCCTAAAGGAGGCGGTGGACGAGGGGCGGATCCAAGAAGGGGACCACGTCCTTCTGGTCTCCTTCGGGGCGGGGCTCACCTGGGCCGCCGCCGTCCTCACCTGGGGGGGGGCCTGATGTACGCCGCCCTCTTCCCCGGGCAGGGCTCCCACCGGGTGGGGATGGGCAAGGCCCTCTACGAGGCCTTTCCCGCCGCCAGGGAGGTCCTGGACCGGGCCGAGGCCGCCCTACCCGGCCTCCTCAAGCTCATGTGGGAGGGCCCCGAGGAGGCCCTGACCCTCACGGAGAACCAGCAGCCCGCCCTCCTCGCCGCAGGCTACGCCGCCTACCGGGCCTTTTTGGAGGCGGGGGGAAAGCCCCCCGCCCTCGCCGCCGGGCACTCCTTAGGGGAGTGGACGGCCCACGTGGCCGCGGGCACCCTGGAGCTGGAAGACGCCCTAAGGCTCGTGCGCCTCAGGGGCAGGTACATGCAGGAGGCCGTCCCCTTGGGGGAAGGGGCCATGGCCGCGGTGCTGAAGCTTCCCCTGGAGGAGGTCCAAAAGGCTCTGGAGGGCCTTAAGGGGGTGGAGGTCGCCAACCTCAACGCCCCGGAGCAGACGGTGATCTCCGGGAGGAAGCAAGCGGTGGAGGAGGCCGCGGAAAGGCTCAAGGAGAGGCGGGCCCGGGTGGTCTTCCTCCCCGTCTCCGCCCCCTTCCACTCTTCCCTCATGGCCCCCGCGCGAAGGCGGCTGGCCGAGGACCTGGCCCAGGTTCCCCTGAAAAGCCCCCGCTTCCCCGTCTACTCCAACGTCACCGCGAGGCCCGAGGAGGACCCAGAGAGGATCCGGGCGCTTCTCCTGGAGCAGATCACCGCCCCGGTGCGCTGGGTGGAGATCCTAAGGGACATGGAGGCGAGGGGCGTCAAGCGCTTTTTGGAGTTCGGAAGCGGGGAGGTGCTTAAGGGCCTCGTCCTCCGCACCCTGAAGGAGGCCCAGGCCCTAAGCGTCCAGGACCCAGAAAGCCTGAGGAAAGCCCTGGAGGTGGAAGATGCGTAAGGCCCTCGTCACCGGAGCAAGCCGCGGCATCGGGCGGGCCATCGCCCTGAGGCTCGCGGAGGACGGCTTCGCCCTGGCCATCCACTACGGGAAGAACCGGGAGCAGGCGGAGGCGGTGGCCGAGGAGGCAAGGCGCCGGGGAAGCCCCCTGGTGGCGGTCCTCGGGGCGAACCTCCTGGAGGCCGAGGCGGCCACGGCCCTCGTCCACCAGGCGGCGGAGGCCTTAGGGGGCTTGGACACCCTGGTGAACAACGCCGGCATCACCCGGGACACCCTCCTCGTGCGCATGAAGGACGAGGACTGGGAGGCGGTCCTCGAGGCCAACCTCTCCGCCGTCTTCCGCACCACCCGGGAGGCGGTGAAGCTCATGATGAAGGCCCGCTTCGGCCGCATCGTGAACATCAGCAGCGTGGTGGGCCTCCTGGGCAACCCGGGCCAGGCCAACTACGTGGCCTCCAAGGCGGGGCTCATCGGCTTCACCCGGGCGGTGGCCAAGGAGTACGCCCAGCGGGGGATCACGGTGAACGCCGTGGCCCCGGGCTTCATTGAGACGGAGATGACGGAAAGGCTCCCCCAGGCGGTGAAGGAGGCCTACCTGAGGGAGATCCCCGCCGGGCGCTTCGGCCGCCCTGAGGAGGTGGCCGAGGCCGTGGCCTTCCTGGTTTCGGAGAGGGCGGGCTACATCACCGGCCAGACCCTGTGCGTGGACGGGGGGCTTACCCCCCACTGAGGTCGTGCTAAAATCCCCCCGGGAGGTTTTCCATGACGGAGCAGGAGATCTTTGAGAAGGTGAAGGCGGTGATCGCGGACAAGCTCCAGGTGGAGCCGGAGAAGGTGACCCTCGAGGCCCGCTTCGTTGAGGACCTGGGGGCGGACAGCCTGGACACCGTGGAGCTCATCATGGGCCTGGAGGACGAGTTCGGCCTGGAGATCTCCGACGAGGAGGCCGAGAAGATCCGCACCGTCAAGGACGCGGTGGAGTACATCAGGACCAAGCTGGGCTAGGGGGCCCCGGCAAGGGTACAAGGGGCTTGCGACGCGGATGGGGCGCGAAGGGCGCCCCGCCTTTCCTTTTTCCCGGGGCGTTCCCGGGTATACTACGCCCATGCGACGCGTGGTGGTCACCGGCCTAGGCGCCCTCACGCCCATCGGCGTGGGGCAGGAGGCCTTCCACAAGGCCCAGCTTGCGGGCCAAAGCGGGGTCAGGCCCATCACCCGCTTTGACGCCTCGGCCCTCCCCGTGCGCATCGCCGCCGAGGTGGACGTGGACCCCGAGGCCTACATTGACAAAAGGGAGCTTAGGCGCCTGGACCGCTTCGTCCAGTACGCCCTCATCGCCGCCCACCTGGCCCTGGAGGACGCGGGGCTAAAGCCCGAGGCGCTTGACCCCGAGCGGGTGGGGACCCTGGTGGGCACGGGGATCGGGGGGATGGAGACCTGGGAGGCCCAAAGCAAGGTCTTCTTGGAGAGGGGCCCAAACCGCATCAGCCCCTTCTTCATCCCCATGATGATCGCCAACATGGCCTCGGCCCACATCGCCATGCGCTACGGGTTCACCGGGCCTTCCTCCACGGTGGTCACCGCCTGCGCCACGGGGGCGGACGCCCTGGGAAGCGCCCTGCGCATGATCCAGCTCGGGGAGGCGGACGTCGTCCTCGCCGGGGGAACGGAGGCCGCCATCACCCCCATGGCCATCGGGGCCTTTGCCGTGATGCGGGCCCTTTCCACCAGGAACGAGGAGCCCGAGAAGGCGAGCCGCCCCTTCACCCTCTCCCGGGACGGGTTCGTCATGGGGGAGGGGGCCGGGGTCTTGGTCCTGGAGGCGTACGAGCACGCGAAGAAGCGGGGGGCCCGCATCTACGCCGAACTCGCGGGCTTTGGCCGCAGCGCCGACGCCCACCACATCACCGAGCCCCACCCCGAGGGGAAGGGCGCCGCCTTGGCCATGGCTCGGGCCCTGAAGGACGCGGGCATCGCCCCCGAACAGGTGGGCTACATCAACGCCCACGGCACCTCCACCCCCGTGGGGGACCGGGCGGAGGTCCTGGCCATCAAGCGGGTCTTCGGGGACCACGCCAAAAGGCTCATGGTCTCCAGCACCAAGAGCATGATCGGCCACCTCCTGGGAGCGGCGGGGGCGGTGGAGGCCATCGCCACGGTCCAGGCCCTCTACCACGGGGTCATCCCTCCCACGATCAACCTCGAGGACCCCGACCCCGAGCTGGACCTGGACTTCGTCCCCGAGCCCCGGGAGGCCAAGGTGGACTATGCCCTCTCCAACTCCTTCGCCTTCGGGGGCCACAACGCCGTCCTGGTCTTCAAGAGGGTCTGATGCGGTTTTCCCGGGAAGCCCTTCTGGAGCTGGAGGCCAGCCGCCTCGCCCCCTACGCCCAGAAGGCGCGGGACACCCGGGGGCGGGCCCACCCCGAGCCCGAGTCCCTCTACCGCACCCCTTACCAGAAGGACCGGGACCGGATCCTCCACACCACCGCCTTCCGCCGCTTGGAGTACAAGACCCAGGTCTTTCCCAACTGGGCGGGGGACTACTACCGCACCCGCCTCACCCACACCCTGGAGGTGGCCCAGGTCTCCCGGTCCATCGCCCGCGCCCTCGGCCTCAACGAGGACCTCACCGAGGCCATCGCCCTCTCCCACGACTTGGGCCACCCTCCCTTCGGCCACACGGGGGAGCACGTCCTGAACGCCCTCATGCAGGACCACGGGGGGTTTGAGCACAACGCCCAGGCCCTAAGGATCCTCACCCACCTGGAGGTGCGCTACCCCGGCTTCCGCGGCCTCAACCTCACCTACGAGGTCCTGGAGGGGATCGCCACCCACGAGGCCGCCTACAGCCCGGGCTTCAAGCCCCTCTACGAGGGGCAGGGGACCCTCGAGGCCCAGGTGGTGGACCTCTCCGACGCCATCGCCTACGCCGCCCACGACCTGGACGACGGGCTCAGGGCGGGCCTCCTCCACCCCGAGGAGCTCAAGGAAGTGGAGCTCCTCCAGGCCCTGGCCCTGGAGGAGGGGCTGGACCTCCTGAGGCTTCCCGAGTTGGACCGCCGCGTCTTGGTGCGGCAACTCCTCGGCTACTTCATCACCGCCGCCATAGAGGCCACCCACCGGCAGGTGGAGGAGGCGGGCGTACAAAGCGCCGAGGCCGTGCGCCGCCACCCAAGCCGCCTCGCCGCCTTGGGGGAGGAGGCGGAAAAGGCCCTCAAGGCGCTCAAGGCCTTCCTCATGGAGCGCTTCTACCGCCACCCCGAGGTCCTCAGGGAAAGGCGCAAGGCGGAGGCGGTGCTGGAAGGCCTCTTCGCCGCCTACACCCGCTACCCCGAGCTCCTTCCCCGGGAGGTGCAGGCCAAAATCCCCGAGGAGGGGCTGGAGCGGGCGGTGTGCGACTACATCGCCGGGATGACGGACCGCTTCGCCCTCGAGGCCTACCGCAGGCTCTCCCCCTGAGGGCGGCGCGTTCCGGCGAGAGGAAGGGAGGCGGGGTAGACTATAGGGGTGAAACCCCTAAGCTGGTCCAAGGCGTTCGGCAAAGGCGCGGGAAGGATCCAGGCCTCCACCATCCGGGAGCTGCTCAAGCTCACCCAGCGCCCCGGCGTCCTGAGCTTCGCCGGGGGGCTCCCGGCCCCCGAGCTCTTCCCCAAGGAGGAGGCGGCGGAGGCCGCGGCGCGGATCCTGCGGGAGAAGGGCGAGGTCGCCCTGCAGTACAGCCCCACCGAGGGCTACGCCCCCCTAAGGGCCTTCGTGGCGGCGTGGCTTGGTGTGGCCCCCGAGGAGGTCCTCATCACCACGGGAAGCCAGCAGGCCCTGGACCTCGTGGGCAAGGTCTTCCTGGACGAGGGAAGCCCCGTGCTGCTGGAGGCCCCAAGCTACCTGGGGGCCATCCAGGCCTTCCGCCTCCATGGCCCCCGCTTCCTCACGGTGCCCACCGGGGAGGAGGGCCCAGACCTGGACGCCCTGGAAGAGGTCCTCAAGGGAGAGCGCCCCCGCTTCCTCTACCTCATCCCCTCCTTCCAGAACCCCACGGGGGGCCTCATGCCCCTTCCCGCCCGGAAGCGGCTTTTGCAGAGGGTCATGGAGCGGGGCCTCGTGGTGGTGGAGGACGACGCCTACCGGGAGCTCTACTTCGGGGAGGCGCGTCTCCCAAGCCTCTTTGAGCTCGCCCGGGAGGCGGGCTACCCCGGGGTCATCTACCTGGGAAGCTTCTCCAAGGTCCTCTCCCCCGGGCTTCGCGTGGCCTTCGCCGTGGCCCACCCGGAGGCCCTAAAGAAGCTCGTCCAGGCCAAGCAGGGGGCCGACCTCCACACCCCCATGCTCAACCAGATGCTGGTCCACGAGCTCCTAAAGGAGGGCTTATCCGAACGCCTGGAACGGGTCCGCAGGGTCTACCGGGAAAAGGCCCAGGCCATGCTGGAGGCCCTAGACCGGGAGGTGCCCAAGGAGGTGCGCTACACGAGGCCCAAGGGCGGGATGTTTGTCTGGATGGAGCTCCCCAAGGGCCTTTCCGCCGAGGCCCTCTTCCAAAAGGCCCTCGAGGAGAACGTGGCCTTCGTGCCGGGAGGCCCCTTCTTCGCCAACGGGGGCGGGGAGAACACCCTGAGGCTCTCCTACGCCACCCTGGACCGGCAGGGGATCGCCGAGGGCGTGCGGCGGCTCGGGCGGGCCTTGAAGTGGCTTTTGGCCGTGGTCTAGCCTCCCAATCCTCTTACGAGCCTCCACCCACGCTTCCGAGGGGAGGCGTTGCAGTATAGTTTTCGGTGATGGGCGAGAACGAAACCCTGACCACGGTTGTTAAGGACATTGTCGCCAAGCTTGAAAGCTGGCGCGGTATAAACGAAGCGGCTACAACACAAGCTATAATCTTACGGGTTCTCCAAGCCCTTGGTTGGGATATATGGAATCCCTATGAGGTCGTACCCCAAGATACAGGGGCTAAATATCGGCCAGATTTTGTGCTTCGCCTAAAAAAAGACAGGCCGGTCCTGGTTGTAGAAGTCAAGGCCCTAGATAAAACGCCCACTGACGACGACCGTACCCAGGTAGTTAACTACGCCAACGGTGAAGGAATCCGTTGGTCTATTCTCACCAACGGGAAGCTTTGGGAGTTTTTTGATAACAACAAGGTTGAGGCCAAGGCACCCGAGAAACGCGTCCTTTACTTTGATCTAGACAATCCGTCCGCCGCTGAGTACTTGAAAAAAACTCTTTCCAAGTCTTTCTGGGAAAACGAAAAGGCGCCTTCCGATCTTGCCGACATAGCCGAAACCATCCGGAAGGAAATCCAAACCCGGCAAAGCCTCGCCCAAGTTAAAGAAAAACTTAGAAAAGCCCTTGAAGAGGAATACCAACGCAACGAAAAAGGACTCCGAAAGGCTATGGAGAATGAACTTTCCGCCAACGAACGGGAGCTTGCAGAGCTAAATTTTGGGGAACTTGTACAAGAACTTTTAGACCTGAGTCTTACCGACCCCACAGAGGCACTTAAAGAAAAATTAAAAAGGTATCCAGCAACCTCCGGCTTAACCGTTGAGATAAACGGGGAAAAATTCTTCGTCAAAAGTTGGCGCGAGTTTTACTGTGCTTTGGTAGAAACTGCCATACACTTGGGCAAAAAAGATGTAATAAAAAGGCTACGGAGCAAGAAGGACATCGTGCCTACGCCTTCTCGCAAGACGAAAAGCGGAAAGCTTTACGACGAAAGTGCATTCAGAAAACTCAGCTCCGGGGAATACTTGTTTGTTCACCTTTCATCTGAAAGCATTCTCAGAAAACTCAAGGTTATTCTAAGTGATTTAGAGATACCGTTCCCTCTGCGGGTGAAAGATAAAAAAGGGAAGGAGTCCGAACTTAATAAAAAAGGGAAGGAGTCCGAACTTATCAGCCCCCTCACCTCCAACACCTCCCCGAGCACCTTCTGAGCGAAACGTCTTTGCGCCAAGGCCGCATAGCCTGGCACGAGCTCCACGCCCAAAGCCCTCCTCCCCCACCTCGCCGCGGCGATGAGGGTGGTCCCGGTCCCGGCGAAGGGGTCTAAAGACCACGTCCCCCACGAAGCTGAACATGCGCACCAGGCGCTCGGCGAGCTCCAAGGGGAAGGGGGCCGGGTGGTCCTTAGTGCTCTCCCCGGGGATGTCGTCCCAGATCTGGCGGAAGAAGCGGTGAAAGTCCTCCTTGGGAAGGCGGCTCTTCTCCCGCTGCTTTGGGGTGGGCTTGCGGTACCCCCCGGGCTTCCTTTGCATGAGGACGTACTCAATCTCCGTCTTGACGATGGCCCCGGGCTCGTAGGGCTTGCCCAGGAAGACGCCCCGCCCCTTTACCTCGAGGCTGGCGTTGGTGTGCTTGTGCCAGATGATGGGGTTCAGGTTGTCAAAGCCCATCTTGCGGCAGCGCACCTGGATGTCGGCGTGGAGGGGGAAGACGAGGTGGCGCCCATAGCGGCGCCGGGCTACGGCCACGTCCCCCACCACGACGACGAGCCTCCCCCCGGGAACGAGCACCCGGTGGACCTCCCGCCACACCCGGTCCAGCTCGTCCAGGAAGGCCTCGTAGTCCTCCACGTGGCCGAGTTGCCCCGGAACGTCCTCGTAGCGCTTCAGGGTCCAGTAGGGCGGGGAGGTCACCACCAGGTGGACCGAGGCCTCGGGGAGGGAGGCCAGCACCTCCCGGGCGTCCCCCACGTGGAGGCGGTGAACCCCGGAAGGGGCGCCCTCCCCTTCTAAAAGGACCTCTTCGGGCCTCGCGAGGGAGCTCATTGCGCCCCAGTATACCCCTCCCGCACCACCTCCTCCGGCCACCTCCCCCCCAGGGCCTCCCAGGCTCGGGCCATGTCCTGGGGCACGGGAGCGAGGAGCTCCAGGATCCGGCCCGTGCGGGGATGGGGGATGCGGAGCTCGTAGGCATGGAGGGCCTGGCGCGCGATATGGGGGCTCTTTCTCCCGTAGAGCTCGTCCCCCAGGATGGGGGCCCCGAGGTACTTGAGGTGGACCCGGATCTGGTGGGTGCGCCCCGTGTGGGGTCTCGCCTCCACCAGGGCGTAAGGGCCTGCGGTGGCCAGGACCTGGAACTCGGTTTCGGCGTACCGGGCGGCGACGCCGCCCACGTGCATCTTGTGCCGTTCCCGGGGATGCCTCCCGATGGGGGCGACGAGGACCCCTTCCCGGGGGTGGCCCTCGGTGATGGCCAGGTAGCGCTTCATCACCAGGCGGTCGCGGAAGACCCGGGAGAGGGCCTCGAGGACCCCCCCGTGCTTGGCCACCACCAGGACGCCGCTCGTGTCCTTGTCCAGGCGGTGGACGATCCCAGGGCGGACGAGCTCGGGAGGCCCCTTCTCCACGGGCCCGTAGTAGCGGGCGAGGAGGAGGTTCACCACCGTGCCCGAGTAGACCCCGGGGGCGGGGTGGGTCAGGAGGCCCGGGGGCTTGTTCAGGGCCAGGACGTCCTCGTCCTCGTAGAGGATGGGAATGGGCAAGTCTTCGGGGAGGACCATGGGAGCCTCCTCCACGGGCTCCACCGCCACCTCCTCCCCTTTGAGCCGGTAGGCGGGCTTGAGAACCACCCGGTCCCCCACCCGGACCCGCCCAGCCTGGATCCAGGCCTGGGCCTTGGCCCGGCTCACGGAGAGGGCCTCCGCCACCGCCTGGTCCAGACGCACCCCTTCCCTACGAAAGCGCACCACGAAGGCCCATTCTAACCCTTAAGGGGCCGGGTCTTCAGCGGCGTTTTTTAGAAACTGTGCTCCTCCCCGGGGAAGACCCCCTCCCGGACCTCCTGCGCGTACCGGCTCAAGGCCTCCTGGATGAGCCTGCCCGCCTCCAGGTAGCGCTTCACGAAGCGGGGCTTGAAGTCGCCGTAGAGCCCCACCACGTCGTGGAAGACGAGGACCTGGGCGTCCGTGTGGGGCCCGGCCCCGATCCCCACGGTGTGGATGGAAAGCCTCTCGGTGACCTCCTTGGCCAGGCGGGCGGGCACCATCTCCAAGACCACGCCGTAGGCCCCGGCCTCCTCCAAGGCCAAGGCCCCCTTGAGGATGCGCTCCGCCTCCTCGGGGCGCTGGCCTTGGAGCTTGTAGCCGCCAAGCTGGCTCGCCGTCTGGGGGGTGAGGCCCACATGGCCTAGGACCGGAACCCCCGCCCGCACCAGGCCCCGGACGATCTCCGCCACCTCCTCGCCCCCCTCCAGCTTCACCGCGTCCGCCCCTCCCTCCTTGAGGAGGCGCTCCGCGGCGAAGAGGGCCCGGTCCAGGGTGGCGTAGGCGAGGTAGGGGAGGTCGGCCACGAGAAAGGTCTCCGGGGCCCCCCTGCGGGCGGCCTTGGTGTGGTGGAGCATCTCCTCCAAGGTGACGGGGACCGTGGAGGGGTAGCCCAGAACCACCATCCCCAAGGAGTCCCCCACCAAAATGGCGTCCACCCCGGCCGCCTCGGCCAGGCGGGCCGTGGGGTAGTCGTAGGCGGTGAGGTAGACGAGCCGCTGGCCCTTGGCGTTGCGGAAGTCCTTCACCGTGCGCCGCACGGGAATAAGGCTATCATGGAAGAGCGTGGAAGACCTCGCCCTTAGGCCCAAGACCCTGGACGAGTACATCGGCCAGGAGCGCCTGAAGCAAAAGCTCCGGGTCTACCTCGAGGCGGCCAAGGCCCGAAAAGAACCCTTGGAGCACCTCCTCCTCTTCGGCCCCCCGGGCCTGGGCAAGACCACCCTGGCCCACGTCATCGCCCACGAGCTTGGGGTCAACCTCCGGGTCACCTCGGGGCCCGCCATAGAGAAGCCCGGGGACCTCGCCGCCATCCTGGCCAACTCCCTGGAGGAAGGGGACATCCTCTTCATTGACGAGATCCACCGCTTGAGCCGCCAGGCCGAGGAGCACCTCTACCCCGCCATGGAGGACTTCGTCATGGACATCGTCATCGGCCAAGGTCCGGCGGCGAGGACCATCCGGCTGGAGCTTCCCCGCTTCACCCTGATCGGGGCCACCACCCGGCCCGGCCTCATCACCGCGCCCCTCTTGAGCCGCTTCGGCATCGTGGAGCACCTGGAGTACTACACCCCCGAGGAGCTGGCCCAGGGGGTGATGCGGGACGCCCGCCTCCTCGGGGTGAGGATCACGGAGGAGGCCGCCCTGGAGATCGGCAGGCGGAGCCGGGGCACCATGCGCGTCGCCAAGCGCCTCTTCCGGAGGGTGCGGGACTTCGCCCAGGTGGCAGGGGAGGAGGTCATCACCCGGGAGCGGGCCCTGGAGGCCCTTGCGGCCCTGGGGCTGGACGAGCTGGGCCTGGAGAAGCGGGACCGGGAGATCCTGGAGGTCCTCATCCTCCGCTTCGGCGGCGGCCCCGTGGGCCTCGCCACCTTGGCCACCGCCCTCTCCGAGGACCCGGGGACCTTGGAAGAGGTGCACGAACCCTACCTCATCCGCCAGGGCCTTCTGAAGCGCACTCCCCGGGGCCGGATGGCCACGGAACTGGCCTACCGCCACCTGGGCTATCCGCCCCCGGTGGGCCCGCTCTTGGAGCCGTGATCCGGGCCACGCTTTCCGAGCTGGACCTGGGGGAGCTCCTCAGGGCCCTGGAGGCGGCGCGGAAGAGCGCCGTGGTGAGCTTCCGGGGCCGGATCTACGGGCGCGTCCACCTCCTCGGGGGGCGGATCCTCTACGCCCGCACCGAGCCCGGCCCCCACCTCGGGGAGTACCTGGTCCGCCTGGGCCACCTCACCCTGGAGGAGGTGCAGGAGCTGGTGGAGCGCCAGGACCGGGAGAACCCCGGCACCCCTTTGGGGGCTTTGGCCCTGGAGCTCGGCCTCATCGGGGAGGAGGAGCTTAGGGAGGCCCTCACCGCCCAGGTCCTCGAGGCCTTGGCCACCCTCCTGGGGGAGAAAGAGGGGGAGGTGGTGGCGGAGCCCATGGTGGAGGGAAGCCAGGTGGCTCTCCCCCTCACCTTCGGCACCGGCTGGGCCCTCATGGAGGCGGCCCGCAAGCTGGACGAGTGGCGGCGGGGGCAGGTGGACCCGGACGAGGTCCTCCACCTCGTGGAAGACCCCACCCGGCACCCCCTTCCCCCGGAGGCCTGGAGCGTTCTGGAGCACCTGGACGGGGTGCGGCGGGCAAGGAGCATCGCCCTCCTCTCGGGGCTTCCCGAGGAGGAGGTCTACCACCTCCTCCACGAGATGAAGGCGAGGGGCCTCCTCCGCCCCTCCACCCTCCTCCTCGAGGACCCCTTGGTGGCCGTCCTGGCGGAAAGCGGGGTGGTGCGGAGGCTCCTTCTTTACCTCCTCGAGGCCCACCGCTTCCGCGTCCTTCTGGCCCGGGACGTGGAGGGGCTCTTGCGCCTCCTCAAGTCCAGGCCCAAGGGGGTGATCCTCCAAGGGGAGAAGGCGGTGGAGGCGGCCCGCAAGGTGCGGGCCACCCCAGAAGGGCGGCTCGCCTCCCTATACTTGGTGAGCGAAACCCCACCGGGCCTCCTCCTCAGGCCCTTGAGGCTCCTCCACCTGCCCAAACCCTTAAGGAGCCAGGAGGTCCTGAAGGCCCTGGAGCCCCTGCGGAGGGGCTGATCCCGCCCCAGCGAAGCGCTAGTTCAGGCGCTTCCCCTCCCGCAAGAGGGCCTGGGCGCGCTCCACGTAGGCGGTGAGGGCGGCGTGCCACTCGTCCGCCGGGTGGAGGTAGGGCAACACCGCCTGGCCCCGGCGCACCATCTCCTCGGGGAAGCGGTAGCCGAGCTGGGCCAGGGTGTCCACCACCATCTCCTGGGCCCCCACCCACTCCCGGCTTCCCTCCTCGGCGCTTTCCGCCGCCTTGCGGTAGTGCTCCAGGGCTTCCTCCAGGTGGAGGAGGTCGTAGGCCACGTGGCCCAGGACCAGCTCCCCCGCGGCCACCGCCCCCCGGGCCACGGCCTCCCGGGCGGCGGCCTCCGCCTCCTGGTAGCGCCCCTGGCGGTAGAGGGCCTCGGCCAGATCGGCGTAGGCCTGGGCCAGGTAGGGGTAGCCCTCCTCCCGCACCAGGGCCCGGAGGTACTCCTCGGCCTCGGAGTAGGCCCCGTGGTCCAGGGCCGCCACCCCCATCTCGTGGAGAACGTGGGGGCGCTCCCCGGCGTCCGCCCGGGCCAGGGCCTCCCGGAAGCTCGCCATGGCCTCCTCGTAGCGCCCGAGCTGGAGGAGGGCCTGCCCCTCCACCAAGGGGGTGCCGTAGGCCTTGTGGCCGCTCTCCTCCTCCAGGGCCAGGGCCTTGCGGATCTCCTCCAGGGCAAGGCCCGGGTTGCCCAAAAGGAGGTGGGCCCGGGCGAGGAGGTAGTGGCGGGTGGCGGCGTCCTCCGGGTCCTCCTCCCCCACCGCCGCCTCCGCCTCCTTCAGGGCGAGAAGGGCCCGCTCCCCCTCCCCGGCCTCCAGCCACATGGCGGCGGCGTCCAGGAGGAGCCAGTAGCGCTCAAGCCCCAAGGCGATCCTCGCCCCCTCCTCGTAGGCCAAGGCGGCCTCCCCGTGGCGGCCAAGCCGCTCCAGGATCCGCCCCTTAAGCCCCTCGGCCCGCCAGGCCAGGTGGGGGGGGAGCCCCGCCTCGAGGGCCTCCAAGGCCTCCTCCAGCCTCCCCAGGTAGAAGAGGGCCTGGGCCTGGTGGTACCGCACCCGGGGGTCCCGGCTCGGGAGGAAGAGGGGAAGGACCTCCCGCTCGGGCCGCCCCTCCAGGGCGAGGAGCTCGGCGAGGAGGCTTCGGTAGAGGGGGTCGTACTCCAACCCTCCCAGGGCGTAGGCCTCCTCCAAGGCGTGGTGGGCCTTCTCCAGCCCCTCCTCCCCGTAGAGGGCGTAGACCTCGGCGAGGAGGAGCCAGGCCTCCTTGGCCTCCCTCCCCCGGCCGAAGAGGGCCTTCCGGGTGAGGAGGTCAATGGCGGTGTCGTAGTCCCCCTGGTGCAGGGCCTCGAGGACCCCCTTCATCGCCGCTAGAGGATACCACAGGCCTCAGTCCTCTCACCCGCCAGGCGCTACCATAGGGCAAGGGAGGTAGGCCTTGCCGCAGCGATTCAACCCTTTCAACCTGCTCCTTCTCGTCCTGTTGGGGTATCTCGTCTACACGGCCCTAAGCGGACCACCGGCCCCCACCCTCGCCTACACGGAGTTCCGGGAGCTGGTGCGCCAGGGGAAGGTGGCGGAGGTGACCCTGGAGGAGACCCGCATCAACGGGCTCCTCAAGGCCCCGGAGCGCTTCCCCACGCCCCAAGGGAGCGTCCAGGTCTCCCGGCGCTTCCAGGTTCCCCTGCCCCCCGCCCAGGTCCAAGACCCCGAACTCCTCCGCTTCCTGGAGGAAAACGGGGTGACGATCGTGACCAAGGCCCCCTCCATCTGGCCCCAGGTCCTCCTCTACGTGGGCCCCACGCTCATCCTCATCGCCTTCTTCTGGTTCTTCTTCATGCGGGCCCAAGGGGGCGCGGGCCAGGTGATGCAGTTCGGCCAGAGCCGGGCCCGGCTTTACGGCAAGGAGAAGCGCGTCAACACCACCTTCAAGGACGTGGCCGGCCACGAGGAGGCCAAGCGGGAGCTCATGGAGGTGGTGGACTTCCTCAAGAACCCCAAGAAGTACCTGGAGCTCGGGGCCGAGATCCCCAAGGGCGTCCTCCTGGTGGGCCCCCCCGGCACGGGCAAGACCCTCCTCGCCCGGGCGGTGGCGGGGGAGGCGGGGGTACCCTTCTTCTCCGTCTCCGCCAGCGAGTTCATGGAGATGTTCGTGGGCGTGGGGGCGAGCCGGGTGCGGAGCCTCTTTGAGGACGCCCGCAGGAACGCCCCCAGCATCATCTTCATTGACGAGCTGGACTCCATCGGCCGCAAGCGGGGCGCGGGGATCGGGGGCGGCCACGACGAGCGGGAGCAGACCCTGAACCAGATCCTCTCGGAGATGGACGGGTTTGAGAAGGACACCTCCGTCATCGTCCTCGCCGCCACCAACCGCCCCGACATCCTGGACCCCGCCCTGCTGCGCCCCGGGCGCTTTGACCGCCAGGTGGTGGTGGGCCTCCCCTCCCTGGAGGAGCGCAAGGAGATCCTCCTCGTCCACATGCGGGGCAAGCCCATCGCCGAGGACGTGGACGCCCTGGAGCTCGCCCACCTCACCCCGGGCTTCTCCGGGGCGGACCTCAAGAACCTGGTGAACGAGGCCGCCCTCCTCGCCGCCCGGAACGGGGAGAAGAGGATCCGCAAGGAGCACTTCCTCAAGGCCCTGGACAAGATCGTCCTCGGCCTGGAACGGCCCGCCCTGAAGCTCTCCGAGGAGGAAAGACGGGCCGTGGCCTACCACGAGGCGGGGCACGCCGTGGTGGGGGAGGTCCTGCCCCACGCCGACAAGACGGAGAAGGTCTCCATCGTCCCCCGGGGGATGGCCCTGGGGGCCCGCTGGAGCAAGCCCGAGGAGCGGGTCCTGGTCTCCCGGGAGCACCTCATGGACGAGCTCGCCGTGCTCATGGCGGGCCGGGTGGCGGAGGAGCTCTTCACGGGCACCGTGACCACGGGGGCCCAGGACGACTTCAAGCGGGCCACGGGGATCGCCAAGCGGATGGTCCTGGACTGGGGCATGGGGGAGCACTTCAAAAACGTCGCCTGGGGCTCGGACTCGGGGCCCGTCTTCTTGGGGGAGGAGATCGCCAAGAAGAAGGACCACTCCGAGGAGACGGCCCGCCTCATTGACCAGGACATCCTGAAGATCCTGGACGAGGCCTACCAGCGGGCCAGGAAGGTGCTCGCCACCCACCGGGAGGCGGTGCACAAGATCGCCGAGGAGCTCCTTCGGGAAGAGACCATCCCCGGGGATCGGGTGAGGGCGATCCTCCGGGAGACCCAAGCGGTGGAGCGGGCCGAGGACCTAGGGCAGGAATAGCTCCGCCCGCACGCCCATCCCCCGGGCCCGCTCCACCCAAAGGGGGTTGTCGTCCCAGTAGACCGCCTCCCCCGGGGCGAGGCCCAGGGCCTCTAGGGCCAGGGCAAGGGCCTCGAGCTTGTCCGGAGCGTGGTAGGCCAGGACCCCTTCGGGGGGCGGCAGGTCGGAGACGAGGTGGAAGGGCTCGGGGAAGGCGAGGCCCCGGGGGCGGAAGGCCTTGGGGTAGAGCCTCGAGGCCCCGGGGAAAAGGGCCTCCAGCGCCTGAGCCCCCTCCGCCTTGAGCTGAGGGAGGAGGGCGTAGAAGGCCTCCGAGAGGTAAAAGACGGGCTCTCCGCTCTCCTCGGCGAGGAGGCGGAGGAGCCTCGGTTCCACGGGCTCGCAGTACACCCCGGAAAGGTCCAGGAGGTAGACCACCCCTCGAGTCTACGGCTTATACTGGGTTCAAAGGAGGGGAAAGGGATGGAGCTCTTCACCGAGGCCTGGGCCCAGGCGTACTGCCGGAAGCTGAACGAGAGCGAGGCCTACCGCAAGGCGGCGAGCACCTGGGAGGGCTCCTTGGCCCTTTCGGTGCGCCCGGACCCCAAGGCGGGGTTCCCCAAGGGGGCGGCCGTGGTCCTGGACCTCTGGCACGGGGCCTGCCGGGGGGCGAGGGCGGTGGAGGGGGAGGCGGAGGCGGACTTCGTCATTGAGGCCGACCTCGCCACCTGGCAGGAGGTGCTGGAGGGGCGCCTCGAGCCCCTAAGCGCCCTCATGCGGGGGCTTTTGGAGCTCAAGAAGGGCACCATCGCCGCCCTCGCCCCCTACGCCCAGGCGGCCCAGGAGCTCGTCAAAGTGGCCCGGGAGGTGTCATGAGGGCCGTGGTCTACAAGGGGCCCTTCCAGGTGGCGGTGGAGGAGGTCCCGGAACCCAGGCTGGAGGCGGACACGGACGCCCTCCTCGAGGTGGAGCTTTCCGCCATCTGCGGCTCCGACCTCCACATCTACCACGGCAAGATCGCCGGGGTCCTCCCGGGGACGGTCCTCGGGCACGAGTTCGTGGGGCGCATCGTGGAGAAGGGCCCCCTGGTGCCCTTCCCCGTGGGGGAGCGGGTGGTGGGGAGCTTCCAGGTGGCCTGCGGGGCGTGCCCTGCCTGCCGCAAGGGCCAGTTCTTCGCCTGCTCCAGGGGTGGGGTCTTCGGCTTCGGCCTCGCCCTGGGCAACCTCCCGGGGGCCCAGGCGGAGCGGGTGCGGGTGCCCTTCGCCCGGCACACCCTCTTCCCCATCGGGGACCTCCCCGCCGAGGAGGCCATCCTCGCCGGGGACATCCTCACCACGGCCTACGGGGGGGTGAGGCCTTTCCTCGCCCCCGGCATGAGCGTGGCCGTGGTGGGCTCGGGGCCCGTGGGCCTCATGGCCCAGATGGTGGCCCACGCCCTGGGGGCAGGCCCCGTCTTCGCCATAGACCCGGAGGAGGCCCGCCTGGAGAAGGCCAAGGCCCTGGGAAGCCTTCCCATCCACCCCCAGGCGGAGGACCCCGTGGCCCGGGTGCGCCGGGAGACCGAGGGCCTGGGGGCGGACCTGGTGGTGGAGGCGGTGGGCGGGGACGGGGAGGCCCTGAAGCTCGCCCTGCGCCTCGCAGGCCCGGGGGGCGTGGTTTCCAGCCTGGGGGTGCCCACGGCGGAACGGCTGGACTACCCCTGGCTTCCCGCCTTCAGCCGGGGGATCACCCTGAGGAGCGCCCTCGCCAACGTTCCCCGCTGGATCGGAGAGGTCCTCGCTCTGCAGAAGGCGGGCAGGCTCAAGGGAAGCTTCGTCTTCAGCCACCGCCTCCCCCTGGAGGAGGCCCCCGAAGGCTACCGCCTCTTCCACGAGCGGAAGGCCACCAAGGTTGCCCTCGTGCCCTGAAACCTTTTTGCCCTCTGACTCCCTCATTATACCACGGTTTTCCCCGTTGTAAAGGGGTATACAAAAAGCCGCGGGCCTTACGGGGTTTTTCGGGGGCGCATCAGCCTTTACTGAAACGAGAACATGAAATCCGGCGCTACACTGGAAGCACAGGAAAGGAGGTACGGCATGGCCCGATACCTAGTGGTGGCCCACCGCACGGCCAAAAGCCCGGAGCTCGCCGCCAAGCTCAAGGAGCTTTTGGCCCAAGACCCAGAGGCCCGCTTCGTCCTCCTGGTCCCGGCGGTCCCCCCGCCCGGGTGGGTCTACGAGGAGAACGAGGTGCGGCGCCGGGCCGAGGAGGAGGCGGAAGCGGCCAAGCGGGCCCTCGAGGCCCAAGGCATCCCCGTGGAGGAGGCCAAGGCGGGGGACATCTCCCCCCTCCTCGCCATAGAGGAGGAGCTCCTCGCCCATCCCGGGGCCTACCAAGCCATCGTCCTCTCCACCCTGCCCCCGGGGCTTTCCCGGTGGCTTAGGCTGGATGTCCACACCCAGGCGGAGCGCTTCGGTCTCCCGGTGATCCACGTCATCGCCCAGGCCGCCTAAGCCCCCCGCGGCGGGGCTTCCTCGTTTTCTCATCCGCCTTGCGTATACTTCCCCCGTGCTGGGGCGCTACGTCCTCCGGGAGGTCCTCGTCCCTTATCTGGTGGGGGTCCTCCTCTTCGTGGCCCTCCTCACCTTTGACCTCCTCTCCAGCCTCTCGGGGGTCCTCCTCTCCCGGGGGGTGGGGGCCCGGGAGGTGGGGCTTCTCGTCCTCTACCGCCTGCCCTGGACCCTAAGCCTCGCCCTCCCCTTAGGGCTGGTCTTCGCCGTGCTGGTGGGGCTTGCGGGGCTCATCCGCCGCTCGGAGCTTAAGGCGGCCTACGCCGCGGGGGTCCCCCCTCTGGCCCTCCTCAGGCCCCTCGTCCTTCTGGCCCTCGCCGTAAGCCTCCTCAACCTCCTCAACCTGGCGGAGCTCAGGCCCCGGTCCCAGGAGGCCTACGACGGGCTCCTGGGCCGCATCCTCTACGGGGAGGGCGGGGCCTCCGGGGTCCTGCGCCGCCAGGTCTACGCCCCCCCGGGCCTCGGCGTCTACTTCGCCGAGGAGGTCTACCCCGAGCCAGAGGGAAACCGGCTCCGGGGGGTGCGGGTGGTGGACGAAAGGGGCCGGGTCTACAGCGCCGAGGAGGCCCTTTGGGACGAGGAGGGGTGGCGCCTTAGGGGCTACGTGGTGGAGGGGGAGGAGGTCCGGCCCTTTGAGGGCGTCCTCCCCTTCCCCGCCCGGTTCCGCCCCAAGGAGAGCCTGGGCTCCCGGGACCCCTACGACTCCACCCCCCTCGAGGAGCTCTGGGCCCGGGCCCAGGTGGAGCCCGAGGCCCGCTTCGCCTTCCACCGCCGCCTGGCCGACGCCCTGGGGGGCCTGGTCCTGGGGGCGGCCGCCGCCGCCTTAGGCCTCTCCTTGCGGGAGGCCGCCTGGGCCTTCCTGGGGGTGGTCCTCCTCATCTTCGGCTACTACGTCCTCTGGACCCTGGCCGCCCAGCTCGCCCGCTACGACGTAAGCCCCCTCCTCGCCTACCTCCCCGACCTCTTCTACGGGGCCTTGGCGGGGGCGCTCGCCTGGAGGCTACGGTGAAGACCCTGGACCGCTACCTCTTGCGGGAAGCCCTGACCCTCTTCGGCGGCGGGCTCCTCGTCATCGTCCTCCTCTTCCTGGGCGGGGCGGTGTACGAGGTCCTGGCCCCCCTGGTGGCCAAGGGGGCCGACCCCTACACCCTCCTCCGCTACCTCCTCTTCCGCACCCCCGAGGCCCTGGCCCGGGGCGCGCCCGTGGCCTACCTCTTCGCCCTCCTCGTCCTCCTCTCCCGCCTGGGGGAGGACGCGGAGCTCAAGGCCCTCCTGGCCCTCGGGGTGCGGCGGGAGCGCCTGCTCCTTCCCTTCCTCCTCCTCGGGGCCGCCATCGCCCTCGCCGCCTTCCTCCTCGGGGAGAGCCTCGTCCCCCAAGCCCTCGCCAAGGGGCAGGACCTCTTGAGGCGGGAGGTCCTGGAACGCCCCCGGGCCCTCCTCACCCCGGGGGCGACCTTCCAGGACGCCCAAGGCCGGGTGGTCTACGTGGGGGAGGTGGAAGGGGAGGCCATCGGGGCCCTAAGGGTCCTCTCCCGGGAGGAGGTCCTCCTCGCCGAACGGGGAAGCTTCCGCGGCGGGGTGCTGCACGTGGAGGAGGGGACCCGCATCACCTACGAGGGAAGCCGCCCCCGGACCCTGGCGCGCTTTCAGCGGGGGGAGCTGGTTCTCAAGGACCTCACCTTTGACCCCTGGCAGAACCCGGCGAACCGGATGACCCTGGCCGAGCTCCAAAAGGAGGTGCAAAGGCTTCGCCAGATGGGGGTGCGGGTGGGCCTCGAGGCCACCACCTACTACCGCCGCTTCGCCGAACCCCTGGCCGCCCCCGTCTTCGCCCTCTTCGCCGTGGGCCTCGCCTTCTACCTCCTCGGGGGAAGCCGGAGCCTTGGGCTTGTGGGGGTGGCCGTCCTCACCTTCTTCTACTACGCCACCTGGAGCGTGGGGCGGATCATGGGGGAGCAAAACGCCCTAAACCCCATCCTCGCCGCCTGGGGGCCCAACCTCCTCTACGGGGCCTTGGGCCTTCTCCTCTTCCTGGGAGGGCGGCGGTGAGGTGGCTTCCCCTGCTCCTTTTCCTCCTTCTTCCCGCTCTCGCAGAGGAGAGGGTGATCAAGGTCCTGGAGGCGGAAAGGCTGGAGCTCAGGCAGGAAGGGGGGGAGGAGGTCTACGTCCTGGTGGGGGAACCCGTGCGCCTGGAGCGGGAGGGGGAGACGCTTGAGGCCAGGCGGGTGGTCTACTTCCGGGAAAGGCGGCTCCTCTTGCTCTCGGGAGGGGTGCGCTACCGGGACCGGGAGGGGCGCCTCATTGAGGCCGAGGAGCTCCAGGTGGACCTCGAGGACGAGGGCTTTGACGCCCTGGAGGTGCGCATAGAGGCCAAGGACCTCCTCCTCACCGGGCCCCTCTGCCAGCGGGCGGCGGGGGCGATCCTTCTGGAGGAGGGCTACGCCACCCCGTGCGCCTCCTGCGGCCAGGAGGTGCCGGACTACGCCTTCCGCGCCCGGGAGATCGTCCTCTACCCCGGGGACCGGGTGGTGGCCCGGGACGTGACCCTTCTGGTCCAGGAGAAGCCCGTCCTCACCCTGCCCGTCCTCCTCCTCTACCTCTCGGAGAGGCGGCCCCGCCTCGAGGTGGGCCAGGACGAGGGGGGCCTCTATGTGAAGGCCGACCTCCCCTACGCGGCCGCCTTCGGCCTCGGCTACACCCTCCTCCGCTACTACCAGGGCCGGGGCTACGGCTTCGGCCTGGACCACTACGGCACCGGGGAGGCCAAGGAGCGCTACTTCTTCCTCCACACCCCCCCCGACACCTTCCAGTACCGGGGGGAGTACGGCCTAAAGCGCCAGGAGTTTTCGGTCTCGGCCCTCATAGAGCGGGACGACACCCGGGAGAAGCTCACCCGCTTCCGCCTCGAGGCCCTCCTCCCCGGCACCCCCGCCCCCCAGGACTGGCGCTACGCCTTGCGGCTCGAGGGCTTCCTGGACCACGACCCCTCCACCCCCCCGCCCCGCACCCTCCAGCGCCTCCCCGAGCTGGAGGCGCAAAGCCCCACTCTCCGCCAAGGCCCCTTCAGCCTGCAGGCAGGGCTTCAGCTTGGGCGCTACCTGGCGGAGACCAACCCCCTAAACCGCTCCGCCCGGGCCCTCGGCCCCTACGCCGAGGCGGGCAGGCTTCTCCTCACCCACACGGAAAGCCTCGTCCTCGTCCCCTGGCCCGGGGCCAGCCTTCAGGCGGAAAACCGCTTCCGGGGCTTCTACTACACCACCCAGAACCCCGACGGGAAGCCCGAGCGCCAGGTGGACTGGACCACCCGGGCCGCCCTGCGCCAAACCTTTGGGGGCTTCAGCCTCGAGGCGGGCTACCTGAGGAGCGTCCAGGAAGGGGAAAGCCCCTTCCGCTTTGACGCCTTGCCCCAGCGGAGGACCCACCAGGCCACCTTGGCCCTCGCCTTCCAGGAAAGGCCCCTGGCCCTGAGCCTAAAGGGGGGGTGGGACCTGGAGGGGAGCCGCTACCTCCCCTTGGAGGCCGAAGCCAGGCTCCAGGACCAGGGGTATAGCCTCCTCCTCTACCACAAGCGGGGCCTGGAGGAAGGCCCCCTGGAGACCCGCCTGGAGGGTAGCCTCACCCCCTACCCCTTCTCCTTGCGGGCAAGCCTCCGCTACGACCACCCAAAGGCCCTCTTTGACCCCCTCCTCCTCCAGGGGGCCTACGCCCTCCCCGCAGGAAGCCTGAACCTCGCCCACCGCCACGGCCTGAACGGGGAAGGGCCCCTGGAGACGAGCCTCACCCTGGCCTACCGGGAAGGCCAGGAGGCCTACACCCTCCAGGCCCGGAGGGACTGGCCCAAAGACGCCCTCCAGGCCTCGGGGCAGGCCATCTTCGGCCCCCAAAGCCTCTCCCTCCAGGCCACCCTGGACCCCACCGCCCTCGCCTACCAGGCGGGCTTCCGCTCGGGAAGCGCCCCGGGGCCCCTTTGGGACCTCTTCCTCTCCGGGCGGTACCAGGAGGGCTTCCGGGGGACGAACCTCCGCCTCGGCCTCACCCAGGCCCTCCCCGAGGTGGCCTTCCGCCTCACGGCCAACCTCCACCTGCCGGAGGTGGAGGACGGGGGGGTCTACCTCAAGGACCTCGCCTTCTCTGGCGGCCTGGAGCTTTGGCCGCCCTTGCCCCCTGACGCCTCGGGGGAAAACGCCCTCCCCGGGCTTTCCCTCTCGGGAAGCCTCACCTACACCCGAAGGCCCACAAGCCCCGAAGGCTACGCCCTCGCCCTCCGGAACTTCGGCCCCACCCTCACCTTCCTCGGCCGGGAGAACACCCGGCTCCACCTCGCCGCCCTCCTCAGCCAGAACCTCCCTGGGGAACCCCTAAAGCCCCGCTTCGTCCTGGTCCTGGACCGGTGCTGCTGGGCCATGCGCTTCACCCTGGACGCGGCCAAGAGCGAGGTGCGCCTCGCCTTCCTCTACGGGGGGCAGGCGGCGGAGGTGCTCATGGACGAGGAAGGCGTGCGCTTGGGAGGTCTGCCGTGAAGCGGCTTGGGTTTCTCCTCCTTCTCCTCCTCACCGCCTGCACGGGAAGCCAGGAGCCCCCCCTTCCCGCCCTCCTGGCGGCGGGGGGAGAGGACGGGGTACGCTTCTACCGGGCCCAAGACCTCCAAAGGGGGACCGGAACCCCGGTGGAGACGTGGACGACCCCGGGCCTCCAGGACCTGGCCTACAGCCCCACCTTCCAGAGGCTCTACCTCCTCTTCCCCGACCGGGTGGAGGCCTACGACGCCTCGGGCTTCACCGAGGCCTCGGCCCCTAGAGGCACCCCCGCGGACCAGGGCTTGCCCCCAGGGGTGGACTGCACGGGGGGGTACCTCCGCCTCGGGCAAGGCGCCCTCCTCCTCCACTGCCCCGCCGTGGCCCGGGCCTTCCTCTGGCCTCTGGACGGGAGCGGAAACCTGGAGGAGGCCGACCTCACGGGCCTGGACCCCGCCGCCCGCCTCGCCCTCCTCCCCCAGGGGAGCCTGGACCTCCTGGCCTACCTCACCCGAAGCGCCCTGGGCTACCGCCCGGCCCAGGACCCCCAGGGGACCCCTTCCCTGGAAAAGCCCCTTAGCCCTCCCTTGGACGCCGACCCCTTTGACCTCCGGATAGACGCCGCCAGGGGAAGGCTTCTCGGCCTGGGGAGGGCGGGCCTAAAGGCCTACCTTTACACCCTCCGGGGCGAGGCCCTGGGAAGCCAGGAGGTCCTGGGGGACTTCTTCGGCACCCCCCGCCTCGCCCTGGACCCCGTGGCGGGCCTTGCGGTCTATGGCCGGGGCTTCCAGGTCCTGGAGCCCAGGGCCTCTTCGGTCCAGGAGGCCTACACCGACTTCGCCGCAGGGGCCGTAGGCCAGGACGGGTACCTGTATCTGGCCTCGGGAAGCCTCCTCTACGTCTACGACCTCGTCCCCTCCCCGCCCCAAAGGGTGGCCACCCCCTCCTTGGGCTTCGCCCCCAAGGCCCTGGCCTTCCTCCCCGTAGAATAGGGGCATGCTCCAAGGGAAGGCCTTTCTCGTCACCGGGGCCGGAGGGGCCCTAAGCCGGGCCCTCATCCCCGCCTTCCACCGGGCGGGGGCCAGGCTCTTCCTCTCCGACCCCAGGCCCGAGCGCATGGAGGAGCGGGCGCAGGCCGTGGGGGCCAAGACCTTCGTGGCCGACCTCACCCGGCTGGAGGAGGCCCTGGCCTTGGCCCGCTTCGTGGAGCGGGAAGCCCCCCTTTACGGGGTGGTGCACACCGTGGGGGGCTTCGCCGCCGGGCGGTTTTTGGACGCCGACCCCGGCCTTTACGACTGGATGCTGGACCTGAACCTCCGCACCACCTACAACCTCCTCAAGGCCGTCCTCCCCTACATGGAAAAGCGGGGGGAAGGCTTCTTCGCCGCCTTCGCCGCAGGGCCCGCCTGGACGGGGGCGGGGCCGGGGAGGGCCCTCTACACCATGGCCAAGACCGCCCTGGCAAGCCTCCTGAGGTCCTTGCAGGGAGAGGTGGAGGGGGTGCGCTTTTTGGTGGTCTACCCCATGGGCACCCTGGACACCGAGGCCAACCGCAAGGCCATGCCCGAGGCGGACTTCTCCCGCTGGATCGCCCCCGAGCTCGTGGCGGAGATGGTGGTGGAGGCGGCGAAGGCTAAGGGCGGGAGGCTTCTTGAGCTTCCCATCTACCCGCCCCTCTAGCCCCCGCGTAGGCCCCGAGGAAGTCGGCCACCAGGTCCAGGCCGAAGGCCTCCCTCCCGGGGACAAGGCTTTGGTGCCACTCGTCCACCACCCCGTAAAAGGCGGCGAGGAGGAAGGCGGGGAGGAACCGCCCAAGGCCCCGCCGCCAAAGGGCCCCCAAAAGGGCGTAGGCGAGGAAGTGGGCGAGCTTGTCCCAAGGATGGGGAAGCCCGGCGCCCGTGGCGGGCCTGTCGGAAAGCCACCAGAGGGCCCCCATCCACAGGAGGGCGAGGAGAAGGTAAAGGGGGCGCACTAGACTTCCACCAGCTCCCAAAGCACCCCGAGGCCGAAGCTTGGGTGGAGGAAGGCCACCCGGTGCCCCCCGAAGCCGGGCCTGGGGGCCTCATCTATAAGCCTCGCCCCTTCCGCCCTAAGCCGGGCGAGGTCCTCCTCTATCCGGGGCGTGGCGAAGGCCAGGTGGTGGAGGCCGGGGCCCCTTTTGGCGAGGAAGCGGCCCACGGGGGTCTCGGGGCCCAAGGGGGAAAGGAGCTCAAGGAGGGCTTCCCCCTCGCCCTGAAGCAGGGCCACCCGCACCCCCTGGTGGGCCACCTCCCCTTCCGCCACCACCCGGAAGCCTAGGCTTTGGTAGCGGGCCTTGGCCTCCTCCAGGTCCTCCACGGCGATGCCCACGTGGTGGAGCCGCATAGGGCTATTCTAGCCCTTCCAGGACCCCCTTGGCCGCCTGGAGCCCGCTGAAGAGGCACCCCCCCAGGAAGGTGCCCTCGAGGGCCTTGTACCCGTGGAAGGCCCCGCCCCCAAACCCCGCCGCCTCCCCCACGGCGAAAAGGCCCGGCAAGGGCTCCCCCGAGGGCCTAAGGGCTCTCCCCTTAAGGTCCGTCTGGATTCCCCCTAGGGTCTTGCGAGTGAGGGTCCAAAGCCTCACCGCCACCAAGGGCCCCTTTCCCGCGAGGAAGGGGTGGGGCTTGGCCACGCGGAAAAGCCGGTCCCCAAGATAGCGGCGGAAGGCGTGGACCATGAGGACCTGGCCGTCCTTGGCGAAGGGGTTGAGGAGTTCCCGGTCCCGGGCCTTCACCTCCCGCTCAAGCCTCCCCGGGTCCAGGACCCCGGGGGCCAGGGCCTCCATCTTGCGCATGAGCTCGGAGAGGTCCTGGGCCACGAGGAAGTCCTTCCCCCGCTCCAAGAAGGCCCGGACGGGGGCCGCGGGGCCCAGGAGGCGGTTTTTCACCACGCCGAGCCAGCTTTTCCCCGTGAGGTCCGGGTTCTGCTCCGAGCCCGAGAGGGCGAACTCTCTCTTCAGGGTGGGGAGGTCCAGGATGAACCAGCTCCAGTCAAAGCCGGTGCTTCGCAGGTACCGCAGGGTCTCCAAGGCGTCAAACCCGGGGAAGAGGGGCGGGGGAAGCCTCTTCCCCGTGGCGTCCACCCAGAGGGGGGAGGGCCCGGGGAGGATGCGGATCCCGTGGCCCGTCCAGATGGGGGTGTGGTTCTCCACCCCCTCGGGGTAGTGCCACATCCGGTCCAGGTTCACCAGGCGGACCCCCGCCCGCTCGGCGAGGAAGAGGCCGCTTCCGTCCACGTGGTCGGGAACGCCGGAGAGCATCCTCTTTGGGGGCCTTCCCATGCGCGCGGGCCAGTGGCGCCGCACCAGGTCCAGGTTGGCCCCGATCCCCCCCGTGGCCAGGACCACCGCCTGGGCCAAGAAGCGGAAGCCCCCCACCGCCTTGCGGCTCGTGGGCGCCCCCCGGGGCTTGGGGTCCTCCTCCAGGACCACCCCGGCCACCCCCACCGCCTTTCCCCCCTCCACCAGGACCTCCTCCACCCGGTGGCGGAGGAGGACCCGGAGGGTGCCCTCCGCTTTAAGGGCTTCCACCTTGCGGAGAAAAGGGGCTAAAAGCCCAGGCCCCGTCCCCCAGACGATGTGGAAGCGGGGGACGGAGTTCCCGTGGCCCGTGGCCAGGCCCCCGCCCCGCTCCGCCCAACCCACCACCGGGAAGAAGCGCACCCCCAAGGAGGCAAGCCAGGCCCGCTTCTCCCCCGCAGCGAACTCCAGATAGGCCTCCGCGAACTGCCTTCCCCAATAGTCCTCCTCTCGGTCGTAGCCCGCCGCCCCCATCCAGTCCTGGAAGGCGAGCTCCACCGAGTCCCGGACCCCCAGGCGCCTCTGCTCGGGGGAGTCCACCAAGAAAAGCCCCCCGAAGGACCAGAAGGCCTGCCCGCCGAGGTAAGGCTCCTGCTCCAGGAGGAGGACCCGCTTGCCCCTTTGGGCCACCTCCGTGGCCACCACAAGGCCAGAAAGGCCCCCGCCCACCACCACAAGGTCGGCGTCCATAGGTTGGGGGCATTATACCCGGTTCAAAGGTCGTACCAGGGGGGCTTGCCCCGGAAGAGCTCCAGCTCCTGCCCCACCTCCTCCTTAGGGGCCTCCTCCAGCCGGATCACCTGGGGCGGGCAGCTCTCCACGCAGGCCCCGCACCCCGTGCAGGCCGCCACCTGGAGGTAGAGGACGTACTCCTCCCCCTCCCTCACCCGCCTCACCGCCTCCGTGGGGCAGACGTTGGTGCAGACGGGGCAGAGGGTGCACCCCTCCTCCACCCGGATCCGGGGCCAGCGGACCTCCGGGGCCCGGCTTGCGGCGAGGCGCCTAAGGCGGAGCTCGGCGGGAAGCTCCCCTTCTTTCTCCTCCAAAGCGGGCAGGGGAAGCTCGGGGACGAGGTCGGCGGCGGTGCGCTTGGCGCTTCCCAGGAGGGCCTGGAAAAGCTCCCGCCTTCCCACCTTTTCCCCTGGGAGTTCTCCCTCCACCACCTCCACCTCCACGGGGAAGTAGCGCCTCGCCTCCTCGGCCATCCGCTCCAGGTGTTCGGGAACCTGGGGGCCGCCCACCTTGCAGGTGGCGCACTCCCCCCGGGCGAGGACCACCTTGCCGAAGCGGCTTCCCGCCTCGGCCAATAGCCCCGGGGTGAGGCGGCCCAGGCACAACACCTCCTCGCCCTTCCCCTCGGCCTTGGAGCACCTAAGCTTCCCCTTGCCCCGGATCAGGGCCTCCTGGATGCCCCCCAAGGGGTACTCCAGGGCGACGCCGGGGCAGACCCCGGTGCAGAGGCCGCACCCTGTGCACAAGACCTCGTCCAGCTCCACCCGCCACCCCTCGAGCCGCACCGCCCCCTTGGGGCAGACCCCATAGCACCTGTCGCACCCCCCCACGCTGTTCTTGTAGAGGAGGCAGCGGGCCTCGGTGTAGCGGGGCCTCGGGTCCGTGGCCTTAAGGAAGGCGTTCAGGAGGTTGTCCAAAAGGCCCATTACCCCTCGGGGAGGAGGTCCCTTATGGCCTCCAGGAAGCGCGCGAACTGGGCGAAGTCCATCTGCTGCTGGTTGTCGGAGAGGGCCACCTTGGGGTTGGGGTGGACCTCCACGTGCACCCCGTCCGCCCCCACGGCCAAGGCGGCGCGGGCCAGGGGGGCGAGGAGGTCCGTGCGCCCGGCGGCGTGGGTCACGTCCACGATCACGGGGAGGTGGGTCTCCTGCTTGGCGAGGGCCACGGCGGAGAGGTCCAGGGTGTTCCGGGTCCAGCGCTCAAAGGTGCGGATCCCCCGCTCCGCCAGGATCACCTGCTCGTTCCCCTGGGCGAGGATGTACTCGGCGGCGTAGAACCACTCCTCCATGGTGGCGGAAAGCCCCCGCTTTAAGAGGACGGGGCGCCGGGCCTTTCCCACCTCCTTGAGGAGGGCGAAGTTCTGCATGTTCCGGGCCCCGATCTGGAGGATGTCGGCGTACTCCGCCACCACCTCCACGTCCCGGGTGTCCATGACCTCGGTGACGAAGACCATGCCGAAGGCGTCCGCCGCCTTGCGGCCAAGCTTAAGCCCCTCCACCCCGAGGCCCTGGAAGCCGTAGGGGCTCGTCCTGGGCTTGAAGGCCCCGCCCCGCAAGACCCTCACCCCCCGGGCCGCGAGGAAGCGGGCGGTTTCCATCATCTGCTCCTCGCTCTCTATGGAGCAGGGCCCGGCGATGAGGAGGGGCTTTTCCCCGAAGACCACGTCCTTGACCCGCACCCTCGTGGGCTCGGGCTTGTGCTTCCTGGAGTAGAGGAACTTCTTCTGGTCCTGGCGCTCCTCGAGGTCCAGGCTCGCCTGGAAGATCTCCTTGAAGAGCTTCCTTATGGTCTCGTCGGGGAAGGGCCCGGGGTTTTCCGCGGTGAGGTAGGCCAGCATCTCCTCCTCCCGCTTGGGGTCGTAGTGGGGGAGGCCGAGCTCCGTCTGGATGCGGCCGATCTCCTGCACCAGCCTCCCCCGCTCGGAGAGGAGGCGCAGGAGCTCCCGGTTCACCCGGTCCACCTCTTTGCGGAGGGCCAGGATGCGCTCGTCCATGGCCTATTCTATGGCCCGTCCGCCCCCAGGGTGTCAAGCGGCCTCCTGGGGCCTCTGCCTTTCCGCGAGGCGGGCCACCAGGACGGAAACCCAGTAGAGGACGAGGAGGGGGCCGCTCACGATGAAGAGGGAGACCACGTCCACCGTGGGGGTGATGACCGCGGCCAGGGTGAGGAGGAGGACCACGGCGATGCGCCAGTTGCGGGCGAGGAAGGAGGAGGTGAGGATCCCCAGGCGGGCCAGGAGGTAGCTCACCACCGGCATCTCAAAGACCACCCCCATGACGGTGAGCATCATGAGGATCTGGCCCATGTAGCGGCCGATGGAGATCTGGGGGGTGATCACGTCCCCCAAAAAGCCCAGGAGGAAGGGGACGGCGAAGGGCAGGAAGCCGTAGTAGGCGAAAAGCGCCCCCAGGGCGAAGCTGAACCCCGCCCCCAGGAGGAAGGGCACGGCCAGGCGCTTTTCGTGCTCGTAGAGCCCGGGGGCAATGAAGGCCCAGACCTGGTAGACGATGAAGGGAAGGGCGAGCACAAGCCCCCCGAAGGCGGCCACCTTCAGGGAGACGAGGAAGGGCTCGGTGATGTCCAGGACGATGAGGTTGACCTGGATGCCGTGGGCCTTGGCCGCGAGGTCCAAGGGCCTCCTCAACCACTCCAGAAGCTGGACCCTGAAGGTCCAGGCCACGCCCGTCCCCACGACCCAGGCGAGGAGGGACCAGAGGATGCGGGCGCGGAGCTCCTCGAGGTGCTCTACCAGGGGGGCTTCCTTCAAGCCTTGGGCTCCTCCTTGGCCTCCTGGACGGCTGCGGGCTTGGGCTCGTCCTTCACCTCAATGCTCTTCTCCAGCTCCTCCCGGATCTCCTGGGCCCCCCGCTTGAACTCGCGGATGCTCTGCCCCAGGGCGCGGCCGAGCTCGGGGAGCTTCCTGGGCCCGAAGATGAGGAGGGCGACGAGGAGGATGACGAGGATCTCCGGCATGCCGAGGTTCATGCCCTAAGTCTAGCACCCCGGGGCTGAAGGGAGGAGGAAGAGGGCTACCCTTCCCCGAGCTTTCTCAGGGCGTAGCCCTCGAGGTTCTTCTGCCGCTCCCGGGCCACGGCCAGGGCCCCCTCGGGCACGTCCTGGGTGATGACGCTCCCCGCCCCCACCAAAGCGCGGTCCCCCACCCGCACCGGGGCCACGAGGACGCTGTTGGAGCCGATGAAGGCCTTCTTGCCGATATGGGTCTTGTGCTTGCGCTTGCCGTCGTAGTTCGCGGTGATGACCCCGG
This sequence comes from Thermus thermophilus, assembly GCF_019974155.1. Taxonomy (NCBI): domain Bacteria; kingdom Thermotogati; phylum Deinococcota; class Deinococci; order Thermales; family Thermaceae; genus Thermus; species Thermus thermophilus. The sequence continues at coordinate 1,709,469 of NZ_AP025158.1, forward strand.
CCCCGATGTTCGCCCCCTCCCCCACCTCGGCGTCCCCCAGGTAGGCGAGGTGCCCCGCCTTCACCCCCTTGTGGAGGAGGCTATTCTTCACCTCCACGAAGTTCCCCACGTGGACCTCCTCCATGAGGACTGCCCCCGGGCGGAGCCTGGCGAAGGGCCCGGCGGAGGCCCCGGGGTGGAGGTGGGCCCCCTGGGCCACGGTGTGGGCGAGGACCCTGGCCCCGGGTTCCAGCACCGTGTCCTCGAGGACGGCGTAAGGCCCCACCTCGCACCCCTCGCCGACCCGGGTCCTCCCCTTGAGGACCGCCCCGGGCCAGAGGGTGACGTCGGGGGCAAGCTCCACCGAGGGCTCCAGGTAGATGGTCTCGGGGAGGATCATGCGCACCCCCTTCCGCATCCACTCGGCGCGAAGCCGCCCAAGGAGCACCCCCTCCACCCGGGCGAGCTCCTCCCGGGTGTTCACGCCAAGGGCCTCCTCCGCCACCCCCCGCACGGCCACCACCTTCTTGCCGTGGGTGCGGTAGATGGCGATAAGGTCCGGGAGGTAGTACTCCCGGGCGGCGTTTTCGTTCCTCACTTCTTTAAGGGCCTGGAAGAGGAAGCCGTCAAAGGCGTAGGCCCCGGCGTTCACCTCCCGGATGGCCCGGACCTCAGGAGGCGCGTCCTTCTCCTCCACGTTCCCCAAGACCTCCTCCCCCTCGCGGAGGATCCGGCCGTAACCCGTGGGGTCAGGGAGCTCCACGGTGAGGAGGGCCATCCCCGCCCCCTCCCGCACCCTCTGGAGGAGGGCCTCGAGGGTCTTCGGGGAGAGGAGGGGGGTGTCCCCCTGGGTCACGAGGAAGGGGCCGGGGAAGTCCCGGAGGAGGCCTTCCGCCTGGAGAAGGGCGTGGGCGGTGCCGAGCTGCTCCCTTTGCCACACCACCTCCACGGGGTAGCCCTCCAGGGCCTCCACCACCTTCTCCCCCCCGTGGCCCACCACCACCGCGAGCCTCTCCGGCTTGAGGGCCAGGGCGGCCTCGAGGGCGTAAAGGAGCATGGGCTTCCCCAAAAGGGGGTGGAGCACCTTGGGCAGGCGGGACCGCATCCTGGTCCCCTGCCCCGCGGCCAGGATCACGTGGGCGTGCATGCCTCTCATCTTAGCGCCGAGACGCCTCCCCCTTTAGCCGGCGCAGCATGTAGAGGGAGAGGAGGACGAGGGGCAGGCTCACCACCTGGGTGGCGGTGAAGAGGCCGATGCCGAGCTCGTCGTTGCGGTAGACGGGAAGCCACAAGGGGTTCAGGCGGAAAGGCTCCTCCAGCACGGAGCGGAGGACGCTGTACCAGAGGACGAACTGCCAGAAGGCGTAGCCGTAGAAGGGCCGCTTCCTAAGCCAGTAGAGGGAGAGGAAGAGGAGGATGAGCCCCACCACGGCCCCGTAGACCTGGGTGAGGTGCACGGGGCCCCGGAGGAGCTCGGCGCACCGGTAGACCTCGGAGATGTCGTCAATGCCGGGGCAGACCCCGGGAAAGCCCCTGGCCCACTCCGGCCAGGTGAAGCCGATGGGCAAGGTGGTGAGGCGGCCCACGGTGTCGGAGCCGTTCATGAGGTTGCCGATCCTCCCGGCGATGATCCCCAAGGCCACCCCCGGGGTGGCGGCGTCCAGGTAAGGCCACAAGGGGTAGCCCCGCCTCCGGTGGAAGTAGTAGAAGGTGAGGGCCCCCCCCAGGATGGCCCCGTGGAAGGAAAGGCCCCCGTGCCAGATGTAGAGGGCCTCGAGGGGGTTCTCCAGGAAGTAGCCGGGGGAGGTGAGGACGTACCCGAGCCGGGCCCCCACCACCCCAAAGACCACGGCCCAGAAGACCACGCGCTCAAAGGGCTCGAGGTCCCATCCCCAGGCCCTTAACCGGCGCCGGGCGAGCTCGTAGCCCAAGAAGATGGCCAGGGTGAGGAGGACCCCGTACCAGCGGATGGCGAGGGGGCCGATCTGCACCATCACCGGGTCCACGTTCCACCCCCCAGGCGCGCCGCAAGCTCCATAAGCTCCTGCTCGCCAAAGGCCCCCTCGAGGAGCACCTCCTCCCCCCAAAGGAGCACCGGGACGCGGAAGGTGTACCGGGCGAAGAGCTCGGGATCGCGGTCCACGTCCCGCCGCACGTAAGGAACCCCCAGGGCCCACAGGGCCCTCTCCGCCTTCTCGCAAAGCCCGCACCCTTCCCGGGTGACGAAGACCAGCTCCATGGCGGAAAGCATACGTCAAAAGATGGCCTTGAGGACCAGGACCCCCATGGCCAGGTGGACGAGGACCTTGGCCACCACCCCGCCCATGAGCCCCACCAGGGTCCCCCAAGCCGCCCGCAGCGCCTCCTCCGGCCGCCTCCCCGAGAGGTACTCAAAGAGCCAAGCGAGGAGGAAGGGGAGGACCAAGACCCCCACCACCCCGAAGAAGAGCCCCAAAACGCCCCCCAAAAAGGCCCCCCAAAGCCCCGCCCGTCCCGCCCCGTAGCGCCTGGCCCCCACCAGGGCGGCCACGTTGTCCAAAAGCATGGCGAGGAGGGCCAGGGCTCCAAGCCCAAGCCACGTCCCCAGGGAAAGCTCCCGGAAGCCCACGAGGAGCTCGTGCACCAGGGCCCCGAAGAGGACCACCAAGGTGGCGGGGACGAAGGGGAGGAGGGTGAGGAGGACCCCGAGGACCCAGAGGGCCACGAAGAGCCAGTCGGCGAAGGCGTCCACGGGACCGAGGGTAGCGGAAGGCGGGGTGAGAAGGGAAAGAGGCGGTAGAATGGCCCCACCGGCGTGGCCCGCTACCGCATCGCCACCAAGCCCTACCTCCCCTACCCCGGGGAGCGCCTGGCCCGGAGGAAGGGGCTTGGGGGGGAGTTTTACGAGCTCCGCCCCTACGCCCCGGGGGACGAGGTGCGGAGGGTCCACTGGCGGGCCTACGCCAAGACGGGAAGGCTTTACACCCGCCTGGAGACCGCCCCGGAAAGGGCCCGCTTCCGGATCTACCTGGACAGAAGCCCAAGCATGCGCCTCCACGGGAAGCTCCCCTACGCCGAGGAGGTGGCGGCCCTCCTCCTCAAGATCGCCCGCCAGGAGGACCCCCTGGCCCGCCTCGAGGGGGGAAGCCCCGAGGACCTCCGCCCCGGGAGGGGAGTCCTGGTCCTCGTCACCGACGGGCTTGACCCCCTCCCCTGGCCCAGGCTCCTCCCCAGGCGGGTGGTCCTGGTGCAGGTCCTCTCCCCCCTGGAGCTGGACCCGCCCCCCACGGAGGCCCTCCTCAAGGACGTGGAGACCGGGGAAACCCTCCCCGTGGGGCGGGAGGAGGTGGAGGCCTACAAGGAGGCCCTGGCCGCCCACCTCAAGGCCCTGCGCCTCCTCGCCCTCCTCCGGGGGCGCTACGCCCTCCTCCGGGTGGGGGAGCCTCCCCTTCCCGCCCTCCTACGCCAGGGCGTTCTGGAACTCCTCTAGGCCCAAGGCCCTAAGCCTTTCGGGGGCCACGCCCTCCTCCCAGCCCGCAAGCCTCCGGTAGGCCTTGACCGCCTCCCGGAAGGCCAGGGGGTCTAAGCGGGCCTCGAGGTTCCCCTGGCGGAAGGGCTGGAAGAAGCGCTCGGGAAGCCGGTCCTCCTCCGGGGAGATCCCCTCCCGCAGGTTGAAAAGCCGGGTGAGCTGGAGCGTCCTCTCCCCCACCGCAAGCATCTCCTCCGGGGAAAGCCGCCAGCCCGTGGCGGCGTAGAGGGCCTCCCGCCACTCCTCCGGGGTCCAGGGGACGAAGTCGCAGAGCACCAGGCTGTTCACGAACCCCCGCTCCCGGGTCTTGGTCCAGAGCATCCGGATCTTGGCCTCGGAAAGGTCCTCTATGGGCAGGGGCTGGAAGTCCTCCCCGTAGAAGCGGAGCTCCTTCAGGGCCCTCCCCTCCTTGGCGAAGGCGGTGTCGTGGAGGTTGTGGTTGTGGTCCGCCCCCGTGGGGCTCACCGCATACCCCACCCCCAGGGCCCGCTTGTACCGGGGGTCGTGCATGGGCACCTCCTGCCCCTTCACGTGCATGGCGAGCTCGGGGTGGCCGATGGCTTCAGCAAGGCGCCTCGCCCCCTGGGCGAGAAGCTCCCCAAGCCTCCCCTCCCGCCTCGCCAGCTTCTCTATGGCGGCGATGAGGGCATCCCCGTTGCCGAAGCGAAGCCCCAGGCCCTCGTCGTCCAAATAGCCCTTCTCCACCGCCTCCATGGCGCAGGCAATGGTCACCCCCACCCCGATGACGTCCAGGCCGTACTGGTTGCAGAGGGTGTTGGCCTTGGTCACGGCGTAGGGGTCGGTGACCCCGCAGGTGGAGCCCAAGGCCCCAAGCCCCTCGTACTCCGGCCCCCCGTACTCGGGGCGGACGTCGTACTTGCCCGTGCCCTCAATCTTCACCACCTGCTTGCAGCGGATGGCGCAGGCGTAGCAGGTGTCCCGGCCGATGCGGATGCCGAGGGCGTCCAGGCTGGTCCCGTCCAGGGCCTCGGCCCCCTCCAAAAAGCCATCCAGGAAGTTGTGGCTGGGGAGGACCCCCCGGAGGTTGAAGGGCTTCACCGTGCCCACGGTACCCATGGTGACGAGGCCCGCCGCCCGGTCCATGCGCTCCTTGGCCATGCGCCGGGCGAGCTCCTTGAGAAGGCCGGGGTCGTGGTAGGCGGGAAGGGTCTCCTTGTGGGCCCGGGCGGAGACCGCCTTGAGCCTTTTGGCCCCCATCACCGCCCCCAGGCCCCCCCGCCCGGCGAAGTGGGCCAGGTCGTGGATGACGTTGGCGGTGAGGACCCGGTTCTCCCCGGCGAGGCCGATCTGGGCCACGCGGGTGTTCCCCCCGTGGGCCTCCTTGAGGAGGGCCTCCACCTCCAGGGGGTCCTTGCCCCAGAGGTGGACCGCGGGGTGGACGGCCACCTCCCCTCCTTCCACGTGGAGGTAGACGGGGGCCTCCGCCTGGCCCAAGACCACGAGGGCGTCCAGACCCGCGTTCTTCAGCTCCGCCCCGAAGAAGCCGCCGCCCTCTGCGTCCCCGTACCCCCCGGTGAGGGGGCTCTTGGCGGCCACGGTGTTCCGCCCCGAGCCGGAGATGGGGGTGCCGGTGAGGACCCCGGGGGCGAAGACGAGGGCGTTCTCGGGGCCCAGGGGATCGGCCCCCTTGGGCACGTGCCTGAGGAGGAGGTAGGCGGCCAACGCCCTCCCCCCCAGGTAGCGCCGCCAGAAGGCCTCGCCAAAGCTTTCGTACCACACCTTCCCCGTGGAGAGGTCCACGAAGGCCACGCGGTCGTGATAGCCCTTGGGCATACCTAAAGCTTACCCCCGCCCGGGGGCCTTCGCCTCGGGCGGGGGTAAGGAAGAGGTTCAGCGGGTCTTGCCGGAAAGGAGGTCTTCCGCCAGCCTCTGGGCCTTGTCCAAGGCGGCCTTGGGGTCGGCCTTGTTGAGAATGGCCTCCTTGATGGCCTGGCCCAGGATGTCAAAGCGGATCTGCTCCCACTCCGCCAAGGCGGGCTCAAACTTGGCGTAGCGGCTTTGGCGCACGATGGTGGCGTAGTCGGGGTTCTCGGCAGCGTAGGCCTGGTAGACGGGGTCCTTGAGGGCCCCCTCGGTGACGGGCACGTAGCCCGTGGCCGTGGCGAAGACGGCCTGGGCCCTGGGGGAGAGGACGAACTGGAGGAAGTCCTTGGCCACCGCCTGCTCCTCCTTAGAGGCCTGGCGGAAGACCACCAGGTTCGTCCCCTGGACGAGGCCGTAGCCCGGCTGGCCCTTGGTCCGGCCCGGCAGGGTGGCCACCCCGAGGTCAAACTTGGCCCCCTGGCGGTAGTAGGTGTAGCCCGCGGAGGTGTCCACGCTAAAGGCGTAGGGACCCGAGCCCAGGTTCTGGTTGATGTAGCCGGAGGTGATGGCCTTGGCCCACCCCTCCTTGACCCCGTTTTGCAGGAGGGTGAGGGCCTCCACCGCCTCCTTGGAGTTCAGCACCAGCTTCCCGTCCTTGAGGTAGCTCCCGCCCAGGTTGAAGAAGAAGTAGGCGAAGGTGGAGGCGTCGGGCTGGAACCAGTAGACGGGGCCGCCCTCGGCCTGGGAAAGCCTCTTGGCGGTGGCCACGAACTCCTCGAGGCTCGCCGGCACCTTAGCCCCGTGCTTCTTCAGGAGGTCCTTGTTGTAGTAGAGGACCTGGATGCTCTTGTTGAAGGGCACCCCGTAGACCACGCCCCCGAAGCGCACGGCGTTCAGGAAGCTGAGGTTCACCCCTTGGAGCCTGACCCCCAGAGCCTCAATGGGCAGAAGGGCTTTGGCCTCGAGGTAGAGGGCGATGTTGTTCTCGTAGGCCTGGGCCATGGCCGGAACCTTCCCGGCGGCGAAGGCCGCCTTGATCTTGGTGGAAAGATCCCGGTACCCCCCCTGGGGCACGGGGCGGACGCACCGCCCCTGCTGGCCCTTGTTGAACTCCACCACCAGGTTCTCCAAGGCGGTCTTGGGGGCCCCCCCGGTGAAGCCGTGCCAGAGCTCGGCCACCACCTTGGCCTTGGCGCACTGCTCCTTGATCACGTCCTCCGGCTTGGCCTGCTGGGCGAAGGCCACGCCCAGCGCCGCCACCAGCAAAAGCGCCTTCTTCATACCCTCATACCTCCGGGGAAAGTATACCCTGCCCCCCGTCAGGGCCCCGTCAAGCTCACTTCAGCCCCGTGCGGGCGATCCCCTGGATGAACTGCCGCTGGGCCACGAAGTAGCCCAGGACCACGGGGGCGATGACGAAGGCACTCGCGGCCATCAAGGCGCCGTAGTCCGAGCCCGCCTCGGAAACGAAGGCGAGGAGCCCAAGCTGCACCGTGCGCATCTCCGGGCTTTGGGTGACGATGAGGGGCCAAAGCAGGGCGTTGTAGGCCCCGAGGAAGGTGAAGATCCCATAGGACACGAGCCCCGGCAGGCTCAAGGGCAAGGCGATGCGGAAAAGCTGGGTGAGGTAGCCGGCCCCGTCAATCCTGGCGGCGTCAAAGAGGTCCTGGGGAAGGGAGAGGTAGAACTGCCGCAGGAGAAAGATGCCGAAGACCGAGGCGAGCCAGGGGACGATGAGGGCGTAGTAGGTGTCCAGCCAGCCCAGCCGGGCGAGGAGGACGTAGTTGGGGATGAGGAGGACCTCCCCCGGGACCATCATGGTGGCCAGGATGAGGACGAAGACGGCCTCCTTTCCTGGGAAGGGGATGCGGGCCAGGGCGAAGGCGGCCAGGGCGGCGAGGAAGAGGCCCACCGCCACCTGGACGGAGGCAGTGAAGAAGCTCACGAAGAAGTACCGGCCCCAGGGGGCGGCGTCCCAGGCCTCGAGGTAGTTGTGGAACACGTACCCCAAGGCCCCGGGCACCGCGTTCACCCACTCCAGCCGCCAGTACTCCCCCTGGGAGCGGAGGGCGTCCGGGGGCAGGGGGGGCTCCAAGGGCACCCCCTTGGGCCAGAGGACCACCAGGGGGACCCGGCGGAAGCCGGCCTCCCCCGTGTTGGTGAGGCGGACCCACCACCCCCCCTCCCCCCGGGCCACCTCCACCTTGGTCCCGTCCGCCACCGGGTCAAAGAAGGCCCCCGGGGAGCGGGGCACGAGGGCCCTCGGGGGAAGGCCTTCAGGGCCCGGGAAGAAGAGCTCCGCGCTCCTTCCGGGACCGAGGCCTCCCCAAAGGGGGCTATCCCCGAGCCTCGCCGCCTTGAACCAGTTCGCGGGCTTGATGCGCTCCGGCACCCACACCGGCTGGGCCTGCAGGGCCTCCTGGGGGCTTTTGAAGCTGGTGGCCAGCATCCAGTAGAAGGGGAAGGCCATGATCCCCCCGCCCACCAAAAGGACCAGGTGCACCCCGAGGAGCGAAAGCCTAAACCTCATAGTTCACCCGCCTCTCCAGAACCCGGCGCTGGACCAGGGTGAGGGCCAGGATGATCAGGAAGGTGACCATGGCGATGGCGCTGGCGTAGGAGAAGTCCGAGTCGCGGAAGCCCTTGTTGTAGAGGTAGAAGGCCAGGGTCAGGGTGTCCTGCAGCACCCCGCCCGTGGGGGTGAGGACGTAGACCTGGGTGAAGACCTGGAAGGCCCCGATGAGCCCCAGGGTGAAGAGGAAGAAGGTGGTGGGCGAAAGGAGGGGCCAGGTGATGAGGCGGTGGCGCTGCCAGAAGGTGGCCCCGTCCAGCTCCGCGGCCTCGTAGTACTCCTTGGGGATGGCCTGGAGCCCCGCCAGGAGGATCACCACCTGGTAGCCCAAAAAGTGCCATACGCTCATGGCCATGACGGCCACGAAGGCCAGGCTGGGCCCGGCCCAAAACCCCTGGACCTCTATCCCCAAGGGCCGGAGGAGGAGGGCGAAGACCCCGGTGGGGGTGTTCAGCCAGTCCAGGCCCGGGGTGCGGAGGAGCCAGTTGAGGAAGCCGAACTCCGGGTGGTAGATCCAGCGCCACACGGCGGCCGCCGCCGTGAGGGCGGTGATGTAGGGGAGGAAGAAGAGGGTCCGGTACAGCCCGAGGAAGGCCACCCGGGTGTTGAGGAGGATGGCCACGAAGGTGGCGAGGAGAAGCCCGGTGGGCACGGTGAAGACCACGTACCAGAAGGTGTTGCCCAAGGCGCGCCAGAAGAGGGGGTCCTCGAGGAGGATCCGGTAGTTCTGGAGCCCGGCGAAGGCCGCGGGCCTGAGGAAGTTCACCCGGTCAAAGAGACTGAGGTAAAAGGCGTAGAGGGTAGGAAAGACCTGCCACACCAGAAGGAGGGCGAGGGCCGGCCAAACCAGGGCCCAGCCGTAGAAGGCGGCCTGGGCCTTCTCCGGAAGGGTCCGCCCCAGGGCCAAGGCGGCGCCCAAGGGCCCGAGAAAGGCCAAAGGCGGGAAAAGAGGGGCCAAAAGCCCGAGGGCGAGGGGCACGGCCCGCCACCCTCCCCAAAGGAGCCCCCAGAGCGCAAGGGGGAGGTACCCGGCCCACAGGCCCCACGCCGCCCAGGCGGGGAGAAAGCCCAGCCTCTGGGCGTAGAGGCCGAGGGCGAGGAGCACCCCCACGCCCAAGATCCCGTGCAGGGGATAGGTCCTCATTCCCTGCCGGAGTATAGCAGGAGGCCCTAGGATGGGGAGGATGTGGACGCTGGTCCTGGACACGGCCACCCCTTACCTCTCCCTGGGGCTCTTCCAGGGGGAGGCGGGGGTAGGCCGGGTCAAGCGGGTGGAACGGCGGCACGAGGAAGTCCTCTTCGGCCTCCTGGAGGAGGTCCTGAGGGAGGTTGGGGTCGGGCGCGAGGAGATCGGCGCCCTGGTCTTGGGCGAGGGGCCGGGCTCCTACACGGGCCTGCGCATCGCCTTGGCCGCGGGCCTCGGCCTCGCCCAGGCCCTGGGAGCCAGGGTCTATGGGGTGAGCTCCCTCCTCGCCGCCTCTTGGCCCTTCCTTCAGGAAGGGGAGCCCCTCACCCCCCTCTTCACCGCTAGAAACGGCCTCTTCTACGGGGCCACCTACACCCTGGAAGGGGGAAGGCCCAAGGAGGTGGCCCCCCCGAGGAAGCTCAAGGCCCAGGAGCTCCCGCAGGAAGGCCGCCTCCTCCTGGACCCTCCCCCCGACCCCCGGGCCCTCTACGAGCTCCTCCCCTTCGCCCACGAGGGGGTGGAGCCCCTCTACCTCTGAACCGGGAAGGCCCGTGCCGGCGCAAGCGAGCCCAAGGCGGCCTCAGTCCCCCGCGGCCCTCGAGGCGGGCGCCCGGTAGAGGTGGCTCGGCAAGGGCTCCTGGAAGGAGCTCCCCCGGAGCCTCTCCGCCATCAGCACCAGGTTCTCCCCGGCGATGCGGGCGTCCTCCAAAAGCTCGGGGTTTTCCCTCAAGCGCCCCACGCCCCGATGGTGGGCGTAGACCAGGCCCAAGGGGGCGAGGACGAAGCCCATGTAGGAGAGGGGCAGGAGCATCTGGGCGAGGGCCTGGCTCGCCCCTTCCTCCTCCGCCACCGCCAGGAGGGCCATGGGCTTGCCCAGGTTCAGGAGGCCCTGGTTCTCCATGGAGGTCATCCGCTCCAGGAGGGCCTTCATCCGGGAGGAGACGCTGAACCAGTAGACGGGCGTGGCGAAGACCACCGCGTCGGCGGAAAGGATCCGCTCCGCCACCTTGCCAAACCCGTCCCAGGGCCCCTGGACGCAGGTTTCCGGCCCGCAGGAAGCGGGATCCACGGAGTAGTTGCCGGCGCAGAGGGGAAAGGGGTGCCGCACCAAATCCAGGCGCTCGGTGGTCGCCCCCTTGCGCCTGGCCGCCTCCAAAACCTCGTCCAAAAGCTCCGCCGTAAACCCGTCCGTCCTTGCCGATGCGTTCACGCCGAGGACGTGTAGGCCCATAAATATCACCTTCGCACTAAACCTCTTTTAGTTTACATCGCTCACCCGCCGTTGTCCAGCCCATGTAATCGGTCAACACATCTGAGACTGGGGGACCAACTCCTCTTGCATCTTAGCCAAGAACTCCAAAGGCGCCAGCCCCCCCAGGGCCATGTGGGGCCTGCGGTGGTTGTAGTAGGTTTCCGCCAGCGGTAGTAGGTGGCCCGGCTGATTCCCACAAGCTCCTGGATTTCGGACCAGCCTACCCCATGCCTCCTAAACGCCTCTACCTGTTTGAGCTTGCGCAGCCGTTCCTGGACCAGGGGATCGCCGGCCCCCGCCGTCCCCAGCTCCTGGGCCTTCCTCGCTCCTCGCCAAATCGCTTTGCCAACCGTGGTAAGCTGCACCTGGGGGACTTCCTTCCGGAGTCGGTCCCCCTCTTTTTATCCCACCCTAGAGTCTCACATGTGTCTGTCCGGGTTCAGGGCCCCCCTCTTGACGGGGGGACTTGGGGGGAGAATCCTTCGGGTATGGGCCTTTTCGCTGGCAAGGGGGTGCTGGTGACCGGAGGGGCCCGGGGCATCGGCCGGGCCATCGCCCAGGCCTTCGCCCGGGAGGGGGCCTTGGTGGCCCTGTGCGACCTCCGCCCGGAGGGGAAGGAGGTGGCGGAGGCCATCGGGGGAGTGTTTTTCCAGGTGGACCTCGAGGACGAGAGGGAGCGGGTGCGCTTCGTGGAGGAGGCCGCCTACGCCCTGGGCCGGGTGGACGTTCTGGTCAACAACGCCGCCATCGCCGCCCCCGGCTCGGCTCTCACGGTGCGGCTTCCCGAGTGGCGCAGGGTGCTTGAGGTCAACCTCACCGCCCCCATGCACCTTTCCGCCTTGGCCGCGCGGGAGATGCGGAAGGTGGGCGGTGGGGCCATCGTCAACGTGGCCAGCGTGCAGGGGCTTTTCGCCGAGCAGGAGAACGCCGCCTACAACGCCTCCAAGGGGGGGCTTGTGAACCTCACCCGCTCCCTGGCCCTGGACCTCGCCCCCCTCCGCATCCGGGTGAACGCGGTGGCGCCCGGGGCCATCGCCACGGAGGCGGTCCTGGAGGCCATCGCCCTCTCCCCGGACCCGGAGAGGACCCGGAAGGACTGGGAGGACCTCCACGCCCTGAGGCGCCTGGGGAAGCCCGAGGAGGTGGCGGAGGCCGTCCTCTTCCTGGCCTCGGAGAAGGCCAGCTTCATCACCGGGGCCATCCTGCCCGTGGACGGCGGGATGACGGCGAGCTTCATGATGGCGGGGCGGCCGGTGTAGGCCCCCACCGGGGCGAGGGGCCGGATGGCCCTCGCGGAGGCTTGGGAGGCCCGAAGGGCTTGGGGGCTACACGGCGTGGTCCTTGTAGGGCTCGCCCCGCAGGTCGGAGACCAGGTGGACGGCCACGTAGGCCCCGTCCCCGGCGCTGATGATGGCGTGGCCCGGCACCTTGCCGCGGGCCACGCCGGCGGCGTAGACCCGGGGGTAGCTGGTCCGGCCCCCTTCGTCGGTGTCAATGTAGGCGCCGCGGCGGGTCAGCCCGAGGAGGCTCGGGAGGGTGGGGTCCTTGTGGGTGCAAAGGAGCAGGCGCTCCGCCTTCTCCACCCCTTCCTCGGTCTCCACTTCAAAGACGCCGCCCATGTCCCGCACCCCCTTCACCACCCCGGGGCGGACCTCGGCCCCGTACCGGCGGGCGTGGGCCTCGAGGCGGCGGAGGAGTTCTTCGCCGGAAGGCTCGTCCAGGAGGCCGGGGTAGTTGGGCACCCGGCTCACGCCCTTGACCTTGGAGCGGCCCCCGTCCAGGACCAGGACCTTAAGCCCGGCCCTGGCCAGGAAGAGGGCGGCGGAAAGCCCCGAGGGGCCACCTCCCACCACGATCACGTCCCACATACCGCCCGTAGTATAATCGGCCCCGCATGCTCTTGGACGACCGCTACCCCGTTCTGGAGACGCTGGAGAGCCGGGACGGGGTGACCCTCTACCGGGTGGAGGGGGGGCTGGTCTTCTCCTTTGACGTCCGCACGCCCCAGGACAAGGACCGCTTCTACCGCTACCGGGCGGCGATACGGCGCCTGGAGGAGCTCGGCCTCCTCGAGGCCCAGGTCTCGGCCAAGCCGGGGCGGTACTACGCCTTCTTTCCCGAACGGCCTCTGAGCGGGCGGCGCCCTCCTAAGGAGGTCCTGGCCGCTTTGGCCCCCTTCGGCTTCGGGCCGGAGCACGTGGCCATGGGGGAGGACGGGGTGGCCTACCTCGCCCCCTGGCCCCTCCGCCCGGGGGCCGCGAGGCGGGGCCGGGGGGGGTTTTGGTCCCGGGTGGCCCCGGGGCTTTTCCTCCTGGGCCTGGGCCTCCTCCTCTTGGCCCAGGGGCTTGACCGCTACTTCAACCCTCCCGAGTACGTGGTCCCCGACCTGGTGGGCAAGACCGCGCGGGAGGCTTTCCTTCTCCTCCGGGATACGGGGCTTGGCCTGGAGGTGGAGGAGGGGAACGACCCCTCGAGGCCCAAGGAGGTGGTGCTGGAGCAGGACCCCCCGCCCGGCACCCGCCTCCGGGCCGGGCGGGTGGTGCGCCTGGTCCTGAACCAGGCGCGGCTCGTGCCCGTCCCCGACCTCCGGGGCCTCCCCAGGGCGGAGGCGGAGGACTGGCTTTCAGGACTCGGCTTCCAGGTGGGGCGGGTGGCCGCGGTGGAGGCCGAGGAGGCGGCGGGGACCGTCCTCGCCACGAGCCCCCCTGCGGGGACGCCCATGGCCTACGGGGCCCGGGTGGACCTCCTGGTGGCGGGGGAGCGGTCCGGGGAGACGGTGGTCGTTCCCCGGCTCGTGGGCCTGAAGCGGGAGGACGCCCTCTTCCTGTTGAACGCCGCGGGGCTTTTGCCCCAGGTGGAGGAGGTGCCTTCGGGGGCGCCTGAGGGCCTGGTCCTGGCGCAGGTGCCGGGGCCGGGGGAGGCCGTCCTTTCCGGAAGCCCGGTGCGGCTTAGGGTGGCGGTCCAGGGGGCGGTCCAGCTGCCCGAGGCCTTCCCCGGGACCCCCCTCCGCTCCGTGGTTTTGGCCCTGGACCTGCCCCCCGAGGCCCAAGGCCGGCAGGTGCGCCTCCTCCTCGTGGACGCCCGGGGGGCCCAGGTGGTCTACGAGGGGCCGGGAGAGGAGGGCCTGAGGCTTTCGGGGACCTACCAGGTCCTGGGGGAGGCCCGCTTCCGCCTCTATTTGGACGGGGAGCTTTTCCAGGAGTGGGCGCCTTGAGGGGAAGGTGGGCCGAGGAGGAGGCCCTGCGCTTCCTCCTCGGTAAGGGTTACCGCCTCCTTTGGAGGAACCGCCGCACCCCCTTCGGGGAGGTGGACCTCTTTCTGGAAAAAGACGGGGTCTACGTGGTGGTGGAGGTGAAGCAGCGGGCCTCCAGCCGCTTCGGCGCCCCCCTGGAAGCCATCACCCCGGGGAAGGTGCGGAGGCTTCTCCAAAGCGCCCGCTTCCTCCTGGGCCGGGACGACCTGCCGGTGCGCCTCGAGGCCGTCCTCGTCCACGGCACCCCAAAGGACTTCCGCCTGGAGCACCTTGTGCTGGAGCTCTAGGGGTAAGCTTAGGCGTGTTTCGGAACCTTCGGGCCTACCTCGAGGCCTTGGAACGCCGGGGGGAGCTCCACCGGGTGAGGGTCCCGGTGAGCGCCGAGCTGGAGATCGCCGAGATCGCGGACCGGGTGGTGAAAGGGGAAGGCCCCGCCCTCCTCTTTGAGCGGGTGGTGGGCAAGGACTTCCCCGTGGCCATCGGGCTTTTCGGCACGAGGGCGCGCACGGCCTTCGCCCTGGGGGTGGCGGACCTGGACGAGCTTTCGGGGAAGGTGGAGCGCCTCCTCGCCCTGGAGCCGGGGAAGGGGGGGCTTTCCGCCCTCCTGGGCCTCCTCCCCAAGCTTCCCCTCCTCCGGGGCTTCTTCCCCAGGCGGGTGCGGAAGGCCCCGGTGCAGGAGGTGGTGTGGCGGGGGGAGGAGGTGGACCTAGGGCGCCTTCCCGTCCTCAAGTGCTGGCCTCTGGACGGGGGGCCCTTCCTCACCCTGCCCCTCGTCATCACCAAGGACCCCGAGACCGGGGAGCTCAACCTCGGCATGTACCGCATGCAGGTCCTGGACAAAAGGAGCACCGCCATGCACTGGCAATGGCACAAGGTGGGCCGCCGCCACCTGGAGAAGGCGAAGAGGCTGGGGAGGAGGCTGGAGGTGGCCGTGGCCCTGGGAGGGGACCCGGTCCTCACCTACGCCGCCACCGCACCCCTCCCTCCCTTGCCGGGGGTGAGCGAGTTCCACCTGGCGGGCTTCCTCCGGGGGGCCCCCATTGAGCTTGCCCGGGGGGTGACCGTGGACCTCCCCGTGCCCGCGGAGGCGGAGTTTGTCCTCGAGGGCTACATTGACCCCGAGGAGCCCCTGGTGGAGGAGGGGCCTTTTGGGGACCACACGGGCTTCTACACCCCCGTGGACCTCTACCCCCGCTTCCACGTCACCGCCCTTACCCACCGGAAGGGGGCCATCTACCCCGCCACCCTCGTGGGCGTTCCCCCCATGGAGGACGCCTACCTCATTGAGGCCACGGAAAGGCTCTTCCTCCCCGCCCTCCGCCTGGTGCTCCCCGAGGTGGTGGACTACCACATGCCCCCCGAGGGGGTGGCCCACAACTGGGTGAACGTGGCTTTGCGCAAGGAGTACCCGGGGCAGGCCTACAAGGTGGCCTACGGGATGCTGGGCCTGGGGCAGATGATGTTCGCCAAGGTCATTGTGGCCGTGGACGCGGACGTTCCGGTCAAGCCCGGGTTTGCTGCCCTGCTTGAGGCCCTCAAGCACGCCCTTCCCGGGCGGGACACCCTCCTCCTAAGGGGCCCCGTGGACGTCCTGGACCACAGCTCCCGGGCCTTCGCCTTCGGGGGGAAGCTCGTCATTGACGGCACGCGGAAGCTTCCCGAGGAGGGGGGAGAGGCGTCCTTTATTCCCAAGGCCCACCCCACGCTTCCCGAAGATCCCGAGGTCCTGGCCCAGAGGCAGTGGCCGGGCCTCTGGGGGGTGGTGCTGGCGAAGCGCCGCCCCCACCAGGCCTGGGAGGTGGCGGAGAGGCTCCTCGGCACCCCGCAAAGCGCCGGGATCCGGCTTCTCCTCCTCGCCGACGAGGACACGGCCCTAAGCCCGGAGGAACTCCTCTGGTACGTCCTCAACAACATAGACCCCGAGCGGGACGCCCGGGTGATGCCGGGGGTAGAGGGGCCGGTCTTGGTCCTGGACGGCACGCGGAAGCTCCCCGAGGAGGGCTTCCAAAGGGTCTGGCCCGAGAGGGTCCGGATGGACCCCAGGGTGAAGGCCCTGGTGGACGCCCGCTGGGAGGAGTACGGCTTCAGGCCCTGAGGAGGCGGTTTCGCAAAAGCCCCGACCGGAAGGCCCGCACCACCTCCCGGGAAAGCTTCCCCTTCCGCGCCTCCTCCTCCAGGGCCTCCAGGGCCTCGTGGGGCTTTAGGGGCTTGCGGTAGGTGCGCACGCTGGTGAGGGCATCGTAAATGTCCGCGGCGCTTAGGGCCTGCACCAGAAGGGGGATCTCCGTGAGCCCGTCGGGGTAGCCGGAGCCGTCCAGCTTCTCGTGGTGCCAGCGCACGTAGGGGCGGAGGCGGGGGTGGGCCCGGAGGGGCCCCAGGATCTCGTCCCCCCTCACGGGGTGCTCGCGGATGAGCCGCCACTCGTGCTCGCTTAGGGGGTGGTCTCCCCGGAGGATGTGGTCGGGGATGGCGATCTTGCCCACGTCGTGGAGGAGCGCCCCCATGTGCAGGTCTTCCCGCTCCTCTTCCCTGGCCCCGAGTTCCTCCGCGGCCAGGAGGGCGTACCGGGCCACCCGCTCCCCGTGGCCCGCGGTGTAGGCGTCCTTGGCCTCCACCGCCCGCATGAGCACGAGGAGGGTCCGCTCCAGGTCCTCTAGCTTCTCCTGAAGCCGCCTGCGCTCCAGGTGCCCCTTCACCCGGAGGCGGAGCTCGGCGAGGTCCACGGGCCGGTTGAGGAAGTCGTCGGCCCCCGCCTCTATCCCCTTCAGGCGCACCTCCCGCTCCCCATCCGCGGTGAGGAGGATCACGGGAAGAAGGGGGTCTTGGGCCTTGAGGCTTTGGGTGAGCTCCAGGCCGTCCATGACGGGCATGTGGAGGTCGGTGAGGACCACGTGGGGAAGCCTGTCCCTGAGGAGGTCCAAGGCCTCCTTCCCGTTCCTCGCCTCCCACACCTCCACCTCCAAAGGGGCCAGGGCCCGCATGAGGAGGCGCCGCTGAACGGGGTCGTCGTCCACCACCAAGACCCGCATCCTGGCCCCCCTAAAGGAGTTCTCTCAGCTCCTTGGCCGCTTCGCGGGCCTCGAGGTGGATGAGGCCCAGGTTGGCCCCCTGGGGGGCGGCCACCGCCAAGACCCCCTTCTCCCCCGCCTCGTACACCACCAGGTAGCCTCCCGCTCCCCGCACCACCGCCTCCTGGAAGTCCCCGAGGCGCAAGGTGGAGGCGATGCGCTTGCCGAGGCCCAAGGAGGTGGCGGCCATGGCCGCGATGCGGGGGGCCTCGGCCTCGGGGAAGTCGTGGGCGATGGGAAGCCCGTCCTGGGAGGCCACCATCACCCCGCGGATCTCGGGTACGGCCGCCTTGAGGTTCTGGATGAGTTCCTGAAGCGCTTCTACCTTATTCATATCCTCAACCTCCGCTTACTCCAAAGAAAGGAGAAGGTGCTCAATCCTGCCGAAGAGCCGGTAAGCCTCGCTCAAAAGCCCCTCCGCTTCTTCCCGCTTGCCTTCTTCAAAAAGCCGCACCGCCTTCTCGGTGACCTCGTGGAAGGCCTCGTGGAGGACGCCGAGCTCCTGGAACTCGGCCCTTTCCCCGTACCGCGGGGCGGCCTCCCGGTACCATCGGCCCAGGCTGCACTCCGTGGGCGCGCTCAGGGGAGGAAACTCCCCTCCTTCCAGGAAGCGGGCCACGTTTTCTAGGTACCGCATGTGGGCGAGGACGATGGCCTCAATCATCTTTCCCCTCCTTCAGGGTGAGTTCTAAGAGCTTCTCCACGGCTCCAAAGGCCTCCTCCCGCCTCCTCGGGTCTAGGCCCACCACCCGCTCCTCGGGGAGGCGCAGGTAGAGGGCCACCTCCTCGGGCGTCCAGGCCTTGGGCAGGTCCAAGCGGGTGACCCCCACCAGGTAGGGCACGGGGTGGCGGGTGGTGAGGTGCTCCAGGATATAGCGGGCCTTGGGGAGCCCCTCGGGGCGGTCCCCGGCCACCAGGAGGAGAAGCCCCAAGGCCCCTTCCATGAGGACGTCCCACATGAAGCTGAAGCGCTCCTGCCCCGGGGTGCCGAAGAGGTGGACGGGGTAGGGCCCCACTTGGAGCACCCCAAAGTCCAGGGCCACGGTTGGTCTCCTTGCCCAGGTCTTCGCTCGCCTTGGCCTCCGTGGCGAGGAAGCCCTCCCCCAAAAGGGTCCGGGCCAGGGTGGTCTTCCCCGCGCCCACGGGGCCGGAGATCACGAGCTTTAGCGGGCCCATAGGCTCCTCAGGCCCGAAAGGAGTCCCTGGAGGAGGCCCTTGTCCTTGGGCCTGGCCCCCATCTCCGCCCGCCGGACGGCCCCTAGCCCCTGGAGCTTGTAGAGGTAGAGGCGCACCTGGTCCAGGGGGATGGAGAGGGCCTGGGCGAGCTCCCTGGCCGAGGCCCCCCGCTTGAGGTGGGGCAGGGCGAGCTGGAAGAACTCCTTGAAGCGTGGGTCCTCGGGGGAGCTCCCCGCCAGGCGGAAGCGGGCCTCGGGGGAGGGGAGGAAGGGGCGGTAATGCTCAAGCTCGTCCTGGAGCGTGGTGAGGGAGAGGAGGACCCTTTCCGTGGGCCAGTTCAGGCGCTCCTTGTGCCTGGGCCTGGCCCCGGGGTGGAACTCAAAGCTTCCCTCTTTGGCCAGGAGCAAGGCCTGCAGGGTGGCCTTGGCGCTCAAGGGGGGAAGGGGCTTGCCGTGCTGGTCAACGGAGCGGATCCGCCCGGGCTTGAGGTAGATGGTGGTGGGGGGGATCTCCTTGAGGTTCCAGACCTCCAAAGCCCCTTCTTTATGGGCGAGTAGGGAGAGGATCTCCCCCAGGGGCATGGAATCCAGGCTTCCGAATAGGGCCATGGCAACCTCCTCCTGAAACGCAAGGTACGCCCCCCCTTTGAAAAGGGTGTGAAGGCTCCCTATAATCCCTCCTCGTGCTGGTGCGCCCCGCCCTCCTGCCCGCCTGGCCCCCGGCCCTAAAGGACCTCTTCGGGCGGGAAGGCCCTTTGGTCCTGGAGATCGGCTTCGGGGACGGGCGCTTCACCGCGGAGCTTGCCAAGGAGCACCCCGACTGGCTCGTCCTGGGGGCGGAGGTCTCGGCGGCGAGCGTCCTTAGGGCCTACCGGCGGATGAAGCGGGAGGGGGTGGAAAACGTCCGCCTCTACCACGGGGAGGGGCCTTTCGCCCTCAGGAACCTGGTGCCCCCGGGGAGCCTCCACCGGGTCATCGTGAACTTCCCCGACCCCTGGCCCAAGAAGCGCCACCAGGAAAGGCGCCTCCTCCAGGAGGCCTTTTTCCGGAGGCTTTCCACGAGGCTTGGGGAAGGGGGGGCCCTCCTCCTCACCACGGACCACGAGGAGTATTTCGGCTTCGCCCTGGAGGAAGCGGAGCGCACCGGGCTCTACCGCATAGAGGTGGGGCCGCCCCCCGAGGCCCACCTGAAGACCAAGTACGCCCTCAAGTGGAAGGAGGTGGGAAGGACCTTCTTCCACGCGGTCTTCACCAAGGTGGCCGAGGACCCCACCCCTTGGTCCCCCATAAGGAGGTACGCCGTGGCCCACGCCCTGCTCAAAGGAGAGCTCCCGGAAACCCTTTCCCTGGAGAAGACCCCGGTGCCCGTTCCCGGGGGTGTGGCCGTCTTCTTGGAGGTGGCCCGGGGGAAGGAGGGGTTTTACGTCCTCATACCCTTTCTTGTTTTGTATTCTTCGTCCATGACCGTGGCCGACCACCTGACCCTGAACGAACTGTGGCGGAGGGTCAAGAAGGCTTGATCCAGCCCCCTAAACTTAGACACTTTCACCCTGCCTCCCATGTGATGTCCTGTGTGCTTTGCCCCAGCGCCTCCTCCATCGCCTCCCTCGGCGTCCGATAACCGAGCCCCGAGTGCAGCCAGCTCTCGTGGTAGTAGCGTAGGCGCTCCTTCACCACCTCCTTTAGCTCCCCAAGGCTTCTGGCCTCCAAAAACTGGTCTCCTCCCTCCCCCTTGAACCGGGCAAAAAAGCTCTCCACCACAGGGTTTCCCTTAGCCCCCATCAGGCTGTAGGAAAGCCGCTGCCCGTCCCTGAGAAGAAGCGTCCCCACCCAGTCGTGGCTCAGGAAAGGTCCCCCCTGGTCATGGTGCACCAGGGCCCTGGGGAGCCTCCCCACCTGGGCCTGGAGAAAGGCCTTGGCCTCCTCCCACGCCTCCAGGGCCAGCTCCGCCGAGGGAGAAGGCCCTAAACCCCAGGCCACCACCATCCGGGTTCTGTGGGGAACGTAGCCGCCAAGGCGGCTGACCCAGGATGGGCACGAACCAGGCCTTCCCTCCCCGGTAGGGCAGGAGGGTGAAGTCGGTGTACAAGAGCTCAAAGGGCTCCGGTTCCCTCTGCCTGAGAAGGGAGGCCCTCAAGTCTGCTCTGTCCCCGGCCAGGAGGACGATCTGCAGCAGGGGGTTGGGCTTGGGCCTCCGAACGGTGCGCTTCAGGGAGAGGTGGAAGTCCTGCAGTAGGCGGTGGACCCGTTTGTGGTTGACCAGAATGCCCTTTCTGTGGAGCTCCTTGGTGACCCGGCGGTAGCCGTACTCGGGGTGCTCCAGCAAGACCTCTTCGATGGCCCCCTTGAGGCGGAGGTCTTCCTCCTCCCTTTTCCTGTCCGCCCCAAGCTAGGCTTCGCCTGACCCACCTTCTGCTTCCGGTAGTAGTACCAGGTGGCCCGAGGGATCTCCAGAGCGCTGAGGACGATGGGCAGGGGAGCCAGACCCTGGGCCAGCGCCTCGCGGGCCAGGTCGATGCGCTCGCCCAGGGTCATCCGCTTTACCTCCCCTGCCCTAGGGTCACGCGAAGCGTAGGTTCGGCTTTTTTAGGAGGGCGATCTCCACTTCCTTTTTGCCGATGAGCTGTTCCAGGTCACGGATCTTCTTCTCCAGCTCCTTCACAAGCTAGCCCTGACGGGCTGACCTTGGGTCTCGTTGGAGAAGATGGTGGCCCCCTTCTCCATGAGCTCCGCCTTCCACTTCACGATGGTGTTGGGGTGGACATTGTAGATGCGGGCGAGTTCCACCAGGCTCTTCTCCCCCTTGATGGCCTCCAGAGCTGCTTGAAACTTAACCTGTGGGGGTACCGCTTTGGGCTTCTTCACTAACCTCCCGGATGGGGTCATCCTACATCAAAGTTGGCGTCTAGTCTAGGGGGTCCACATCTGAGCTCTCATCACTTTGAGGGCTGGGGCTTGACAAGGGAAGAGAAGAGGGGGGTAAGTAAGGTGTGCCGCCCACCACCCCCCTTTCCCAAGTTATCACCCTCTGGGTCCATAAGGTCTTCGCCTCCCTCAGGAAAACCATCCGCTCCAACCTCGCCCTCTTCCTGTCCACCCTCCTCACTACCCCCCTGGACCCCACCCTCTCCGACCTCGCCCGCAGAACCCCCCTCCCCACCCTGGCCCAAAGCCGCCTCAATCGCCTCTGGCGCTTCCTCCATCACCCCACCCTGCAAGACCCCTGGGCCCTCACCGAAGCCCTCCTCCCCCTCCTCGTCCCTCGTTTCCCCAAAGACCGCCCCCTCCCCCTCATCGTGGACTGGACCTTCACAGAGGACGGTAGGCACCAAGCCCTGGTGGCCGCCCTTCCCCTCAAGGGAAGGGCCCTGGTGGTGGCCTTCGCTCTTCACCCCCTCTCCCCTTTCCCCAGTCAAAACCGGGTGGAGGAGGAGTTCCTCCACCGCCTGGGCCGCGCCGTCCAGGACCTGGGATATACCCCCTCTTCCTCCTGGACCGCGGCTTTGACCGGGTCTCCCTGATGCGAAAGCTCCAGGGGTGGGGCATGGGCTTCCTCATCCGCCTGCGGCAGAACCGGGAGGTGGAACCCCAAGGGGGAAGCGCCTTCCCCTGAAGGAGGGCTACCGGCGTGTGGTCCACCCCCTGCGGGAGGAGGTCCGCCTTTTCGGACACGGTGGGGAGGGGGTAGAAGTCACCCTCCTGGTGTACCCAGGGGGTCGGGATCCCTGGTATCTGGCCTATTCGGGCCCTTTTGGGGGGGAGCCGCCCTATGGGTGGCGGATGTGGATTGAAGAGGGGTTTAGGGACCTGAAGGGGCAGGGGTTTGGGCTGGACCGCCATCGGCTGCGGACGGGGGCGAGCCTCAGGGGGTGGTTATGGCTTCTGGCCTTGGGGATGGCGCTCTTGGTCCTTCTGGGGGCGCGCTTGCAGGGCAGGGAATGGCTTCCCCGGCTTCTGGCCCATCCCGAGCGGCAAAGCCTCTTCCGTCTGGGCCGGATCGCCCTGGCCCAGGGGCCCCCGCCTTGGAGGGAAGCAGTGGTGGAGGAGCTGGTCAGGTTGCTTCAGGAACTGGGGGGAGGAAAGTGATGAGAGCTCAGGCCCGGGGGATGTTGACAAGGAAAAGCCAGGGTGCTAACTTAGGGATTGCGCTGCCCTGAGGGGGGTAGCGGGGGATCTTGAAAGCTGGGGTGGATGAAGGGCTTTGAGGGTCCTTTGAGGGGTCAAGATGGTAAGGGCCCACGGTGGATGCCTCGGCACCCGAGCCGATGAAGGACGTGGCTACCTGCGATAAGCCAGGGGGAGCCGGTAGCGGGCGTTGATCCCTGGATGTCCGAATGGGGGAACCCGGCCGGCGGGAACGCCGGTCACCGCGCTCTTGCGCGGGGGGAACCTGGGGAACTGAAACATCTCAGTACCCAGAGGAGAGGAAAGAGAAATCGACTCCCTGAGTAGCGGCGAGCGAAAGGGGACCAGCCTAAACCGCCCGGCTTGTCCGGGCGGGGTCGTGGGGCCCTCGGACACCGAATCCCCAGCCTAGCCGAAGCTGTTGGGAAGCAGCGCCAGAGAGGGTGAAAGCCCCGTAGGCGAAAGGTGGGGGGATAGGTGAGGGTACCCGAGTACCCCGTGGTCCGTGGAGCCATGGGGGAATCTGGGCGGACCACCGCCTAAGGCTAAGTACTCCGGGTGACCGATAGCGCACCAGTACCGTGAGGGAAAGGTGAAAAGAACCCCGGGAGGGGAGTGAAATAGAGCCTGAAACCGTGGGCTTACAAGCAGTCACGGCCCCAAAAGGGGTTGTGGCGTGCCTATTGAAGCATGAGCCGGCGACTCACGGTCGTGGGCGAGCTTAAGCCGTTGAGGCGGAGGCGTAGGGAAACCGAGTCCGAACAGGGCGTCTAGTCCGCGGCCGTGGACCCGAAACCGGGCGAGCTAGCCCTGGCCAGGGTGAAGCTGGGGTGATACCCAGTGGAGGCCCGAACCGGTGGGGGATGCAAACCCCTCGGATGAGCTGGGGCTAGGAGTGAAAAGCTAACCGAGCCCGGAGATAGCTGGTTCTCCCCGAAATGACTTTAGGGTCAGCCTCAGGCGCTGACTGGGGCCTGTAGAGCACTGATAGGGCTAGGGGGCCCACCAGCCTACCAAACCCTGTCAAACTCCGAAGGGTCCCAGGTGGAGCCTGGGAGTGAGGGCGCGAGCGATAACGTCCGCGTCCGAGCGCGGGAACAACCGAGACCGCCAGCTAAGGCCCCCAAGTCTGGGCTAAGTGGTAAAGGATGTGGCGCCGCAAAGACAGCCAGGAGGTTGGCTTAGAAGCAGCCATCCTTTAAAGAGTGCGTAATAGCTCACTGGTCGAGCGGCGCTGCGCCGAAAATGATCGGGGCTTAAGCCCAGCGCCGAAGCTGCGGGCCTGGGGAATGACCCCAGGCGGTAGGGGAGCGTTCCCGATGCCGATGAAGGCCGACCCGCGAGGGCGGCTGGAGGTAAGGGAAGTGCGAATGCCGGCATGAGTAACGATAAAGAGGGTGAGAATCCCTCTCGCCGTAAGCCCAAGGGTTCCTACGCAATGGTCGTCAGCGTAGGGTTAGGCGGGACCTAAGGTGAAGCCGAAAGGCGTAGCCGAAGGGCAGCCGGTTAATATTCCGGCCCTTCCCGCAGGTGCGATGGGGGGACGCTCTAGGCTAGGGGGACCGGAGCCATGGACGAGCCCGGCCAGAAGCGCAGGGTGGGAGGTAGGCAAATCCGCCTCCCAAAAGCTCTGCGTGGTGGGGAAGCCCGTACGGGTGACAACCCCCGAAGCCAGGGAGCCAAGAAAAGCCTCTAAGCACAACCTGCGGGAACCCGTACCGCAAACCGACACAGGTGGGCGGGTGCAAGAGCACTCAGGCGCGCGGGAGAACCCTCGCCAAGGAACTCTGCAAGTTGGCCCCGTAACTTCGGGAGAAGGGGTGCTCCCTGGGGTGATGAGCCCCGGGGAGCCGCAGTGAACAGGCTCTGGCGACTGTTTACCAAAAACACAGCTCTCTGCGAACTCGTAAGAGGAGGTATAGGGAGCGACGCTTGCCCGGTGCCGGAAGGTCAAGGGGAGGGGTGCAAGCCCCAAACCGAAGCCCCGGTGAACGGCGGCCGTAACTATAACGGTCCTAAGGTAGCGAAATTCCTTGTCGGGTAAGTTCCGACCTGCACGAAAAGCGTAACGACCGGAGCGCTGTCTCGGCGAGGGACCCGGTGAAATTGAACTGGCCGTGAAGATGCGGCCTACCCGTGGCAGGACGAAAAGACCCCGTGGAGCTTTACTGCAGCCTGGTGTTGGCTCTTGGTCGCGCCTGCGTAGGATAGGTGGGAGCCTGTGAACCCCCGCCGGGTGGGGGGAGGCGCCGGTGAAATACCACCCTGGCGCGGCTGGGGGCCTAACCCTCGGATGGGGGGACAGCGCTTGGCGGGCAGTTTGACTGGGGCGGTCGCCTCCTAAAGGGTAACGGAGGCGCCCAAAGGTCCCCTCAGGCGGGACGGAAATCCGCCGGAGAGCGCAAGGGTAGAAGGGGGCCTGACTGCGAGGCCTGCAAGCCGAGCAGGGGCGAAAGCCGGGCCTAGTGAACCGGTGGTCCCGTGTGGAAGGGCCATCGATCAACGGATAAAAGTTACCCCGGGGATAACAGGCTGATCTCCCCCGAGCGTCCACAGCGGCGGGGAGGTTTGGCACCTCGATGTCGGCTCGTCGCATCCTGGGGCTGAAGAAGGTCCCAAGGGTTGGGCTGTTCGCCCATTAAAGCGGCACGCGAGCTGGGTTCAGAACGTCGTGAGACAGTTCGGTCTCTATCCGCCACGGGCGCAGGAGGCTTGAGGGGGCTCTTCCTAGTACGAGAGGACCGGAAGGGACGCACCTCTGGTTTCCCAGCTGTCCCTCCAGGGGCATAAGCTGGGTAGCCATGTGCGGAAGGGATAACCGCTGAAAGCATCTAAGCGGGAAGCCCGCCCCAAGATGAGGCCTCCCACGGCATTAAGCCGGTAAGGACCCGGGAAGACCACCCGGTGGATGGGCCGGGGGTGTAAGCGCCGCGAGGCGTTGAGCCGACCGGTCCCAATCGTCCGAGGTCTTGACCCCTCCATCCGCACTCATCCCATCCCACCCCAGCAACCCCCTACCCCCCGCAGCGCGGGATTTTGAAAACCCAAAACACCAGAATCCCCCGTGCCCATAGCGGCGTGGAACCACCCGTTCCCATTCCGAACACGGAAGTGAAACGCGCCAGCGCCGATGGTACTGGGCGGGCGACCGCCTGGGAGAGTAGGTCGGTGCGGGGGATTTTCCCTTTCGCGGGAGTAGCTCAGTCGGTAGAGCACGACCTTGCCAAGGTCGGGGTCGCGGGTTCAAGTCCCGTCTCCCGCTCCATCCCTAAACCCCCCAGGGAGTCCCCCTGGGGGGTTTCGCTTTTTCCCCGGCTGGGATAAGATGAGCGGCAAAGGGGGGAAGATGAGGCTTTTAGACAACTACGGGCGCGTGATCAAGGACCTCCGCATCTCCGTCACCCCCCGGTGCAACCTCCACTGCCTCTACTGCCATCCCCTGGGCCTGGAGATGCGGGAGCCCCCGGGCACCCTCACCGTGGAGGAGGTGGACCACTTCCTCGAGGCCGCCTCCCTCCTCGGCCTCTCCTCCGTGCGCTTCACCGGGGGTGAGCCCCTGGTGCGGAAGGAGCTTCCCGAGATGATCGCCCGGGCCCGGGCGAAGGAAGGGGTGGAGGACGTGGCCATCACCACCAACGGCCTCCTCTTCGCCAAGCGGGCCAAGGAGCTCGTGGAGGCGGGGCTTAACCGGGTGAACATCTCCTTAGACGCCCTCACCCCCGAGGTCTTCGCCCGCATCACCCGGGGGGGGAAGGTGGAGCGGGTCCTCGAGGCCATAGAGAAGGCCCTGGAGCTCGGCCTCCACCCGGTGAAGCTCAACGCCGTGGTGATCCGGGGGATGAACGAGGAGGAGGTGGTGCCCCTGGCGGGGCTTTCCCTGGACCGACCCCTCCACGTGCGCTTCATTGAGTACATGCACCTGGACAACTCCGACCCCGAGGAGTACCGCCGCCGCTTCGTCCCCGGCAAAGAGACCCGGGCCCGGATTGAGGCGGTCTACGGCCCCCTGGAGCCCGTCCCCCACGACCCCACCTCCCCGGCCCGGGTCTTCAAGGTCCCCGGGGCCCAGGGCACGGTGGGCTTCATCAACCCGGTGACGGAACCCTTTTGCTCCAACTGCTCCAGGCTCCGCCTCACCTCGGACAAGAAGCTCAGGCCCTGCCTCCTCACCGACCTGGAGATGGACATCGCCTGGGCCTTCGCCGCCCCCGAGCCCGTGGAGGCCCTGGTGGACGCCATCCTCATCGCCACGAACCGCAAGCCCGCCTTCGGCAACACCCTGCCCACCCTGCGCAAGCGGGTCATGCTGGGGATCGGCGGATAGCCTGCAGGGTGGCCCCGATCACCAGAAAAGCCCCCAGGGCCCCCGTAAGGCCCATGCGCTCCCCCAGGAGGAGGAAGGCGAAGAGGGTGGCCCAGACCGGCTCCAGGGTGTAGAGGACGGCCGCCTGGGGCGCGGGGACGTGCCTCTGCCCCCAGGTCTGGAGCCAGGTGGTGAGGGCCGTGGCCACCACCCCCAGGTAGAGCACCGCTCCCCAGGGGACTTCCCAGGAAAGCCCCCCCTCCCAAAGGGCCCAGGGCCCGGCGAGGAGGGCCGTGCCCACCACCTGGACCGCGGTGAGGGGCAAGGAGGGGATGGCCTTGGCGTGGACCTCGAGGCGGACGATGTAAAGGGCATAGGTCACCGCCGTGACCAGGGTCCAGAGGTCCCCCACGTTGAAGGGAGGCTGGTTGGGATCGTAGGAGAGGAGCCCCACCCCCAAAAAGGCGAGAAGCGCCGCCACCCCCGCCCGCCCCACCCTCCTCCCGGCCAGGGAGAGGAGGAGGGGCACCAGGACCACGTTCAAGGCGGTGATGAAGGCGCTCCGGCTGGCGGAGGTGTACTGGAGGCCGATGGCCTGGCTGGCGTACCCCAGGAGGAGCCAGAAGGCGAGCTCCATCCCCGGCCCCCAAGCCCCCCTGGGAAGGCGCGCAAGCCAGGGGAGGAAGAAGAGGCTCGCCACCAGGAAGCGGAGGAAGACCAGGGCGCTTGCGGGCATGGCCTCCACGGCGCCCTTCACCACCACGAAGGTGGTGCCCCAGAGGAGGGTGAGGAGGTTCAGGGCGAGAAGGCCCAGGGCGTAGCCGCGCATGGCCTAAAGTGTAAGGCATGGTGCCCACGCCCGAGGCCATCCGGCAGGCCCTCCAAGAAAGGCTCCTCGCCCGCCTGGACCACCCCGACCCCCTTTACCGGGACCTCCTCCAGGACTACCCCAGGCGGGGGGGGAAGATGCTCCGGGGCCTCCTCACCGTGTACAGCGCCCTGGCCCACGGGGCGCCCTTGGAAGCGGGCCTGGAAGCCGCGACTGCCCTGGAGCTTTTCCAGAACTGGGTCCTGATCCACGACGACATTGAGGACGGCTCCGAGGAGCGCCGGGGCCGGCCCGCCCTCCACCGCCTCCACCCCATGCCCCTGGCCCTGAACGCGGGGGACGCCCTGCACGCCGAGATGTGGGGCCTCCTCGCGGAAGGCCTCGCCCGGGGGCTTTTCCCCCCGGAGGTCCTCTTGGAGTTCCACGAGGTGGTGCGGCGCACCGCCTACGGCCAGCACCTGGACCTCCTCTGGACCCTAAGCGGGACCTTTGACCTGAGGCCGGAGGACTACTTCCGCATGGTGGCCCACAAGGCCGCCTACTACACCGCCGTGGCCCCCTTGCGCCTCGGGGCCCTCCTCGCCGGGAAGACCCCGCCCGCCGCCTACGAGGAGGGGGGGCTAAAGCTCGGCATGGCCTTCCAGATCGTGGACGACATCCTGAACCTCGAGGGGGACGAGGCCTACGGCAAGGAGCGGGCCGGGGACCTCTACGAGGGCAAGCGCACCCTAATCCTCCTCCGCTTCCTGGAGGAGGCTTCCCCCGAGGAAAGGGCCCGGGCCCTCGCCCTCCTCGCCCTGCCCCGGGAGGCGAAGCCCGAGGCGGAGGTGGGTTGGCTTCTGGAAAGGCTCCTCGCCTCGAGGGCCCTGGCCTGGGCCAAGGCGGAGGCCAAGCGCCTCCAGGCCGAGGGCCTCGCCCTCCTGGAGGCCGCCTTCCGGGACCTCCCGGGGAAGGAGGCCCTGGACCACCTCCAGGGCCTTCTCGCCGCCTTGGTGGAGCGCAGGGCATAATGGGGCCATGCAGGGGGTGCGCTTCCGGGTCATCACCGCCAACGACCCCGACATCCTCCAAGAGCGCCTGAACCGCTTCGTGGAGGACCTTTCCGAGGATGTGGTCCTCGTGGACGTGAAGTTCGCCGTGGCCGAGGGCCCCTCTCCCCTCTTCGCCGTCCTGGTGCAGTACAAGGAAGTGGAGGCGTGGAAGGAGTAGAGGCCTTCCTCTTCTTCCTCGCCCTCCGGGGCGAGGCCAAGCGGGAGGAGGTGCGGGCCCGGTTTCCCCGGCTCGTCCCCCTCCTCAAGGCTCTGGGAGAGGCGGTGGAGGCGCAGGGCGAAACCTTCAGGCTCGCCAAGCCCCTCCGCCTCTCCTGGTTCGCCCCCCTCTTCCAGGCCCAGTACTCCCCCCTCCTCCCCGAGGAGGAGCGGGCCCTCGCCCTGGAGCGGCTCGTGGAGGCCGCCTTCCGCTCGGCGGAGGCGGGGGAGCCCCTCTTGGAAGGGGAAGGGCTCCTCAAGGCGGCCCGCCTCTTCCAGGCGGGAAGCCGGGCCCTTCTGGAGGGAAACCCCCGGGAGGCGCTTCACCGCTACGGGGAAGCCCTGGGCCTCCTGGAGGGAGAAGGCCTCCCCTTCCCCGCCGCCGCCCTCGCCCTCCTCGCCCAGGCCCAGGAAGGCTTCCGCCCCGGGGGCAAGGGGAAGGCCACGGCGCAGAAGGCCCTCAGGCGGGCCCAGACCCCCTTCGTCCGGGAGGTGGCGGAGAGGATCCTCTCCCCCGCCACAGACCCCGAGGCCCCGGGCCCGTAGAATGGGGGGATGACGGGGCTTCGGCGGGTCTACCTGGCCCGGCCCCGGGGCTTCTGCGCCGGGGTGGTGATGGCCATTGAGGCGGTGGAGCGGTGGGCAGAGGCCCTGAAGGAAAAGGGAGAGCTCGTGGTCTATCACGAGATCGTCCACAACCGGGTGGTGGTGGAGCGCCTCAAGGCCAAGGGGGTCCACTTCGTGGAGGACCTGACCGAGGTGGAAAGGCTTAGGCGGGAAAGGCGCCTCGCGGACACCGTGGTCTTCTCGGCCCACGGCCACCCCCCTGCGGTCCGCCGCCAGGCGGCGGAAATGGGCCTCACCGTCCTGGACGCCACCTGCCCCCTGGTGACCAAGGTGCACACCGAGGCGAAACGCTACGCCAAGGAGGGGTACTGGATCCTCCTCATCGGGGACTCCGCCGACCACCAGGAGATCAAGGGCACCTACGGGGAGGCCCCGGAGAGGACCATCCTGGTGGCGGTGCACACCCACGTGGGCAAGGACCCCCGCCTGGCCGACCCCCACACCGTGGAGGTGCCGGACCCCGAGCGGGTGGTGGTCCTCACCCAGACCACCTTGAGCGTGGACGACACCCTGGCCACCATAGAGATCCTCAAAAGGCGCTTCCCCAAGCTGGTGGTCCCCTCCCGCAAGGACCTCTGCTACGCCACCCAGAACCGCCAGGAGGCGGTGAAGCGGATCGCCCCCAAGGTGGACGCCTTTTTGGTCCTCACGAGCCCCCACTCCTCCAACGGGATGCGCCTTTTGGAGCTGGCCCAGAGCCTGGTGGGCCGGGCCTACCGGCTGGAGCGCCCGGAGGAGCTTAGGCCCGAGTGGCTGGAGGGGGTGGAAAGCCTGGGGATCACCTCCGCCGCCAGCACCCCCGAGGACCTGGTGCAAGGAGTGGTGGCCCGCCTCAAGGCCCTAAGCCCGGGGCTGGAAGTGGTGGAAGAAGGGGAGTGGGAGGCCATCAGCTTCCGCGAGCCCAAGCCCCTCTCTCCCGAGGAGGTCCTGAAGGGTGCTTGACCTGAGGCTTTCCGTGGCCCCCATGGTGGACCGCACCGACCGGCACTTCCGCTTCCTGGTGCGGCAGGTGAGCCTGGGGGTGAGGCTCTACACGGAGATGACCGTGGACCAGGCGGTGCTGAGGGGAAACCGGGAGCGCCTCCTCGCCTTCCGCCCCGAGGAGCACCCCATCGCCCTCCAGCTTGCGGGCAGGGACCCCAAGCGCCTAGCCGAGGCGGCGAGGATCGGCGAGGCCTTCGGCTACGACGAGATCAACCTCAACCTAGGCTGCCCCTCGGAGAAGGCCCAGGAAGGGGGGTATGGGGCCTGCCTCCTCTTGGACCTCGTGCGGGTGCAAGAGATCCTAAAGGCCATGGGGGAGGCCGTCCGCGTCCCCGTGACGGTGAAGCTGCGCCTGGGCCTCGAGGGGAGGGAGACCTACGAAAGCCTTGCCCAGGCCGTGGAGGCCATGGCGGAGGCGGGGGTCAAGGTCTTCATCGTCCACGCAAGGAGCGCCCTCCTCGCCCTCTCCCCGAAAGCGAACCGCGAGATCCCCCCCTTGCGCCACGACTGGGTCCACCGGCTCAAAGGGGACTTTCCCCAGCTCACCTTCGTCACCAACGGGGGGATAAGGAGCCTGGAGGAGGCCCTCTCCCACCTGGAGAAGGTAGACGGGGTGATGTTGGGGCGGGCGGTCTACGAGGACCCCTTCGTCCTGGAGGAGGCGGACCGGAGGGTCTTTGGCCTCCCCCGCCGTCCAAGCCGCCTCGAGGTGGCCCGGAGGATGCGGGCCTACCTGGAAGAGGAGGCCCTAAAGGGCACGCCCCCTTGGGCGGTCTTGAGGCACATGCTCAACCTCTTCCGGGGAAGGCCCAAGGGGAGGCTTTGGCGAAGACTCCTCAGCGAGGGCCGCTCCCTCCAGGCCCTGGACCGGGCCCTACGGCTTATGGAGGAAGAGGTAGGCGAGGAGGGCGAGGAGGAAAAACCAGGCCCAAAGGGGCAGGCGGAAAGGGCGCCTGGGCCTGCCCGTGAGGGGGTCTAAGGAGGGGGGCGGGGCCATCTTCAGGCGGGTCGCCCGCTTCATGTGGGCCACCATCTTGTCCAGGTCCCCCTTACGCTTGTAGAGGGCGGCCAGGTTCTCGTGGAGGAGGGGGTCCTCGGGGGCGAGCTTGAGGGCCTCTTGGTAGAGGGCCAAGGCCTCCTCCAGCCTCCCCCCCTCCAGGTGGAGGGTCCCCAGGTTGGCGAGGGCCCGGTGGTGCGCGGGGTCCAAGGCGAGGGCCCTTTTGAAGTGCGCCTCCGCCTCCTCCCGCCGCCCCTCCCGCACCGCCTTCACCCCCAGGACCACCTCCTTCTCCGCGGCGAAGAGGGGGTCGTCCAGGGCCTCGGGGTCCTCCTCCAGAAGGGCAAGCCCCCGAAGAAGGCGCTCCCTCTCCCCCTCGGGAAAGCCCTCGGCGTAGGCCCGCGCCCCGGCGTAGTCCTTGCGACGGAGGAGCCTGAGGAAGTGGAGGAGGGCTTGGGCCTTGGGATCCCCGGAAAAGGCCTCCGCCTCGAGGTCCTTCACGCCCTCCATCCTAGCCCAGGGCCTCCCGGTACACCTCCCGGTAGGCCCGCGCCGGGCCCTCCCAGGAGAAGTCCTTTTCCATGCCCCTTAGGCCCATCTCCTCCGCCCCCAGGCGGAAGAGGCGGAGCACGCCGTAAAGGAGGCCCTCGGGGTGGTAGGTCTCAAAAAGGACCCCCGTCCTCCCGTCCTCCACGGTGTCCTTGAGCCCGCCCACGGCCCGGGCCACGGGAGGGGTGCCGTAGCGGCTTGCGATCATCTGCACCAAGCCGCAGGGCTCAAAGCGGCTCGGGACCAAGACCGCCTCCGCCCCGGCGTAGGCCAGGCGGGCCATGGCCTCATCGTAGGCGGGGAGGAAGCGGACCCCTTCGGGATTTTCCTCCTCCGCCCGAAGGAACGCCCCCTGAAGCCCCTCGTCCCCCACGCCTTGGACGTAGAGGCGAAAGCCCATCTCCAGGAGGCGGGGAAGGGCCTTTAGGAGGAGGTCCAGGCCCTTCTGGGGGTCCAGGCGGCCTATATAGGCGAGAACGGGAGGCCTAAGCCCCGTCCTCTCCCGGAAGACCTCCTTGGCCCGGGCCTTCCCCGAGGGGTCCTCTCGGGTGTAGGGGGCGGGGAGGTAGGGGTCTTTACCGGGGTCAAAGACCTCCGTGTCCAGGCCGTTCAGGATGCCCCTGAGCTTCCCGGCGTGCCTCCTCAAGACCCCGTCCAGGCCCAGGCCGAACCCGGGGGTCTGGATCTCCTCGGCGTAAGAGGGGCTCACCGTGGTGACCCGGCGGGCGAAGACGATCCCCCCCTTCATCAGGT
Source organism: Thermus thermophilus (assembly GCF_019974155.1). Lineage (NCBI taxonomy): Bacteria > Thermotogati > Deinococcota > Deinococci > Thermales > Thermaceae > Thermus > Thermus thermophilus. Next base: position 1,741,700 of record NZ_AP025158.1, read on the forward strand.
TCACCCGGCCGTAGAACTCCAGGGCCTCCATGTGGAAGAGGCTCCAGGGAAGCCCGGTCCAGGAAAAGAAGAGCCCCGGGTCCACGAGGCCCTGGTGGGCCAGGTTGTGGATGGTGTAGACCGTGGGGGCGTAGAGGGCGAGGAGGGCCGCGGTCCAGTCGTGGGCGTGAACCAGGTCGTAGCCCCTCGCCACCTCTTTGGCCGCCAAGGCGAAGCGGAGGTAGCGCTCGGCGTCGTCGGGGTAGCCGTAGATCCGCTCCCGCCCAAACCCCTCCACCCCGAGGAGGAGAAACCGCACCCCCCCCTCCACCCGCTCCCCCAAAGGGGCCCTCTCCTCCCGCCCGAAGAAGGGAAAGGCCACCTCCCCCACCCGCCTGGCCTCCAGCCCCCCGTGCCAGGGGAGGAGGACATGGGCCTCCACCCCCAAAGGCTTCAGGGCCTTGGGGAGGGCCCCCACCACGTCGGCAAGCCCCCCCACCTTGGCCAGGGGGTAGGCCTCGGGGGCCACGTGGAGCACGCGCATAACGCCCATGCTACCCCTTCCAGACCCCCTGGGGAAGGGGCAGGGCCCCCTCGAGGCTTCCCAGGTAGAGGTAGGCCCAGGCCTCCAGGGGGCCTTCCTCCGTCTCCACCCGCACCCTCACCCGCCTGTACTCCTCCCCCTCCTCCTCCAGGGCGTCCAGAAGGGGTAAGGCCTCGGGCCGGAGGAAGAGCACCTCCCCAAAGACCCGCCCCTCCCCCGGCACCAGGCCCGGGTAGGCGTAGGGGCGGTGGGGGCCCTGGGGCAGGTGGTAGAGGCGAAAGCCCTCCACGAAGCCGGGAAGGACCCGGTGGAGGTAGGGGCGCACCAAAGGGTGGTTCCGCTCCCCCCGCTTCAGGGTCCCGTAGACGAAGACGGCCTCCATCCAAGCGCCCCGCCAAGGCGGGGTCCTCATACCCTCTCTCCCCGTCTCCTTCCCTCGGCTAACCCGAGAAAACCCTTTGCCGGGGCCCCCATGCCGGCGCGAGCCGGCATGGGGTGGCCTCAATCCCCGAGGAAGCGGTACCCCAACCCCACCACCGTCTCAATGAAGCGGGGGGCCTCGGGGTCGTCCTTGAGCTTCTTGCGGAGGAGGCGCACGTAGGCGTCCACCACCCGCTCCGAGCCCTCAAACTCCGGGCCCCAGACCCGCTCCACAAGCTCTTCCCGGGTGAAGACCCGCCCCGGGGCCTGGGCGAAGACCAAAAGGAGGCTCATCTCCGTGGGGGAAAGCCGGAGGGGCTCCCCTTCCAGGTAGGCCTTCCGCCCCTCCAGGTCCACCTCCAAGGGCCCGAAGCGCCTCCGTCCCTCCTTCCCCGCCCGGCGCAGGAGGGCCTTGATGCGGGCGAGGAGCTCCCTTAAGGAAAAGGGCTTTCCCAGGTAGTCGTCCGCCCCCTCCAGAAGCCCCTCCACCCGGCTCTCCTCGTCGGCGCGCCCCGTGAGGAGGAGGACGGGAAGAAGGGGGTCCAGCCCGCGGAGCTCCTTCAGGACCTCCAAGCCCTCCACGTCCGGCAGGCCCCGGTCCAGCACCACCAGATCGGGCTTCTCCCCCCCCCCACACCCGGTCCAGGGCCTCCCTGCCCGAGCGGACCCAGTCTACCCCTAGCCCTTCTTTCTCTAAAAAGCGCCTCACCAGCTCGCCCACCTGGGGGTCGTCCTCCACCAAGAGGATCTTTCCCATAATTCTTCCCCGAATACTCACCGCCCCAAAACCACCACGATCCCAGGATACTCCCCCTCGGGAAGGCCCAGAAGCCGGGCCACCCCCTCGTCGTGGAAGGTCTCCGCCGGGTAGGCGGCCAACCCCTGGCCCACGGCGGCGAGGAGGACGAGGCCTGCGGCGTAGCCCGCCTCCAGGAGGGCGTAGCGGTACCCCCTGAGGCCGAAGAGGGCCTCGCTCCGCTCAGGCAGGAGGGTGAGGACGAGGAGGGCGGCCGCCCGGTCCAGGGCCACCCCCATCAAGGCCTCGGCCCAGGCGGCCTCCTCCACCTTGCTGGCGATCTGGAAGAGCTGGTGCTCCCGGGGGAAGTAGTGGTAGACCCCGGGGAAGACCCCCTCCACCCGGCGCACCACCAGGTAGGCCTCGAGGGGGTAGGCCTCCCCCGCCGAGGGGAAGCCCCGCCGCCCCTCCCGCTCCGCCAGGGGGTAGAGGACCTGGGAGAGGTCCTTGAGGGTGAGGGAGGCCCCCACCTCGGGGAGGAGGGGCCTGAGGTGGGCCATGGCCCGGAAGAGGGGGGGTCCCCCGTCCTGGCGGAAGGGGGGCAGGGCCTGGGTCTCCAGGGGGTTGGCGTAGACCTTGGCCTTGGGCCTCCGCTTGAGGGGTAGGGCGTCCCCGGGGGCCAAGCGGCTTAGGCGGTAAAAGAGCTTACCGGGATGCTTCTCCATGGCTAAAAGCGGTAGCCCTTGGGCACCACCACCACGCCCTCGGGGGTGACGGTGAACCCCCGGGCCCGGTCCAGCTCCAGGTCGTAGCCGATCTCCGTGTGGGGAGGGATCTTCACGTTCTTGTCAATGATGGCGTTCCGGATGCGGCAGTAGCGCCCCACCTCCACGTCGTCAAAGAGGACGGAGCGCTCCACGAGGCTATAGGAGTTCACCCGCACCCTCCGGAAGAGGACGGACTCCCGCACCGTCCCCCCGCTCACGATGACCCCGCCCGCGAGGAGGCTATTTAAGGCCCGCCCCACCCGCTCCCCGGTCTCGTGGACGAACTTGGCCGGGGGGCTGAAGAGGTTGGCGGTGCGGAGGGGCCACTCCGGGTTGAAGAGGTCAAACTCGGGGACCACCTTCACCAGGTCCATGCTGGCCTCGTAATACGCGTCCAGGGTCCCCACGTCCCGCCAGTAGAGGTTGGGGCCCTCCTGGCCGGGGATGGGGTTGCGGTGGAAGTCGTAGGCGTAGACCCTATACCCCTCCCTAAGGGCCCGGGGGATGACGTCCTTGCCGAAGTCGTGGGCGCTGGTCTCGTCCCTGGCGTCCGCCTCCAGAAGCTCAAAGAGGGCCTCGGTGCGGAAGATGTAGTTGCCCATGGAGGCGAGGGCCACGCCGGGGCGGCCGGGAATGGGCTTGGGCTCCTCTGGCTTCTCCTGGAACTCGGTGATGCGCCACTCCTCGTCCACCTGCAACACGCCGAAGCGGGTGGCCTCGGCCACGGGGACGGGGTAGGCGGCGATGGTGATGTCGGCCCGGGTGTCGTAGTGGTACTCCACCATGTGGCGGATGTTCATCTTGAAGATGTGGTCCCCGCCGAAGACGGCTACCGCCTTGGGGGCGTGGTTGTGCACCAGGTGGAGGTTCTGGTAGATGGCGTCCGCCGTGCCCCGGTACCAGACGGGTCCGAGCTCCTCGTAGCGGTACATCTGGGCGGGCACGAGGAGGATGAAGTGGTCCTCCAAAAAGGCCCCGAAGCGCCAGTAGCGCTGGATGTGCTCCGTGAGGGACTGGGCTTTGTACTGGGTGAGGACGTAGATGGCGTAGATGCCGGAGTTCACGAAGTTGTTGAGGACAAAGTCAATGATGCGGTACTTGGCCCCGAAGGGCACCGCGGGCTTGGCCCGCTTGGCCGTGAGGGGGTAGAGGCGGCTCCCCTGGCCTCCGGCAAGAATCATTCCCAGCACTTCCACCTTGACCATCTTTCTCCCCCCTTTACGGCCAGTCTACCCGAAGCCCCCAAGGCGGGACCGGTATAGTGTTCCCCATGCGGGTCGCCTCCGTGCGCTGGTTCACCCCGCCCACCCGTCCCCGGCCCGCCCCCCTCTTCTTCGGACAGGAGCGGGCGCTAAGGGCCCTCGAGGCCGCCTTCCTCCACCGGGGGCACGGCTACCTGGTGGGGCCGAGCGGCCTCGGCAAACGCACCCGGCTCCTCGCCTTCCTCGCGGGCCGGGCCTTCCCCAAGGAAGAGCTCGTCTACCTTCCCCTGGGGGAGGAAGCCTTCCCCCTCCTCCTCCCCGAGGGGGAGGGCAGGGCCTTGGTGGAAGGGGTGGAGGCCCTCTTCGCCGAGTTCACCCCCGGCCTTTTCCGGGAAAAGGGCTTTCTCTACGCGAAGAACCTGGTGGAGTCCCGCTACGAGAGGGAGGCGGAGGCCCTGCTCCAGGCCCTCGCCCAAGAGGCCAAGGCCCACGGCTTCGCCCTCGCAGAGGAGGAAGGGGGGTTCACCCTCACGGGCCAAGGCCCCCTCCCCCCGGAGCTTTCCGCCAAGCTGGAGGAGACCGTTTTGGCCTACGTGGAGGTGCGGCAGCGGGCCCAGGCCGAGGTGGCGGCCCTGCGCCGCAGCTTCGCCGAGCGCCTCCTCCAGCCCCGGGTGGAAGGCCTGAAGGCGCGCTTCCCCGAGGCCGCCCGGTACCTGGACTGGCTTTTGGAGTCCTTTCTCCGGGCCGCGGCCCTGGAGGAGGAGGTGGAGGGCGAGGCCCTCCTCCCCCGCCTCCTCGTGGAAGGGGGGACGCGGGTGGTCTACGAGCCGAACCCCACCCCGGAAAGGCTTTTCGGCCACCTGGAGTACGAGGTCCGGGAGGGGGTCCTCACCACCCACCTGGGCCTCCTCCGGCCCGGGGCCCTGATGCGGGCCACGGGGGGGGTTTTGGTCCTCGAGGCCCACCGGGTGCTGGAGCTCGGGAGCTACCCCCTCCTCAAGCGGAGCCTGGCCACGGGGGAAATAGAGCCCCTCGCCCCCAGGCCCGAGGTGCGGGGCCCCAGGCTCCAACCCGCCCCCCTCAAGGCCCAGGTCTTCCTGGTGGGCCCCCCGGAGGTCATCGCCCTTCTGGAGGAGGACGAGGAGTTTTTGGAGCTCTTCCCCTTCCGGGTGGAGTTCCACCCCGAGATGCCCTACACCGAGGCGCACGTGGCCCACCTGGGAGGCTTCCTGGAGGCCCAGGGGGTGCGCCTCCTCCCGGAGGGGCTCGCCGCCCTCGCCGACGAGGCCCGGCGCATGGCCGGACACCGGGAAAGGCTGGACGCCCGCATCTACCGCCTCCTGGACCTGGCCCGGGAGGCCGCCCGCTACCAGGACCCCGTGGGCCGGGAAGGGGTGGAGCGGGCCCTAAAGGCCCGGGAGGACCGCTTCGCCCTGGAACAGGAGCTCTTCCTCAAGGACGTGGAGGAAGGGGTGGTGGCCCTGGAGGTGACGGGGGAGCGGGTGGGGGAGGTGAACGGCCTCGTGGTCCTCGAGGGCCCCTTCCCCACGGGCCGCCCCGTGCGCATCACCGCCCAGGCGGGGCCCGGCCGGGAGGGGATCCTCTCCATTGACCGGGAGGTGGGCCTCGGGGGGCAGGTCTTCCACAAGGCCGTCCTCACCCTGGCGGGATACCTCCGGGGCACCTACGCCCAGCTCGGGGCCCTCTCGGCCACGGTGAGCCTGGTCTTTGAGCAAAGCTACGGGAGCCTCGAGGGGGACTCGGCGGGCCTCGCCGAGCTTCTGGCGGTGCTTTCGGCCCTCTCCGGCCTCCCCCTAAGGCAGGACCTGGCGGTGACCGGGGCCGTGGACCAGACGGGAAGGGTCCTCGCCGTGGGCCGGGTGGCGGAGAAGGTGGAGGGCTTTTTCCGCGTCTGCCAGACCCTGGGCCTCACCGGCACCCAGGGGGTGGTCCTCCCCAAGGCCAACCTCCCCCACCTCACCCTGCGGGAGGAGGTGGTGGAGGCGGTGGAAAAGGGGCGCTTCCACCTCTTCGCCGTGGAGGAGGTGGACGAGGCGGTGGAACTCCTCTTCGGGCGCAGGGCCTACTGGGTGCACGAGAAGGTGCGGGAGGCCCTGGAGCACTTCCAGAAGCTGGAGAACGGGGAGGAGAAGTAAACTTGGGGTGATGGCCAAGAAAAATACCCCCTCTAAACGGCAGCTGGAACTCCGCCTAAGCGGCCAGCTCTTTGAGATCCCACCTCTATGGGACGTTCTCCTCATCGGCCGCCATGCCCCCATCGGCCCCGAAGCGGCGCGGCGCATGGCGGAAAGCCTGGCCCCCGGGCAGTTCACCCTCCTCAGGGTGGAGAAGGGCCCGGTGGAAGCCCTCCTCGTGCGAAAAAACCTCCTGCAAGCCCTGGAGCCCAAGGCCCTGGAGGAGGTGCTCCTGGAAGAGCTGGCCCCCCTCCTTTCCGAAGAACAAGTGGTGCGGGCCCAGGTGGAAGTGGTGCTTCACACGGGGAGGGTTATCAGGTTAGACTAGCTGCAAATGCTCCGGGTAGCGGAGGCCATGGTCCCGGATCCCTTTCGGGTCGGCCCCTGGACGAGCGTGCGGGAAGCCGCCCGTCTTATGGCCCATCGGCGGGTAGGCAGCCTCGTGGTGGTGGAAGACGGCCAGGTCCTGGGGGTGGTGACCAGCCGCGACCTCCGTGGGGCCCACCCCAACCGCCTGGTGGTGGACGTGCTTAAAGGTCCCCCGGTGGCCATCTCCCCGGAAGCGAGCCTCCTGGAGGCCAAGCGCCTGATGGAGGCCAAGGGCCTGGAGCGGCTTTTGGTCATGCAGGACGGAGAGCTTCTCGGGATCCTCACCCAAGGGACCCTGGCCTTCGCCCTGGGCCAGCACTTTGACCCCCTCACCGGCCTCCCCCGGGCCGACCTGTTGCGCTACCACCTGGAAAGCCTCCTGGCCCAGGGGAAGGACCCCACCCTCCTCTTCGTGGACCTGGACGACTTTGGCCGCCTCAACAAGGAAAACGGCCACCCCTTTGGAGACCGGGTTCTAAAGACCTTGGGCCAGCGGCTGAAGGGCTTTGCCCAAGACCTGGGCGGGGAGGTCTACCGCTACGGGGGGGATGAGTTCGCCTTGGTCTTTCCCCACCCCAGACAGGCGCTCCTTCCCGCCCTTCCCAGCCTCCTTAGCCCCCTGGAGGTGGAGGGGAAAAGGGTGGGCTTCTCCGTGGGCGTGGCCGGAGGGAGGCGACGGCAAGGACGGGTGCCGGCCAATCCCTCGGCCACGGCCGACGACCTTCTAAAGCTCGCCAGCCTGGCCTCTACCCACGCCAAGCGCCAAGGCTCAGGCTGGGCCCCGGCGGAGGCCCTTAAGGCGGAGGAAGGGACTCCAGAAGGAGTGTCCTCCCCAAAGGAGCCCCAAAGCGCATGGGGAGGTAATCCCCGCGCCGCCAAAAGGAGAGGAGGTCGGCGTAGTGGGGGGAAAGGAAGTGGCCCGACTGGCCCATGGGGTGAATGAAGAGGGAGTTTTCCATATCCGAAAGGTCCACGATCTGGCGGTAGCTCGGCCCATGGCCCATGGCGAGGGTATCGGGGTCAAAGGGCCCCACGTTCACCGTGTACCGGTCGCCGCCGAAGGCCACCTCCCGGTCGGAGAGGCGCTTTAGGGGGGTGTGGGTGAGGACGGCGTGGGGAAAGCGCGCCCGGTGGGCCTCCCCCCAAGTCCTGGCCCCCAGGGCCTCCTTTCGGTCCAGGGCCCGTTCCAGGGCGAGAGCGGCGTAGTCCAGGCAGGTCTCCTTGTAGTCCGTCTCCGGCTGGTCGCAGTTCTTGTCCCCCTCCTTTAGGGCCCTAAGGAGGTAGCGGGGCTCGTCCCAGTAAGCCTCCCCCACCTCCCTTTGGGGAAGCCGGGTGAGCTCGGTGTACCAGAGGGCGAAGACCAGGGCCTCCTCGGAGGAGGCCGCCATGGTCCCGTCCCAGGCGAGGAGCCGATCCCGCCAGGCCTGGGCCCTCTCGGAAAGGGGGGTAAGGAGCTCCAAGGTGGGGCGGAAGTCCCGGTAGAGGAGGCTCTTCTGGTCCTGCTGGATGGCCTTCATGTCCTCCAGGGAAAGCTTCTCCTTGGCGAGGAGGAGCTCTTCTATGCGCTCCGCCCGGTAGGGCTCGGCCCAGTCGTAGGTGAGGGCGTAGGGGAAGCCCTCGGGGGTCACCTTGTGGTTCGCGGTGACGAGGTAACCCTTAGGGGGGTTAAAGGCCTGGGGCCACTCCTCGGGCCTCCGGTAGCCCAGCCAGTCCCACTCCCCGTTCCCCGGCACCGGCACCATCCCCGTGTGCCCCTCCTTGCGGACGGGGAACTTCCCCGGGGCGATGTAGCCGATGTTGCCCTCCACGTCGGCGTAGACGAAGTTCTGGCTTGGAGCGGAGTAGACCTCCAGGGCCTTTTTAAACTCCTCCCAGTTCCCCGCCCGGTTCACCCCCAGGAAGGCCATGAGGATGTGGTCTTCCGGGTCCAAGCTCACCCAGCGGAGGGCCATGGGGGTCTTTGGGGGGTCTTGCAAGGCGTCGGTGATGACGGGCCCGTAGACCGTCTCCCGCACCTTGAGGACCTCTTCCTTCCCCCCCTTGACCCGGATCACCTCTTCCCGCACCCCGTAGGGCAGGACCCCGCCCCGGTAGCGGTAGCCCCTTCCTTCCACCTCCTCCAGGAGGTAGAGGTCCTGCACGTCCGCCCCCACGTTCGTCACCCCCCAGGCGATGCGCTCATTCCGCCCGATGACGACGCCGGGCACCCCAGGAAGGGTTGCCCCCATGGCCTTAAGACCTGGGGCCTCGAGGGCCATGAGGAACCAGAGGCTCGGGGCCTGGAGGGCGAGGTGGGGGTCGTTGGCAAGGAAAGGCTTGCCCGTTTCGGTGCGGCTTCCCGCCACCACCCAGTTGTTGCTGGCCTCCATCTGGCGGGGCGGGGCCATCCAGAGGAGGGCGCTTGGGGCCTCTTCCCGCTTGAGGGGAAGCTTAAGGTCCTCGGCGGAAAGGATGGTGGGGGCGTCCTCGGGGTAGGGGGGCATGAGCTCAAGGAGCCGCTCCGGGCTTATCCCCCGGGCGAGAAGGCGGTGGCGCTTTAGCTCCTCCTCCCAGTTCCCCGAGAGGTCGTAGCTCATCATCTTGGCCCAGACCAGGACGTCGGGACCCGTCCAGGGCTCGGGGCGGAAGCCGAGGAGCCTGAACTCGGGCGGCAGGGGGGCCCCAGAGGCCAAGAAGGCGTTTACCCCGGCAGCGTAGGCGTCCACCGCCTCCTTCTCCTCGGGGTAGAGCCTCCCGTAGGCCGCCTGGGCCGCCCGGTAGAAGCCCCAGGTGCGGAGGAACCGGTCCTGGGGAAGCGTGGCCTCCCCCAGGATCTCGCTCAAGCGCCCCTGGCCCACCCGGCGCTGGAACTCCATCTGCCAAAGCCGCTCCTGGGCGTGGACGAAGCCCTGGGCGAAGAAGAGGTCCTTGAGCGTGGCCGCCCGGATGCGCACCACCCCCTTGCCGTCCCGGACCACCTCCACCGGGGCGGAAAGCCCCTCCAGGGCGATGCGGCCCTCCCCTTGGGGCAGGGAGGAGCGCAGGTAGACGTAGCCCGAGAAGCCGAGGAGAAGGGCGAGGAAGAGGAAGAAGCCCAAAAGCCAGGCGAGCCCTCGCAAGAAACGCTTCATGGTTGGAAAAGAGCATACCATACCTCCCATGGACCTCCTGCGCGCTTCCCTAAGCGGGGTTTTCCTCGGACTCCTCTTCCACCGCCTGGGCCTTCCAGGCGGGGCCGTGGTGGGGGCCATGCTGGGCACGGGCCTCGCCCAGCTCCTCGCCTCCCCCGCCCCCACCCCAGCCCCCACCCCAAGGGGCCTGGACCTGGCCGTGCAGCTCGCCGCCGGGGTTTTGGTGGGGCTTTCCTTCCGGAAGGAGCTCCTCTCCCCCAAGCTCCTCCCCTACGCCCTCCTCGCCGCCCTCGCCTTCCTCGCCCTCGCCCTCCTCCTCGCCTTCCTCCTCGCCAAGCCCTTGGGCCAACCCCCCAAAGCCCTCCTCTTCGCCCTGGCTCCCGGGGGGATCACGGGCATGGGGCCCCTGAGCCAGGCCGAGGGGGGAAGCCCCGCCCTAGTGGGGGTCTTCCACACGGTGCGCGTCCTCGCCCTCTTCCTCCTCGTCCCCCTCCTCGCCCGGCTTCTCAGGTAGAGTGGGGGCATGCGGCTGGAGTTTCTGGAAAACGGCCCCATACGGGTGGAGGGGAAGCGCTTCGCGGTGCGCGTGGGGGAGAAGGAGGAGGTCCTGGAGCGCCCCCGGGTCTTCCTCTGCCGCTGCGGGGCCTCGGGGAACAAGCCCTTCTGCGACGGCACCCACAAGCGGATCGGCTTCCAGGCCCCGGGCGGGGTCTTGGAGGTGGAAGGCGACTGACCCGCTGGTCAATCCCGGCCAAAAGGGGTAGACTGCGGGGGCCATGGGTGAGATGCGCTACCGCAAACTGGGCAAGTGGGGCCTGAAGGTCTCGGAGATCTCCTTGGGGGCCTGGGTCACCTTCGGGGACGTGGTGAAAGACAAGGAGACCGTCCGGGAGATCGTCAAGATCGCCTACGAAGGGGGCGTGAACTTCTTTGACAACGCCGACGTCTACGCCAAGGGCCTCGCCGAGGAGATCATGGGGGAGGTCCTCAAGGAGTTCCCCCGGCACACCCTGGTCCTCTCCACCAAGGCCTACTGGCCCATGTCCGAGGACCCGAACGACCGGGGCCTAAGCCGCAAGCACCTTTTGGAGAGCATCACGAAAAGCCTCAAGCGGCTCAAGACCGACTACGTGGACATTTTCTTCGCCCACCGCTTTGACCCCGAGGTCCCCATGGAAGAGATCGTCTACGCCATGCACACCATCGTGGAGAAGGGGTACGCCCTCTACTGGGGCACCTCGGAGTGGCCCGCCGCAAGGATCGCCGAGGCCGTGACCTTCGCCAAGGAAAACGGCCTCCACCCGCCCGTGGTGGAGCAGCCCCAGTACTCCATGCTCTACCGGGAAAGGGTGGAAGGGGAGATCCTCCCGGAGGCGGAGCGCTTCGGGATGGGCCTGGTGGTCTGGAGCCCGCTCGCCATGGGCATGCTCACGGGGCGGTACGACCAGGGCATCCCCGAGGAAAGCCGCTTCGCCCGCTACCCCCAGTTCGCCGAGCGCTTCCTCACCGAGGAAAACCGGCAGAAGGTCCTCAAGCTCAAGGAGGTGGCGGACGAACTCGGCCTCACCCGCACCCAGCTCGCCCTGGCCTGGGTGCTGAGGCTTCCCGGGATCTCTAGCGCCATCACCGGGGCGACCCGCCCAGAGCAGATCCGGGAGAGCCTGGGGGCCGCCGGGGTGGACCTGCCCCAGGAGGCCCTGGAGAAGATAGAGGCCATCCTAAGGGGCGAGGCCTAAGGCGCAGGGGCCAGGCCACCACCCTCTCCCTGCTCAGCCTCTTCCACTGCCTTCCCCTCATCCTCCTCTCCCCCCTGGCGGGGGCCTTGGTGGACCGTTACCCCCGGATGTGGGCCATGCTGGCGGCCGACCTCGGCGGGGGGGTGGCCACCGGCTTCCTCCTTTTGCTCTACCTCCTGGGGCGCCTCGAGGTCTTCCACCTCTACCTGGTCTCCGCCCTCACGGGGGCCCTCTCCAGCCTCCACTGGCCCGCCCTCTCCGCCATGCTGGAGAAGAAGGGCTACGCCCGGGCGAGCGGCATGATGAGCCTGGCGGAGTCCCTGGCCGGGGTGGGGGCCCCCGTCCTGGCGGCTGCCCTTCTCAAGCCCTTGGGCCTCGGGGGCGTCTTCGCCCTGGACCTCCTGGGGGCGGGCGCCGCGGTCCTCACCCTCCTCCTGGTGCCCATCCCGGGCCTTCCGCCCCGGACCGGCCCCAGGACCTCCCTCAGGGAAGAAGCCCTCTGCGGTTTCCGCTTCATCCTGGAAAGGCCGCTCCTTCTCGGCCTTCAGCTCATGTTTTTCGGCATCAACTTTCTCAGCACCCTGGCCGTCACCGTCCTGCCCGCCATGGTGCTGGCCAAGACGGGGATGTCGGAGGCGGCCCTGGCCCTGGTGCGCTCCGTCGCAGGGCTCGGCGGGGTGGTGGGGCGGCTTCTCCTTTCGGTGTGGGGCGGCCCCAAGAAGCGAGTCCACGGAGTCTTCCTGGGCATGGCCTTCTCCAGCCTGGCCTTGGCCTTGATGGGGGTGGCCGAAGGCCCAGGGGCCTGGGCAACCCTGGCCTTCCTAGAAAGCCTCTTTATCCCGATCATCAACGGGTCCAACCAGGCCATCTGGCAGGCCAAGGTGCCGCTTTCCGTCCAGGGGAAGGTCTTCGCCGCGAGGCGCATGATCGCCTGGTATCAACCCCTTGGGGATGGCCTTGGCTGGCCCCCTGGCGGACGGGGTCTTCGCTCCCCGGTACGGGCAGGGGGAAGGCATCACCCTCATGCTCCTCCTCTTCGGGAGCCTGGGGGTGCTTTGGGGGCTTTCCGGCTACCTCTTTCCCGGGGCGCGGGAGGTGGAGCGCCTCCTTCCCGACGCTAAGGAAAGCCAGGCAGCCGCGCCGTGATCGGACCCGGACGCAAGGCCAAGGGGCGTCCCTCCAATGTAGCTTCCTTCCCTCCCAAGGAAAGAGGGGGCCTGTAGGCTTCCCCTATGGGCGAGCCCCTCCCCGCCACGGCCCTCCGCCTCCTGGAGGAGGGGCGGGACCGGGAAGCCCTGGCCTTTCTCCTTCCTCCCCAGGAGGGCCCTTTGGAGGCGGAACGCCTCGCCCTTCTCGGCTTCGTGGAGGCGAGGTGGGGAAACCTTCAGGCCTACCGCGCCCTGGCCCTGGAGGCCGCCCAAAGGGCCCAGACCCCCCTCACCCTCTACCACCTGGGCCTGGCCCTCCCCCCAAAGGCGGGGGCCTTGGCCCTGGAGGAGGCCCTCCACCGCTTCAGGGGGAACGCCAAGGGGGAGGCCCGGCTCCACCTGGCCTTAGCCATCGCCCTGGAGCGCCTGGGCCGGCCCGAGACCCTGGCCCACGCTGCCCTCGCCCGCCTCAAGGACCCCTCCCCCTGGACCATCCTCCACCACCTGCGCCTGGAGCTCTTCTTCGGCGCCAAGCCCCTCCCGGAGGTCCTGGAGGAGGCGGAGCCCTTCCTGCCCCACCCCTTCCCGGGAGTGCGGATGCTGGCGGGGCACACCCTGGCCCTTACTCACCTCCTCCGGGGAAGCCCAAAGCGGGCCAAAAACCTCCTCCGGGGCCTCCTCTCCCTCCTGGAGCCGCAAAGCCTCGCGAGCTTCCTCGTCCTCGGGGCCCTGGCCCTGGACCCCCCAGAGGTCCGGCTCCTCCTAGAAGGGGCCCTGGCCTTCCTCCTTCGGGAGGGCTGGCCCTGGGGGTTTTACCTCCTGGCCCGGGGGCTTGGGGAGGGGGATGAGGCCCACCTCCTCGCCGCCCACGGCCTCCTGCGGGAGGACGGGGCGCTCTACGCCCTCCTCTCCGAGGCCCGCCTGAAGGCCCTCGGGATGGAGGTAGAGGCCCCCCTGGCCCCGGAGCTTGCCCCCGCTCTCCGCCCGGAGGCCCGGGTCCTCCTTTTGGGAGAGGCCGGAACCCCCCTCCTTCGCTTCCTTGGGGGAGGCCCCCTCCCCTCCCTGGGCCCCAGGGGCACGGAGGCCCTGGCCCTCCTCCTCGCCCACAAGGAGGGCCTCTCCGGAGAGGCCCTGGGGGAGGCGCTTTACGGGGAGCCCAACCTGGGGGCCCTGAAGGCCCTCCTCCACCGCCTGCGGGAGAAGGGCTTCCGCATCTCCTGTTCCCCTTACCGCTTGGAAAACCCTCCCCCCTCGGACCTCGGAGCCTTCCTTAAGGCCCTCTCCCGGGGGGACCTGGAGGGGGCCCTGGCCCTCTACCAAGGCCCCCTCCTTCCCTGGAGCCAGGCCCCGGGGGTGGAGGAACTCCGCCTGGAGCTGGAGGAGGCCCTGAGGCAGGCGGTGCTGGCCCAAGGGGACACGGAAAGCCTCTTCCTCCTGGCCGAGCGCCTAGGGGAGGACCTGGAGGTCTGGGAGGCCCTCCTGGAGAGGCTACCCCCCGAGGACCCCCGCCTCCCCATCGCCCGGGCCCGGGTGGCGAGGCTCCGCCGGGAGTACGGGGTGTGATACCACCCCATGCTGGCTCGCGCCAGCATGGGGGCCCCGGCAAAAAGTCCCTAAGGAGCTTCCCTGGGCCAGTCGGGCGAAGGAAACCGGAAGAAAGGGTACGAGGCCGGGGGGACGCAGTTGGGGTCCCAGCAGGCCAAAGCGGGCCCGGAAGGCCGGGCCAGGAGGAGAAGCCAGGCCAAGAGCAAAAGCCAAAAGACCTTGCCCCTCATGCCCCCAGGGTGCCACGGGAAGGGTTACGCGGGGGGCCTGAGGTTACGCAAGGTTACGCGGGAGGCCAGCTATGGAACCCCTTCCACGTAACCTCGCGTAACCTCCCCCCTGCTACCTTGGGGCTAACCCGGAAGGGGGTGAAGGAGATGCTCAAGGAAGTGCAGGAGGTCAAGGTCGGCGGCCGGACGCGGCGGGTTCACGTGAGGCCCTTCGCCTGGAACCTGCACGCGCCCACCCACATGGAGTGGACCCCGGACGGCAGGCTCCTGGTGGTGGAGCGCACCACGGGCAAGGTGAAGGACGTCACCAAGGGCGGGGACATGGAGGAGGCCAAGCCCTTTGCCTGGGGGCTCCAGGGGCCCTCCAGCATGTGCCCACTGCCGGACGGTAGATTCTTGATCACAGAGTTCTGGGGTGGGCGGATCAGAGACATTACACAAGGTGGAGATGCGCGCAAATCTGATGTTGTAGCTGAAGGACTGCAGGCACCATACAGCCTCGTTTACGACGAAAGGCGCCGAAAGCTTTCTGTAACAGCTTCGGCAGGGCGCTCCAGAGCCGACATCCTCATAGATCTAGAAACGGGACAGAAAGAACCCCTGGTTAAGGATATACCCCTCTTCCCACCTCCCGGCTTCGAAGATGTTTCGTCTCCCCCTAACGATCATAAAAGGGGTATAACTGTCTTCGCTGGCTGTAACGACTGGAAAAAGGTTAACCGTGTTCCTGAACTCCCCTATGGCTCACTTTTGACTGTCGCTGAGTACCTCTTAGGTGTACCTGATGCTGGAGGCCCCTTTTCCTTCGCGGACCTCCTAGAACATCACTGCTTGGCTTCGGGGCTTCACTTTACTGGAGGAATGATAGACGACCCTCTAAATCCTGAGATAACCTACATCACACAGCCGTTGCGGGGCTCGGTCATCGCTGTAAACGTTAGGGACCAGGGTGACTACCGACATCAGCCTCCTGTCGTTTCCGGATTGCCGATGGTTTCCTGTGTCAGGATTTCGCAAAATGGTGAAAAAATGTTCGCTTGTTCTATCTCTGGCGGGGTGGTCTGGGTAATAGAGGGGTTTTCTTCACTTGAGGCATAAAGAGTCTGTTTTGGCCGAGGCCCTGAGCGACCTCGGGGCCTCCCTGGGCTTTAGCACCCTCGCCCTAGAGGTCGTGTAAGGATTTATGTGTAAGGGCCCGTGTTTAATAGGGGGGCACACCTTAGCACGAGGAGGTGCCCCGTGGACCAGGATACCTTGCGGATCTTGCTGAGGGAAGCGGTGCGGGAGACAGTAGCCGAGGTTCTGCAGACGGTTCTGGAGCTGGACCGGACAGCCTTCTTGCAGGTGCACGGGGGGCGCAGGAACGGCTACTACCCCCGCAAGCTGGAGACCACCTTCGGCCAGGTGGACCTGAAGGTCCCTAGGGATCGGGAATCTCGGTATTACCCGGCTTTCCTTAAGCCCTACGCCCGCCGCCTGGTGGACGTGGGGGAAGTAGCTGTGGCCTTGTACGCCGCCGGGGTCAGTCAGCGCAAGGCGGCCGAGATATTGAGCCTGCTCTTAGGCCACCGCTACTCCCACGAGACCCTAAGCGCTCTGACCGACCAAGTCCTGGAGGCGGCAGGAGCCTTCCGCACCCGGCCTTTGCCCGAGGAGATGGCCTTCGTCTACCTGGACGGGCTTTCCTTAAAGGTCTTCAGGGAAGGGGAAGGGATTGTGCGGGAAACGGTGTATGTGGCCCTGGGCATCGCCCCTGATGGGGAGAGGCGGGTCCTGGGGTTCTGGCTGTTGCCCACGGAGAGCGCCCTGGGATGGGAGGGGGTCCTGGGGGAGCTTTGGCAGCGGGGCCTGCGGCGGGTATTGCTCTTCATCACCGACGGGCTGCCCGGGCTTCCTGAAGCGATCCGCAGGGTCTACCCTCAGGCGGAGTGGCAGCGGTGCGTGGTGCACGGGGTGCGGTGGAGCCTGTCCCAGGTGCGGGCGCGGGACCGGGGCCTGCTGGCGGAGGACCTGAGGCGGGTGTACGGGGCGGAGAGCAGGGATGAAGCCCTTAGGGCCTTGGAGGAGGTGAAGGCCGCCTGGGGTTCGCGGTACCCGGGGGTGGTGGGGCTTTGGGTACAGGATTCGGGGGCCTTCCTGCGGTTCTACGGGTACCCCAAGGTGCTTTGGCCGTACCTGCGGAGCACCAACCTGATGGAGCGGTTTATCCGGGAGCTACGGCGGGGGACGAAGGTGCGGGACCACAAGTTTCCTAAGGAAGAGGCGGTGTACAAGCTCCTTTACCTGGAGTCAGAGAGGCAGGAAGGGAGGTGGGCAGAACGGAAACTAAAGGGGTTCTCGGAGGTGAAGGAGGTGCTGGAGAAGATGCTTCAGGAGCGGTATGCCCCCCGTACACAGACTCTTACACATAACTCTTGACACGACCCCCTAGAAGTGGCCCGCACGGAGGAAGCCTTCTGGGTGGGCTTCTTCGCCGCCCTGGGCTACCTTACCCTAGGGCCTCTTCTCCTCCTCAGCCCCTGGGTGGAGCGGCGAGGCCTGGCCCGGGCTCTCCTGGAGTTGCGCCTGGCCCGGGGCCTCCTGTTCCTCCCCCTTCCCTTCCTGCCGCGGGAAGCCGCCCTCCTGGTCTTCTACGCTTACCCCCTTATGGTCCTCACCGACCTGGCCATCGTGGCCTGGGAAGGCCTCCTGGTGCGGAGAGGCCGGGACAGGCTGGCGGAAAGGAGCGGCAAGCTCTACGCCGCCTGGGAGGTGGGGGGGCTGGTGGGGGTCGGCCTGGGCCCCGCCCTCTTCGCCCTCCATCCCGCCCTCCCTTACCTCCTTGCCGCCGGGATCCTCCTCCTGGCCTGGGCCCTTCTCCGCCCCGCCCTCACGGGGGAGAAGGGGGAGAGGGAGGAGGCGACGAGGCCCGAGGCCTTGGGGCGGTCCCTCCGTCGCCTCCTGGCCCATGCCCCCCTCAGGCCCTATCTCCTTCTTTCCCTCCTCTTTACCCTGGCCCACGCCCTCACCACCGCCCTTCTGGGCCTTCTGGCCCTCCGGGCGGGCACCCCGGAAGTCCTCTTCGGCCTGGTCTTCGTGCTACAAAGCCTGGGGTACACCCTGGGAAGCTACTTTGCCGGGCGGGTCCCACCGGCCCTGGCCTTTAGGCTGGGCCCGCTAGGGGCAGCCCTCGGGGGGATGGGCTTTCTCCTGCCCTTTCCCCTCCTCCTCGCCGCCCCACCCCTCTTAGGCCTGGCCGTGGCCCTCCTCAGCACCCACCTGCGGGCGGTGCGGGGCTGGCTCCTGCCCAAGGAGGGCCTGGCCCCAAGTCTCGCCGCTATCCGCGCCCTCCTCTACGGGGCCGGGGCCCTGGGGGGCCTGGGGGCGGGGGTCCTGGGCAAGGGGAATCCAGCCCTGCCCCTCCTCCTAGGAGCCTTGGGATTCCTGGTCCTTCTTCCCTTCGCCCTAGGACCCCTGCACCCTAGGCGACTGGAGGCCTTAAGGCAAGAAGCAGAGTAGGAATCTTGGACAAAGAGAACCTACTCTTTCTCGTTTTTGGCCCGTTTCCGGCTAGCCTTAGGTGTATGACGCTGGCCCTCCTCCTCTGGCTGGAAGCCTTCCGCCTCTTTGGAGCAGGGTTCTTCTACTTCGCCCACGCCGCCCTCACCGCTCTTGGGGCCTTGAGCCCCCTAGAGGCCAGCCTAGCCCTGGCCTTCCGCCTCCTGGCCGAGCCCCTCTTCGCCCTCTACGGGGGGCATCTGGCCGACCGGTGGCCTAGGGGAAGGCTCCTCCTCCTGGCCGCCTTGGGCCAGGGAGGGCTCACCCTGGCCCTCCTCCCCCTCCTCAGCGCCCCCTCTCCCCTCCCCCTCTACCTCTTGGGCTTCCTCTTCGCCTTCCTGGAGGCCCTGCGGATGGTGGCCGCCGGGGCCCCCCTCGCCGACCTCCTCCCCAAGGAGGCCCTGGCCCGGGCCCGGGGGCAGCTGGGGGCCCTCTATGCCGCCGCCGACGCCCTTTCTGACCTGGCCGCGGGTCTCCTTTTCCTTTTCACCCGAAGCCGCCCCTGGACCGTTGGCCGTGGTTCTGCGGGGCCTGGGGAAGGCCTCCTGAGTCCTGGGCCTCCTGGGCGCAGTCCAGAGCCTCGGGGGGGCCTTGGGAGGGCTCCTGGTAGGGGCGGTCCTGGGGCGGTTAGGAGAAGGAGGTACCCTGAGGCTCGCCCTGGGCCTCGCGGGGCTAGGCCTCCTGGGGACCGCCCTGCTTCCCCCCTGGCCCCTCCTCGCGGGTTTGACCTTTCTCCTGGGGGCTGGGGGCGCCCTCTTCGGCGCGGTGGCCGGGGCGGTGCGCCTGAGCCAGGCCCCCCCGGAGCTTCGGGGCCGGGTGGCGGGAGGCTTTCTCTTCCTGAGCGGAGCCCTGGCCCCCTTAGGCCCCCCCTGGGCAGGGCCCTGGCGGGGGTGGCCCTCCCCCTTCCCTTCCTCCTGGCCGGAGGGCTCCTCCTCGCCCTGGCGCCCCTGGTGAGGTGGCGAGGGAGGGCGTAAACTCAAGGGCGTGGACAAGCTGGAAGCCCTAAAGCGCCTCTTCCCGGGGAAGGTGGACCTCTCGGAAAGCGAGCGCCTGCGCCACGGGAAGGATGAGGGCTACCCCGAGGCGAGGCCCGTTCTGGCCGTGGTCTACCCGGAAAGCGTGGAGGACGTGCAGAAGGCCCTCCAGTGGGCCCGGGCGTGGGGCGTGGCGGTGATCCCCTTCGGGGCGGGGACGAGCCTCGAGGGCCACCTCTACCCCGTCAGGGAAGCCATCAGCCTGGACCTGAGCCGGATGAACCGGGTCCTGGAGGTGAGGCCCCAGGACTTCTCTTGCGTGGTGGAGCCCGGCCTCACCCGAAAAGCCTTAAACGAGGCCCTCAAGGGCACGGGCCTCTTCTTCCCCGTGGACCCGGGGGCGGACGCCTCTTTAGGAGGCATGGCGGCCACGAACGCCAGCGGCACCACCACGGTGCGCTACGGGGGGATGCGGCAAAACGTCCTGGCGCTCCAGGTGGTCCTGGCAAGCGGCGAGGTCTTGGAGCTCGGCCGAGCTGTGCGCAAGACCTCCGCGGGCTACGACCTCAAGGACCTCTTCATCGGAAGCGAGGGCACCTTAGGGGTCATCACCCGCCTCACCTTAAGGCTCCACCCCCTCCCCGAGCATGTCCACACCCTAAGGGTCTTCTTCCCCGGGGTGGAGGAGGCGGCGGAGGCCAGCTACCGGGTCATGGCCTCCGGGCTTCCCGTGGCAAGGCTTGAGCTTCTGGACGAGCTCGCCATGCGGGCGCTGAACCGATACCTAAAGGCGGGCTTCCCCGAGCGCCCGGCCCTCTTCCTGGAGTTCCACGCCTCCACCAAGGAGGCCCTGGAGGCGGAGAGGGCCCTCGCCCTGGAGCTCGTGCGGGAGGCGGGGGCCCTCGAGGTGGAGGCGGCCAAAACGGAGGAGGAGAGGCGCCGCCAGTGGGAGGCCCGGCACCAGGCCTACTGGGCCTTGGTCCACCTCTTCCCCGGCCACCGCTTCATGATCACCGACACCGCCGTCCCCCTCTCCCGGCTTCCCGAGATGGTGCGCTTCGCCCAAGGGCTCCTAGGGGAGATGGGCCTCACCGGGAACATCCTGGGCCACGTGGGGGACGGGAACTTCCACACCCTAATTCCCGTCCTCCCCGAGGACTACCCCAAGGCCGAGGCCTACGCCGAGAGGCTCGTGGAAAAGGCCCTGGAGCTTGGGGGCACCTGCACCGCCGAGCACGGGGTGGGCCTCCGCAAAAGGAAGTTCCTCCCCAAGGAGCACGGCCCCGCCCTGGAGTGGATGCGGAGGCTCAAGGCCCTCCTGGACCCCGAAGGGCTCCTGAACCCGGGTAAGGTCGTCTAGGGGAGGCCGAAGAAGGCCCGGGCCCGGCGGAGGAGCTCCTCCCCCTCCAGGCCCTGGAAGAGGAAGGCGCTCCGGTCGGGCTCCCCCTCCCAGACCTCAAAGAGGAGCCGGGGGGCGCCCCCCCTAAGCCCCGTGTTCCCCACGTAGCCGATGGGGTCGCCCCGGTGGACGCGGCTTCCCACCCTTAGCCCCGGGTAGGGGGCCTGAAGGTGGGCGTACACGGTGGTGCGACCGTCCGGATGGCGGACGTGGACCTCGAGGCCCCGGAGGAGGTCCATCTCCTCCGGGGAGGCCCCCTCCCGCACCCGCTCCAGAAGCGCCTGCCAGGCCTCCTCGGAAAGCTCCTGGAAGTCCGGGTCCACCTTCACCACCTCGCCCCCGAAGGCCGCCACCACCCCCATCCCCCGCACCACGGGCACGCAGGCGTCCCCCTGGCGGAAGACGAAGCCCGCGCTCACCCCCTTGCGGTAAGGGCGGGGGGCACCCGGCAGGTTCTCAGGAAGGGAGGGCAAGCAGGCCCCGGGGAGGGGCAGCATGTACCCCTCGGGGGCCCAAGCGGCCCTCTCCCGGTAGGCCATGGCCTCCTGGCGCAAGGCCGCCACCTGCCGCCCCCTAAAGGAGAAGGCGAAGGTGACCACCAGGGCGTACAGGCTCACCGCCAGGAGGAGGTAGTGCCCCGGCTTCCAGCCCACGGGGCCATCCTACACAAAAGCCCCCCACCCATGGGGGGCAGGAAGGCCCAAAGGGCGCTAGAGGAGCTTGAGGAGCTCCTTCTTGATCTCCTTGGGGGAAAGCCCCTCCAGCCTAAGCCCCTTGGCCCGCTCCACGAGCTCGTAGACCTTGGGGATGTGGCTTGCGGCTACGCGGAAGGTGATCTCCTGGCCGGCGACCCGCACCCGGACCTTCTGCAGGTTAGGGTACTGGCGGCGCTTGGAGATGCCGGTGGTCTTCTTGCCCACGCCCCCTTCCCGCTTGGCCTTACCCCGCCTTTGGATGCTGTTGGCCACGATGGGCCGCTTTCCGCTGATCTCGCACACCTTGGACATGGCACCCTCCTGCCCGAAGGCAAACCTTTAGGAGTATAGCACACTGGGGTAGACTCTTGGGGATGCCCACGGTGCTCGTACCCCTCCTCCTCGCCCTGGACCAGACCCTGAAGCTTTGGGCCCTGGAACACCTCTCCCCCATCCCCAGGCCCCTCCTCGGCGACCTCCTTTACCTCACCCTGGTCCGGAACACGGGGGCGGGTTTCGGCCTCTTTCAGGGCCAGGCTTTCCTCCTCGGCCTCCTCTCCTTCCTGGTGGGCGCGGGCCTCCTCCTCCTCCTCGCCAGGCGGCGCTACCCCCCCCTCCCCGCCCTCGCCCTCTCCTTCCTGGCGGCGGGGGCCCTGGGGAACGGGGTGGACCGCCTGGGCCGGGGGTGGGTGGTGGACTACCTGGACCTCGGCACCTCCATCCCCCTCATCGCCAACTTCCCCGTCTTCAACCTGGCGGACGTGTGCGTGACCCTGGGAGCGGTCCTCCTTCTCCTCGCCCCAAGGCGGAGGCGGCGCTGGATCTAAAGGGGACCCCCCAAAGGCCTCAGCGCAGGAAGCGCAGGAGCATCTTGGCCGCCCACGGGAAGAGGAGGGAGGAGAGGGCGGCGGCGAGAAGGAGGACGAGGGCGGCCCGCTCGTCCAGGAGGTGGGCGCCCCTGGCGATCTCCGTCCCCGCGATCATCAGGGTGAAGGGGTAGGCGAGGAGGAGGGCCGCGAGGAAGGCCTCCCGCAGGCGGAATCCGCTCAAAAGGAGAAAGGGCGCGGGGAGGAGGCGGATGAGGAGCATGAGGAGGAGGGCCTGGCCCACCTCCAGGAGGAGGCGGCCGTCCAGGCCCGAGAGGTCAATCCCCATCCCCGTGCGGATGAAGAAGATGGGAATGAGAAAGCCGTAGCCCATGGCGCTGAGCTTGGCCTCGAGGTCGTGCTTCTTCTGCAGGAAGTAGGAGAGGATCATCCCGGCGAGGAAGGCCCCGAGGACGCTCTCCAGCCCCACCAGACCGCTCATGACGGCGGCGGCGAACATGAGGGCCAGGCTCAGCCGGATGCCCATGGCGCTCGGGTCCTCCTCGTAGACCAGCCTGCGGCCCACCTCCGGGTACCACCAGAGGAAGAGGCCCGCCAGGCGGAAGGCGAGGAAAAGGAGCAGGAAGAAGAGGGCGATGATCCCGACCTCCTCCAGCAGGGGAAGGAGGCCCTGGTAGTGGGCCGCCTTCTCCATGGCGGTGAGGCCGAAGAGGCTCGCCACCTCCCCCAGGACACCGAGGATCAGGACCCGCTTGGCGAAGGCCCGGCCCAGGATGCCCATGTCCCTCAGGGTGGCCACCATAAGGCCGATGGAAACCAGGGCGAGGATCAGGGCCTGGGCGAGCCCCACGCCCAAAAGGCCCGCGAGAAGCCCGGCGCCGAGGAACATGCCCACCACGTAAAGGGCGTAGAAGACGAAGTGGCGGCGCTCCAACTGGCGGAGGAGGTTGAAGTCCACCTCTAGCCCCGCGAGGAACATGAGGAGGAGGAAGCCGAAGTCCGCCAAAAACCCCAGGATCTCGGGGAGGGCCACCCCTTGGGCGAGGAAGTGGCCGAGGAGGAGGCCGATGACGAGCTCCCCCACGGGCACGGGCATCCTGAGGAGGCGGGAGAGGGGCGGGGCCAGGAAGGCCGCCAGAAAGACGAAAAGCAAAAGGAGGCTACCGCTCAAGGTTGACCTCCGGCACCAAGAGGGTGGACACCGGGCTCGCCTGGGCCAAAAGCTGGGGGACGTAGGGGCGGAAGAAGGCGGTGCGGCGCCCCGGGGTGTAGCCCAGGGCCAGGAGGTTGAACTCCCCCTTGAGGAGCCTCAGGGTCTCCCGCACGGGGTTCCCCTCCTTGCGGATGAGGTGGACCTCGAGGCCCGAGGTCTTCCGCGCCCGCTCCACCAGAAGCTTCAGGTTCTCCAGAAGCTCCTTCTCCTCAGGGGGCATGAAGGCCTCCACCCGGCTCACGAAGAGGACGTAGACCTCGCTGCCGAAGATCCGGGCCAGGTCCATGGCCGAGGCCAGGAGGGGGCTTAGGGCCTCGGTGTTGGCGGAAACGAGGATGCTCCGGTAGGGGTGGGTCCCCCGGAGGTGGAAGGAGGGAAACGGGTACCCTTCCTGGAAGGCCCGCCGTACCCAGTCCCGGTCCCGGGCCAGGAAAACCCCCACCTCCGCCACCCCCTTCGGGTCCTCGCAGGCCTCCACCCAGTCCCGCACCTTGAGGCGCTCCTTGAGGTAAAGGGCCTCCTCGTCCTCCGCCCGGCAAAGGGCGCCCACGCTCCCGAAGCGCCGGGGAAACGTGGGCTCTCCCCGGATCACCGCCCCCACGAAGATCTCCACCCCCCGGGGGTCGCCCACCACGAGGAGCCGGTCCCCCGGCTGGACCCGGAAGTCGGCCCGGGGCAGGATGGGGCTCCCCTCCCGGTAGACCAAGGCCACCCGGGCCCCCGGCTGGCGGAGCTCCCGGAGCCGGGCGTAGACCGCAGGGGAAGACTCGGTGATGAGGACCTCCACCACCTCCCCCTTCCTCAGGCCGATGCCCACCGGGTAGCGGACGATCCCCTGCCCCTGGAGGAGGTTGCGCAGGATGGCCCCCAGGACCTCGGGGATGGAGACCACCTCCAGGTCCAGCTCCCGCACGGCCTGGGGGTCCGGCCGGGCCTTGGAGACGTGGACGATCTTGCCCCGGTAGCCCAGGGCCTTGCGCAGAAGCCGGGCCACGTCCAAGGTGGCCTCCACGGAGAGGAAGGAGATGACGGCCTCCGCCGCCTCGAGGTCCACCTCCTTCCAGAGCCCCACGTCCGTGGCGCTCCCCGGGAGGGCCCGGAGGTTGGCCACAGGCGCCTTCTCCAAAAAGGCCCTAAGCCGCGCCTCGTCCCGCTCCACCAGGACCACGTCGGAGATGGCGGAGACCACCTCCACGATCTCTTCCACGTACCGGCCTAGGCCGAGGAGGATCACGCTCATAAAGACCCCCAGGGCGCGGGGCCGCCCCGCGCCGCTAGACTATACCCCAGGAAAACCCCGGCTAGGCGCGCTCCAGCACCCGGGCGAAGCGCTCCAGGGCCTTCCTGAGGTTCTCCTCGCTGGTGGCGTAGGAGAGGCGGACGTGGCCAAAGGCGGCGAAGTCCGTGCCCGGGACCACGGCTACCCCCGCCTCAAGGAGCCTCTCCGCCGCCTGCACCTCGTCGGGGGCGATGGGGGAGGTGTCCATGAGGACGTAGAAGGCCCCGCTCGGGCGCACCGCCTTGAGGCCCAGGGCGGCCAGGCCCTCAAGCAACAGGTCCCGCCTCCTGCGGTAGGCCTCCCTGGCCATCTCCACGAAGGCGCGGCTGGCCTCCTGGTTGGTGAGGGCCTCGAGGGTGGCCCACTGGGCGATGGTGTCGGGGCTCGTGGTGGACTGGCTGGACACGTCGGCCATGGCCTTGATCACCGCCTTAGGCCCGCAGGCGTAGCCGATGCGCCATCCGGTCATGGCGAAGGCCTTGGCCGCCCCGTTCACCGTGAGGGTGTGCTCGGGGGCCACGCGCCCCGGGGAGAAGTGCTCCCCCTCGTAGAGGAGGTGCTCGTAGATCTCGTCGGAGACCAGGTAGAAGTCGTGCTCCACCGCAAGCCTCGCGAGGGCCTCCAAGACCTCCCTCGGGTAGACCGCCCCCGTGGGGTTGTTGGGGGAGTTGACCACCAGGGCCTTGGTGCGGGGGGTGATGGCCCGCCGAACCCTCTCGGGGTCGGGGACGAAGCCTTCCTCGGGAAGGGTTTCCACCTCCACCACCACCCCCCCGGCGAAACGCACCATCTCCGGGTAGCTCACCCAGTAGGGGCTCAGCACGATGACCTCGTCCCCCGGGTCCAGAATGGCCTGGAAGAGGTTGAAGAGGGCCTGCTTCCCCCCCACGGTGACGATGGTCTCCTCGGGGGTAACCTGGAGGCCGTTTTCCCGGCGGAACTTCTCCGCCAGGGCCTCCCGAAGCTCGGGGATCCCCGCCGGGGGGGCGTACTTGGTCTTGCCTTGGGCGAGGGCGCGCCTCGCCGCCTCCTTCACGTGCTCGGGGGTGTCAAAGTCGGGCTCGCCGGCGGTGAGGGCCACGAGGTCCACCCCTTGGCGCCTGAGCTCCAGGGCCTTGGCGTTCACCGCCACCGTGGCCGAGGGCTTCATGGCCTGGACCCTTTGGGAAAGGCCGCGCATGGCCTAAGTATACGCGGGTAGAATGAACCTGTGACGGAAGGCGAGGTCCTGGAGGAGGTGAAGCGCCGGGTGCGCACAAGGCTCAAGGGGCGGCGCTACCGCCTCTACCTCTGCCGCGCAACCTCACGAGCCACACCTACGACGAGGCCCTGGCCGAGCGCATCTACGCCGAGTTGCCCAAGGCCCTAAAACGCTTCCAGGAACTCCTTCATCGCCTGGAGGAAGCCCTCTAGGCCCCCGCGGGCCTAGGCGAAAGCGCCCCCTTCTGAACGCCCGCCCGGCCCCCCACCACCCGCAGGCCCAAGGGCCGCACCTCCGCCCGGTAGACCGAGGCCTCCGGGAGGAGTTCCCCGTCGGCGTGGGCGGGGACGGGATGAGCGAACTCCACCGCCACCTCGCGCCCCGCGTACGCCCGCACCCGGGGGTGGGAAAGGTGCCTCCCCAGAAGAAGCCTGGGGAGGATAAGGACCACCCCCAGCCGGGAAAGCTCCCCGGCCAGGACCACCGAGAGGAGCCCGTCCCGCGGGTCGGCCATGGGGGCGATGGGGATGCCCCCGCCGTAGGCGGGCCCGTTCATGGCGGCGAGGAGGAGCATCCTCCCCTGGTGGACCGCTTCCCCGTCCACGAAGACCCTGGCCTCCGGCAGGCTGAGCTCCTTGAGCACGGCGAAGAGGGCGTAGAGGTAGCGGGGCATGCCCCGGAGAAAAGCCGGGGCGGTAAGGGCCTTCTTGGCCACCAGGGCGTCAAAGCCGATTCCCAAGGAGGCCCCGAAGGGCTCCCCGTTCACCCACCCCAGGTCCACCGCCTCCTCGGGGGCGTGGAGGGCGAGCGCCAAGGCCTGGGGCCAGGGAAGCCCGAGGAGGCCCAGCATGCGGGCGAAATCGTTTCCGCTTCCGATGGGCACCACCCCCAGGACCTTCCCCGTGCCCGCGAGGCCCCTCAAGACCTCGTGCACCGTCCCGTCCCCCCCCACGGCCACCACCCGGGCCCCCTCGGGGGCCCTTTGGGCAAGCTCCGTGGCGTGGCCCGGCCCCTCCGTGAGGAAGGCCCGGGCCCCCTCCTGGCGGGCCGCCTTCAGGATGGCCCCGGAAAGCCTCCCCACCTTGCCGCGGCCCGCCGCGGGGTTCACGATGACCCACCTTTCCACCCCCGTATTCTAGGGCCATGGGCCTCCTCGCCCACTTCCTCAAGGGCCCCCACAAGAAGACCACCCTCCTCCTCACCCGGGCCGGGCCCGTGGAGAACCCCCGCCACGCCCTCTACAGCCACCCGGGGCTTCCCCTGAGCGGGGAAGGGAGAAGGGCCCTCCTCGCCCTCCTCCCTCTCCTCCAAGGCTTCCCCGTGGCCCACGTCTACGCCGCGGACAGCCTGGCGGAGGCCGAGGGGGCGGCCCTCCTGGCAAGGGCGCTTTCCGTCCCCTACACCCTCCTCCCCGAGCTTCGGGAACGGGCCTGGGGAAAGTGGGAGGGACTTTCCTTCCCCGAGGTGGAGGCCCGCTTCCCCGAGGAGGTGGCGGCCTGGGTAAGGGACGAAGCGGGCTTCGCCCCGCCCGGAGGGGAGAGCGTGCGGGAGGCCTGGGCGCGGGGGAGGCGGGCGGTGAAGGCGCTCCTAAAGAAGCACCGGGGCCAGGCCATCCTCGTGGTGGGAAACTGCACCCTGAACCGGGCCGCCTTAAGCCTCGCCCTTCCCTTACCCCCTGAGGAGGGCCTGAGGCTGGAGCAGGACTACGCCAGGCTTTCCGTGGTGGACTTCTACGGGGAGGAGGGGGTGGTGAAGGCCCTGAACCTGGCGGTAGACTGGGGGCATGATCCGGCCCGTGGCCCGCAAGGACCTCCCGGGGCTCCTTAGGCTCCTCCGCTGGATGGACCAAAGCCCCGAGCGGGGCGTCCTTGCCCCGGAGGCCCGGGACCTCGAGGGCCTCGCCGAGGAGCTGGAGGACGGCCTCGTCCTCCTTAAGGAGGACGAGGTGGCGGGGTACGTGGGCCTCTACTCCTTCTGGGACGGGGCCGCCCTGGAAGGCCCCCTGGCCTACCGGGAAGAGGACCTGCCTCCCCTCCTGGAGGCGGCAGAGGAGCGGGCCCAAGGAGTGGAGCGGCTTTACGCTTTCCCCCGGGAGGAAAACCGGGTCCTGCGCCGGGTTCTGGAAGAAGCGGGCTTCGGCCTCCTCCACGTGACCTACTTCTTCGTCAAGCGCCCCGAGGGGCTGGACTACCCCGCCCCCGAGGGCGTGCGGGTGGAGGAGGGTTTCCCTGGGGCCGGGGTCTACCGGGAGCTCTACCGGGAGAGCGAGGAAAGCTGGGCCCTGCGCCTCCGCTGGACGGACGAGGAGCTTGAGGAGCACTTCCAGGACCCCGCCGTCCACCTCCTCGTGGCCTACCTGGGGGAGAGGCCCGTGGGCCTGGCCGAGGTGGAGCTGGAAGGAGGCGAGGCCAGCGTGGCCTATATCGGGGTCGTCCCCGAGGCCCGGGGGAAAGGGATCGGGCGCACCCTCCTCTCCGAGGCGGCAAGGCTTGCCCAAAGGAAGGGAGCGGACCTCCTCCGGGTCCGAGCCCACGACCACGAGAAGGGCGCTTTGGACCTCTACCGGAACCTGGGCTTTAGCCTGGAGGAAGCTGTGGCCACCTACGCCAAGGAGCTCAAGGCCAGGCGGTAGGTCGCCGCGTGGGCCTCCACGGTGAGGCGGGGGTCGCGGTTGTACCCCCCGCCCATCACCACCACGAGGGGCACCCCGAGGGCCTTCGCAAAGCGGAAGACCCTTTCGTCCCGCCGCCTCACCCCTTCCGGGCTTAAGGCGAGGCGGCCGAAGCGGTCCCCCTTTAGGACGTCCACCCCAGCGTTGTAGAAGACGAGGTCCGGGCGGAAGGCCCGGGCCTTCTCCAGGGCCTCTTCCAGGGCCCAGAGGTAGGCCTCGTCTTCCGTGCCGTCGGGGAGGCCCACGTCCAGGTCGCTCCTCTCCTTCTTCAGGGGGTAGTTCCGCTCCCCGTGGAGGGAGAGGGTGAAGACGGAGGGGTCCTCCTGGAAGAAGACCGCCGTGCCGTTCCCCTGGTGGGCGTCCAGGTCCACCACCAGGACCCGGCCCGAAAACCCCTCCTTGGCCCGGAGCCAGAGGATGGCCACGGCCACGTCGTTGAAGAGGCTGTACCCCTCGGCCCGGCCGGGGAAGGCGTGGTGGGTGCCCCCGGCGAGGTTGAGGCCGAGGCCGGCCTCGAGGGCGTCCAGGGCCGCGGCCAGGGTCCCGCCGGCAGCGTGGAGGGCCCGCCGCAAGAGGGCCTGGCTGAAGGGGAGGCCAAGCCTCAAGGACTCCTCCCGGCTAAGCCCCTCCCCGAAAAGCTTCTCCAGGTAGGAGGCCTCGTGGGCCAGGAAGAGGGCCTCCCGGGGCACCTCGGGGGCGGGGAGGACGGGAAGAAGCCCCTTCAGGGCCTCGGCCACGCCCCCGTACTTGTAGAGGGGAAAGGGGTGGCCCTCGGGCAGGGGAAGGGAGAGGTGGGCCGTGGAGTACGCCCGCACGCCCTTATCCTTACGCCTTTTTGCCAGAATGAAAAGGAGCGTGCGCCTCCTTGTCCTCTCCGACCAGGTTCACCCCCACATCCACTCCCCCCGCTTCCCCGAAAACCTCCCCCCCTTTGACCTGGTCCTGGCGGCGGGGGACCTGCCCGGGGCGTACCTGGAGTACGTGGCCACCAAGGTCCGGGTGCCCGTGCTCTTCGTCCCCGGAAACCACGGGGAGGAGTGGGTTTGGGAAGGGGAGGAAAGGAAGCGGCCCGGGGGCGTGGTGAACCTCCACGGGCGGCTTTTCCGCCACCGAGGGCTCCTCTTCTACGGCATCGGGGGGGTGCCCCGCTACCGGGAAGGGGAGGGCCAGCTCTCTGAAGCCGAGCTCCTCCGCCTCGCCTTAAAGCCCTTTCCCCTGGCCTTCCCCCGGAGGCTCTTCCACGGCCACGGGGTGGACGTCCTCCTGACCCACGCCCCGCCCCCGGGGCCCAGCGCCGGGGAGGACTTCGCCCACCGGGGGGCCCGGGCCTTCCTCCTCTTCCACCGCCTCTTCCGCCCCCGGCTTCACGTCCACGGCCACACCCCCCTCCTCGGGGCGAACCCAAAAAGGCGGCACCGCACCCCCTTGGGCGTGGAGGTGGTCCACGCCCAGGGCTACGCCCTCATCGCCCTCTGAGCTGGCGGTAGGCCTCGTAGGCCGCCACCCCCACGGCCACCGCCAGGTTCAAGGAGCGCACCGGCCCCGGCATGGGGATCTTTAGGGTGGGAAACCGGGCGAGGACCTCCTCGGGAAGCCCCCGGCTCTCGGGGCCGAAGAGGAGGTAGTCCCCCTCCTGGAAGCGGGCCTCGTAGAGGGAGGCCTCCCCCCGGGCGCTGAAGGCGAAGACCCGCGCCCCCGGGGGCAGGGCCTCCAGGAAGGCCGCGAAGGAGTCGTGGAGCCTGAGGTCCACGTGGGGCCAGTAGTCCAGGCCCGCCCGCTTGAGCTTGGGGCTGGAGAGGAGGAAGCCCAAGGGACGGATGAGGTGGAGGGGCCACCCCAAGGCCGCCGCGGTGCGGGCGGCGTTCCCGGCGTTTTGGGGGATCTCCGGCTGGTAGAGGACCAGGTGGAGCATCACCGCCTCCGGTAGCGGGTGGCCGCCCCTCGGCCCACCCTTTCCACCCGGCCTTCCCGGAGAAGGCGGCCGAGGAGCTTCAAGGCCGCCCCCCGGGAAAGCCCCAAGGCCTCCTCCAGCTCCCTGCGGCGCCTGGGTACCTCCAGAAGGGCGAGGGCCCTTTCCGCCAAAAGGTCCCGCCGGGCCAGGTGGTACCGCCCTCCCTCCTTGCGCAGAAGCCCCATCCTCTCCATGCGGGAGAGGACCCGGCGCGCCGCCTCCTCGGGAAGCTGGAGCGCCCGGGCGAGCTCCTCCAAGGAGGCCTCCCCCACCCGCCGGAGGTGGGCCATGGCGATGAGGTGGTCCAGGCTGAAGGCCCCAAGCCGCTCCTGGGCCTCGGCCAGCTCCCGCACGAAGGCCTCGTCCAGCTCGGGGTTGTAGAGGACGAGGGTCAGGGCCTCGGGGAAGAGGCGGTACTCCGGGGGCTCCTTGCCGTACTTGAGGAGGAGGCGGTACATCTTGTCCACGCCGCTTCCCGCCCGCTCCACGTAGCCCAGGCGGTAGAGGGCCTCGGCCAGGCGGGGGTTCCGCCTCTTGGGGGGGTGGCGGAGGACGTTCTCCGGGGTGATGCCGGGGGGGAAACCGCCGGGGTTGGAGACCTCCAGCCGGTCGGGGTAGTGGTGGACCTGGATGGCGTCCGGGCTTTGCCAGTCTCGGTGGACGAGGGCGTTGACCAGGGCCTCCCGGTAGACCTCCTGGTCAAAGTCCCAGACCTCGAGGCGGAAAAGCCCCACGGTGAGGAAACGGACCCGGTTCCGCGCCTGGATGAGCTCCTTCAGGCGCTCCAGGAGGGCGGGGATGGGCCTGAGGAGGTCTTCCCGGAAGCTGTACCCCTCCTCGGCCTCGTGGAAGTAGTAGCTCACCTCCGCCTGGGGGAGAAGCCGCCTCAAGGCGAGGGACGTCCCCGCCAGAAGAAGGCCCGCCACCGTGGGGCGCGCCTCCCCCTCCACCCGCTCCAAAAGCCCCAGGGCAAAGAGGAGTTCCAGGTCGGGGAGGGCGGCCAAGGCGCTTCCCCTTTCCTCCAGGATGCGCCTTAGGCGCAGGACCTCCACCGGGTCCAGGTCGGAAAGGCTCGCCGCGGGCAGCACCTGGGCGGTGAAGTCAGGCTCGGGCAGGCTCTGGCCCACCTTGAGCTCCGAAAGGCGCCTCCCGTCCCAGAAGGGCACCCGCCCCGCCCCCACGGCGATGGCCGCCGAGCTTTGGGGCACGTGGAGGGCGAGCACCCGTCCCCAGGGCCCCTCCACCACCTCCACGTAAGGGAGGAGGAGGCCTTGGGTGAGCTCAAAGAGGGCGTGGGTCACCTGCAGGGGGTGGAGGTCCTGGGCACCCAGGACCTTGCCCTCGGGGCTCACGCCCAGGAAGAGGGTGCCCCCCTTGTGGTTGGCGAGGCCCGCGGCGTAGCGGGCCAGGTCCTCGGGGGAGATGTCCTGGGGCAGGAAGAGGGTGCGCTCGTCCTGCCCCCGGGCCAGACGTTCCTCAAGCTCCTCCCACGTCACGGGGCCCAGTTTACGGGGCGTCCGGGGAGAAGAGGGAGGGGCTCGGCCGTAGGTTTGTTCAATAAATCCGTGACATATGCGCCATTTTTGCGGAACACTTGGCAAGATAAGTCGGCGAGTCCTCTTGTAGCGTTCGGATAGCTATTGCAACTTGTCGCAGAATCTATTGACATTTTGCATCCCATCCTCTACCCTTGGCCCTAAGGGGGTGGAGGATGCGGAAAGGAACCCTCAACGGCATCGCGGCGCTAGGTTTATCGGGACTGGCCCTGGCGGAGGGGGTAAACGGGGCGGACACGGCCTGGATGCTGGTCTCCACGGCCCTGGTCCTCCTCATGACCCCGGCCTTGGCCTTTTTCTACGGGGGGCTGGTGCGGAGCAAGAACGCCTTGAACACCATGATGATGAGCTTTGCCGCCTTGGCCTTCGTGGGCGTGGGCTGGGCGCTTCTCGGGTACACCCTGGCCTTCGGGCAGGGCAGTCCTCTCCTCGGGGGCTTGGAGCACCTCTTCCTCAGGGGGGTGGGCCTCGAGGCCCAGGGCACCATCCCCCACGTCCTTTTCCTGGCCTTCCAGGGGACCTTCGCCATCCTCACCGCCGCCCTGGTCTCGGGCGCCCTGGTGGAGAGGATGCGTTTCCCCGCCTACCTGGCCTTCCTCACCCTCTGGGGGCTTTTCGTCTACGCCCCGATCGCCCACTGGGTCTGGGGCGGGGGGTTCCTGGGAACCCTAGGCGCCTTGGACTTCGCCGGGGGTACGGTGGTCCACATCAACGCCGGCGTCGCCGCCCTGGTGGGCGCCCTGGTCCTCGGCGCGCGGAAGGACTACGGGCGGCAGGCCATCCTGCCCCATAACGTCCCCTTCACCCTCCTGGGGGCGGCCCTCCTCTGGTTCGGCTGGTTCGGCTTCAACGGGGGAAGCGCCCTGGCGGCCAACGCCTCGGCCGCCTTGGCCTTCGCGAACACCATGCTGGCCCCCGCGGCCACCCTCCTGGTCTGGACCCTCCTGGACCTCCTTCGCACCGGCAAGGCCACGGCGGTGGGGGCGGCCACGGCCATCGTGGTGGGCCTGGTGGCCGTGACCCCGGCCGCAGGCTTCGTCTCCCCGCTCTCCGCCCTCCTCCTCGGGGCGCTCGCCGCCTTCCCCAGCTACTACGTCCTCCTCTGGCGGGCGAGGACCCGGCTGGACGACAGCCTGGACGTCTTCGCCGGCCACGGGGTCGGGGGCATCACCGGAGCCCTCCTCACCGGCATCTTTGCCGAGAAAGCCTGGAACGGGGTGGCGGACGGCCTCCTCTTCGGCAACCCCGCCCAGCTCGGGATCCAGGCGGTGGCGGTCCTGGCCGCCGTCGTGTACTCCGCCTTGGGAACCTTCGCCCTCCTCAAGCTGGTGGGCCTTCTCACCCCCCTGCGGGCGGGCCCCAAGGAGGAAGGGGTGGGGCTGGACGTGTCCCAGCACGGCGAGGAGGCCTACACCTCGGGCGAGGGGGCGATCCTCCTCCTCTCGGAGAAAGCCCCCGCGGTCCCGAGCCTCAGGCCCAAGGGAGGTGAGGCATGAAGCTCATCGTGGCCATCGTCCGCCCGGAGAAGCTGAACGATGTCCTGGAGGCCCTTTTCAAGGCGGAGGTCCGCGGGCTCACCTTAAGCCGGGTCCAGGGCCACGGAGGGGAAACGGAGCGGGTGGAGACCTACCGGGGCACCACGGTGAAGATGGAGCTCCACGAGAAGGTGCGCCTGGAGATCGGGGTCTCCGAGCCCTTCGTGCAGCCCACGGTAGAGGCCATCCTGAAGGCGGCCCGCACGGGGGAGGTGGGGGACGGAAAGGTGTTTGTCCTGCCGGTGGAGAAGGTCTACCGCATCCGCACCGGGGAGGAGGACGAGGCCGCAGTGACCCCGGTACAATAGAGGTGTGACGGCCAGGCAGCGGCGGGTTCTCCACCTTTTGGTGGACGAGTACATCCAAACCAAGGCCCCGGTACCCTCGGCGCGGATCGCCGAGGGGCTGGGCCTTTCCCCCGCCCTGGCCCGGTACGAGCTCATCGCCCTCGAGGAGATGGGCTACCTCACCAAGCCCCACGCCTCGGCGGGGAGGGTGCCCACGCGGCAGGGGTTCAGGCAGTACTCCCTCTCCCTCCTCCCCCCGAGGCCCCTGCCGGAGGCCACCCGAAGGCGCCTGGAGCGGGCCTTGGAGGGGGCGAGAGAGCCCGAGGCCTTCCTGGTGAAGGTGGCGGTGGGGCTTTCCGGCTACCCCGCCCTCCTCCGCCTCCGGCCCAGGCGGGCCCCTAGGCTCCTCCAGGTCCACCTCTCCCCCCTCCCCGAGGGCACCCTGGCGGTGCTCGTCCTCGAGGGAGGGCGGGTCAAGGAGGTCCGGCTCCCCCTCGTCCTCCCCCAGGAGGCCCTCCGCCGGGCGGAGGAGGCCCTCACGGGGCCCTTGGAGACCCTGCCCGCGGCCCCCAAAGGCTTGGAGGACCTCTTCGCCCACCTCTCCCGGGCCCTCGCCTCCGGCTTCGCCCTCCGGTACCGGGAAGGCCTCTCCGAGGCCCTGAAGGAGCCCGAGGCCAAGGACCCGGGGTTTCTGGAGCGGCTCGTGGCCCTCTACGAGGAAGGCGGCGAGGACCTCCTCACCCCGCCCGGCAGGGTGGACGTGCGGGTGGGGGAGGTGGAGGGGCTCGCCCTGGTCCAGGCGGGCTTCCAGAAGGGGGAGTGGCTGGGGGAACTCACCCTGATCGGCCCCCTGCGCATGCGCTACGCCGAGGCCCTCTCCGTGGCCTTCAGCCTCTCCCAGGTCTATACTGGGCAGCATGCGGATTGAGGTCCGGCTCTTCGCCCTTTACCGGGAGCAAGCGGGGACGGACCGCCTCGCCCTGGAGCTCCCCGAGGGCGCCCGGGTGCGGGAGGCCCAGAAGGCCTTGGAGGAACGCTTCCCCGGGCTTCGCCTCGAGGGCGGGATGGCGGCGGTGAACCAGGCCCTGGCGGGGGCGGAAACCCCCTTAAAGGAGGGGGACGAGGTGGCCTTTCTTCCCCCGGTCTCCGGCGGACAGGACTCCTACGGCCTGACCCAGGAGCCTCTGGACCTCGAGGCCCTCGTGGCCTGGGCCACGGCCCCGGAGTACGGGGCGGTGGTGAGCTTCCTCGGCACCACCCGAAGCCCCAACCGGGGGGAGGAGGTGGCCTTTTTGGAGTACGAGGCCTACCCGGAGATGGCGGAGAAGGTGATGGCGGAGATCCTCGCCGAGATGCGCGCCCGCTGGCCCCTGGGCCGCATCGCCCTTTGGCACCGCCTGGGCCGGGTGGACCCGGGGGAGGCCTCCATCGCCATCGTCGTCTCGGCCCGCCACCGCAAGGAGGCCTTCGCCGCCTGCCAGTACGCCATAGACCGGGTGAAGCAGATCCTCCCCGTCTGGAAGAAGGAACACCGCAAGGACGGGAGCTTCTGGGTGGAGGGCTTCGCCCCGGAGGACAGGCGGCTATGAGGCCACCCCCTGCGGGCGCGGGCCCGCATAGGGGCCCCGGGGGAAAACCCCATCGCGAACCGGGAAGGAGGGCATGACCTCCTTCGCCTTCGCCGCCTTTCTCCTCCTCCTCGTCCTCTTCGCCCTCCCCCTCCTCCTCGGCTTCCTCTCGGGCCGGGCCTACCGGGCGGGGCGGGGCCGGGTGGCCTTCGGACTTCTCCTCTTCGGGGGGTTCCTGGGCCTCCTGGCGCGGCCCAGGCCCTTGGGCCTCCTCCTCCTCGCCCTGGGCCTCGCCTGGGGATACGCCGCCCCCAGGCGGCCTAGAGGGGCCTGAGGTCCTCCAGAAGAAGCCAGCCCACCCCCGGGGGAAGCCCCTCCAAGACCTCCCCGAGGGCCTTCGCCGCCTCCTCGGCCAGGGGCTTCAGGGCCTCGGGAGGCTCTTCCGTGAGGACCAGGAGGGTGAGCTGGTAGAAGCGCTGGGTGTGGGTGGGGGTGCCGTCCTCAAAGAAGGGGGTGGGGGGCGGCACCTCGTCCCAGAGGAGCCGGGCCCCGGCCACCTCGCCGGGGAGGAGGGCCTTTAGGTCCAGGGCGAGGGCCCGGGGGTGCCAGAGGTAACCCTGGAAGAGGCGGACGGCCTGCACGCCCTAAGCCTACTCCAGGTAGCGGCGGGGAAGCCTCCGGGAAAGGTGGACGGCCACCTCATAAGGGAGGGTGCCCCGGGCCTCGGCCCAGGCGAGGAGGCCCGTGGGGCCAAAGTCGGCCGAGAGCACCTCAAACACGGCCTCGAGGCCCACGGGGCCGGGGAGGAGGACGGTGGTCTGGTCCATGGAAATCCGGCCCGCCACCTCCAGGAGGCGCCCGTCCGGCCCCTTCACGAACCGCACCGCCCCCCAGGGAAGCCCGTCGGCGTACCCCACGGGCAGGGTGGCGAGCCACTCCCCGCCCCGGGCCACATAGACCCCCCCGTAGCCCACCCGATCCCCCGCCTTCAGGCGCTTCACCAGGGTGGGCCGGGCGAGGATCCGGAGGATGGGCCTCAGGCCAAAGCCGGGGACGAGGCCGTAGAGGGCGAGCCCCACCCGCACCCCCGCCGTGGCCCCGTGAAGGAGGAGGCCCAGGGAGTTCTCCAGGTGGTAGAAGTACCCCTCCCCCAAGGCGCGGCGCACCTCCTGGAAGCGGCGCCGCTGCGTCTCCACAAAGGCCGCGTCCTCCCCGGCGGTGGCGAGGTGGGTGTAGACACCCTCCACCCTCACCCCCAAGGCCTCCACCGCCTTAAGGGCCATGGCCGCCTCCTCCCAAGGAAAGCCCACCCGGTTCATGCCGGTGTCCACCTTGAGGTGGGCCCTGGGAAGAAGGCCCAAGGCCCTCGCCCTCTCGGCCAGGGCCCTTGCGGCCTCAAGGGTGGAAAGCGTCGGGGTAAGCCCCCACCTCAAGGCCTCTTCCGCTTCCAGGGGGTGGAGGCTTCCCAGGAGGAGCACCTCCCCCTCCACCCCCCCTTCCCGGAGGGCCCGCCCCTCGGCCAGGGTGGCCACGGCCACCCGCCTCACCCCCCGTTGAAAGAGGAAGCGGGCGAGGGGAAGGGCCCCGTGGCCGTAGGCGTCCGCCTTGAGCACGGGGATCACCTCCCCCCTGGCCCTATTTCGGATAAAGTCTAGGTTGGTTTCGAGGGCGGAGAGATCCACCTCTATCCAGGCCCGCTCTTCCATCTCAACGGGCTCTATAGGGCCAGCAGGCATAGGTCTCCAAATCGCGCGGGGCGCTCTTCATGCGGAGGGCACGGGCCTCCTTCTCCCTTAGGGGACGTACCCGAAGCCACCCTGCGGGGGTCCGAGCCTGGGGCTCGGGGAGCAGTTCGCCCTGGGTAACCCCAGGCCCTATCTCCACGGCGAAAGGAGGGGTAGCCTGCTCTTCCAGCCAACGGGCCACCCGCCCGCTCTCCACCTCCACCCCAAGGGGTAGCCGCAAGGGGTAAGGGTAGAAAAGGCCGCACTGCACATACCACCCGTCCTCCCAGCGGACCCAAAGGGCGTAAGGCTCTCCAGGAAATCCCCAAGAAGGCAACCGTACCCAGTAGGTTCCCCAGTCCAAAGCTTTCAAGGGAAAAACCTCGCCTTGGAAGCGATAAACCTCGGGCCTGCCTGCCCCTGTGGAGAAAATCCATAGGTACGTGGCCTCCCCTATCCCTACCCAAAGCTCCGCCGTGGAGTAAAGAGAAGCCCGCTCTTCCGGGCGCAAGCAAGGGCCCTGGGGGCTAAGCCGTTCCTGCCCGGGAGGACAGGGCTTGGGAACCCTAGGGGAAGAGGGCGTCTGAGAAGCGGGCACGCACCCGGCCAGCGCCAAGATTAAAAGAAGAAGCCCCAGCCTCCACGTCATGTTTTTACTTTACCTGGCCTAGTCCTCCAAAAGCCCCACGAAGTGGAAGGGGTCGGGGTCCAGCCTGAACTGCCGCCGGTCCAGGAGGGCGAGGAGGCGGGCGAGCCGCTCCGTGCTCCCCCGGAGGAGGAGGTGGAAGACGTAATGTCCCTTCACCCGGGGTACGGGGGCGGGGGCGGGGCCCAGGACCTCCCCCTCCTCCGCCTCGGCCCGCAAGGCCTCCAGGAGGGCGAAGGCCTTTTCCCGGGCCCGCTCCTCCTTCCGGTGGCGCACCTCCAGCTTCACCATGCGCACCCGCGGCGGGTAGTTGAGGGCCTCCCGCAGGGCCTTCTCCTGCCACAGGTAGGCCTCCACCTCCCCCGCCTCGAGGGCCCGGTGCACGGGGTGCTCGGGGGAGAAGGTCTGGAGGACGAGGAGGGGCCTCCGCCCGGGCCTGAGCTCCGTGAGAGCCCAGAGAAGGCGGTGGTACCGCTCCGCCGCCCGGAAGTCCGACTCCAGGAGGAAGCCGTCCGCCAAAGGGAGGAGGACGAGGGCAAGCTCCGGAAGCCTCGGCCCCCGGAGGAGGGCCGTGGTCCCCACCACCACCCCCGGCCGGCCCTGAAGGAGGGGGGTGAGGTCGTCCTTTCCGTCCCCGGCGTAGCGGTAGACGGGAAGGGAGAGCCTCTCCGCAAGGGCCTCCCGGATCCAGTCCACCCCGGGCCCCTTGGGGGCGAGGAGGGGGGAGCCGCACCGGGGGCAGAGGAGGGGCGGGTCCTCGCGGTGGCCGCACTGGTGGCAGACCAGCGCCCCCTTCCCCTCCCGGTGGTACCGCAGAGGCAAGGCGCAGTCGGGACACATGGGCCGGAAGCCGCAGTCCTGGCAGAGGAGGAGGGCGCTGTACCCCTTGCGGGCGGAAAGGACCACGGCCTGCCGCCCCCGCTCCTCCACCTGGCGGAGGAGGGCGAAAGCCCGCCCCGTAATGGGAAAGCCCCGCTCCCGCCGGAGGTCCAAGAGGAGAAGGCGGGGCTTGGGCACGGGCAGGGCCAAACCCTTTCGCTCCAAGACCTCCACCGCGGGCACCAGGGAGAGGTAGGTGAGGGGCACCCCGAGGAGCCGGGCCCTAAGCTCCGCAAGCGGGGGAACGAAGGCCCGGCTCCCCGAGGGAAGCTTGTAGCTCTCGCTCCCCTCCTCCACCACCACCAAAGAGCGGGGGGTGAAGGGGAGGAGGAGCCCGCCGTAGGTGGCGAAGACCACGCCGCGCGGCCTCCGGAAAAACCGCTCCCGGACCGGGCCGGAAAGCCCCCCGTGGTAGGGCGTGGCCTCGGGGAAGTGGGCGAGAAACCGCTCCAAGAGGCTCACCTCGGGGAACAGGACCAGGTGGTCCCCCTCCCCCAAAAGCCCCTTAAGCACCCGCACGCGTTCCAGAAACCGCCCGCCGTTGACCCGCTCGGGCCTCTCGGGGAGGTGGAGGGGCGCCACGTCCACCCCGTCCGCCGGGGGCGGGGCGGCCTCCTCCGGGGACGCGGTGCCGATGTACCCCTCCTGGACGAGGCGACGCACCCGGCCCACCCCCACCCCCGCCGCCCGGGCCAGGGCCGCCTGGCTTTCGGCAAAGCCCAGCTCCCGCAGAACCTGAAGGACGCGGTCCAGCTGGGGATCGGGGTGGGCGGGCTTCAGGGGCACCAGCACCCCCCGCGCCTCCCGGAAGGCGAGCTCCTCCTCCAGCATCCCCGCCTCCCGCAGGAGGTCCAAAAGCTTAGGGTCAAAGCCCCGGGCCTCCCGCCAGTCCACCAGGGCCCCAAGCCCCGGGGGCAGGACCTTCGGGTCCGCCCCCGGGTAGAGGCGGACCCGGTGGCGCAAGGGGGGAAAGGGGGGGAGGAAGTCCGCCAGGACCTGGCCCAGGGGGGCGAAGAGGTAGCGGGCCGCCTCCTCCAAAAAGAGGATCTCCTCCGGGCGCAGGTAGGGGGCGGGGTCCAGGTAGGCGATGGCGTGGCGGAGGCTCAGGGAGGGCCGCCCCCCCTCCCCCACCACCACCCCCACCTGGACCTCCCCCCGAAAAGGGACGGCCACCCGCCGCCCCAAGGCCTCCTCTCCCTCCTGCCCCAAGGGAGGGAAGTAGCTCATGGGCGGAAGCGGCAGGGGAAGGGCCACCTGGAGCACCCGCACAGGCCTAGCATAAGGGGGTGCGGCTCGCCGTGCTCTTCTCGGGCGTGGCCCTCTACAGCGCCCTCTACGCGGTGGTCCCCCTCCTCCCCCTCCTGGAAAGGCTCTTCGGGGCCCCCCCAGGGGCCGCGGGGCCGGGGATGGGGCTTCCCCTCCTCCTCCTCGTCCTCCTCTCCCCCCTGACCCCAAGGCTCCCCCTCCCTCCCGGGGTCCTCCTGGGCGGGGGCCTCCTTTTGGTGGGGACGGGCGGGGTCCTGGGGGCCTTGAGCCCGAGCCTCTTCCTCTGGACCCTGGCCCGGCTCCTCCAGGGGGCGGGGGCGGCCCTCGTCCCCGCCCTGGCCATCGCCCTTCTCCCCCTCCTCTACCCCAGGCGGGCCTGGGAGGTGGCGGGCCTCTACATGGCGGGCAACGTCCTTGGGGGCGGCCTCGGCCGGGTCCTCGCCGGGGTGCTGGCCGAGGGCCTGGGGGTGCGGGAGGCCCTCCTTCTCCTCTCCCTCCCCGCCCTGGCCCTGGGCCTCCTCCTCCTCGGCCTGCCCCGGGGAAAGACGCCCCCCTTAGGGCCCGCCCGCTACGACCTCCGGGCCATTCCCCTGTACGCGGTGGGCGCCGTCCTCCTCTTCCTCAACCTCTTCCTGGCGAACCTCCTCCCCTACCGGCTTTTAGACCTGGGCTACCGCCCGGCAGAGGTGGGGCTCGTGTACCTGGCCTACCTCTTTGGCCTCCCGGGGAGCGCCCTCTCGGGCTTCCTCGCCGCAAGGCTCGGCCCCCGGCGCACCTTCCGCCTGGCCTTCCTCGGCGTCCTCGTGGCCCTAGGCCTCCTCCTCCTTCCCCCGCCCTTCCTGGTGGGGGGCTTCGTCCTCCTCATGGCTTTCCTCTTCACGGCCCAAAGCCTGGCCTCGGGAGCCGCGGGGCAGAGGGGGCCGGGGGTGAGCGGGACCTACGTGGCGGGCTTCTACCTGGGGGGCACCCTGGCGGGCCTCGCCTACCCCCTCTTCCTCCACAGCTTCCCCCTGGCGGTGGGGCTTGGGGCCGCCCTCGCCCTCCTCGCCCTCCTCCTTGCCCCCGTGGAGGCGAAGTAGCATGACCCCATGGAGGTCCACGCCGCCGACCAGTACCTGGTGGCGCCGGGGGAGGCGGGCCTTTTGGAGGTCCACGCCCGCCTTGCCGGAACGGGGCTTTTCCCCCCCTTTCCCCCCGTGGAGCTCCCGGGCGGGGTCGGGGGGCTCGTGGCCCGGGGCGGCTTCGCCCAGACCTTCTTCTTCCCCGCAGAGGTCCTGGGCCTCACCTTCCGCACCCCCAAGGGGCGCCGCGTCCGGGCGGGGGGGGTGGTGGTGAAGAACGTCCAGGGCTACGACCTGGTCCGGCTTTTCGTGGGGAGCTTCGGCCTTCTGGGCCAGGCGGAGGAGGTGGTGCTGCGCCTGCGCCCTGGGCGGGCCCAGGCCTTCCTGCGGCGGCCCTTTTCCGGGAGCTTCCCCCGCCTCTTTCCCACCCCCCGGTTCCTCTTCGCCCTCGAGGACGAGGAAGGCCCGTGGCTCTACGCCTACCACTTCGGCCACCCCAAGGAGGTGGAGAGGTTCCGGGAGGCCTTCGGGGGGGAGGAGGCCCGGCCTTTGGACCTGAGGCCCCGCTTCCCCCGCGGCCTGGGCCTGGGGGAGGGGCCCCTTCGGGACCTGCGCTTCCGCTACCAGGACGGCGGCGCCCCCCCTCCCCCGCCCCCGGCCTTCCTGCGCCTCGCCCGGGTGCTGTAGCCGGGTGGATTTTCCGGGGGGCCCAAGGGGAAGCTTCAGGGAAAAGATCGCCGAGAACCCCCGGGAGATCCGGGACGCCCTGCGGAAGAGAAAGGCCTGACCCTACCCCCCGTACCCCACCGCGGCGAAGGCCGAAGTGGGGGCCCCCATGCCGACCTTCAGACCCAGACCAGGGCAAGCCGGGCCTCCAGGTGGCCCACCTCGAGGCCCCGGTGGT
The DNA here is from genome assembly GCF_019974155.1 of Thermus thermophilus. Taxonomy (NCBI): domain Bacteria; kingdom Thermotogati; phylum Deinococcota; class Deinococci; order Thermales; family Thermaceae; genus Thermus; species Thermus thermophilus. The sequence goes on from NZ_AP025158.1 coordinate 1,782,854, forward strand.
TGCGCACGGGGGGGCGGTCCCAAGGGGTCTTTCCCGGATCCAGGCCCAAGGCCCGGAGGAGGGCCACCACCGCCACCTCCCGGGCCAGGGTGGCCCCGTCCTCCACCTTCAAGGCCACGCCCAAAGGCCCCCGGGGGCCCTCCAGAAGGGCGAGGCCGTAGTACCCGTCCGCGCCCCGTTTGGCCACCACGGGGAGCCGCTCCATGAGGAGGGTGTCCACGCTCCCCGGCCCCGCCACCAGGTCAGGGTGGCGGCGCATGGCCTCCCGCACCCGGAGGAGGGGCGTCCGGTAAGCCTCGGGCGCGCGGCCGGGGTCCGCCAGGAGGAAGAAGGCCCGGGCGGCCCGGGCCAGGGGGAGGGCGAAGGTGGGGACGCTGCACCCGTCGGTGGCGAGCCCGGGCCGGGCCCCGGAGAGGGCCTCCAGGGTGGCCAGGTTGAGGCGCTGGACGGGGTGGTCCGGCAGGTGGTACCCCTCCGTGGGCGCCCCCAGGGCCAGGGCCGCGGCCAGCATCCCGGCGTGCTTCCCCGAGCAGTTGTGGTGCAGGGGGGTGGGGGCAAGGCCCTGGGCCTCGAGGGCCGCCCGCGCCTCCCGGGAGAAGGGGGGGTGGACCCCGCAGACCAGGTGCTCCGGCCCAAGCCCGAGCTTCCCCAGGAAGCGGGCCGCCACCTCCACGTGCCGGGGCGTCCCGTCGTGGCTCGCCGTGGCCAAGGCCACCTCCTCCTCCGTGAGGCCAAAGCGCTCCACCGCCCCCGTGAGGTAAAGGGCCAAGGCCTGGAAGGGCTTGGCGGAGGAGCGCAGGTAGGCCATCCGCCCGGGGTCGCCCCCGTAGGCCACAAGCCCCTCCGGGCCCCAGAGGGCCAGGGAAACGCGGTGCCGGTTTTCCACCAAGGAGCCGCGGTAAACGAGGACCTCGGCGCTCACGCCCCGAGTCTACGCCGGGCCTCCCGCAAAAGCGAGCGCCAGTCCAGGCCCATGAGGGGGCAGGGAAGCCCTTCCAGCCGGGCCTCCGCCTTCCTCAGGTTGCGCAGGCCCGGCCGGCCCAAGCGCCTCTGGTGGAGGGCCGCCGCCAAAAGGATCACCCCCTGGAGGAGGCGGCGCTCCACCCCCCTTGCCTTAAGCCAGTAGGGCTCCAGGACCTCGTGCACCTCGTAATACCGCCCCGCCCGCCACAGGCTAAGGACCTCCTCCCAGTCGGGCACCACGCCCCCAGGTTACCGGGCTATACTCTTCCCATGCGCCTCCTCGCCCTCCTCGTCCTCCTGGGGCCGGCCTTGGCCCTGCGGCTCGCCACCACCACCAGCGTCTACGACTCGGGGCTTCTGGACCGGCTCCTAGGGGCCTTCCTCCGGGAAACGGGGATCCGGGTCCAGGTGCTGGCGGTGGGCACGGGCCAGGCCCTGAGGCTTGCGGAGCGGAAGGACGTGGACGCCGTCTTGGTCCACGCCCCCTCCCTGGAGCGGGAGGCCCTGGCCCGGGGGAGCACCGCCGAGCCCTTCTGCCTGGCCCAAAACGCCTTCCTCCTCGCGGGGCCCGAGGCGGACCCGGCCCGGGTGCGGGAGGCGGGGAGCGTCCTGGAGGCCCTGCGGCGCATCGCGGCCCAAAAGGCCCCCTTCGTCTCCCGCGGGGACCGCTCGGGCACCCACCTCAAGGAGCGGGAGCTCTGGGAAAAGGCGGGCTTGAAGCCCCAGGGCCCCTGGTACCTGGAAAGCGGCGCGGGCATGGGCCAGACCCTGGTCCTGGCGGCGGAGAAGGGGGCCTACACCCTCACCGACCTCGCCACCTTCCTCAACGTGGGGAAGAGGCGGGGCCTGAAGCCCCTCTACGCCCGGGAGGACCCCCTCCTCCTCAACCAGTACGCCTTCCACCTGGTCCCGGGAAGCCCCGGGAAAAGCGAGGCCCAAAGGCTTAGGGCCTTCCTCGCCTCGGAGGAGGCCGCCCGGATCGTGGCGGGCCTCCGGGTGGAGGGCACCCCCCTCTTCACCCCTCTTCGGGGCCGGTGCCTCTTCCCCTTGCGCCCCTAGCCATGCCCCCCGCCGAGGTCCTGGAGATCGCCCTGAGAAGCCTCGCCGTGGCCGGGGGGGCGACCCTCCTCGCCGCCCTCTTCGGGGTGCCCCTCGGCCTCTGGCTCGCCCTAAGGGGGGGCGGAGGGGTCTGGGGTAGGGTCCTCCTCTACTCCGGGCTCGCCCTGCCCTCGGTGGTGGTGGGCCTCCTCTTCTACCTCCTCCTCTCCCGCTCCGGGCCTCTCGGCTTCCTCAACCTCCTCTACACCCCTTGGGCCATGGTGCTGGCGGAGGCGACCCTGGCCTTCCCCCTGATCGCCGCCTTCGTCCTCTCGGGGGCCCGGGGCCGGGTGGAGGAGGTCCGCCTTCTGGTGCGGAGCCTAGGGGGGAAGGAGCGCCACGTCCTCCCCACCCTCCTCGCGGAAAGCCGCCGCACCCTGGCGGCCGCCTTAGCCGCGGGCTTCGGCGGGGCCATCAGCGAGGTGGGGGCGGCCACCCTGGTGGGGGGGGACATCCGCCACCACACCCGCGTCCTCACCACCGCCATCGTGGTGGAGACCCGCATGGGGGAGCTGCACGCGGCCCTGGCCCTGGGGGCGGTCCTCCTCGGCATCGCCCTCTTGGTCACCGCCTTCCTGGTTATCCTGGAGCGGGAGTGATCCTCCAGGCGGAGGACCTGACCCTGGCCTTCCCCGGCTTCCGGCTCCGGGTGCCGCGCCTCGCCCTGGCTCCGGGGGAGGTGCTCGTGGTCCTCGGCCCCTCGGGGAGCGGCAAGACCACCCTCCTCCGCCTCCTCGCGGGCCTTCTCCCCCCGGAGGGGGGGCGCGTGACGGGGGGGCTTAGGGTCTACCTGCCCCAGACCCCGCCCCTCCTCCACCGGAGCGTCCTGGATAACGCCGCCTTCGGCCTCCTCCTCCACGGCGTCCCCCGGGAGGAGGCGCGCAGGCGGGCCCAAGCCCGGCTCAAGGAGGTGGGCCTCGAGGCCCTCGCCCACCGGCCGGCCCGCCGCCTCTCCGCCGGGGAGGCGGCCCGCCTCGCCCTGGCCCGGGCCCTGGCGGTGGAGCCCGAGGTCCTCCTCCTGGACGAGCCCACCGCCAACCTGGACCCGGCAAACGCCCTCCGGGTGGAGGCCCTCCTGCGCCGGGCCGCGGAGGAGGGCCGGGGCGTGGTCCTCGCCACCCACAACCTCTTCCAGGCCCGGCGCCTGGGCCACCGCCTCCTCTTCCTGCACCGGGGAGAGGCGGTGGAGGAAGGCCCCGTGGCCGAGGTCTTCGCCGCCCCCAAGGACCCGAGAACCCAGGCCTTCCTCCGGGGGGAGATGGTCTTCTGATCCCGGCCCCTGCTGGCCCAAGCCAACGTGGGGCCCCAGCAAAAGGTTCGGCTTGGGGGCCAAGGCAAACGGGAAGCGAGGGGAGGACCCGCCTTCGGCTCGGGCGCGAAGCATAATGGGGTATGCGCCCCTTTGTTCTCCTCTTCCTTCTCGGCCTCGCCCTGGGGCAGAGCGCGCCCCTGGAAGCGGTCCTCGTCCTGCGGGAGAACGTCCTCGAGGAGGGGCGGCTCGTGGCCTACACCGGCACCCAGCGCTACCCCGTGGCCTCGGAGGCGGAGCTCCTCCGCCTCCTGGACCGGCTCGCCCGGCCGCCCCGCCCCCCCCGGTTCATCTATCAGGACGGGCGGTGGCGGGGGGTGGAGAAGAAGGGCCTCGCCTTTGACCGGGAAGAGGCCTTAAAGGCCTTCCGCGAGGCCAGAGCGCAGGGAAGAAAGCGCTTCCTCCTCCCGGTGCGCTACACGCCCCCTTCCCCGAGCCTCGAGGACCTCTACGCCCTCGGGGTGCGGGAGCACCTGGCCACGGCGGAGACGGGCTTTTGGGGCTCGAGCCCCGAGCGGGTGCACAACATCCGCCTGGCGGCGAGCCGCTTGGACGGCCTCCTCGTCCCCCCGGGCCCCTTCTCCTTCAACCGGGCCCTGGGGCCCATCGCCCTCGAGACCGGGTTCAAGGAGGCCTACGTCATCGTGGGGGACCGGACGGAAACCGGCGTGGGGGGCGGGGTGTGCCAGGTCTCCACCACCCTCTTCCGGGCCTTCTTCTTCGCCGGCCTTCCCATCCTGGAACGCCACGCCCACAGCTACCAGGTGGCCTACTACAAACCCCCTGGGCTGGACGCCGCCGTGATCCAGCCCTACAAGGACCTCAAGGTCCTGAACGACACCCCCGGGGCCCTCTGGATCCAGGCCTCGGTGCAGGAAGGCCGCCTCCGCTTCCACCTCTTCGGCACCAAGGACCGGGCGGTGGCCTGGGAGGGCCCCTTCATCACGGACCGCAAGCCCCCCCTCCCCCCTCGGGAGATCCCCGACCCCACCCTTCCCCCGGGGGCGCGCAAGCAGGTGGACTTCGCCGCCGAAGGGGCCAAGGTGGTGGTCCGCCGCCGCGTGCGCTACGGGGACGGGCGCGTCCGGGAGGACCAGGTGGTGAGCGTCTACCGCCCCTGGGGGGCGGTCTACCTGGTGGGGCCTAGCCCAGCTCCAGAAGCACCGCCCGCTCCACCGGAAGAAGCCGGTGCGGCTCCGTGACCCGGGCCGCCTCCCCCCGGCGCAGGTGCAGGTACCGGCCCTCGGGCAGGTCCACCACGAGCTCCCCCTCCAGGAGGAGGTAAAAGACCGGCCCCGGCCGCTCCACCCACTCCCTCAAGGTGTAGGCCCTAAGCCCCGGCACCCCCGGGACCTCCACCTGGCCCTCCCGGGCGAGGCGCAGGAGGTGGAGCTTGAAGCTCGCCATCACACCCGGGCCGGCTCCTTCCGGGCCTTGCCCTTGCGCATGCGGAGCTTGAAGAGGGCTCGCCGGGCAAGCCGCGCCGCCTCCTCGGCCAGGGCCTCCCCCCGGGCGAGGGCCTCCACCGCCCGGCGCTCCTCGGGGGAAAGCCCGGGGAGGAAGGGGACGAGCTCCTCCCAGTCCTTAGGGGGGGCGAGGGGGGGCTTGCCCCTCCCCCGGGACCGCCCCTTCTTGGCCTCCTTGGGGGCGGGAAGGAGGCTCGGCTCGTGCTCCGGGCAGGCGGGGTTGAGGCAGAGCGCCTTCTCCCCCTTCTTCGCCAAAGGCCAGCCGCAGGCGGGGCAGGCCTCCTCCAGGAGGGGGTAGAAGGAAAGGAAGTCGCAAGCGTTGTTCTCGCACTTGTAGTAGGGCTTGCCCTTCCGGCTCCGCTTTTCCAGGACCCGGCCCCCGCACTTGGGGCAGGCGTGGTCCGTGGGGGTCCCGTCGTCCCGGGTGTAGTCGCACTCGGGGTAGCCGGAGCAGGCGATGAAGGTGCCGTAGCGGCCCTCCTTCCTGAGGAGGGGGCGGCCGCACTTGGGGCAGGCCTCCCCGATGGGCTCCGCCTCCCGCCTTTCCAGGGGCTCGGTGTAGGTGCACTCCGGGTAGCCCGTGCACCCCAGGAACTGGCCGTAGCGGCTCACCTTGAGCTCCAAGGGCCTGCCGCACCGGGGGCAGGTCTTCTTGGGCACCTGGGCGAGCTCCCCCAAAAAGGGCTCGTAGAACTCCCAGACCACCTTGGGCCAGGGGACGCGCCCCTCCTCCACCTCGTCCAGCCGCTCCTCCATCCGGGCGGTGAACTCGTAGGCCACCACCTGGGGGAACCTTTCCCGCAGGTAGGCGGTGACCTGGCGGCCCAGGGGGGTGGGGAAAAGGGTCCGCCCCTTGCGGGCCACGTACCCCCGCTTTTCCAGGGTCTCGAGGGTGGGGGCGTAGGTGGAGGGGCGGCCGATCCCCAGCTCCTCCATGGTCTTCACCAGGCTGGCGTCGGTGTAGCGGGGCGGGGGCTCGGTGAAGCGCCGCTCCTCCAGGACCTCTTCAAGCCGGGCGGGAACCCCCTCGGGCACCGCGGGGACGGGGGGCTCCTCCTCCTCCTCGGCGTCCCGCCCCCAGGCCCGGAGGTACCCCTCAAAGCGCAACACCGAGCCCGAGGCGCGGAAGGCGTAGCGGCCCTCGAGGTCGGCCAGGGCGACCGCCGTCTGCTCGTAGAGGGCGTCCCGCATCTGGCTCGCCAGGAAGCGGCGCCAGATGAGCTCGTAGAGGCGGTACTCCTCCTCGGAAAGGTAGGGGCGGACGCTTTCCGGGGTCCTTTTGGGGTCGGTGGGGCGGATGGCCTCGTGGGCGTCCTGGACCCCTTCCCTGCGGTTCTTGTAGACCCGTGGGGCCTCGGGCAGGTACTCCGGGCCGAAGGCCTTCCCGATCACCTCCCGGGCCGCCGCCACCGCCTCGGGGGCCACCCGCACCGAGTCCGTGCGCATGTAGGTGATGAGGCCCACGGTCCCCTCCGGCAGGTCCACCCCCTCGTAGAGGCGCTGGGCGATGCGCATGGTGCGGGCGGCGGTGTAGCCCAAGCGGCTCGAGGCGGCCTGCTGGAGGGTGGAGGTGGTGAAGGGGGGCGGGGGGGCCTTGCGCCGCTCCCGCACCTCCACCCGGGCCACCCGGTAGCTCCCCTTCCGCAGGGCCTCGGCCAGGGCATGGGCCTCGGCCTCCGAGGCGAGGTGGAGCCGGCCCTCCTTCTCCCCTTGCCCCGTCCAAAGGCGCCTCCCCTCCACCTCGTGGAGCGTGGCCACCAGGGGAGCCTCCCCGCCCTCCACGGCGAAGACGCCCCGGAGGACCCAGTACTCCTCGGGCCGGAAGGCCTCAATGGCCTCCTCCCGCTCCACCACGAGCCTCAGGGCCACGCTCTGCACCCGGCCGGCCGAGAGGGCCCGCTTGCGGAACTCCAGGGAGAGGAGGGGGGAGAGGTTGTACCCGAGGAGGCGGTCCAGGACGCGCCGGGCCTGCTGGGCGTCCACCAGGTTCTGGTCAATGGGCCGCGGGGCCTCCACCGCCTGGCGGACCACCCTGGGGGTGATCTCGTGGAACTCCACCCGGATGGGCTCCTTGGGGTCCCGCCCCAGGAGGCGGGCCACGTGCCAGCCGATGGCCTCCCCCTCCCGGTCGGGGTCGGTGGCGATGAGCAGGCGCTTGCCCTTCGCCGCCCGCTTCAGCTCCTCCACCACGGGCTTCTTGTCCTTCTTCACCTCGTAGGTGGGGGCGAAGTCCCGCTCCACGTCCACCCCCAGGCTCCGCTCGGGGAGGTCCACCACGTGCCCCAGGCTCGCCCGGACCTCGTAGCCCGGCCCCAGCATCTTTTGGATGCTCCGGGCCTTGGCCGGGGACTCCACCACCACCAGGGTCTCCGCGCCGGTGGGCTGGCTCGCGCGGCGCTTGGCGCTCTTGGGCATCGCCCCCTATTTAGGGGCCTCCTCCCGCGGCTTGTCAACCCCACGGGCCCTCGTTGTGGTAGTCTGGAGGCCACGGGCAACTCCCAGGCCAAAGTGTGGACCCCGACACTTGCGCCTGAACCCAACCCGTAGTACCCTCCTGGATGGGTGCCCCAAGATATTGGGGTTTGGGTGGAGGATGGATATGAGGGACGGGTATTTCTTTGACGAGCACGCGCAGGCCATCGCCAAGCGCCAGTACCTCCAGCCCGGGGACGGGGACATCCTGGGCATGTTCCGCCGCGTGGCCCGGGAGATCGCCAAGGTGGAGCGGGAGGAGGAGCGCTCCCAGTGGGAGGAGCGCTTCTTCCGCCTCATGGCCGAGAAGCGCTTCTCCCCCGGGGGGCGGATCCTCGCGGGGGCGGGCACCGTCCACGGCAACCTCCTCAACTGCTTCGTCCAGGGAGCCACGGAAAACCCCCCCGAGAGCTTCGCAGGCATCATGGAGGTGGCCAAGAAGCTCGCCCTGGTCACCAAGGTGGGCGGGGGCAACGGGGTGAACCTGGACCCCTACCGCTCCAAAGGGAAGAGGACACGGCGGGCCGTGGAGGGCGTGGCCTACCTCTCGGCGGAACACCCCGACGTGGAGGACTTCATCCGGGGCCTGATGCGCCCGCCCATCAACCCCGACGGGGCCAAGGAGGAGATCTCCCTCAAAAACTTCGCCCGGGTGGTCTACGGCGCCGTCTCCCCGGAGCTTAAGGCCCTGGCGGAGCGCTACGGGGTGCGTACGGTCAAGGAGCCCCCGGAAGGGCGCATCCTCGTTCCCGACGACATGGGGGGGATCATTGACGCCGCCCGGGAGGCCGCGGACCTGGCGCGCAAAGGCCAGAAGCCCCACGTGGACTTCTCCCTCCTCCGCCCCGAAGGCGCCCCCATCCGGGGAAGCGGCGGGACGAGCTCGGGGCCGGTGAGCTTCCTCTTTGAAATCTTTGACAACTTCCTGGAGTGGGTGGCCTGGGGGGCCGAGGAGGCGGGCCCCGTGGCCACCCTGCGCTACGTCTACGCCCCCGTGCTCCGGGTGGTACGCCAAGGCGGAACGAGGCGCGGCGCGGGGATGGCCACCCTCTCCATAGACCACCCCGACCTCCTGGACTTCCTCACCGCCAAGGACCTGGACCGGGAGAAGGCGGAGGGCGACATCTCCACCTTCAACATCTCCGTCCTGGCCACCGACCGCTTCCTGGAAGCGGTGGAAAAGGACGAGCTCTGGCCCGTGACCCCCATTGAGGTCCCCGGGAAGTACTACCCCTATCCCGTAGAGGGCCCCTACACGGGCAAGCTCCCTCCCCTCCCCGAGCGGGAGGACGGGGCCAAGGCCATCCCCCTCTACGGGGGGAAGGTCCCCGCCCGCTGGCTTTGGCACGAGATCGCCTGGCATGCCTGGGCCACGGGGGAGCCGGGGCTCATCTTCGTGGACCGGGTGAACGCGCTCTCGGCCTTGAAGGGTTTAGGGGAGCGTTATTGGATTCGTTCCACTAACCCCTGTGGCGAAATCCCGCTCACCGTGGGCGAGCCCTGCGACCTCGGGGCCATGAACCTCGCCGCCTACGTGAAGGACGGGGAGTTCCAGATGGAGGAGTTCCGCCGGGACGTCCGCACCGCCATCCGCTTCCTGGACAACGTCCTGGACGTGAACAAGTTCGCCCTCCCCGATAACGAAATGGCGGCGAAGAGGCTCAGGAGGCTTGGCCTCGGCCTCATGGGCTTGGCCGATGCCCTCATCAAGATGGGCCTCCCCTACGACTCGGAGGAGGCCAGGAGGAAGGTCTACGAGATCGTCTCCGCCATGCGCGAAGAGGCCATCCGGGCCTCCGAGGCCCTCGCCGAGGAGAGGGGCCCCTTCCCCCTCTACGAGGAGCACAGGGAGTACTTCCAGAGCCTCGGGATCCGCCCGCGGCGCAACGTGGCCCTCCTCACCGTGGCCCCCACGGGGACCACGAGCATGCTCATGGGGGTCTCCTCGGGGATTGAGCCCGTCTTCAGCCCCTTCGTCTGGCGCAGGATCGGCGGGGAGTACAAGCCCCTCCTCCACCCCCTCTTCGTGGAGCTCATGGAGGCCTACCCACCCGCGCCTGGCTTTGAGAAGGACGGGAAGTGGGACTGGGAGAAGATCGTTGAGGAGATCCAGAAGGACGGCCACGGCTCCGTGCAGAACCTCCCCTTCGTCCCTGAGGCCATAAGGCGAGTCTTCCTTTGTGCCCACGACATCCACCCCTTGGACCACGTGCGCATGCAGGGCGTGGTCCAAAGGGCCTTTGACGCCGAGGGGTACGCCGCCAACTCCATCTCCAAGACCATCAACCTCCCCAACCACGCCACGGTGGAGGATGTGGAGGCCGCCTACACCGAGGCCTACCGCACGGGGTGCAAGGGGATCACCGTCTACCGGGACGGCTCCCGGGAGTTCCAGGTCCTCACGGTGAAGAGGGAGGCCAAAGAGGAGAAGGCGGGGAAAAAGGAGGAGGCGAAGCCCCAGGAGACCAGGGCCCACGAGCCCGGCAGGCCCGTCTACGAGCGGCCCGGCCGCCTCATGGGCTTCACCGACATGGTCAAGCTCTTCGCCCCCGATGGGTCCAAGCGGAGCTTCCTCGTCACGGTGAACACCCTGGAGGGAAGGCCCATTGAGGTCATCCTCACCTCGGGCAAGGCCGGGGACGAGGCGAACGCCGACAGCGAGGCCCTAGGCCGGGTGGTCTCCATCGCCCTCCAGTACGGGGTACCCCCGGAGGCCATCGTGCGCACCCTCCGGGGCATCAACGGGGGGCTTTACGGCACCTACCAGGGCAGGCTCGTCTCCAGCAAGGCCGACCTCATCGCCGTGGCCCTGGAGACCGTCCCCCAGATGGCCCCAGGGGCCCCGGAGGACCTCTCCTCCGCCCCCGCCCTCTCGGGCGGCGGGATCGCCCTGGCCGGAGCCGCCCCCTGCCCCTCCTGCGGGGAGAGGACCCTGGTGCGGGAGGAGGGGTGCTGGAAGTGCCAGGCCTGCGGCTACGCCAAGTGCGGCTGAGGCGGCCCCGGAACACCCGGGGGAGGTCCTAGGGCCCCCAAAAAGCGCTCGGGCCGGGTCCAAAGGCCCGGCCCCTTATACTGGCCCTGTGCGGGTCAAGATCTGCGGCATCACCCGCCTGCAGGACGCCCTCCTCGCCGAGGCCCTGGGGGCCTTCGCCTTGGGCTTTGTCCTCGCCCCGGGCTCCCGCCGCAGGATCGCCCCGGAAGCCGCCCGGGCCATCGGAGAGGCCCTGGGCCCGTTCGTGGTGCGGGTAGGGGTCTTCCGCGACCAACCGCCCGAGGAGGTGCTCCGCCTTATGGAGGAGGCCCGGCTCCAGGTGGCCCAGCTCCACGGGGAGGAGCCCCCCGAGTGGGCGGAGGCCGTGGGGCGCTTCTACCCCGTGATCAAGGCCTTCCCCCTCGAGGGCCCCGCGCGGACCGAGTGGGCGGATTACCCCGCCCAGGCCCTCCTCCTGGACGGGAAGCGCCCGGGAAGCGGGGAGGCCTACCCCCGGGCCTGGGCCAAGCCCCTCCTCGCCACGGGAAGGCGGGTCATCCTGGCGGGGGGGATTGCCCCGGAGAACCTGGAGGAGGTCCTCGCCCTCAGGCCCTACGCCCTGGACCTGGCGAGCGGGGTGGAGGAGGCCCCCGGGGTGAAGAGCGCGGAGAGGCTGCGGGCCCTCTTCGCCCGCCTCGCCTCCCTTAGGATGGAAGGGTGATCGGGAGGCGCCACCCCTACTACCCGTACTTGGAGGCGGCCCTGGAGGCGGCGAGCCTCGCCCGAGGCATCCACCTCTACTACCTGGAAAAGGGCTTCACCGAAGGGACCAAGTCCGGCCCCACCGACTTGGTGACCCAGGCGGACCGGGAGGCGGAGGAGGCGGTGAAGGGCCTCCTCCTCTCCCGCTTCCCCGAAGCGGGGTTTCTGGGGGAGGAAGGGGGGAGTGAGGGCGGGAAGGCCCTCCGCTTCATCGTGGACCCGCTGGACGGGACGGTGAACTACGCCCACGGCTTCCCCTTCTTCGCGGTATCCATCGCCCTCGAGGCCGAGGGCGCCATCCAGATGGGCGTGGTGATGGACACCGCCCGGGGGGAGGTCTTCTACGCCCTGAGGGGGGAAGGGGCCTACCTCAACGGCCGCCCCATCCGGGTCACGGGGCGGGAGAGCCTCGTGGGAAGCCTCCTCGCCACAGGCTTCCCCTACGACGTGGCCAAAGACCCGGAAAACCTCACCTACTTTGAACGGGCCCTGCGCAAGGGCCTGCTCGTCCGCAGACCCGGGGCGGCGGCCCTGGACCTGGCCTACGTGGCCGCGGGGCGGCTGGAGGGCTTCTGGGAGGTGAAGCTGAACCCCTGGGACGTGGCGGCGGGGTGGCTCCTCGTGGAGGAGGCGGGGGGAAGGGTGACGGACCTCGAGGGGAACCCCTACCGCCTGGGCAGCCGCTACATCCTCGCCACCAACGGACGGGTCCACGAGGCCCTGCGCCGGACCCTCCTGGGCCTGGACTGAGGGCCTGCGAGGGCCTCCCCTTGGTCCGGCAGGGCGAAGCAGGCCCAAGGGGACTAGGGACTTTCCGCCCGGGCCCGGCCGTAGCCCAAGGAGGTCTTGGCCCCCACGCCGCTAAAGAAGGCGAAGCGGCCCAGGGCGGAAAGCCAAAGGGCCTCCTCCTCCGTGGCCCGGGGCAGGTGGTAGACCACCCGCCCCACGAAGCCCGCGGTGTCCACCTCCGTGCGGGCGGGGAGGGTGCGCCCCTCCAGGCTCCGCACCGTGGTCCTCTCCAAAAGGGCCTCCCTCACCCCTTCGGGGGCCTTCAGGGGGCCGAAGGCCTCGAGGCGCCGGAGAAGGCTTTCCAGCACCAGCCTTGGCTCGGGGACCGGGTAGTGGACCCCTTTTCTGCGGAAGAAGGTGGGGCTGGCGAAGCGCAGGGCGAGGTCCCGGGAAGGAGGCCCCTGGAAGAGGCGGGGATAGGTGGAAACCCCCGCCCAGGGGTGCCCCTCCTGGAGCACGGCCCGCACCCGAAAAGGAGGCCCAAGCCGCACCTCCTCCCCCTCCAGGGCGTAGAGGCGGGGGGCGAGGCGGGCGTAGAGCTCCTCCTTGAGGAGGCTCACCCGGGCCCAGGACCCCCCCTCCCGCCCCCCGAAGCCCAGGGCGAAGGGGTTTTCCCCCTGGTCGTGCACCTCCGGGGCCACCTCCCGAAGGAGGCCGTAGAAGAAGCCTCTGAGGCCCAAGGGCTCGGGGAGGCCTTCCCCCTCGAGGACCAGGACCAAGGCGGCGAGGACCACGGCTAAAACCCCGGGGAAACGGGCTTTGGGGAAAGGAGCCCGCGCCGAGCCCGGGCCGGGCAGGGGGGCCGGTCCGGGTCCAGAAGCCTGGCCCTCCGGCGGAGGTCCCCCAGAAGGCGGCCCTCCAGATGGCCCCAAAACCCAAAGCGCCGGACCCCCTCCCCGTGGCCTTTCAGGAGGTGGGTCGGCTTCCCCCGCAGGACGTGGTCCGGGAAGCCATACACCAGGGCAGAGAGGCGCTTTCCCATGGGGAAAGGCTAAGTGGTTGCACGTTGATTTCGCAACACGGGTCGCCCGAAATAAGGCTTGGGAAGGTCCTTTTGGGGCCCCCACCGCGGCGAAAGCCGCGGTGGGGTACTTAGCCAAAGGCCCCCGGGGGCCGCAATCCCTTGTGCCCTTCCTCCCCCTTCGCCCGGCTGGCCCCAAGGAAACCCTTTGCCGGGCCCCCATGCCGGCCCAAGCCCGCGTGGGGTGGCCTTACGAGGCCCAATCCCTCCGGAACGCCCCAAAGAACCCCGTCTTGGACGACGCTCTTAGAGGGAGTCTTGGGAAAAGCCTTCCTGAACCCCCACCGCGGGCGAAAGGGTGGGGCTTTAAGGAGGGGTGTCCCACCAAAAGCGTTTCCCCGGGGGCTTTGCCCCGGGGCGTTTCTGGTGGAGCCGACGGGACTCGAACCCGTGACCTCCTGAGTGCGATTCAGGCGCGCTCCCAACTGCGCCACGGCCCCGCGCGCCCTATATGGTACCGAGGGGCTTGGGCCTTGTCTAGTCCCCCTCTCTGAGCCGCACCTCCACCCGGCCCTTCTTGTCCTTCACGGAGAGCTTGGCCTTGGCCTTGCCCTTGCGGTACTCCGCCTTCCACTCGCCCTTCTTGACCTCGTACTTCACCCGCACCCAGCCCCGGCGGCGGAGGTCCTCGTCGTGGTAGCGGAAAACGGCCTCCGCCTGGGAAGCCTGGTACACCACCACGATCCCCTGGGGCTCGGTCGCCCGCTCCACCACCACCGCCTGGGGGAAGAGGTCCACCACCAAGGAGGCGGTGACCCTGAGCTCCAAAGCCCAGGCCAGGGCCAGGAAGGGAAGGAACGCCAGCCAACGCTTCATGCCCCCATCTTCGCTTTCCCCCAGGGCTTTGGGGTGAGAGAAACCTAAAGTAAACTAAAACGCATGGACGAAGTCTGGCGGAAACTGGCCGAACCCTTTCCCCCGGGGGAGGTGCAGTGGCGCGTGGAAGCCCTCTCCCGGGACAAGAAGCGGGCCCTGGTGGTCCCCTACGTGGACGCCCGCACCGTGTTGGACCGCCTGGACAAGGTGGTGGGTCCGGAGGGCTGGCACGACGCCTACGAGGTCCTCTCCGACGCGGAGCGCCAGGTGAAAGACGAAAGGGGCGAGAGGCGGGAGCGCCTTTGCGAGGTCAAGTGCCGCCTCACCGTCCTCGGGGTCACCAAGGAGGACGTGGGGGAGGGGGACTCCCTGAAGGCCGCCTTCTCCGACGCCCTCAAACGGGCGGCGGTGAAGTTCGGGGTGGGGCGGTACCTCTACCGCCTGGAGAAGCAGTGGGTGGACTACGACCCCGAGAAGGGCCGCTTCACCCCGCCCACGCTCCCCGAGGCGGAGCCGGAGGCCGAGACCGAGGAGGAGAAGCCGGAGGCCCACCGCCTCATTGACCAGCTCCTGGAAAGGCTCAAGGAGAAGGGGCTGGGCAAGGAGGCGGCCAGGATCGTGACCAAGTACGGGGGCTACGGCAAGACCCCCGAGGAGACGCGCAAGCTCTACGGGGAGCTACGGAGCCTGCTCAAGGGATGAGGGTCGTCGCCCTCGGGGACCTCCACGCCAACTTCCCTCTCCTCTGGCGGATCCTGCGCCGGGAGGGGCTCGCCGACGAGGGCTTCCGCCCCACGGAGGCCCTGCGCTCGGGGCGGGTGCGCCTCGTCCTCCTGGGGGACCTGGTCCACCCCAAGACCCCGAGGGACTACGCGCGGCTTATAGGCCTCGAGGCCTACGACCCCGAAGACCCCTTCCACCTCCGCCTGGCGGCGGGGGCGCAGATCCGGGAACTCTTCCGCCTAAAGGCCTTCCAGAAGGAGGCGGGGGACCACGTCACCATCCTCCTCGGCAACCACGAGGCCGCCCTCTTGGAGGGAAGCCCCATCCTGGGCAACCGGCACCTCAAGCACCTGGAGTTCCACCCGGAGCACGGGGGAAAGGCCCTCCCCGAGGCCTTGCGGTCCTGGATGGCCTCCTTCCCCAAGGAGCTCGTCCTAAAGGGCGTCCACTTCGCCCACGTGGGCCCCGTACCCTGGCTCCAGGAGTACGACGGCCTCTTCTACGCCCAGAACGAGGCCAAGACCTGGTGGTTCCTCACCCCCGAGTACGTGGAAAGGATGGGCTACCGCTACGGGGTCTACGGCCACACCCCCATGCCGGACGGCATCCTCCTCAAGGACCGCTTCGCCCTCATTGACGCCCTGGACCTGGGGGAGTACCTGGTCTTGGACCTCGAGGCCGACCCCCTAAGGCCCGAGGTGCGGCGCCTCCATGAGTAAGCTCGCCTCGCCCCAAGGCGTCCGCGCCCTCCTTGAGCGGCACGGGCTCTTCGCCGACAAGCGCTTCGGCCAGAACTTCCTGGTCTCGGAGGCTCACCTGCGCCGCATCGTGGAGGCGGCCCGGCCCTTCACCGGGCCCGTCTTTGAGGTGGGGCCGGGGCTTGGGGTCCTCACCCGGGCCCTCCTCGAGGCCGGGGCGGAGGTCACGGCCATAGAGAAGGACCTGCGCCTGAAGCCCGTCCTGCAGGAGACCCTTTCCGGCCTCCCGGTGCGCCTCGTCTTCCAGGACGCCCTCCTCTACCCCTGGGAGGAGGTGCCCCAGGGGAGCCTCCTCGTGGCCAACCTCCCCTACAACATCGCCACCCCCCTGGTCACCCGCCTCCTCAAGACCGGGCGCTTCGCCCGCCTCGTCTTCCTGGTGCAGAAGGAGGTGGCCGAGCGCATGACCGCAAGGCCCAAGACCCCGGCCTACGGGGTCCTCACCCTCCGGGTGGCCCACCACGCCGTGGCGGAGAGGCTCTTTGACCTCCCCCCTGGGGCCTTCTTTCCCCCGCCCAAGGTGTGGAGCAGCCTGGTGCGCCTCACCCCCACGGGCGCCCCGGACGACCCCGGCCTCTTCCGCCTCGTTGAGGCCGCCTTCTCCAAGCGGCGCAAGACCCTCCTCAACGCCCTGGCCGCGGCCGGCTACCCCAAGGCGCGGGTGGAGGAGGCCCTGAGGGCCTTGGGCCTACCCCCGGAGGTCCGGGCGGAGGCCTTGGACCTCGAGGCCTTCCGCCGGCTGAGGGAGGGCCTCGAGGGGGCGGTGTAGGCCCGCCTCCCTTCCCTACACCGCCCCTTCCCCTTCTGTGTAGCCCACCCCCTTGCGCCCCACCCTGGGGTGATAAGATGGGCGGGAAATGAGGCCGGCCCCTATGGGGCTTTGGGGACCGGTTTCGTGAAGAAAGGCACGAAAGGAGGGGACCTTGGCGCCGATCCAAGAGTACGTGGGCACGCTGGTCTACGTGGGGGTGGCCCTCTTCATCGGGGTGGCGGCCCTTTTGGTGGGGGCCCTCCTCGGCCCCAAGAAGCCCGGGCGGGCCAAGCTCATGCCCTACGAGTCGGGGAACGACCCCGCCGGGGAGGTGAAGCGCTTTCCCGTCCACTTCTACGTGGTGGCCATGCTCTTCATCCTCTTTGACGTGGAGGTGGCCTTCCTTTGGCCCTACGCCGTGAGCGCAGGGGGGCTTGGCCTCTACGGCTTTTTGGGGGTCCTGGCCTTCACCCTCCTCCTCTTCGTGGGCTTCCTCTACGAGTGGTGGAAGGGGGTGATGCGGTGGCACTGAAGGACCTCTTTGAGCGGGACGTCCAGGAGCTGGAGAGGGAGGGGATCCTCTTCACCACCCTGGAGAAGCTCGTGGCCTGGGGGCGGAGCAACTCCCTGTGGCCCGCCACCTTCGGCCTCGCCTGTTGCGCCATTGAGATGATGGCCTCCACGGACGCCCGCAACGACCTGGCCCGCTTCGGGAGCGAGGTCTTCCGCGCAAGCCCCCGCCAGGCGGACGTGATGATCGTGGCCGGGAGGCTTTCCAAGAAGATGGCCCCGGTGATGCGCCGGGTCTGGGAGCAGATGCCCGACCCCAAGTGGGTGATCTCCATGGGGGCCTGCGCGAGCTCGGGAGGCATGTTCAACAACTACGCCATCGTGCAGAACGTGGACTCCGTGGTGCCTGTGGACGTCTACGTGCCCGGCTGCCCCCCCAGGCCCGAGGCCCTGATCTACGCGGTGATGCAACTGCAGAAGAAGGTGCGGGGCCAGGCCTACAACGAGCGGGGGGAGAGGCTTCCCCCGGTGGCGGCCTGGAAGCGGGCGAGGGGGTGAGGCATGCGGCTAGAGCGCGTCCTGGAAGAGGCCCGGGCCAAAGGCTACCCCATAGAGGACAACGGCCTCGGCAACCTCTGGGTGGTCCTGCCAAGGGAGCGCTTCAAGGAGGAGATGGCCCGGTACAAGGAGATGGGCTTCAACTACCTGGCGGACATCGTGGGCCTGGACTACCTGACC